>NZ_JBGMNJ010000002.1:0-553737 GCF_051336815.1 Pantoea sp. C2G6
CGGTGCCGCACTTCCAGGTGGAAGGGATGGACGTCAACCTGTCGCTGGTTTCCCAGATGCCGAAGGCGAAATCATAAGGTGAGGGGAAATCAGGGATGAAAATTTATCGTCCGCTATGGAACGAGGGGGCTTTGCTCTCTCCTCAGCAGTTCCAGCAGCAGGCTGAATGGGAGTCTTTTCGCAGTGCAGGTGGATCGGCACTGGTATCTCCTTTTCCATGGGGAGTGGAAAAAATTGCGTTTAACGACGCTCTTCTTTCATCGGGTCTGATCCAGATTTCACAGTTACGTCTCTGGCTGGAAGATGGTTCGCTGATTGATGCTCAAAGAAGCGATTTACCTCCCCCTCCTCGTGAGCTAGATCCCGAAATGCTGGCTGGCATTGATGCGGTAACGGTTGTTATCGCACTACCTCATATGCAGCCGGGAGTAAACAATCTTGAACAGGAAGGCATGGTCGCTGATCGTCCGCTTCGCTACCGGGAGGAGTGGGTAACCCTGCCTGATGCCTTTGGCTCTGAAGAAGAGTCCATCGCCGTGGCTCGCTTCAATTACACCATCCGGTTTGCTCATGAAAGTAATGACGCCTGGAGTGTTTGCCCTGTAGCGAGATTGATTCGGGATGGTCAAAATGCATGGCGACAGGATCCGTTTTTCATTCCTCCTGTCGCGTCATTTGCTGCCAGCCCGCTTCTTCGTGAACGTCTGATGCTGCTTAATCGCCAGCTGCGCTCCCGACGTCAGCGGCTGATGACCATGCGCCGTGAAAGTAACGAAAGACTGGCCGATTTTGCGGTGGCCGATGTCTCGCTGTTCTGGCTACTGAATGCGCTTAATTCTCATGCCAGCGTCCTGACGGAATACGAACGATTTCCGGCTCGACCGCCTGAACAGGTATGGGCTGAACTCGCTCGCCTGGCGGGTAGCATGCTGACCTTTTCACTGGATCATGACCTTGACGCGATACCGGGTTATAACCACGCGGAACCGGCCAATGCTTTCCTTGCGCTCTTTGACCTGGTCACAGCGCTGCTGGAAGCAAGTCTGCCATCCCGCGTAATTGCACTGGAAATGTCCCGTCCGGATGGGCAGACCTGGAAGGCAAATCTTCACGATATTCGGTTGCGTGAAGAGGCCGACCTTTACCTTTCTGTTCGCTCAGATGTCCCTGCCTGGCAGATCGCCGAAAAATTCCCTTCACTCTGCCAGGCCGGTTCCCCTGATGAGGTCAGTACCATTTATGGTGCAGCACTCAAAGGTATTCCGTTGATCCCGGTAAGCAGGGTCCCTGCCGCATTGCCGGTACGTATGGAAAACCAGTATTTCGCCCTTGATATGGAGAGCGCTGCTGCGCATGAAATGCAGGAGCAGGGAGTATGTATGTTCTACGTACCGGAGTTGCTTGGTGCCCTGGAGCTTGAACTGTTTGCGGTATTGCGCTCATGAGACAGGAAATCGATATTGACCAGCTGATGGCGGAAACGTGGCTTACCGTCACTATGCTGAAGAAAGGTGCCGTTACCCACAATGGCAGCGCACTTTATGACAAATGTGTTAAGCAGGTCGAACAGGTGCGTGAAGCACTGGAGCGTGCCGGATACGACGACGCTAGTGTGGCGCATATCTCTTACGCCCAGTGTGCATTACTGGACGAGACGGTGATGAGCCGTAAAGCTGAAAAACCCGAAGATGGTGAAGAGGTTTCTTTTGATGAAGGACAGGCGGCCTGGCGCAGAGCACCGCTCCAGGCCCGCTTCTTTGGCTCACTTCGGGCAGGAGAGGCTATCTGGGATCGCATTGCAGAAGTTCTGCGTCAGCCTTCACCAAATATAGCGGTCCTGACCTGCTACCACCGCATGATTGCCCTGGGTTTCCAGGGATTGTATAGCCTGAAAGCGGTCAATCAGACACAGCGAGATGAAGTGGTCAGTGCCCTTTCTGAGCGTGTTTCCCCGCCTGATGGAGGACTGTCTCTGATTGTCTGCCGGTTGGGTAAACACCGGTGGAGTCTGATACGGTCTGTCTGGTTCTGGGTGTTACTGGCAGTGATCATCACGGGCGTAGTCTGGTGGGGAGGGCACTTGTGGCTTCAGTCCCTGCTGTCAGCACAAATACCGGAGCTGCATGGCTAATGCGTAAATCCGTCATTTTCCCGGTTGCTCTGCATACACTGGTGGGTGTCGTCACGCTGGGGTTGTTGCTCTGGTATTTCATCCCGGCTGGAAACGTGTTTAAGGGGCTGGCCACACTGCTGATTGCAATCCTGGCCTGTTGGACTGTATTGAAAAGCTGCCGCAGAGGGAAGACTGAGCACAATACCACGGCTGCTACGGTTGATCTGTCGTTACTGGACAACATGGGCCCCGTGGTTCTCGTGTGTGGTGATCGTCTGAATGCGCTGTTTCACGGAGAGCCTTTACGTAAAACAGGGCAGGGATGGTGGCTAAATACAGGAGATGTCAGTCGACTGACAGAGGTTGTCCGCAGTATCCAGGCGCAGTTTCCTCAGCAGGTTGGGCAGCTCTCGGTGATGTACGTTTGCAGGCCTGATATTCATCAGGATAAAGCCGTCCTGCGCTCCACGCTGAAAACGCTTCGACAGCAGAGTCAGCAGCTAAATTCGCTGGCGGGATTTGTGCTGCCGGTTGTGGTAAGTGCAGAGTTTTCCGGGCCTGAAACGCCATGGGTGATCGTTCGCGGTGACAAACCGATAGTGTGCCCGGAAAACAGTTCGCCACAGGCATGTATCGACTGGCAGCAGGAAAGTCAGAATATCGTGGTGCTCCCGGTGCTCAGCCAGGCATTTTCATTTATCCGCAGTATCCTGCTTGATGAGCTGGAGAAAACCGACCGGTTAACGCCGCCTGTAAGCGTATTTGCCGTGGGATTGCGTCTTGGCACTGTTAATCCTGAAGCCCATTCCCTCTGGACAGACTGGCTCTGTTCCCGTACCTGTTTGCAGTTTTCCCGACAAAATGTTCCGTCTGCTCCTGCCAGCCATTTCCCGGATGCTGTTCTGCCGCTGCTGGCACCATTTGCCTCCCCTGTACAGGGTGGTCATCGCACCCGTTGTCTGGTTCTGCTGATGTGCCTTTGTGCCCTGACAGCATTGGGAATATCTGCACTCAACAACCGTGCTCTGATCCGCCAGGTGGGTGCTGATTTACAGCGCTGGAACGCTATCCCAATGAATCACTACCGCCCTAAAGCAGAATCGCTGGCTGCACTGAAGCAGGATGCCCTGCTGCTGGAACGCTGGCAAAGGCAAGGCGAACCCGTCCGTTACAGCCTGGGTTATTACCCGGGACAACGTCTGTGGCTGGCGCTGCAACAGGCCATTGATACCTGGGTTCCTCCGCCCGCTTCCAGACCGCCGTCGATGCCGAAAATTGTGCGACTTGACAGCATGTCACTGTTTGATTCCGGTAGGGCGGCACTCAGAGAGGGGTCGACCAAAATACTTGTCAATGCTCTGGTGGGAATTAAAGCCAGACCGGATTGGCTGATCGTGGTCAGTGGGCATACCGACAACACCGGCAGCGTGCAGCTCAATCAGACACTCTCTTTGCAAAGGGCGGAAGCCGTTCGCAACTGGATGCGTGATACCGGAGACGTCCCGGAAAGTTGTTTTGCCGTTCAGGGGTACGGCGACAGCCGACCGATTGCATCAAACGATACGCCCGAGGGCCGTGCGCACAACCGGCGTGTGGAGATCACTCTGGTACCGCAGGCTGATGCCTGCCGTCTGCCAGGCACAAAACCAGCGTCACAGGATAAAAGTGACGTTTTAACTCAAGAAATGGAGAAGTAAACATGGCAATCCCCGTTTATCTGTGGCTAAAGGATGATGGCGGCGCGGACATTAAAGGGTCCGTGGACGTTCAGGATCGTGAAGGCAGTATCGAAATCGTTGCTCAGGAACACAACCTCTACATCCCGACCGATAACAACACCGGCAAGCTGACCGGCACGCGCATCCACACGCCGTTCCTGTTTACCAAGGAGATCGACTCCTCCAGCCCCTATCTCTACAAGGCGGTCACCACCGGCCAGACCCTGAAGTCTGCGGAATTCAAGTGGTACAGAATCAACGACGCGGGTCAGGAGGTGGAGTACTTCAATACCAAACTGGAGAACGTGAAGGTGGTGAAAGTGAATCCGGTGATGCACGACGTCAAGGATCCCGCTTTCGAGAAGCATAACCACCTGGAACAGATCGAACTGCGTTACGAAAAAATCACCTGGACTTACAAAGACGGCAACATCATTCATTCCGACTCCTGGAACGAACGCACCACTGCGTAATGTCCAAACGGGCTGGTATATGCCAGCCCGTCAGGTGATTTTTGCTGTCATTTCTCAGGGTGACCACAAAAGTTACTTTAAAACCAGACTCCTGACCTCGTGCGCTTTGGTCCCCTGATTACAGGGAAACAGCGAGGGGCGGTAGCGTGTCCTGAATCTGAATACAATCGTAAAGAGAGTGCCGACATGGAAAGTCAGTCTGCCGTTCTGCTACGCCGCTTAAATCACTTTTGTAAGAAACACCCTGAAGGTACCCCTGAAAACGGCCCGCAAGGTCTCTTTTTACGGACAGGCATTAGCGGGGGTAATAATGATTTGTGCAATACCGTGATTCTCATGACCTCCAGCCTGGGGCGTGATCTGCTGAGGCCATTGTTAAACCAACGACTGGTGGCGGCTGAAGCCGATCTGCATGAGTGGCTGCGTCCTATCCTGTCGGCCCTGAACCAGCAGCAACTAAGCCAAATGGCCGCAAAACAAAAACCATCTTCCGTCCGGCTTACCTGGGAAGAGGGAATGGTGCTGACATTTGGCGGGCAGTCAGAAGGAGTAATGCAATGAATAGATCTTTAATAAATAAAGGAGTCAGTCTGGTACAAAACCTGATTGGCCAGTCACGCTATCGCGTTGATGTACATGACTCTGCTGAATTTCTGGATGTGCTGCGTTACAGCGCGGTGGAGTCCCTTAGTCAACCCTGGCGGTATGACGTGGCTGTGACCTCTTCTTCGGCAGATATTGCCTGCGACACGTTACTGCTGAAACCGGCGTCATTTACCTTCCAGATCCCGATGTTTGACGGGACACCCGCGCTGCCGGTCCGAACCGTTTTCGGTGTGGTGGATTCATTTCGCCGTATATCGACATCAAATGACGATACCCACTACGCGCTGACCATTGTTCCCCGCATTGCGCTTCTCGGCTTTACGAAAGGCAACCAGATTTACCTCAACCAGTCAGTCACGGAAGTAGTTGAACAGGTACTGCGTAAACATGGGCTCGAAGAATCAGACTTTGATTTTCGACTGTCACGCGAATATCCGTCCCGTGAGCTTATCATTCAGTGGCGGGAAACTGACCTCGAATTTATTCAGCGACTGCTGGCTGAAGTCGGCATTTACTGGCGCTTTGAGATGGACAGCCGACTTGAGAAGGATGTGGTGATTTTTCAGGACAGCCAGCAGCAGTATGAATTTGGTGTCACTCTGCCATTACGGAACCAGGCTGGTATGAGTGACAGCGGTAAGGAGAGTATCTGGGATATTCAGATCGCATACAACGTGGTGAGCCGGAGTGTGACAGCCCGTGACTACAACTACCGCGAAGCGCAGACGCCGCAGGACAGCACTAAAAGTATTACAGGCAAGGAAGGGATCACCATCGGCGAAACGTACCATTATGCTGAACCTTTCCTGACTGAAGGAGACACCGAAAGTCCCGAAACGGGCGCATACTTTGCCCGCTTGCGTCATGAACGTATTCTGAACGCGCAGTATCGCGTCAGCGGGCACTCCTCCAGCCCTCATCTGGCTCCAGGCCAGGTTCTGGAAACGGATGGAACATTGCCCGAAGCGGTGAAGGAAGGGATTGTTATTACCACCATTCGCACCAGCGGTTCTCGTAAAAGTAGCTTTACGCTGTTATTTGAGGGGATCCCTTATAGTGAAACCGTCTGCTACCGCCCTGCATTGCTTCCTCGTCCGGTTATCTCCGGTTCGCTTCCCGCGCGGGTGGAAAGTACCCAGAAAGGTGATACGTACTCATGGCTTGACGCGCAGGGGCGCTACCGGGTAAAGCTCGATTTCGACCGCAACAGTACTGGGCAAGGCTACGCCTGTATGTGGCTGCGACTGGCAAAACCGTATGCCGGTGACACTTATGGCTGGCATGCCCCGTTACTCGATGGCACTGAAGTCGCGGTGATGTTTGACAGCGGTGATCCTGACCGCCCGTATATCGCTTACGCCCTGCATGACTCTGAACACCCTGACCCTGTCACCAGCGATAATCATACGCGAAACGTGTGGCGCACTCCGGCGAACAATAAGCTGCGGATGGAGGATAAACGTCAGGAAGAGCATATTAAGCTCGCGACGGAATATGGCAAGACGCAGCTCAATATGGGCCATTTGGTCAACGGTCAGCGTGAAAAACGTGGTGCCGGTTTTGAACTGCGAACCGACGAATTTGGCGCGGTTCGGGCGGCAAAAGGCCTTTTTCTGACAGCGGATGCCCAGGCAAAAGCCCAGGGGCCGGTACTGGAAATGACCCCTGCCATTAATCAGATTAACCAGGCCAACAGCCAGATGCAGGCGCTGAATAACGCCGCAGAAGCCGCCGGCGCTCTGGTCTGTGACATTAATAGTCAGATTAGTCTTGTGACTGAGAGAATAAGAGATCTTCAGTCTGCGGTTCTGCTGGGAAGTGCTCCGCAGGGAGTGGCATTGACTTCAGGTGAACACCTTCAGCTCAGCAGCACCCGCAACACGATGATCAATGCAGGCCAGCATCTTGATATTGGGGTGATGAAAAATCTGTCTGTATCGGTAGAAAAAGCCCTTGGGCTGTTTGTGCATAAAGAGGGGGCAAAGCTGGTCGCCAATCAGGGAGACATCGAAATTCAGGCTCAGCACAACACACTGTCTCTGTTTTCAGAAAAGCAGCTAACGGTAACCAGTAGTGAAGATGAAATCATTATCAGCACGCCGGAAACGCTGACGCTGAACGGTGGCGGGTCTTACCTGAGGCTAAGTAAGAACGGAATTGAACATGGCTCCGCAGGTGAGTTCATTATGAAGGCCTCTGACTATCTGGTACCGGGTACTGGCGCAAATCTGCCCAACGAAGCACCAAACTTCAGCCTGACGGATATTGTTCAGGAAAACAAAATCAGCAGCAAGTCTTTTAATGACTGAGAACAGAAAATGAAATTATTAACGCATAAATTGCTCCATGCTTTTATTTCTATATCCCTGTTTTTTTGTTCAAATTTAGCGTTTTCTACTGACTCAACAAGTCCGGAGGATATAGTGCATGACTTTTATTCACAATATCTAAAAGATGATTCAGGAAATGATGAGGCGTTAGTCAAAAAATACGTTTCTGACCAATTATCGAATAGCATCGAAGATTCTACAATGTGTAACTATGACTCTAGTGATTCGGTAACAGCATCAGAATCAGAATCAGAAAAAAAATGCTTACAGAAACGCGAGTGTAAGCAATATAAAGGAAATTACATTTGTGATTGGGGCGGTTTTTGGATTGAGTCCGACGTTAATTATTTTACGAAGTCTCAGGATGTTTACCCCTCCTGGAATTTGAATATTAAGACCAGAGCTATTATGAACGATGGAAGCAAATCCGTGATTGGGATTGTTCTGGGGAATGATTCTGATCTGAAAAAATCACTGAGAGTTTCCCTGGTAAAAATGAAGACTGGCTGGAAAATCATCAGCGTAACGGAATGAAAAGGCTGAATCCATGTGGAATAATAGTGCATCAGTTAGCTATATAAATAGACAAGTTGAATCAAAGAGTCTTGGGAAATGTGCTGCATATGTCAGAAGGGCCGTAGAGGCCGGTGGAGTCAAAATTAAGATTCCGCCACCAAGAATTGGAAAGTCCGCGTCGCTATCTGGCAGCCGTTCCTGAATGCGCTGAAGAAAGAAGCGCCCGAATGGAAGAAGTACAGCGAAGATTTTCTGGACAGGATGGCCTGGATGCAGGATGTCACGACGGAAAAGCCGGGGCCTTCATTGTGGCATATGCATCCAATTATGTTTTTAGGTTTGTTGAGGCCGCGAGCCAAAAAAATCGGAAAAATCACAGGAAAAGAATTTGTAAAATATGTTTTTGCAGAGGCTAAAGAAAATAAAGAAACGTCGCGCGTGCCCGCAGCAATAACAACAGCACAGGCTATATTAGAAACAGGCTATGGAATGTCGGCCCCTACTGACATCATGTCTAAAAAATATAGCTACAACATTTTTGGAATTAAAGCTCATGGTAACCCAGGCTATGTTGAAGACTATACTCATGAAGTGGAAAATGGGAAGCGAGTTAGGATAATAGATAAATTTCAAGCTTACGACTCTTATTCTGATAGTATTGATGGGAGAGTCGATTTCTTTAAAAAGAACCCTAGATGTCATTTCTTATTTAACAGTTCAGATCCTATTGAATGGGCGAAAGGTTTACAAAAGCCGGATATGCTACAGATCCAAATTATGCAAATTAATTGATTAGTGTTATGAAAAGCCAAGGACTCATAAAATGAAAGCTTTTATTATATTGTTGTTCTCTATTTCACCATTAATTTCCCACGCCGAGGATTTTTGTTCAAGTGTGGCTGCCAAGGCAGATTCAGAAAGAATAATTATTCCAAGTGGTGATTCTGGTTGTAAAGTGTCAGGGAAAGGACGTGCTTATTTCTATTCAGCCCCGAATGAAAAATGTAAAATAAAAAATTTATTTATAATTCCAGGGGATCTTGTTAACGCATCGGCAGATTATAATGACTATACATATATAATATATTTTAAAAAAGATGGTGACGGCGTGGAGGGGTGGGTGAAATCAAATCGGCTAGCACCAACGGGAACCGGTATTGGACCATCAGTAAATAATTAAAAATTCATAATCATTAAATTTCTCACACACATAAAGAGAACGGATTTAATGGGTTGAGTTTTAATGAACTACAATGCTAGCTTATATTAAAAGATAGGTGAGTTTTAACTATCATGCGAAGAGCTTTATGGTGCATTTCTCACAAATTGAATCTCGGCACATGCAGAATGTCCATTGAAAACCAAAAGGAAAATTTAAATGCGATCAGGGAGTTATTTTTGATATGTCTTCATTCATAAGAAGTAAATTAAAAAAGCATATTAAAATGTGGCTGGTTTTTTTAGTGTCACTATTTCCATTCAGTTCTATTGCTGCTATCAATTGCAGTGCAGGATGGGGGGATTATCCTTACAACTTACATCAAGAACCAGCACCTAAAAAAGCTCAGTCAAAGGGGCGGATTTACTTTTACTCTTTACCAAAAATCGATTGCAAGACGAGCACCTTCATAATTAATAATGATGAGGTGCTCAAATATAGAGAAAGCAATGGTTATTCCTACGTAAACTTTGTGAATAAAAATGGCGCTGTTGTTGATGGATGGGTAAAAATGAGTACATCATCCCAGCCAATAAAAAGAAAAATGAGTTAACATACAGTGGTTTTTCATGGAAATTAAATGGAAAGGAAATTAATATTTTAGGGAAGGCTATTCCCGAGTTAAATAAATGGGTCAAAGAGTCTGGACTTGAAGTGAATGAACATGATAACCACAGTTTCAATAATGGGTTTGAGTCCTGGACGTTAACGATTGAAAAAGAAGTTGTGACAATATCTCAGGCTAATGAAGTAATAAAAAAAAGATTAGGCTTTGATGATGCTTATGTTTCAGCAATCACTTTTATTGATAGTAAATACAAAACCTTCCGAGGCATAAAAGTCGGAGACAGCTGGGGTATGGTCACGGCGAAATATGGAAATGATAGCCAAAAAGATGCTGAAAGCAATTGCCGATTTTATCAATACTTTGATATGAAGATAAGCTTTTGTCTTGACCCATCTGGTGTTGTGCAGTCTATTTTATTTGAAAACTATCCCAGGAATTCATAGAAAGCCACTTTTGGCTCTTGATCAACAAAGCACCAGACGTCGGTCTGACGACATTCACTCTGAAAAAAACACTGCCACATTCAATCATTAGGAATTGAAGGTGAATTCGATAATTACTTGACAAGCACTCAATATTTCGACAGGTTCTGGGTCTAAGGTTGAGGTTAAGGTATTGCTTGAAATAATTGATAATAAATGGAAATAACCAGCGTATCGGAACAATAAGAACGTGGCCAATTTTAAAAGCACACGTCAACAGTTTATATAAATATCTATGGAGAGGTTTTATGTTGAAGAGGTTTTTTTTTATTTGCTGCTTGTTATTCGTGTCTGATATGGTCTTAGCTTCAGCGAATAATAGTTTGACACCTACACAAGTTGTCACGGGGTTTTATCATGATTATCTGGTCGCCTCTGAGATGTCTGATATGGAATTAGCTGATAAACTAACCCAAAAAGCCATTTTTGACTACACAACTGAACATCTCAGAACGCTGCGGGATGATGATGAATCAGGTGCTGATTATTTTGTAGATGCTCAGGATATATGTGAAGAATGGAAGCACAGTATTAATGTGGAAACTGTTTCAGAGAGCGACCATGTCGCACAGGTTAAGCTAACATTAGGATATGGTAAGGGCGTGTCCCTGTATGCCGTTAACCTGACAAAAGAAAAAGATAAGTGGTTAATAGATTCCGTTAAGCCTATATCCAAAAGTAGCATTTATTGTCCTCGACAAGCAGAGGGAGGCGAATAAATGCTGGATAAGAAAATCGCAGTTAGTGTTTTAAATACTCAAGCCCTGGTCAGGGCAAAAATTAACGCTGAGAATTTCAAAAATGGCATAGATAAAAAGCTTAAATATGGCGAGTCAAAATGTGCCCGTTATGTTAAAAAAGCATTGATTGCTGGAGGGGTATCTGCAAAAAACTCAGGAATTGAATCAGCTAAAAATTATGGCCCCTGGTTGATTGAAAATAACTTTAGAGTGGTGGATAACGTCACTACAGTGCGTAGTGGCGGTGTATTCACAATATCTGATCAGCAAGCGGGAGATGTTGTCGTAATCCAGGCAGCACCACATCATGTGCATGGCCATATGGCAATGTTTAATGGTACACACTGGGTCTCTGATTTTTTCCAGGAAAAGGGGTTTTATCCTGCTCAGGTATACCGAGACCAAAACATAGCCTATAAATTATACCGTTATTCAGACAATAATAGTGCAACCCAAAGCTCTCCCAAAACCCAAAAAGGGAAGATCAACATTGTCTGGCCAATTCACTCCAACAAACGGGGAGGCGAGTTTAAAAATCAGGAAGATATTCTCTCACATCTGGATGGTGAATCCACCGGACAATATATAATAGGCCGCAGCGGGATGTGGCATGGCGGGATCCATATCACCGAAGCTACGACGCCGTGGTGTGCGCTGAGCGGTAAATCTCCCTTTGAAGCGATAGATTTCCCGGTCCCCTTTAAAGGTGAACAGGCTATACGTTGCATGGCAGATGGGGAAATCGTTGCTTATCGTGTCTGCAAGGATTATCTGTCGCTTGCCTGGGAAGCCGGCCCGCTGAGTTTTTCCGGTTCATTCGTGCTCGTAAAACACTATATTCAACCGGGTGAAACGGAATCCAGCGGCCTGCATTTCTATACCCTTTATATGCATCTGGCCCCGTATTCTGCTTATGAGTCAGGCTCGGAAGTTCAGTGGATTACTCAGGATACACTTAAAGCCTTTTCCGAAATGGACTGGCTCACGGCAAAACTGACTTCAGATAAAACTTCTCCACAAATTGCCGGGCGCATGCCTAAAGGGGCAAGAGTGGAGTGGAACCCGGCAGACAGTAATCTTAACGCTACAGGAAATAACCATCGAAAATATGGACTTGTGACGCTGAAAGGTTTACCCGAAGAAACCAGCAGTACTCTCACGCTTGGTCAGCGCTATTGGGTTGTTGTTGATAACCACAACGTTAAGCCAGCGCCGGGAGCCGGTCCATGCTGGTGGCGACACTTGCTTCCCCCCGCAAAGGAAGGCATGGTATTCGATAAAACGGTAAGTCTCAGTTTACCATTCGCTATTAAGGCCGGTGACCCGATTGGGCACATGGGCTACTATCAGGCACCAAAGGAAGGCGGATATGAGGCCCGATACCAGGTTCATATCGAATGTACCAGCATGGATGAGAATCTGGAAAAATTCCTGACCAACCCAGAAAAAGTGGGAGAACAGAATCCTCTCTGGCTGAAGTATTCTCCTGGTCTTGCTCTGTACACAAAAGATGTTTCCACAGGAACATTCGCAAAGGATACGAGGGTGACAACCAGGACCGGGATCCTGCCACTGAAAAAGGTGCAAACGGAAGTCGATAAGTTGACCAGACAGGAATACTGGCAGCTGCGACCAGAAAATGCCTATGCGTTAAAAGGCCAGGCTGAGCCTCAACTTCTGTCACAGTATGATCTGGCAAAGCTGGGTTTCAGAACGGAAACCGCAGAGCCTGTCAGCTTTGATTACCTGGATGGAAAAAACCAGCCGACCGGATTTTTTCGGAGCCTTATTGACTCACTTTATCAGGCTGCCACAGCGGATACCCGAACCAGTCATGCCCTGGTGAAGCATAATTATCAGCGGCTGATGGATAAAATCGACAGCGGAAGCGACCGCTATTCACCAATGGAATACTGGCGTGCGCTGCATAATCCTGACTATCGAGACGTTATTCAGAAAACTATCGTAAAACATCCCAGCGACTGGTACTTCAAAAAGGGCGATGCTATCTGGCAGCCGTTCCTGAATGCGCTGAAGAAAGAAGCTCCCGAATGGAAGAAGTACAGCGAAGATTTTCTGGACAGGATGGCCTGGATGCAGGATGTCACGACGGAAAGGCTGGGGCCTTCATTGTGGCATATGCATGCAATTATGTTTTTAGGGACAATGATTAGCATAAAAAAACGACATTCGGGACTTTTCACTGTGCAGGATGGGAAAGAAGCTTTACGTAAAATATATGATAAATACGGTAAAGACATGTCTGTAATAGTTGAAAGAATGTTTCGTATCGAGACCAAACACTTTACTTCTGGTCAATATCAATATTGTGGTGCTCCTGGTATGGAGGTACATGGTGCTCCCCCAGCATACGGATGGAGTTCTGACTTTTTCTTGCAACATCCAGAATATCAACCGATTGGGATTTGGAGTAAAAAAGAAGGAAGAGGGTTAAGTGGACAGGGAGGGAATTCCCAAGTCACAGATAAGCCAAAGCAATTTGTAGTATTCGATTCTGTTGAGAGTTCGATGGAATATATTGTGTACTATATTAATAAGCACGGCGGAAACTATGCCCGATGGTACTCAACCCAAGACTCAGCCCAAAAACTATATAGAGAAGAGTGTGGTGCGATCAAACCCAGATTCACTAATGAATTTTCTGAGGTAAAGTCATGATCAAATTTAAAGCACTTTCTTTTGTTTTATTGACTTACTCTATCTCAGCATTTTCTAGCGTTACTAATGATGATTTTGATAGATGCTCACAATTTCTAGATAAAATAGTGGCTTCCAGTAATGCAACTTTGATAAAAGAGTTGAAAGTGGATAGGAGTCTCATTAAAGCAGATATTGATAGCGTCAATGGCAATGATATAAATGCTAAAGTTCAATTTAATAAAATGCAGTCAACTGATACTCCAGGCGAAGGCTTTCTTTTATGGGTGAAATATGATTACATCAAATTCAACTTGGAGGATGTTACTATTGATCCAGATAATCCGGAAAAATTAAAGTTTGATAATAGATACGCTTCAGTATACCTCAACTGCCTAAACAAAAAAGTAATTTACAGAGTCAATGGTGTTTCCAGATTACAGTTTTATAAAGATAATAAATTATCAATCCCAGAAGCTGGTGTTTTTATTTTGCCAGGAGAATATGTGGAAGTTGAAAGAAGCTCACGGGGTGCCTCGTATGTTAAATATCAAGCAAAAGACGGGGCAGTATATTATTTATGGGTGGATTCTAGCCGCATACAAAAACTTACTCCAAGTGAAATTAAAAACTAAATATTTATTTCTCAAGGTTATTTCATATATTTAACGGTGGCCAGATGAAAAGCAGCGGATTGAAATTATTAAAACCATGCTATCCATCTTATTATATGGTTTTTGTTTCTACTCCTATGATAACTATTTTTTTTCGTTCTGTCCAAAACGGCTGAGAAGGAGTAAGCATATGTAGATTATTCTATTTTTTTATTTAAGGCTGTATCGAAAACCAGACTTTACTTCAATAGCGCATCAGGTAAATAATGCAAGATTAGCAATTTATTTTTAGTTGATGGTAATGTTTTTTCAGGATATACCATACTTAATGGATGTTTGTTTTCATCATATTTCAAAAAAATGGCGATTCAGTCGATGGGTGGCTCAAATTATCAGATTTGAAAAATACTGGATATACAAGTGTTCCTTAAAGTGAAGGATAACCTATTTGTGAATTTATCCCAGACATCATTATAAAGAACAAACTGACTACAGCGCCTGAAGAATGCATAAACATCAGCGAAGATAATACTGGCAATAAATGCTATAATTTTGCTATAACCAAAAAAGCACTTGAAGAATGTAAAAACGTTCAGTTCATACCTTTTAGCATCTTAGTAAAAAAGGGGGCTCAAGGAATCAACACAAACCAAGGGTGTAAAGTCGATAAACTCCACCCTATTGAATAAAATTTAAAAACCTTAATCAGCTAATATACAACTTGTCATAAAAAGGGATAATACACCCACATCATTCTTAAAGCGCTGAGTTTTACGATAGATTGTTTCGGTAATCGGGAAAGAAGTCATGCACTGAACCCAACGATGCATGAGCTGATTTTTGGTGTTCCAGTTTATAAAAGCACCAAGTAATGAAGCATCTCAATTTAAGTTTGTGTTTTTTATTATTGTTATTTGCAGGCAATTCAATTGCTGCAAATAGCTGTACAGCAAGCAAAGCGGATTACCCTTACAATCCATATTAAGAACCGGTACCTATAGAAGCTAAGTCAAAGGGACGAGTTTATTTTTACTCTTCACCCAAAAACGATTGTAAGACGAGCACGTTCATAATGAATAATGATAAGTTGCTCAAGTATAGAGAAAACAAAGAAGATTGCTTCGCAAACTTTTTTAATAACAATGGTGCAGTCGTTGATGGATGGATAAAGAACGAAGAAATTGCCTCTGGTGATGAACAGAATAATGAGCTAATTTACGGTAATTTTGCATGGGCAGAAAATGGCCAAAAAACCGTTCTTTTAGGAAAAGTCACTCCTGAATTAAATAAATGGGCTAAAGAGCCTGGTGTAAAACTCCCTAATCCCGACAAAAACGGTTTTAGTAATGGGTTCGAATCCTGGAATTAAACAATCAAAAATGAAGTTGTGGCAATATTTCAGGCCAATGAGATAATAGAGAAAAAATTAGGTTTCGATGATACGTACGTGTCAGCGATCACATTTACTGATAATAAATACAAAACCTTCCAAGGCATAAAAGTCGGCGACAGTTGGAATATGGTGACTTAAAAATATGGAATGGATAGTCATAAAGATACTGAGGACGGTTGCAGATTTTATCAATACTTTGATATGAAGCTAAGCTTCTGCCTAGACTCATCGGATATTGTACAGTCTATTTCGTTTGAAAACTATCCGACAAAGTCATAGCAGTTATTGCTGATTCATCATACATAAACACGGATGATGCATACTGGCTTAAGGTAGAGCCTTAATAAAGACACATACTTCAAAGCGATAAAAGGACTTTTAATGAAGGAATGCCTAATTATGAAGTGTATCTTCATAATCTCAATTTATTTATACTCAAGTATTGCATTTGCGAAAGACGATTGTGAAAACTATGGAAGAAAATCTGAAACATCGCAAACTTACATTAATCCGGATAACAATTCTTTTGAAGTGGCTTCAACAAAGCGGATTTATTTCTTTAGTTCCCCGAATAAGGCTTGCAAGATTAATAATCTTTTCTTGGTGCCAGGAGATATTATAACCGGGCATACAGAATACAACGACTATGTTTCTGCTTCTTATGCAAAAAATGAGTCATGGTCAGTCACTGGATGGCTTGACAAATCACAACTAAAACACATCGACATAAAAAACAATCACCCTATAAAAAATCATTGTGAATTAGTTTCCGATTTAGCTGCGACACAGGCTTTTAGCGGAGGGCTCATGATACCAAGCAATGCATTCTCAACAGCGGCTAAGAAAAAGGTTATGCTCTATAATGCGCCTGACCGAACTTGCCCAAAAGAAAACACCTTTATCATTAAAGGTGAAAATGTATATGCTCTCAAAAAATATGCAGATTTCATTTTGGCGCAGTATGTGACAACTTCGGGAAAAGATGTTTTCGGCTGGATTCCCCAATCAGAACTAAAAGAATTTAATCCAACCATCACACTTCACAACAACACTCAAATTAACATTGTTGACTTTATCGTCATAAAAAATAAGAAATGGATTGGGGTTGGTTCTTTCTATAGCAATAAAACTTCTGGCATAGATGAAGACGAGATAGGTTCTTCTTTTATAGGGGATTTCCCTAATGCTGTTGGTGGGTTATATAAATACACAATGCATAGTTATAAAGATATAAGTTTGGTTTCCTCAAATGCTAATTATGATAAGAGACAATATACAATTGATGATGACTATATAATCTCGGCAATCAACTTAAAAACCCCAACGTTTTCTACGTTACGCGGAATAAAAGTTGGCGACCCTGCTGATAAAGTGTTTAAAGCCTATCCTGCGAATCAGGCACAAATAACGCCTAAAAAAATCAGTTATACACTAGGTGATATGTATCTGGATTTCACACTAAAAGATAACAAAGTAGCATCAATTAACATGGGGATATCTATCCCTGAAGAGGAATAAAATGCTTCAGATAATCAGAAAAGGCGATAAAACTACCCACGGCGGCTCGGTACTGACCGCTTCCGAAACAATGAAATTTGGCGGTATCGGCGTTGCCCGAAAAGGCGACAAAGTCTCCTGCCCAATCGAAGGTCATGGCCCAACAACCATCGTAGAAGGTAATCCTGATTACCTTGATCATGGTATTCCGGTTGCATTTCACGGTCACAAATGCGCCTGTGGCTGTACGTTGATCAGTTCATTTTCCGCAGCCAGGGTTGCCTGATTATGCCCGTCTGGCTGGATGCCATCCCCGAAAAAGCACCAAAGATAGCGCGTCCTTGCACCCGTCGCTGGTTGTGGTTCCTGGCTATTGCCATGCTGGGAGGCATAGCACTCACATTCTGGTGCTGGACATCAGAGCGTACCGGATTTGTCTTCTGGTTCACCGCACTGGGTCTTCCATTTTGCACCTGGGGGCTTATTTTCGGTTTACGCCGGTTTGCCTATAAAGCTGAACAGGTCGGTGCGGAGTCGCATAATCTGGAGCGTGAAGCACTCATCGACAGCGAAATTCTGCGCGGTCAGCGCTGTGCCTGGATCCTTGGTACGCAAATTCAGGTTCCGTCCGGAAATAAAACTGGCGAGTTGCTGGATGCAATGAAAGTCGCGGCCCCCGTTATCAACTTCTCCCGCCCCAGGGGAAGTGACAAACCGGTGAGGTATGCGGCATTAACAGAATATCAGACAGATTTAGCCAGGGCTCTGAAAGCTGCGGTTATAAAACTATCCACCCGTGTGGAGGGGATTGTTCAGCCGCTTCCGCCAGCGCTGCCATGCTGGTTGATGCTGGACTGTGACAGCGACCTGTATCCCCTGGTTGAAGAGCAGCTTAAGGCCGAGCTCTTACTGAAGACGGGCAGGATATTTCGTCTGATGACAGGAAAAGGGCTGGGTGCGTTTGATGCCTGGCTGGACAAGCGATGGGACAAGCCAGGCATTCTTGTTGCCATCACGCTGTCGTTACCTGCGTCCCCCCAGGAAGAAGATGCAGATGCCGTCTCGATGGTGATATTCAGCAATCGCAAAGCCCACGCCTGGCCGGATGCACTCCGGCTTCATCGCCCGGAAAGAGGAACTGAATCCACGCTGACCAAAACGCTTAAACGTGCATTGCTTTGGGCCAACATCGGTCCCGACGCACTCCGGGGCAGCTGGATTTCTGGTCCAGATCTGACAGCAGGTAGCGGCTGGAACAATGCCTGCGAGGCGAGCGGTGTTGAGTTTAGTCTTTCTGAAGACAACTTCAGTATCGACCCTGTGCTGGGCTACACCGGCCATGCGGCTCCATGGGTTGCCATCACGCTCGCCGATGCAGCCTTTGAACAACGAGGGGTGCAGGTTATTGCCTCCCAACCCGCCGCTGACAAAGACGACGTCTGGATCGCCGTCATCACTAAAGAAGAAGTTTGCAAGGGAACGCCTAAGAATGGCTAAGGTAAAAGTTAAAACACTTATTGGTTCCGTTGTGACTGTCGCATTTTTTCTGACGGTCATACTGGCATTTCTGTTTTATGCCTTCCCAGAAAATGTGGCTTCAGCCATCGGGTTCGGTCCGTATGAGGGTCAACGCATACTCACATTCTGCGCCATACTGGTCGCCGCGATGTTTTTACTCGGCTGGCTGGTAGAGAAGTCTTTCGACTTCGCCGGTAAATCCGGGTTGTATTTTCACTGGGGGCAAAAAAAGGCTCAGCTCGCCGCCCCGGTGATGAACACGATTGCCAGTGAAGAAGAGGACAATGAACCGATCTTCAGTGAAGACGCTGTGTCCGAACACCTGTACTTTCGCTATGGACGCCGCTGGCAACGTAAAGTGCGGCTACTTCTGGTGATGGGCAAGCAGGATGAAGTCCATAAGGCGGCGCCGGGCCTGTGTCATGACCTCTGGCAGGAAGGCGACGGCAACGTGCTGATTTATGGTGGTGAAGCCCAGTCGCTCCCGGATGAGACCTTTCTTTCCAGACTGAAACGCCTGCGTTCTGGCCATCCGATTGATGGCATCATTCAGGTAATAAACACTTCAGCCCTCCCGACAGATACCGAACGGGATGCTTTTCTGCGCTGTCGCCAGAAAGCTGATTACCAGCTGGGCTGGCAGACCCCGGTATGGCTGTGGCTGACGGACAACGCTCAGCAGCAGCGGGAAACCGCTGCAACAGGGGTTATATTCGGGCCAGGAGGAACAATAAAAGAGGCGGATGAGGCGATTACTACACTGACGCAACACCTGCAAAAAGTCGGAATGGCACAGATCCTGAACGATCCGGCACATGATGGTCTGCTTCAGTTGTCCTACCGCCTACGGCATGAACTGAAAGCCAGTCTCACCGTTTTGCTCAGTGGATTGATGCAGGGATCTGCGGCCTGGCGTTTACGTGGTGTGATGTTTAGTCCTGAACTGGCCCTGGCCGGTTCGGTACCCAACACCCACCTTACTACACCGACGTGGAAAGCCGTCATTGATGACTGCGACGCCGTCAGCAGCAGGAAACTGGGCTTTGACTGGCTGAGAATGCTGCGGTTAAGCCTGCTTTCCCTGATTGTCTTATGGGGGGCCGGTACACTGCTGTCTCTCATCGTTAACCGTGCCCAGATTTATCAGGCGCAGGAAACGGCGAGGCAGGCGGCGGATTCTGCAAAACCACTGGCCGAACGTCTGCATAACCAGCTCGATTTACAGCAATCCATCGCCCGTCTGCAACATCGTGAAGCGACCGGCGCTCCGTGGTACACCCGCTTTGGCCTTAATCAGGACAGCGACACGCTGGCCGCGCTCTGGCCGCTGTATGCGAAGAATAATGCGAAGCTGATGAGGGATGCCACCGCAGACCATCTGAAGCAGCAACTGAACGCCTTTGTGCAACTTCCTCCAGCGAGTGATGCCCGCACACAGGGCACACAGCATACCTACGACCTGCTCAAAAGTTATCTGATGCTGGCGCGGCCGGACAAAGTGGACGCGGGCTGGCTGGCAAAAAATGTGCTGTCTGCCTGGCCGAAGCGTCCCAATGTGCCGGATGGCACGTGGCAGGAAATGGCACCGAAACTGCTGGGTTTTTATGCGCAGAACCTCCCATCACACCCGGAATGGAAGATTAAACCTGATAGTGAGTTAATCAGCACGGTACGTCAGATTCTGCTCAAGCAGATAGGGCAGCGTAACGCCGAATCCGGGCTGTATCAGGACATGCTTAAGCGCGTTGCCAGCAACTGGCCGGATTTAACGCTTGCGGATCTGACCGGTGCTACCGATGCCTCAACGGTATTCCGCACTGACGAAGTCGTCCCCGGAATGTTTACGCGCCAGGCCTGGGACGAGCAGGTACAGGATGCGATTAACGAGGTAGTTAAAACCCGACGAGATGAAATCGACTGGGTACTATCAGATAAAACCCATCAGACCGGGAGTGATATTTCCCCGGATGCGTTGAAGGCCCGCCTGACGGAGCGATATTTTACTGATTTTGGTAATGCCTGGCTGAACATGGTCAACAGCATTCAGTGGCAGGAAGCTACGTCACTATCTGAAGCGATTGCCCAGCTCAATCTGATCGGCGATGTACGTCAGTCGCCTCTGGTGGCACTGATGAACACGCTGGCCTGGCAGGGAAAAACAGGACAGAAGGGCGAGGCACTGGCCGATTCGATAGTGGATTCAGCAGAAAAACTGATCGGTCAGAAGAAAAATGCAAAACAGTTTATTGAACAGGCACAGGGGCCAAAAGGTCCTCTTGATGGGGTATTTGGCCCATTACTGGGGCTGATGGAAGGTAAAGAAGGCAGCGGTAGCAACGGCAATCTCAGTTTCCAGTCCTGGCTGGCTCGCGTTACCCAGGTAAGGCTAAAACTTCAGCAGGTCACCAGCGCCCCGGACCCGCAGGCCATGTCGCAGATGCTGGCCCAGACCGTGTTTCAGGGGAAAGCCATCGACCTGACCGATACTCGTGATTACGGCAGTCTGGTTGCGGCGAGCCTGGGTCAGGAGTGGAACGGGTTTGGCGAGTCATTATTTGTACAACCACTGGATCTGGCCTGGCGGCAGGTGCTGGCCCCGGCGGCGGCGAGTCTGAATGCACGCTGGCAGTCGGCGATTGTCGATCAATGGAATAAGGCCTTTGCGGGACGTTATCCGTTTAAAGCCACCGGCAGCGATGCCTCACTGCCATTGCTGGCGCAGTTTCTGCGCAGTGACTCAGGTCGAATCGCTACCTTTCTGAAAGCGAACCTCAGTGGGATCCTTCATCAGGAAGGTAATCGCTGGGTCGTGGATCCTTCCGCAAGCCAGGGGATGGTTGTCAGCCCGGATTTCCTCCGGGCTATTAATCAGCTGGCAGAGCTTTCTGATATCGTGTTCTCTCAGGGCGATGCAGGTGTTCACTTCGAACTGATGGCGCGTCCTTCACGGGATGTTGCCAGAGTGCAACTGACTCTCGATGAGCAGAACCTGGATTACTTCAATCAGATGGAAAACTGGCAGAGTTTTAGCTGGCCAGGAAATACATATTATCCGGGGGCGAACTTAAGCTGGCGCAGCATCAACAGCGGTATGCAACTCTATGCCAGTCACCCGGGGCCTTGGGGGTTCATTCGCCTGCTGGACAAAGCCCTGCTCACACCTATCGATACAAGCCGCATGCAACTGGTATGGATCACAGCAGACGGCAATCCGCTGAAGTTTGTAATGCGCAGCGAACTGGGCGACGGGCCGCTGGCGTTACTGAAACTCCAGGGATTCTCGCTACCTCAATCTGTCTTCAATGTCGCCGCTGGCGCAGAAAAACCCCAGTAGTCATAAGGGGAAATACAGCCGGCGCTGGCTTTCGCAAAAGAGATGGAAGGCTAATCTCCCGGTTATTTTCAGCAAAAAAGATAAACGACGTGAGGCTGAATTCCCGGCCTGTTGTGTGAAGTCCAGGTCCACCGCCTGAATCATTTACGCATGAAAGCGGGTCGCAGCAACCCCGTTAAAGCCCTTCTGATGCCACTGACTTGCGGGCCCGGCAGTCCTCGACTCTGTACGTGCCATGGTGCTCTTTGGCTAATTTTCTCTTTAATCATTTTCAGGAATTTTGTGCATGGATGATTTAACCCTGCGCTATTACGAAGCAGAGATGCGCTACCTGCGTGAGGCGGGTAAAGAGTTTGCCCGTGCCCACCCGGATCGGGCAGCGATGCTTAATCTGGATAAACCTGGCGCCCGCGATCCTTATGTAGAACGCCTGTTTGAAGGTTTTGCCTTCCTGATGGGCCGTCTGCGTGAAAAGCTGGATGATGACCTGCCGGAACTGACCGAAGGGCTGGTGAGTCTGCTGTGGCCGCACTATATGCGGACTATTCCGTCGCTGGCCATCGTTGAGTTTTCACCTGACTGGCGTAGTCTGCGTCAGGCCGAAATGCTGGCTGAAGGTTTCTCCGTTCTGTCACGTCCTGTTGGGCCGCATAAAACCGCCTGTCAGTACCGCACCACCCGCGATGTTCCACTGCAACCACTCCACCTTGCTGATGTACGCCTGCACACCGAAACCGATGGCCGCTCGGCGATCCGCCTGCGCTTCGAATGCCCCGAAAAAGTGGACTGGAGTAAGGCCGGAATCGACAAAGTCGCCATTTTCCTTAACGCAGAGAGCCCGATCAGTTCCGCGCTGCATCTGGCAATGACTCGTCGTCTACATGCTATCTATGCCCGCCATGCCGGGACGCATACCGAACGTCATCAGTTTAATGGCTGGTGTAAACCCATGGGCTTTGATGACAATGATGGTTTGTGGAAGAAAGCGGATACCGCCTTCAGTGGTTATCAGCTGCTGCTGGAATATTTCAGCTTCCGTCCAAAGTTTATGTTTGTTGAACTGCGTGGGCTTGACACTATCGGGCTCACTGCAAGCAGCACCTGGTTTGAAATCGACCTTGTACTCAGTGAAGCATGGCCTTCCGATCTGCCTTTCGAGACAGAAAACTTCCGTCTGCACTGTGCGCCGGTTATCAATCTCTTTGCCCTGGAAGCCGATCCGCTGACGCTTAACCCGCTGGATAACGAATACCTGCTCAGGCCGTTGCGTCTTCAGGATGGCCACACCGAGATTTACAGTGTCGATAATATTCATGGTGCAGTGAAGAATGGCAAACATCCCTATGTGCCGTTCACCAGCTTCCGGCACCGGGGCGGTATGATGCGGCACGATGCCCCTGAGCGTTATTTCCATACTCGCGTAAAACGCGGTCCTTCTGGTCTGTATGACACCTGGTTAATTCTCGGTGGCCGTTCGTTCGAGCTGGAGCAGCTGTCCGAAAAACCGGAATCCCTCTCGATGCGAATAACCGGTACAAATGGCCAGCTTCCACGTAAGGCACTGGAAAGTACCCTGCTGGACAGGGTGGTCAAAGCGGGCAAAGTGCCCGTCAGAGTTCTGAATGTTTCCGCGCCGACGATGCCACTTTATCCCCCGGCAAACGACCGTTTCCACTGGCGGGTGATGAGTCACCTCGGCTCAAACTTCCTCAGCATGATGGACAATCCTGAGGTCCTGCGGGGAACGCTGGCGCTCTATGACTGGACCGACGATGAAATGAATCGCCGCAGACTTGAAGCGATAGTCGCCGTGAAGCACACCCTAATCCGCCGTTTTGAGAAAGGCTTTATGCTCCGGGGCGTGGATATTGAGGTCACGCTGAATATGGATAATTTTGCAGGCGAGGGTGATGTAAATCTTTTCGGCGAGATGCTGCACCGATTTTTCGCGCTCTATGCCGATATTCACCTCTTTAACCAACTTACGCTGGTACTGCAACCGACAGGGAAACGATTGAGATGGCGCGAGAATCACAGCCAGCACGTACCGGGCTGACGTTAGCCCTTAACAGAGACATCTGGCGGGCCAATTTTTATCGTTTCTGCCAGCTGCTGGAACAGGAAAATCCGGCCGCGCCAAAGCTGGGTACCACCAGTCACCCGGGCAATGACCCGGTACGCTTCCGGCCCTGGCCTGGCATGGGGTTCCCGGTCAGTACCCTTAAAGCGGTTGAGACCGATGAAGACCACCCGACATTGCCCCCAACGGTTCGCACGACATTTCTGGGGGTTTATGGCGTGGATTCTCCTCTGCCTTCGTCCTACCTGGATGATATTGCACAGCGCCGTGAAGGGCATGAGGCGGTTACTTCGTTTCTGGATATTTTCAGCCACCGCATCACGACGCAGTATTACCGGATCTGGCGAAAATACGCCTATCCCGCCACCTTTGAGGCGGGAGGGCGCGATGCCACATCACAGTGTCTACTGGGGCTGGTCGGACTCGGTATACCGGGTACAGCTGAGCAAGTGGCAACGCCGGTTTCGCGCTTCCTGGCCTTGCTGGGTACTATGCGCCTCCCCACCCGTAATGCAGAAGGCATTCGGGCCCTGGTGAGCCTGTTAGCCCCGCATACCCGAGTCATCATCACCGAACCCGATCCGGTTAAGGTCCATATTCAGAGCCGCAGTGGTCTGGGTAATGGAAATCGTGTTCATCTTTCGCAGCGCGCCACACTGGGTAAAACGGCAAAAGAGGCATGCAGCCGGGTACTGGTGACACTGGAAACGGATGACCCGGATGAAGCCGTGGGCTGGTTGCCCGGTGGTTTACTCCATACCGATTTGCTGGCCCTGATGCGCGTCTATCTCGGTTACCGTAGTGATGCCCGACTACGCCTCACGGTGCCTGTGCGGTTGTTGCCTGAACCCCGTCTTGGCAAAAGCCGGCGTATACAACTGGGCCGTACCGGTTTACTGGGTCTGAAAGCAGGCAAACTCAGCAATAATCGTGAGAGCCTGACCGTCAGCCTGGGTTGCTTTAAAGGGTTGCAATGTTCGGTGTTACCCCCCGCTGAAGACGGACATTATCGCTTCGACTCATCACGCACTCCCTCTCTCAATAAAGGAACTTTTGAATGGCAACAGTAAGCCGCTGGTGGACGCTGACGCTTATTGCCTGTGGCCTGCTCGCAGGCTGCGGCCTGACGCAGACCGTCAAAGACGGTGCGGTCAGCATCACGAAATCCATCTTCTACAAAAAAATTAAAACGCTGCATCTGGATTTTACTCCGCGTACGGCCATTAACGCTGATAGCGCGCAGATCCCGCTGGCGACGATGGTGCGGGTTTATCAGCTCAGGGATCGTAAAGCGGTTGAAGCCGCCGATTACCAGACGCTGCTGCGCAATGCCGATACTGCGCTTAAGGACGACATACTGGCGTCAAAATCGCTGCTGGTGATGCCCGGCGGCAGCGTGACCCTCAATATGCCTATGGATGAATATGCTCAGTTCGTGGCCGTGGTGGGGCTGTTTAACCGGCCGGATCAGAAGGAGAATCGCTGGCGACTGGTGCTGACCCGTGACGACCTGGACCCGGACAAACCCCGCACGATTGAGCTGGGTGACGGCTGGCTCAGCCCTGTGCCGGTAAAGGAGTGACGTGATGGATAACTGGTCAGCGCTTTTTGACGGACAGACCCGCTACGTTCTGGATATCAGTGACAGTGCGGTAAGGCCGGATGTGCTGCGTTTTCGCGGCAGGGAGGCCCTCAGCGAGCCGTTCAGCTGGGACATCGAGTTCACCTGCCGGCAGGCGGACATTCCCCCGGAACAGGTGCTGATGAAGCATGCCTCTTTCAGGATGCGTAGCGGCAAAAATGTCCACGGCGTGGTGACCGGTCTGGAATGGCTGTCCACCTCCCGGGACCAGTCACACTACCGGCTCACACTCAGCTCCCGCCTGGCGCTGCTGGGATACACCCGGCAGTGCGCCGTGTTTCAGCATCAGTCCGTCCCGGAGGTGGTGGAGCAGGTGCTGCGTAAACACGGGCTGGAGGGCGCGGATTTTGAGTTCCGGCTGGAGCACACCTACCCGCCGCGTGAACTGATTACCCAGTGGCGGGAAACGGATTTGCAGTTTATCCGGCGCATTCTGTCTGAGACGGGGATTTACTGGCGCACGGAGATGGACGACGTGCGCGGTCTGGATACGTACATCCTGGCCGACAGCCAGCTTAACTACCGGTTTGATGTGTGCCTGCCGTACCGCGAGCCGTCGGGTCTGTTTGACGGGGCGGCAGAATCGGTCTGGGGAGTGCGGACCTGGCACAGCGTGGCCACCGGCACCGTCGCCACGCGGGATTACAACTACCGGACTGCGACCATGCCGATGGATGCGACGGTCAGCGTGCGCAGTGATGCGGTCACCACCGGGGAGCATTACCGCTACGCGGCGCCTTATCGTGACGCGGGTGACGACACCAGCCCGGAGCCGGAAACCGAATCCGGCGCGTTTTATGCCCGGCTTCATCACGAGCGGGAACTCAGCCGGTCGGCCCGGATTCATCTTTTCAGCAATGCTGCACACCTCACGCCCGGACAGGTGCTGGAGCCGCAGGGTGATGTCATCGCGGCCCTGAAAGAGGGCATCATCCTGACCCTGGTGACCTTCCGGGGCGCCCGGGACTCCCGTCTGCACGTGTCAGTCCGGGGCCAGCCTTACACCGAGCGTTACTGCTTCCGTCCGGTAGAGATCCCTCGCCCGGTCATCCCAGGTACGATTCCGGCCCGGATCGAAAGTCGCGAAAAGAACGACATTTACGCTCACCTGGACGGGCAGGGGCGCTATCGGGTGAAGCCGGACTTCGACCGGGAGGGGACGGAAGCCGGTTACGGCTACCTGTGGCTGCGGATGGCGAAGCCGTATGCCGGTGAAGCGCCGGGCTGGCATACGCCGCTCACCGACGGGACCGAAGTGGCGATTGCGTACAGCAATGGTGATATTGACCTGCCGTACATCGCGTATGCGCTGCACGACTCAGAACACCCGGACCACGTTACGCGCGACAACCACACCCGCAACGTGCTGCGCACCCCGGCGAACAACAAGCTGCGGATGGAAGACAGGCGTGGTGAGGAGCACATCAAACTCGCCACGGAGTACGGCAAAACGCAGCTCAGCAGCGGGCACCTGGTGGACAGCAAGGGGCAACTTCGCGGTAAGGGCACAGAGCTGCGCACCGATGAGTGGGGAACCCTGAGAGCAGGGAAGGGACTGTTTGTCGCTGCGGATGCCCAGGCGAAAGCGCAGGGTGATGCTCTGGACAGGGATGCCGCGCTGAAGGAAATCGACAGGCTCAATCAGCAACTGCAACAGCTGGAAATGGCGGCAGAACAGGCGCAGGCGCTGAAGGGGGATGTCGACAGCCAGATACAGATGTTTGAGCAGCGGCTGAAACCGCTCAATGAAACGTTGCTTTTCTCGGCGCCGGAAGGGATGGCCATGACCAGCGGGGAGCACCTTCAGATGACCGCGACGAAAAACGTCGCGGTCAGTGCAGGAGGGGACACCAGCATTGGCGCCATGGGCAATATGACCGCCCTGGCCGGGGAAAAGCTCGGGCTGTTTGCCCGGACCGGGCAGCTGAGCCTGAAGGCCAGCGAAGGGCCGGTGGAAGTGCAGGCGCAGAACGCCAGTATGCGGCTGTCTGCACAGAAGAAGCTGACGCTGAGCTCGGCGGGTGATATTTCCTTTGCCGGGAAGAGGCGCATCACGCTGATCGGCGGCGGAAGCTATCTGCGGCTTGAGGCCGGGAAGGTGGAGTACGGTACGACGGCATCTTATTTACGTAAAGTGAAGAAAACGATGGCGGCGGGGGCTGCGTCACAGCAGCCGGAAATGCCCTGGCTTGCCGACCCGGTTAAATCCTCTGCCAGTGCGCTGATGCAGTATCTGTATCACGACGATGTCCCAGTAGTGGGCGCGCCTTTCAAAGCGACTCTCGCTGATGACACTGTCCGGGAAGGTAACCTTGACGGTGCGGGATATCTGCATCTGGAAGACGTCCCACCGGGGAGTGTGCAGGTGGAGTTCGGGCCGGATACCCGGAATTATTTACGTAAAAATAAGACAGATAATCAGTCGTTTGTTGGGCCATCTCTCAGCGAGACAGACATTGACTCACTGATAGCGAAACACAGCGGAGGTGTAGAATGAGTGGGGTGAGCGTTGCCTGGTTTAAGGAAACCAGCCTGGAAACCGGACAGTGGATCTGGGGTACGCTTCAGGGGGCATTTAATGAAAAACAGACCATCGGGCAGATCATCGTTGATGCGGCGATCGGCATGATCCCGCTGGTCGGCGATGTGACGGCAGTGCGCGATTTAATTGCGGTTTCCATCGGGCTGGCAAAAGAACCAAAGAAACGGGAAAGCGTGGCTGAGTGGGTGTTTCTGGTGATCCTGCTGTTTGCGCTGATCCCGGTGATTGGCGGCGTGATAAAAGGCGTCGGACGTCTGGCCCTACGTGTGACAACAAAAGTGGCAGAGAATGTGGAAACGCTTGCCGAGGTTATCAGGTTTCTGAACCGCGTCGGCGAAGGTGATGCGGTGAAGTGGCTGAACAAATTGAACGTGGTTGAGTACCAGGCGCAGCTTGTTGAGAAAATGAGTGATTTTTGCAACACGATGATCACCGCCATCAATCAGATCCTGAAGGCCCGTGTGGGACGAATGCTGCCGGAGAAGTGGCAGGCGGATTTAATCCGGGTGCGGGATGGCTTCGTGGCGCTGCAGCCGCTGGCGTCGAAAATGATCCCGCAGGCGCTGAAAGAGCTGGATGCAAAACTACGGGTGTTGCAGGCGCAGGTGTACAGGGGCGAAATACATAAGATAACGACGGGAATGGGGCGGGTTGAAATCCGGCGTGAGGCAGAGGCGTATCTAATCGAGCGTTCGCTGCGGGAGGCGCCGAAGCAGGGAACGCGGTTTCCGAGTATACATGCGGAGGAATTTCACCAAGCTAGACTCCGGCGTAAATATTCGAAGGTGGGGTATCCGGATATTGTTAGCTGGAAAGGAGAAAACCCGGCATTCGCTAAAGGACAACAGGTCTTTACCGATATAGCTTCTTTCAGCGGTGAAATTACTGCCAAGAGCGCACGGGAGATGGCGGGCAGTACGATTTTTCGAGCCTTTGGCAATGAAACCACATTGGCAACAAATCCCGGCGGCTCTCGAGCGGCCGGGGGATTCTGGGGTTACCAGAAAGTCCCGGGCAGTGCGGAAGAGTGGCGGCAGTTATCGGCGGTGCTGGATGAATGGAACGGCAACGGTTTTCTGGTGGTGCTGCATCTGCCGGAGGACCTGTCCACCCGCATGCCCGGTACTAATGCCTGGCATGGCAAAATTGCCGAACAGTTCGGGAACGATATTCCCGCCCAATATCTTCAGGGGGGCGGTGAGCAGGTAATTATTAACCTGGACGAGATGCTGAAAAAAGAGCTGAACCGTATCGGGGAGCAGGTGAAAGCGACCGGGCAGCCTGCCAGCACTGAAATTAATGGCGTGAAGGCTGAATTTTATCCCACTCACTGGAAAGATGTTGAGGGGGTTCATGGCTATACCCGACCGGAGGGAATTGAACCGCCCTATGCCACCTATACCCGCGAACTGCATGATGATGAACTGCGCGGCAAGGTGGTGGACAGAACGATAATTAATGCCTCCCGGATTGAGCGGCAGACCACTACAGGAGGTGAAAAATGATGACTCTTGAAAAGAAATACCCGATGAGCGATGAGCAGGTCAGGCGCAAGCTGTTCTGGTTGCTACAGCGGCTGAGCAGCTACAGCCTATGGTTGCGCAAACGAGATGCCTGGGCGTGTTTTACTCAAAAATTTGAAGCGGCGCTGAAAACCTGGCCAGAGGAGATAACGAAAGGTTTTCATCCGAAGGTGATTGTCTGGGCATACGATGCCCTGCGTCTCTATGATGAAGGGCTACCGGAACTGGCCGTGGGAAACCGGCAGGTATGGCAAATGAACACGGGTGAGTTCGATCAGCTTTTTCGGCCGGTTAGTTTAATAAGAACTTACTTTTACTGGCCCTGTCATGATGAACGAGGCGGGCAACGGGAGCCCTATCCGCCAGCAATTGAAAATATTAATAAGTGGCGGGTGGCGGCAGAATACCGGGGCGATAATTTATTATATCCGCCACATAATAATGTCTGTAATTTTTTTGATGCAGCGACTTTACTGGAACCAGATAACTATATTTACAATTTAACCCGGCTGGCCTATCCGGTATTCCCTGAGAATCTGCCTCCAGTGCCTGAACGCAGCGATATCATTATTAAAACCGATGACCCGGTGCCATGTGATGGAGTCTGGGAGCCGGTCAGAATTATGTACAACCATAAATTGCTGGTGATAAAAAACGGCATCAGCGGTTTTAAAAACCTCGGTGCCTATAACTATTTTATTCGTGGGATGAATGCCCCCCGACAGGTTTATTACGACGTATTGATGGAAAGTGACACAGAAATGCTTATCACCGATGATCCCATTCGCTACCGCGATGTACACTGGCGACTGGTCTGGGAAGATACACGCTACTGCGACGGTAGTATCCCGGATGAGTCAGAGTATTTTCTGGATGATGAGCCGGGTGAGCGTATTACCTGCCGGAGTGGTGAACAATGCCCTTGCTCAGGACAATGGTCCACGCTGGCCGGAGGACACCAGCAATTTATTAATGTACAGGCAGGAGCACTGATGCCGGAAGCGACAAAATATCAGAGCGATATGTATGCACCTGAAATAAAGCTCCCCGCGACATGGAGTCTGTTACGCCGGGATGATGGCGGCAATGTTTTTATCAAAACAGAGAAAGAGTAAATAAATTTGGGCTGGAAGGTCCTGATTTTGAATTCAGACTGGAGCGCACCTACCCGTAGCGTGAGCTGATCACCCAGTGGCGGGAAACAGATTTGCAGTTTATCCGGCGCATTCTGTCTGAGGCGGGCATTTACTGGCGCACGGGGATGGATTATACCCGAGAAATGGACAGGCCGACAGCCAGCTGAACTACCGGTTTAATGTGCAGTTGACCTATAACGAGCGTTATTGTTTCCGCCCGACAGAAGTAATGTGTCCGAATATACCGAACATGCCTTCCGGCCGGGAGAAGAGCGACACATACTCTCATCTGGATGAGCAGAGGGTTATGAGATGAAGCCGGACTTCGACCGGGAATCATGGCCTGCTGCCGACAGGCATTTTTACCGGGGGAGCAGCCGTGCGTTCTTAATATGAATATGCCGCAGCGTGACGAGCAGAAACCGGGGAGTCTTTTACCTCGGTATTAAAAAGACGGCAGGGAGTCGGCTGATATATAGCGTCACCTGCCACTACAGGAAAAGCCGTTCTGGCAACCAGCTGTTCAAAATAATCAGCCTGTTAATAGAAAGCGAAAGGAATTCGTTTATGGCAATGTTGTTTACATTTGAATTTTTAATTGGTTTTGTGGTGTTTTTTGTTGCGTACTGGCTGTTGGTCCCCTGGATTAAAATTCAGAATATCGCCTTGCTGCTGGCGGGATATTTTTTTGTCGGCCTGATGGGGCTTTACCCCTTAATGGTCTTACTCTCCTGGAGCCTCTGCGTCTGTTTACTGTTGACGCTTGCCAGCCATCATAAATATCGTGATAAAACCGGGATGGTGCTGGGCATAATGCTGGCCACCTATTTTATCGTCTTTAAATACTTTATGCCGGTCAGCGACTGGCTGCTGACTTTATTTCAGGCGCACGGGCTCAATATCCCGCCACCGGCCATCACGATTTTGCTGCCACTCGGGCTGTCGTTTTATCTGTTCAGCTCGGTAAGCCTGGTGTTATCGGTGGCGCGCGGAGAGATAGCGCACCCTGGCGTCATTAATACGCTGCTGTATATCAGCTTTATTCCTACGCTGATAGCGGGGCCGATCAACCGGGCCGGCAAGCTTATTCCACAGTTCAGCGGACAGATGCGGACGGTGCTGGAATATAAGCGTGCGCTGTGTCTGATTACGCTGGCGCTGATCAAACTTTTTCTGCTCAGCAGCTGGCTCAACGATCGTTTTGCTGACCCGGTTTTTACTTATCCAGAAGGGCAAAACGGCTGGGATACTCTGCTGGCGGTTTATGGCTGGGCATGGAATATCTATTTTAACTTCTCGGGATATACCAACCTGGTCACCGGCATCGCGCTTTTGCTGGGCTTTCGGATTTCGCCAAACTTCGCTCATCCCTATCAGGCCGCCTCACTCAAGGAATTCTGGCGCGACTGGCATATCAGCCTCTCTGAATTTATCCGTGATTATCTTTATTTCCCGCTTGGCGGTAACCGAAAAGGTTTCACCCGCACCCAGGTGAATGTGATGGTGGCGATGGTGATGTCCGGGATCTGGCACGGAGCTGGGCTGACCTTTCTGGTGTGGGGAGCGCTGCACGGAGCCGGGCTGGTTATCTATAACTTTTGGCAGAGGTGGGGCGTGAAACGCTTAGGCTGGCAGTTGCCTGATCCCCTTGCCCGGCTGCTGACCTTTCATTTCGTCTGCCTGGCGTGGATCTTTTTTGCCGCAGCCAGTTGCGGCGATGCGGCCGTTATCCTCGCGAATATCGCACATAGCTTCCAGACTGCCCCCTCTTCTGAACAGGCCTGGGCGCTGTGCGCCTTTACCGGCGTGATTCTGGTCTATCCCGAGCTGGTCAGACTAAGCACAGAGGGCGAACGGGTGCTGTGCAGCCTGAGAAGCTATGCGCTGCCGCTGGTTATTGTGCCGCTGCTGGCACTGGCGTTTTTCTTTGCACCATCAGGCTTACCGGGGTTTATCTATGCCGCATTTTGATTACGCTGACACCATTGAGAAAATGCTGCGGGTGACCGCTATTGTGCTGGTATGCGCCAGCGGCTTGATCTGGCTGAATCAGCATTCGCTGAATCAGTACTGGGCCGTGCACTTCCACCGCGAAAGTCCGTGGCGCTCGCTGGTTTCTCCTCTGTGGAAGCAGGGCGCGTCGATTATGCGTGCGGCAGAATCGGCCAAAACAACCTTTATCGATTACCGGGAACAGGATCCCGCGAAAATCCTCACACCGTTGCCTGAAGCGGTCGAAACCACAGAGGCTGCAACCCCGCCAGAGCAGATCACGCCCGCCGTCGCCGATGAGACAGTGGCGCTGCCAGGGCCACAAAATGAACGGCAGCTCAGCAAATGGCTGCTTACCCGCACTCCGAACTCTACCTTGCCGTCTGGCGAGGATGAGCCTTCCGTCGTCAGCCGCGCTTTATATGATCCCCAGGGTAAGGCGGTGCTGGGGGCGGGCAAAAAAGTGCTGATGATTGGCGACTCGATGATGGAGGGCGTTGCGCCGAGGGTACTCAGCCAGCTGCAAAAAGATCGCGGCATCGCCGGACTTAACCTCAGCAGACGTAACACCGGGCTCGCTTATCCGGGCTATTTCAACTGGCCTGAAACCACCCGTAAAGCGCTGGAAAACGATCCTGACATTGGTCTGCTGGTCGTCTTTCTGGGACCTAACGATCCCTGGAGTATGCCTGACGGGCCCGGGAAGCCCTACCTGAAATTTAAGAGCGAAGCCTGGGAGAATGAGTATCGGAACCGGATCAGAAGCATCCTGGCTCTGGCGCAGCAGCACACGATACCGGTTATCTGGCTACTGCCGCCAAATATGCGTTCTGACAAGCTCAGTCAGAGCATGGCCTGGCTGAACAGACTCTACAGCGCAGAGGTGAAAACCGCGGGCGGGATCGTGCTCAGCGTGAATGAGGTGTTTGGCTATAAAGATGAGGTCTATTCCCCTGTGGCGCTTATCGACGGTAAAACCACCTCCCTGCGTGCCCCGGATGGGACGCATTATTCCCTGGCAGGGCAGAAACTGATTGCGCAGGCAATTCTGGAAAATATCGCTATTGAACAATCTCAGAGTGACAATATTAATGAAGAATAGACGCACCTTTCTGGCTGCTATATCTGTCGGGCTGGCAATGACTGCCACACTGACATCCTGCAAGGAAACGGCTGAGCCGCCCATAAAAGTTAAGACGGAAAAACCGCTCAGCACCGGGCAATTGCTGAACTATGACGCTCGCGGCACCGCAAGGCTGGCGCAAAAACTGCGCAACAGTGCGTCTGAACTGACGCATATTGTGGTGATTGGCGATTCGCACACCGCGGCCGACTTTCTCTCCGGGCAGATAAGGAGCCAGTTACAGAGCCAGTATGGTAACGGCGGTGCGGGGTTTATCAGCCCGCTGGCGGTCCGCGGCAATCGTTACAGTAACGTCCGGTTCAGTAAAGCGAGCGGCTGGAAAGCAGAAAACAGCCGGCGCAGTCAAAACAGCGCCTTTACGCTGGGCGGCAACATTGCGACTCCGGTTTTATCCAATAATCGCATCCGTATTTCGCTGACGGATGGCGAAAGGTTTTCCCGGATACAGGCGCTCTATCGTACCCGGGGAAATGGCCGCCTCTCTCTGCAAAACCAGAGTGTTGCGCTGGCAGATACTCAGGGAGAGTGGCGACTGTCAGACCCGGCAACCGTTCCCGCGTCGTTTTCAGTCTCGGCAACAGGAAAAGAGGTCCAGCTGGGCGGCTTCTGGCTGACCGCGCCGCAACGTAAAGGCGTGATCGTCAGCGCGCTGGGTATCAACGGCGCGCAGATTTCGATGGCGGATAAATGGCCCGCCGACTGGGCTGGTGTACTGCGTCAGCTGCATCCTGATCTGGTTATTCTGGCCTATGGCACCAACGAATCTTTCGATACTGACCTCTCGCTTGATACCTACCGTCAGACGCTGCGTCGGCAGATAAGAAAAATTGCCCATTCATCGCCTGAAGCAACCATTTTGCTGATTGGGCCGGGGAGCAGTATCAAAAGCCGATCGGGTCGTGACTGTGCCCAGCGCCAGTCCGCTGTGCTGGAACCGATTATCGGGGTACAGAAAGAGGTGGCACAGAGCGAAAGTGTCCTGTTCTGGAACTGGTTCGATTTTATGGGCGGAGCCTGCTCCATCGAACAGTGGGCCAGGCGGGGGCTGGCTCGTCCTGATCTTATTCATCTGAGTGCCGAGGGCTACCAGCAGAGCGCCAGCGGACTCTGGCGGGCGCTGTCCGGCCAGCTGTTCTGACTCAATGATTTTATATTCATACAGTTTGCAGAAGGGACTTAATATCCTTCACGGACCCTTTCGATAGCGTATAACAACGCCCGTTGTGAAAATCTCTTTCTTTGTTGGTATGAGTAAATCCGACTGAATTCTTTTCTCGGAAGCCATAAGTTAACTATCTATTTAGCGAGCCGGTAACCCAATGACTCTTTATGCTATTAAGCCGAAGTTTCAAGATTAACGAGGCCGTTTAATACGTCCAGGGTGCTACTGGCTAACGATTGTCCGGCAGGACAGTTTAAGGATGCATTCTCCGTAAAAAAACAGCATAACATCTATCTTAGGCTTTTTTCGATTCTTAGGAAATAACGCCTCACGATCTCCTCTGTTGCCAGTCTGAGTATGCCGGAAGGTCTTTGAATCTGAATAACGCGATCAGGCTGAAGTACTGACGAGGGCGAGCTATTTGAAATAAATCGGTAAACCCTGAGAGGTCATCAATGGGAGGTAAGCGTTTGAAGTTAAGTATTGAACCCGACTTTAAAACACGCAGGCAGGCTAAGATCTGGTGTCCCCTGCAGGAATCGAACCTGCAACTAGCCCTTAGGAGGGGCTCGTTATATCCATTTAACTAAGAGGACAGCGGCGCGCAGTATAGCGCAAACTGGCGTAGAGATTCACTAGATCACCGTGCGATTGCTCATTCCATCAGCAATCCCGCTTTTGCACGCTTCTGAGAGGACGTTTTCGTTTTCATTGACCCCCGTTTCCTGACGGCTCACTGCGGTAAAAAACACCGCGTCATTTACAGTGAGTATGCCGGTGAGTAACGTACAGAGCGTTAAAGCGACATCCCGCCGTTGATCCTGCCTGCACGTTTTATCGGCAGGCAGGTCAGCGTACCCGCAACAGCGCAGGACTCCCTGTACTGGGACAGGATCTCTTACTCATACTCCATATAGATAATAATGGTGCCAACCACCGTGCCGGAGGAAGCGGTCGCCTTATCAAAGATTTTGTATCTGGCACCTATATCAATAGAGGTCAGCGATGAAACCAGATCTTTGCCAGATGTCATCGATGCCAGTGACGTGGATGCGGTGTCATAGCCGCTACTGAATTTTAACGGATCAGAAAGATCGTTAAACAGCTGGAAGCCAATCCCTTTCGAGGTGGAGGCGGAGTTTCGGATAATGTAGTTAGTCGCATCAGCAATATCGTTACTGTAGGCTCTGAGATTGAACGTTTTTGTCGCTTTGCTATTCACGCTGCCGCTACAGGAAACCGGAATGCTGAAATGCGTATCGGAATAGTTACCTGATTTAATCGTATAGAGAGTGGTTGAAGGCAGCGTAAACTGCTGATTCTGAATGCTGCATGTGGTACTGACCGGCACAAAAGCAACATTAAACGACGCAAATCCCTTGAGATCGGTATAGGACATACCGGCTGCCGCGCTTTTTTTTGAAATCAGTCCCCGAAGTGCGGCGGGGGTTGAGTAAGTATTGCTGCCATTCGATGAGATAAAATACAACACCGGAATTTCGGCCGTACCGGTGGTGACCGCGGCGTCATAAGCTGTCCCTTCTACCACTTCCGCATTAAGGGTTATATCGGTATTAAATTCTGACGCGGGGTAGTCCGTGGTGATAAAGGCGCTGAAATTTTTGCTGGCCAGCGGGATCGTGGCAGTAAATTTTATGAAAGTATTTACGTCGCCCGTGGTAAATCTGACGGTATATCCACCCTCAATACCGTTACGGTAATAGAGTGTTTCACCGCCGGTGGCGCATTGTAATTTAAACCCGGAAAAGTTGGTGTTACTGGTGACTGAATAGTTATTCGTCAGTGACAGCATACTGGCCAGTTCAACATCATTGATAGATGAGGTTGCAACCGCGCCTCCATTAGCTGCTATATTCCAGCCATTACAGTATGCCAGTGCCTGATTAATCGTACCGATCAATAACCCGATAACCATCGTCACTGCTGTTAACAGATTGATTATAAACTTTTGCATATATTTACTCCGGTTAAAACGGCATTTTTGATAACGCAGGACTGCTGCTTATCGGTACGGGCCAGAATATAGTCTGGCAGTACATCGGCTCTGACATAAATCAACCCGCCCTGAGCCACATAGCCTAATTCAGTGCCTTTGCGGTCAAACAGAGAGGCACCAAATGCCAGCGGCGTACCATCTGCGTTACTGGCCTGTAAGGAGAAGGTTTTACGGGTATCGGTCACATATTTGATATAAGAGATACTGCCTTTCCAGGGCGCGATTTTTTTAATATTCCCCTCGATGTCACTGGCTGAATCAGCAGTGAGATAAAAGGTGTTTTTACGCCACGGGGTAGCGAAGGGCACCAGCGCTTTACCGCTGCTATTGGTAGAAATGGTCGCGTTGCCATTTACCTTTGCGCCTGCGACGCCCGGCGCATCGATAATAACAAAGTGATTGCCGGTCTGCGGCGACGTCAGTAATCCATGCTGCGACAACAGTATGGTTCCTGAAGCCCCGGCACCATACTGCGTATAATGTTCGCCCTGTGTCAGGTTTCCGGTAAACGTTGACCAGGGTGAAGCATACGAGAAATAGCCGCTGGATGAAGCACCATCACGGTTTCTGTTATTCACCAGCAGGTTATATCTTAAAGCCTCGGATACTCTCTCATTCCAGCCCAGGGAGGCGCTGGTCTGGCTTCCCTCAACACTGGAAGAGGCGCTGACCGTACCATTGTGACCAAACACGCTCCACGGAATGCTTAGCGTTAAATTGGCGTACTCTTCTTCGCGATAGATCGCTTTGCTGCGATTCTCTTCATACATCTCAGCATTGGTATAGATTCTTTTTCCTGCATTCACTGACCAGGCTATTTGATTGTAAGTATTGCTCCATCCGACACTAAACTGACGGGAGACTTTATTGGTATTCCAGTAACTCACCGCATAGAGGCCCGCGTTGACACTGCCATAACCAGCTGGCAGGCGTTGATCAATGGCCAGATTCAGACTGCTCTTTTCCCGCGCACGATACCCGATCCGATCGCTGATAAACTCAGCGGCAGAATCAGCCTCACTTAGCGTCGTAAAATTTTTATCGCTGTAAGAAGCGGCTACCGTCACTGATGTGCGGGTTTGAAAATGTTTATTCAGCGCAACTTTGGCTTTGCCGCCCTGCTGCTTCTCCCCGGCCGGATTGGCCTGCGTATATTGATAGCTGGTGGTCAGGGTCCCGAGCCAGGGAACAAGAACACTGCCGCCGAGCAGCCCGGACTGATATTTCCCGGCTGCGATCCCACCGGTAACCATTGTCAGATAATTACTGATGCCCTGGGTGTATTCAGCCTGAACAAAATCCCCATCTTTAAACAGGGAATCGCTTTTAAACTGGCCCGCATAGAGCGCCCAGTCGGTTGAGCCGCTTCTGAGCAAGCTGCCAGAAGATGAATAAGGAATAATCGTGGTGGTTTTGCTGCCATCAGCATTCTCAATCACCAGTGTAAGATCGGAACGGGAACCGGTCGGCATCAGATCCGCAAACTCAAAAGGGCCTGCCGGGACACTTTGCTGAAAAACGACCCGGTTATCCTGCAACACCTTCACAGTGGCGTTAGTCTGCGCCACACCGCGGATAACCGGCATGTAGGTGCGATAGCTGTCAGGCAGCATAGCCAGATCTTTGGTCAGGCTGACGCCGCGAAATTTTACGCTGTCGAACCAGGGCGAACTGGTGTAGTTATCGCCTGCTGTTACCGTTGAACTTATCGCGGGCAGCGATTTTTCAAGATACCGCGAACGGTTCATCCAGCGTGAACTGGCCTCATTACGGTAGTAATAGGTGTTGTCACGCAGATGCCAGTCGGCAACGTTAAACCCGCTGCTCAATGTCAGATAAAGGTTAGACTGATTGTTATTATCGTTGTAAGTACCACCGGAATAGATCGCGTTGTAAGTGGTAAATAATCCGGTAATGCCCTTATCCCACTGCTCTGGCGGCATCCAGTTGCGGTCGTGAGCAATGATACGCGCCTGTGGCACCGTGATCTCCAGCTGGAAAATATCCTGGCGAAATTTTAGCCCTTTATCCGTGACAAGCTCTTCCAGGTTAACCCAATCCTCAAGCAGAGGCGCCAGCTGTTTTTTTGGTACAGGGGTATCAGTTTTAATATCCAGCGTGCTGAGATCTTTTCTCAGAATGAAGTAACGACCTTTTCCTTCAACCCGCAGCTGATGATTACCTTTCCACTCTTTATTAACGTAAATATCCACATTGTAGATACCTGAAGAGATGCCGTTTTTCTCCTCAGACCAGGACTGATTTGATGCGCTACCGAGCATAAATCCCTGATTAAATTCTTCATCGGCGTGGCTGCGGGCACAGGCAGCAACACCAATACAAATTAGCGTTGTCTTTAAAAGAGTCAGTTTGGTTTTCATCAGCGGTTAATATCAATCGTTCGTAATGTTCCAAAATCATCAATCAATGTCAGGTAAACCTGTCCCGGCGTGGATAAGCCCGCGGTTTTACCTACCGAAGCACAGCTAAAGGGTGCAGCCAGCACTGTCTTTTGCAGCAGATTATCTTTTTTGCTGCCGTTCCTGACTTTGCTCAACCCGGCAACGGTGACGTAATAAGGCGAGGCGTTTTTGATGCAGAGCCCATTATTGTCATCAGCCAGTTTCAGGTAAGACTGCCATTTATCCTGAGCAACGCTCAGATTTGCCGGACGGTAAAAAACTTTGACACGATTTCGGATAGCGAACTGAATATAACTGCCGCTTTTGTCTTTAGGGTTAGGGGGGATGTCGATAAAATTCAGCCAGAACAGGCTTTCACGATCTTTTGGCAACGAGGCGGCCAGATCGTTTTTAACCACGGTCAGGATCTGACCATCATTGGCACCGATGCGAACCACGGAAGGTACCACGGCCAGTGCCAGCCGGAGATTTTCAGGTTTCTCATCAGGATTGCCATTGTCTATCCATGACTGAACGAGGTGAGCCTCGGCGGATTTATTGACGAGCTGTACATTGACGCTTTTCTTTTCACCGTCATAAATAACACGGGTATTATTCATTACCACGCTGGCGCTTGCGCCGAACGAAAGAATGCACAGCAATGTGCCTAAAGAAACGACTTTCATTTACAGTCCTCATTTTAGACATCCTTGTCTGAGTCAGCTATCCCGGTTTTTAATTAATCGTAATTGAAGGTATAAGTGGCGGTTGTCACCACTGAACCCGCTTTCACTGCTGAGCCGCCGTAGTTGTAATAGTTGGCGTAGTAGTTAATGACGCCAGTTGGTGCGGTGTCATAATTGGTTCCGTCACTTGAGGTGGTTTTCAGACCGGTATCAAGTGCAGAATTCAGCGCAATCAGCTGGCTGCCATCTTTAGTGATGCCAATGCCCACACCGTCTGAGGTGCCGGTGCTGTTTTTCAGGTAGGTGTTGTCATCTGATACGTTACCGCCTGAGAAGGTGATTTGCAGCGTTTGCGCCGCAGCACTGGTTTTGGTAAAGCCTGAGCAACCGTCTACGTTCAGCGAGAACTGCTTAGCGTTAGTGCTGATTACGCCAACGGCGGTACCCATATCGCTGCTGGTTACCGGGTTTAAATCCACGGAAAAATCGCTTCCGCTATTGGTGGTGACATTACAGGTTGCATCGGTGACCGCACCGTAAAAGGTGATGGTGCCACCGCCCACGTCAGAGGTCGTTGAGGTGGCGAAAGCGACCTGGCAGGTCATTAACAGGGCAATACCTGCGGTGATGCTATTGAGCGCTAATTTTTTCATTTTTATAATCCTATTTTGAGTCAGCTTAATGTTTGTGATTGCTGCGTTAATTAAGTTGCTCTTGACGTGATGACACAGGATTAATTACCCGGTCCTGGTTTACTGCTAATTAACAGGAGTATGTTGACGCCACAATAATCAGTATTCTTTTATTCAAGTTTAATCAGGTTATGCCGTTAATATAGCGTGTGATTAAACAAGTTCTGGAATCCGGGGTTGCATTGTGGTGTCAGGAATTAATTGCTCCTGTCACTGGCAAATGTAACAAAAAAACAGCATGGGTAATATATATCGCAGTGGATATATATATTTTCAAATGGCATTGAGCGTTACCCGCAGGGATTCCCTCTGTGAATAATAATGTTATATTAATAACATTATTATTACATTGGTTGTCATATGCAGGGTATTTGAACGTATATTTACATCTGGAGCGCTTAATTTACGTTCAGGACGGGCTAAACGTAAATAACAATAGCTCTCATTGCATCATTATTCCTTTGCTGAAGAAATGACCAATGAAAGTTTTTGCTTAAAGAGGGGGGAGGTGCAGCGTGCAGCGCAGATAAATCTGCACTGCACGCTGTTTAAACGGGACTCAGCTATTCAGCGCCTTCCTGCTCTTCACGCTGACGGCGCTTCTCCTGTTTTTTCTTATCTGCCTTCGCTTTGGCTACAGCGGCTTCGCTCATGTCATTGCGGATCTGCGCATGGCTGATCAGGGCAAAAATCAGGGTGCCGCCGGTGATATTGCCGAGCAGGGTCGGCAGGGCGAACGGCCAGAAGAATTCATGCCAGCTGATGCTGCCATTAAATACCAGATAAAGCACTTCCACCGATCCCACCACAATGTGCGCCAGATCGCCCAGCGCAACCAGCCAGGTCATCATCACGATAACAACCAGCTTCGCCCCGCCAGCAGAGGGGAACATCCAGACCATGGTGGCGATAATCCAGCCGGAAATCACCGCGTTGGCAAACATTTCTCCCGGCGTATTTTCCATGACTTTCAGGCTGATTTCAGTAAAGGCCTGGCGGGTGGCATCATCAAAAATGGGCATTTCAGTGAATGCCAGCGCGCCCAGCGCGGTACCTATCAGGTTGCCCAGCAGCACAATGCCCCACAGACGTAACAGCAGTGCGCCATTACTCCAGGTGGGTTTGTGCATTACCGGTAATACGGCTGTTACGGTGTTCTCCGTAAACAGCTGCTGACGCGCCATAATGACGATTACGAAACCAAAGGTGTAGCCGAGGTTTTCAAACAGGAAAGCACCCGGTACGCCATCCAGATGGACCTTGAAAATACCCTTTGCCATCAGCGAGGCGCTCATAGAGAGGCCAGCGGCAATCGCTGACCAGAGCAGCGCCATACCGTCACGCTCCAGCTCTTTTTCACCATCCTGACGGATCTCTTCATGAATGGCGGCAGCGCGTGAGGGTAACGCCTCTTCATCTACCTCAATCTCTGTGCCTTCTTCTTTTTCATCGCTCTCAACATCATTCGGACCCTGCTCATTATCTGATGAAGGCTTCATATTTTCTCCTGGTGATAGTGCTGTGGCGTAATAAGCGTAGCTGCTTTTTTTTGGCCGAGAATGTAACGGCCAATGCGAATAAGCGTAACAACGTTTTACGTACCTGCATTTTTATTCTGACAGAGGGCGATATCGCACAAATAACCCCCTGACGATCTGGCTGAAAGGGCGCACAGACTTCGGCCCACAGCAACATTATGGTAATATTCCGGCCACTTTCAGGCTGGTGCGATCCCCCCTTCATGTTGGAAATCATTACGCTCTCTTGTATTCGCGATGAACGCTCACTGTTTCAGCAGCTCTCATTTCGCGTCTCCGCAGGCGACATTGTGCAGATTGAAGGTCCGAATGGGGCCGGTAAGACTTCGCTGTTGCGCCTGCTGGCGGGATTAAGCCGTCCTGAACAGGGGGAAATACGCTGGCAGCAGCAGCCCATTCAGCAGCAGCGGGAAACCTGGCACCAGGCGATGCTCTATCTGGGTCATCAGCCCGGCGTTAAGTCGGTGCTCTCTGCACTGGAAAACCTGCGCTTCTTCCATCCCGATTGCAGCGACGCACTGATCTTTACGGCGCTGGAAGAAGTTGATCTGACGGGCGACGAAGAGGTGCCGGTCGCCCAGTTGTCAGCAGGGCAGCAGCGTCGGGTGGCGCTGGCGCGTTTGTGGCTGAGTAAAGCCCGCTTATGGATTCTGGATGAGCCGCTGACCGCCATTGATAAGGCGGGCGTTGAAAAATTAATGATGAAGTTTACTCAGCATGCCGATAACGGAGGCGCGGTGATCCTGACAACGCACCAGGATTTGCCCGCTCACGCCTCGCGCGTCCGTCAGATCCGCCTCGGCGATATGGAGAAAAACTGATGCTGGTTCGCCTGATTCAGCGTGAATTGCGCATCACCTTTCGTGGCGGCGCCGACTGGGTGAACCCGCTGTGGTTCTTCCTGATTGTGATCACCCTGTTTCCGCTGGGCATCGGACCCGATCCTCAACAGCTGGCACGCATTGCGCCCGGCGTCACCTGGGTGGCTGCGCTGCTGGCTTCGCTGCTGGCGCTTGAACGCCTGTTTCGTGACGACTTCAGCGACGGTTCACTGGAGCAACTGCTGCTGATGCCGACGCCGCTGCCGGTCACGGTGATGGGCAAAGTGGTGGCGCACTGGCTGGTGACGGGCGTGCCGCTGATTATTCTGTCGCCGCTGGCAGCGCTGCTGCTGTCGCTGGATGGTAAAGGCTGGTGGGCAATGGCGTTAACCCTGCTGCTCGGCACGCCAACCCTGAGCTTTCTGGGGGCGATTGGGGTAGGGCTGACGGTGGGCTTACGGCGCGGTGGGGTCCTGCTTAGCCTGCTGGTGCTGCCGCTGGCGATTCCGGTCCTGATCTTTGCCAGTGCGGCGATGGAGGCGGCCAGTCAGGGTCTGCCGATTGGCGGCTACCTGGCCATTCTCGGCGCGCTGCTGGTGGGCAGCGCAACGCTCTCGCCTTTTGCGACGGCGGCGGCGCTACGGATTACGTTGCAATGATTGCCGGTAGAAACGCGGCAACACTTTTTATCGTTAATGTGAGCACTTGATATGTGGAAAGCGTTACATCAACTGGCCCGACCCGAACGGCTCTATCAGCTGGCGGGACGCCTGTTGCCGTGGTTCGCCATCGCTGGCCTGGCGGCGTTGCTGCTCGGCTGGATCTGGGGGTTCGGCTTCGCCCCCGCTGACTATCAGCAGGGCGACAGCTTTCGCATCATGTACCTGCATGTGCCCGCCGCAATGTGGTCGATGGGGATTTATGCCTCAATGGCAATCGCCGCCTTTATCGGCCTGGTGTGGCAGATGAAGATGGCGGATCTGGTTGCCGCCGCGATGGCCCCGGTAGGCGCGGTCTTTACTTTTATTGCGCTGGTCACCGGATCGGCGTGGGGCAAACCGATGTGGGGCACCTGGTGGATCTGGGACGCGCGCCTCACCTCCGAACTGGTGCTGCTGTTCCTCTATATGGGTGTTATTGCGCTCTATCACGCCTTTGACGATCGCCGCACGGCTGGCCGGGCCGCCGGGGTGCTGATTCTGGTTGGTGTGGTTAATCTGCCGATCATCCACTTCTCGGTGCAATGGTGGAACACCCTGCATCAGGGCTCGTCGGGCATCTTACAGCAGGCGATTGCGCCGGTGATGCGTACCCCGCTGCGCTGGTCGATAGTCGGTTATCTGCTGCTGTTTATCACGCTCACCCTGATGCGGTTACGTAATCTGATTTTATTCACCGAACGCCATCGCCCGTGGGCGATTGATCTGGCCAAACGAGGAGAAAAAGCATGACGCCGGCATTTTCCTCCTGGCACGCCTTTTTCGCGATGGGCGGTTACGCCTTTTATGTCTGGCTGGCGGTCGCCTGCACGCTGCTCCCGATTGCCGGGCTGACGCTGCACACGTGGCTGCTACGCCGTCGCTTACTGGCTGAGATCCGCCAGCGGGAAGCGCGGGAACGGCGCGTACGGGTAGCGAAAACCAAAAAAGCCGCGGCTGAAGCGGCAGGAGAGACTCTGTGAATATCCGTCGACGTAATCGCCTCTATGCAGCGGTGGCGATTCTGGCTGGTCTTGGCCTGGCGACTGCGCTGGTGATGTATGCGCTGCGTTCCAATATCGACCTGTTCTATACCCCCGGTGAAATCCTCTATGGCAAAGGCGAGTCGCATGAGAAGCCCGAAGCGGGGCAGCGATTGCGGGTGGGTGGTATGGTGATGCCCGGCAGCGTCCGGCGCGATCCAAAAACCCTTGCCGTCTCGTTCAAACTCTATGATGCCCGTGGCGTGGTCAGCGTCAGTTTTGAAGGCATTCTGCCGGATCTGTTCCGGGAAGGGCAGGGCGTGGTAGCGCAGGGCGTACTGGCATCTGGTAACCAGATTGTCGCCAAAGAGGTGCTGGCGAAACATGATGAGAAATATACGCCGCCGGAAATTGAAGACGCGATGAAAAATAATCACAACGGGCCGCAGTCGCTCTCTCTGGCGGGAAGTAAAGCCTCATGATGCCGGAGATTGGAACCTTTCTGCTCTGCCTGGCGCTGAGCCTCTCCCTGCTGCTGAGCAGCTATCCGCTGTGGGGTGCGGTGCGCCAGGATGCCCGTCTGATGGCGATGGCACGCCCGCTGGCCTGCGTGGTGTTTGTCTGCATCGCCGCCGCCTTTGCGCTGCTGATCTGGGCCTTTATCAGCAACGATTTTACCGTTGCCTATGTTGCCACTAACTCCAACAGTCTGCTGCCGGTTTATTACCGCATCGCCGCCACCTGGGGCGCGCACGAAGGCTCGCTGCTGCTGTGGGTCCTGCTGCTCAGCACCTGGACCTTAGCGGTGGCGATATTCAGCCGTGATATGCCGCAGGATGCGCTGGCGCGCGTACTGGCGGTAATGGGGATGATCAATTTTGGTTTCCTGCTGTTTATCCTGCTGACGTCGAACCCGTTTGGCCGCACGCTGCCGGACTTCCCGATAGAGGGACACGATCTCAATCCGATGTTGCAGGATATTGGTCTGATCTTCCATCCACCGCTGCTCTATATGGGCTATGTCGGTTTCTCGGTGGCGTTTGCCTTTGCGATTGCCTCGCTCATGGCCGGACGGCTCGATACCGCCTGGGCGCGCTGGTCGCGTCCCTGGACCACCGCCGCCTGGGTCTTTCTGACCATCGGTATCGTGCTGGGATCGGCCTGGGCCTATTACGAGCTGGGCTGGGGCGGCTGGTGGTTCTGGGACCCGGTAGAAAATGCGTCGTTTATGCCGTGGCTGGCGGGCACCGCCTTGATGCACTCGCTGGCGGTGACTGAAAAGCGCGGCACCTTTAAAGCCTGGACCGTGCTGTTAGCGATCACCGCGTTTTCGCTGAGCCTGCTGGGGACTTTCCTGGTGCGCTCCGGGGTGCTGGTCTCGGTGCACGCTTTCGCCTCCGATCCGGCACGCGGCATGTTTATTCTCGCCTTTCTGGTGATTGTGATCGGCAGTTCGCTGCTGCTCTATGCGATTAAAGGCGGTCAGGTGCGAGGCCGGGTCCAGAATGAAACCTGGTCACGCGAATCCTTTCTGCTCGGCAACAATGTGCTGCTGATCGCCGCCATGCTGGTGGTGCTGCTCGGCACGCTCCTGCCGCTGATACACAAACAGCTGGGCCTCGGCAGCATCTCGGTGGGGGAGCCGTTCTTTAATACGCTGTTTGGCTGGCTGATGGCACCCTTCGCCCTGCTGATGGGCATCGGGCCGCTGGTGCGCTGGCGGCGCGATGAGCCGCAGAAGCTGGCCAAACGGCTGGCGCTGGCATTGATTGTCACTCTGGCCAGCTCGATGATCCTTCCCTGGTGGTTGCAGGACCGGATTGCGGCGATGACCGTGGTGGGTCTGCTGATGTCACTCTGGATTATCGTGCTGACGCTGATGGAGCTGCATGAGCGCGCCACCCATCGTCATCGGTTGCTGGCTGGCCTGCGCCATCTGTCGCGCAGCCACTGGGGCATGGTGCTGGGTCATCTCGGCGTCGGCGTTACGGTAATTGGCATCGCCTTCAGTACCCAGTACAGCGTGGAGCGGGATGTGCGCATGAAGGCCGGTGACAGCGTGGATATTCATCACTATCACTTTGTGTTTCGTGGGGTACAGGAGCTGCTGGGTCCGAACTACAGTGGCGGCATGGGGATTATCGACGTGACGCGCAACGGCAAACCCGAGGCGACGTTGCAGGCAGAGAAGCGCTTCTACACCGCCGCACGAACCATGATGACTGAAGCGGCGATAGATGGTGGCTTCAGCCGCGATCTATACGCGGCGCTGGGCGAAGAGCTGGAGGATGGCAGCTGGGCCGTGCGCATCTATTACAAACCTTTTGTCCGCTGGATCTGGTTCGGCGGCGCGCTGATGGCGCTGGGCGGGCTGTTCTGCCTGCTCGATCCCCGTTATCGTGTACGCAAGAAAGCGGGACGTGAGGAGCTGGCATGAACAAGAAAATCCTGTTTATCCCGCTGGTGCTGTTTCTGCTGCTGGCGGCGGCGCTGCTGTGGCAGTTGACGCGCAATGCGGATGGTGACGATCCGACCCGTCTTGAATCTGCGCTGATTGGCAAACCTGTGCCACTGTTCCGGCTGGAAGCGCTTGATCAGCCGGGCAAAACCTATGACCAGCGGGTGCTGACAGATGGCAAACCGATGTTGCTGAACGTCTGGGCGACCTGGTGCCCGACCTGTCGCGCTGAGCATCAGTATCTGAATACGCTGGCGCAGCAGGGCATCCGGGTGGTGGGGCTGAACTATAAGGATGACCGCAACAAGGCGGTCAACTGGCTGAACACCCTGGGTAATCCCTATGCGCTGAGCCTCTATGATGGCAATGGCATGCTGGGGCTGGATCTCGGCGTCTACGGCGCACCGGAAACCTTTCTGATCGACGGCAACGGGATTATCCGTTATCGCCATGCGGGCGATCTCAACGCGCGCGTCTGGAACCAGGAAGTAAAACCGCTGTGGATCAAATACAGCGGGGAGGCGGGATGATGAGAGGGTTGTTACTGATTTGCACGCTGCTGTTAAGCGGTAGCCTGTGGGCCACCATCGATACGTTGCAGTTCGATTCCGTGGCGCAGGAAGAGCAATATCGCGATCTGACCGCCTCGCTGCGCTGCCCGAAATGCCAGAACAACAGCATCGCCGACTCTAACGCGATGATTGCCGCTGATATGCGGCTGAAAGTCTATCAGCTGATGAAGCAGGGCCAGAGTCGCCAGCAAATCATCGATTATATGGTGGCGCGTTACGGCAACTTCGTCAGCTATTCGCCTCCGGTCACGCCATCGACGCTGATTTTATGGGTTGGCCCGGCACTGTTCGTACTGCTGGGCGGTTGCATCATTATCCTGCGTAGCCGCCGGCGTCAGAGCAGCAGCGCGCTGGATGAACATGAGCAACAGCGTCTTGAAGCGCTACTGAAGTCAGACAGGAAGCCGTAATGAGTGCATTTTGGATCACCCTTATTGGGCTATTACTGGCGGCCTGCACGCTGTTTATGGCGGCGGGCTGGCGGCAACGTCAGGCCAGCGCAGGCGATCGCGATCGTCTTAATCAGCGCTTCTATCACCAGCGGCTGAGTGAACTGGTGCAGGACGAAGAGCAGGGCGTGGTTGCTGAACGGCCGCTGCTGGAGCGGGAGTTACAGCAGACGCTGCTGGATGACATCCCGCCCGCACAGCGATTGCAGCGGCACAGCAGCCAGCGCTGGGTCCTGCTGCCGGGTCTGCTTGTGCTGATTATTGTTTCGCTGGGCACTTATCTGAAAACTGGCGGCCTGACGCAGCTCACCGGCTGGACGGAGGTGCAGGCGGCCTATCCTGCATTGCGTGCCCGGCTGATGGACCCTGGCGCGAAACCTTTAAGCATGGAGGAGCTGGCGCGGTTAGAGCTCGGACTGCGTACCGCTCTGCAAACCGAACCGGGTAATCTGGACGACTGGGCGATGCTGGGGCGGCTCGGCATGGTGCTGAATAAAGCCGATATTGCCAGCCAGGCGTTTGAACGGGCACTCCAGCTGGCTCCCAACGATCTGGCGCTGAAGCAGGATTATGCGGAAGTCCTGACGCGATCTCCCGATCCGGCGGATAACCGTCAGGCCTCTCTGCTGCTGCAAAGCCTGCGAAAAGCGGATCCGCACAACCCGCGCACCCTCAGCCTGCTGGCGTTTAATGCCTACGGACAGCAGCAGTATGATGAGGCGATTGCGGCGTGGCAGACCCTGCTGGATCAGCTCCCGGCGGGTGACGCCCGGCACGCGATGATCGCCCGCAGTATTGAGCAGGCCAGAACGGCCGCCGGGCAGCAGAGCAGCCAGCTGGCGCTGAAGATTAGCCTGGCGCCGCAGGCAGAAAAAATGTTACCGCAAGGCGGAGTGTTGTATATTTCCGTTTCTGACGGTGTTTCACCGGTGCCGGTGGCAGTCAAGCGGATACCGCTGAGCCACTTCCCGTTATCGCTGACGCTGGATGACAGTAACGCGATGATGGCAGATCGCCTGCTTTCGGCGCAGCATCAGGTGGCGGTGCGGGTGCGCATTGCCCGCGACGGCAGCGCCAACCCTCAGTCGGGCGACTGGCTGGGCCAGAGTGCGGTGACGCCCTGGGATGGCCATCAGCCGATCGCGGTAGAGATTAATCAGCAGCTGCCCTGAATCTGATCAGGTTCAGAGAATGATAAGTGCCATTGCCTGCTGCCTCTGGCACAAAGTTAGCTATGCTCATGGGTAAGCGATCCGACACCGGGCTGCAACCTGAACGATGGCTTGCCCTTTTTCATCCGCACAGGGAGATTGGAATGAATTATCGCCTGACCAGCCTGGCTGTCGCCAGCGTCCTTCTGGTGGGTTGTGCCAGTTCAAAGCCAGCAAATAGCGATCCTGCCCAGCGCAGCGATCCGTTTGAAGGCTTTAACCGCACGATGTTTAACTTTAACTACAACGTGCTGGACCCCTATGTGCTGCGTCCGGTGGCAGTCGCCTGGCGCGACTATGTGCCGGTTCCGGCGCGTACCGGTCTGAGTAATTTTCTCGGTAACCTGGAGGAGCCCGCCAGCATGGTCAATGCCATTCTGGTCGGTGACGGACGTGACGCAGGCGTTCACTTTACCCGTTTCTTCCTGAACAGCGTGCTGGGACTGGGTGGTTTTATCGACGTTGCCGGAAAAGCCAACCCGCAGCTGGCGCGTGAAGAGCCGCATCGCTTCGGCACCACTCTGGGTCACTATGGCGTGGGCTACGGTCCTTATGTGGAGCTGCCCGCCTACGGTAGCTTTACGGTGCGTCAGGATGGCGGCGATTATGTTGATACGCTCTATCCGATCCTCGGCTGGCTGACCTGGCCGATGTCGATTGGTAAGTGGACGCTGGAAGGGATCGAGACCCGCGCCCAACTGCTGGATTCAGATGGTATTCTGAAACAGCAGAGCGACCCTTACGCCTTTATCCGCAACGCCTATTTCCAGCGTCATGACTTCCTGGCACGCGGCGGTAAGCTCAAGCCGGAAGATAATCCTAACGCCGCAGCGATTCAGGATGACCTGAAGGATATTGACGCGCAGTAATCTCAGCGCGACTCGCAGCAGTTGCTTTGCGGTTGCTGATAAAGGCTGGCCCGGTCTGCTGTAAGACCGGGCCAGCACTGGAAACCGCTGCAAAGCGGAAATATGCAACAGCCGATTCTTTATCATCCCATCTTCACCATTTATGGCGCTGCGTGCTTTTCTATTCTCTTCCTGATTAATACAAAGCGATCTGATTTCTTCCGCTTCAGGCTGTTATTAACTTTCATCCCCTCGATGTGGGCCGTTGTTTGACAGATTTACTGCCTGAGAATAACGCTGTATTTGAGTTAAATGCGGGTATAAAATTTGGTGGAATTTTTGGGTGTGAAAAAACGCTTTGTTATCAGTCGTATAATTTTAGAGTGTTCCCCGCGTGAGCGGGGATAAACCGCCAGGCGAGTTTATGGACCTGCCACCAGCGGTGTGTTCCCCGCGTGAGCGGGGATAAACCGGCTCTCTGTTCGTTATCGGTGCTCGTCCTAAGGTGTTCCCCGCGTGAGCGGGGATAAACCGGATGCGATCAATACGGACAACAAAGGTGCATCGTGTTCCCCGCGTGAGCGGGGATAAACCGCCTCGTCCGGCATATCTACTCCTTATACGGCCGTGTTCCCCGCGTGAGCGGGGATAAACCGTACGTCTCCGATCGTAACGTCAACGTGAATGAGTGTTCCCCGCGTGAGCGGGGATAAACCGGGAAGCATCGGCTGTGAGACACTCCCTGTTGGGTGTTACCCGCATGAGCGGGGATAAACCGAACACGTATTACTGTTTTTTTTGCTTGCAAGTGTGTTCCCCGCGCGAGCGGGGATAAACCGAATTTGGCAGGCTAACCGGATGGAGCACCCCAGTGTTCCCCGCGCGAGCGGGGATAAACCGGGGAGTTCTATAAACTCACCGGCGCAACGGATGTGTTCCCCGCGCGAGCGGGGATAAACCGGGTAAATATATGAACAGGAATAATTCTACAATTGTGTTCCCAGCGCGAGCGGGGATAAACCGCACCCAGGTTTACACCCGTATCTTTGCTTTGGAGTGTTCCCCGCGCGAGCGGGGATAAACCGGATATATTCGCCTGGTAGGTCTGGATGCGGTCGTGTTCCCCGCGCGAGCGGGGATAAACCAGATGTTGAGCAGATTGGCAGCATCGTGAGCAGGTGTTCCCCGCGCGAGCGGGGATAAACCGAACTGTGGGCGGGCGTTACTGGCGGAGACTATGTGTTCCCCGCGCGAGCGGGGATAAACCGAGGCCTCTAGCAATATGATTGCCGGTATCTTCGTGTTTCCCGCGCGAGCGGGGATAAACCGTTTGAAGCCTCATCCTCTGCGATTACAGCAACGTGTTCCCCGCGCGAGCGGGAATAAACCGTAACCGCAATCAATGGAGGTGGCGGTAAATTTGTGTTCCCCGCGCGAGTGGGGATAAACCGAGGGTGACTGTGCACAGACCGCGAAAATGTTGGTGTTCCCCGCGCGAGCGGGGATAAACCTCTCTATATCTTCCCCAGACTTTGTCGTTGTTTTGATGTGCAGTAAAAAGTGGAAAGGAAGGTAAGCAGTAGCCATGAAGTAGGTAACCACAAAGGAAATATGAATATCGAATGATACGGATACGGTCAGACGCTGACGAAATTACGCTTCCCCGATCATTCACTCACTTCGTCTGGTCATAACTCTGCGGCGCGCGTTATGGATTAACGCCGGAAAGGTTTGGGTTTTGACCTGCTGAACTGAGCCTGCTGCCGCTCCTCGGGCTTTATTTGCATCTTCCAGCACAAGATCAATAAAGCTCCCTTTTACGCTGAGTTCAGACCGCTAATTCCCCAGGCTTCGCCCTCCTGATGAGCATCACAAAAACCGGCTGATTTCCGGTGTTCTGGGAGAAGCCCGACAGGACTCAAAGATACCGGGCGTTTTACCCTGGCCACTCACTCGTGCGCTCTGCTGTTACCACAGTACAGAGTAACAGGTGTCTATTCGTTATCAGGACCGCGTCTTCATATCCCACGCCGGTAACTGAATCCTGCTGAGGTGTTTCGCTCCAGGCCGGGCTTAGTGCGTAAACTCCCCGTTCAGCCCGACGACCACGGCTTGTTCAGGCTACTAACTATTCTGAAGTGAATGCAACCATTGTTTAAACGTCTGTAGGTTTTTGTAGATCGGCTCATCTTGCCCTAAAATTGTAGCCATATCTTTTGTTTGATATTGCATCCAGTATTTGTCAAATTGCGTTTCACCAGATTCGCCATACTCCCTAAAAAACAGTCCTTCTCCGTTTAAAAGCCTCTTGATTAAAGTTTCGGAGCCAATGTTTTTTGTATTCCCACTTCCAGGCCGATCTACTGCCAGCTTCCATTTTTCCTGGAAAAAGAAATCGAACCTTCTGGCAACGGAAACTATTGATTCGAAATTATCCAGATTATATGAGTTAAGCTCATCAACTAAATAAGAGTCTATAGTCTCCCTGTAATCAGAAATACTATTAGGGTAGTGAGCGGCCAACAAGTTCCAGTTATCGTCGCTCGCATTGTTCATGTAGGTTATCAGCAGCTTACGCTTAGATGCGGTTAACTTAAAACCATTATCAGTTAACAGGCTTGTTATACTGTCTATGTCGCTGCGCGAATAGATAACACCTAATACATAGTGTTTCTTATAGGTTTCGTAAGGAAACAGAACATTCTTATATGAGGTTCTGTTTCTGAAGTATCCAGTAAATGCACCCAGCGTCATGCCATTGACGGATTCATCTGTTATTCTATAAGTTGTTTTTAAGTCGACGGCATATTTGTTTCCTTCGGCATCGATGAAGGTAACGTCGGGGTAATAATTTTGATGCGGAGGAAGCCTTATTGTTAACTTATTCTCTTTAGCAAAGCGCAGCAGGCATGGGAATATCATTATCTCAATTACTTTAGAGATAACCTTAGTGTCAGTCGTGATAGAATATATGTTTTTATAGGTATCAATAAAGCCTTTAACAGACCAGTCTGTAGTTCCAGGAACGGTTAAAGCTTCTTTAAGTTCTGGCAAAAAATCTACAAATTTCTCATGAAAATCCATTTTAAACCCCTACAATTAGCACTTCTCTGACATCTGTTTTTTTGGATAACGCATATTTATAATCCACATGCTTCACATCTACACATTTCCCTATCGAGCGCAAAAAGGCCACTATTTCATCAATGCCAGGAATACCATCTTCTCTGTAAGAAATAGCGATTTTTCCATCCTTAAATTTTTCTATGCAGCTAAAAAATTCTTTTGATATAAGCTTTCTATCCTCCCATGGAGACTTAATCTTTAGCATCCCCCTGTTTTTACTATTAAAATCGACTCTTGGCGCCCAGTCATCATAGAGAGTCAGTCCTTCAAGAAAATGATAGAAGTCCATGTACATAGTAAGACTGCCTTTTTGTGGGACATAAGGCGGATCCAGATAGACTAAATCAGCTTTAATATCACCGCTAATGAGATTGGCAACATCATTATTAATAGCCTGGTTTGTTTTTTTATTATCAAAAACAGCAAGGTTTGCCTGTTTAATGAAGTTCAGAAAATGAACGTCGAAAGGTTTGTCCCATGTGGCTTTATTTCCGAAACTTCTTTTTACATCAGCTGTTCTGACGTTGAGGTTATTTCGGTGAAAAAGATTGTAAGGCCTTTTGGATAAGCAGGCCTGGAATAAGGCCCAAAATAAAAGAGATCTTTTGTATTCATTGTCAACTCTATGGATGTTTTGAGTGACAGTATCCAGCCATAGGTTTTCATCCTTTAAATAATATATCCCTTCAAAGTTATCGCTGATGAAATTTTTATATGAAAAGGCTGGATCTCTCTTAAAAACAAACTGAATATCTTCTTCATTAATGGTTACAGAACGGTTTTCAATGAATGCTTTCGCTATTTGATAATTGAAATTCATCTTATCGTTAGCAATAACAGACTTCCCCATTGCTTTAAACATATAGGCGACAGAGGATGTACCGGAAAAGGCATCAAGGACGGTGTCAAATTCTAAGGGAGCTAATGAAGCCGCTATCCATTTGGTTAGTTTGTATTTGCTACCCTGATAGCGGGTTTTGGGGAAAATCCCGGCCTGAAAACTGTCGTGAGAAAATAAATCATTGAAAGCCAAGCTCATATTTCACCAAAACTCTTTATTATATAAAGCACCCATTACCCGAATGCTTGTTAAAAATTGAACAGTCGTATTAAATTATCATTGTAGTAGCATTTTTGCTTAATACACCCTGTTAACAACTGCGTCATGCCCACAGAATTTACCATAACATCTCTCCAACGACATTAAAACCACATCTCCTCACTTAAAAGCATAGCTCTACGTCCCGGACTCCAGCAAAATAATCAGGCGAAAAGGGGGGTGGGTTAAAGCCTGACCACCGCCAGTCAGGTGCTGGCTCTGTGCGGTCTTACCCTGTGCAACGGCTACCCGATAAGCGTGCCACAAAGCGGTCTCCCCGGTGAAGTACGTTTGCCAGGGTCTGTCCCAGCATCCACACCATCAGGATCGAAACAGAACGGCCTGACGCTGATCGCTCCGCTCCCGTTTTTTGCTGCACCAGGCATGCTCTGCGCCTGAAAAGGCTAAACCACTATTTGCCAGCAGCAAAAAAGGGCGACTCACCAGAGTCGCCCTTTTTGATCGTCTCAGCTCATCAGAACTTATAGTTAAAGTTAGCGCCGTAGAGCCAGGCTTTACCTTCGGAATTGAAGGTATAAGGGCCTTCTTTCACGGTGACCTTCTGCCCATGCATATAAGAGATACCCAGGTCTACTGAGGCGTCGTCGTTAAAGGCGTAGGAGGTACCGGCGCTCAGCCATAAACGATCCTGATCCGGGATGGAAATAGTGCGTTTATCAGCCGGAACCGGACTGTCATCAAAGGCGATACCGGTACGGAACGTCCAGTTTTTGTCGTAGAAATAGGTGGTGCCGAGCGCGATGCGGTAGGCATCGTGGTAGCTTTCATCTTTATAGAACAGCGTCTGCCCGTTGGAACCGGTCGCTTTCAGCTCCTGGAACTGGCTCCAGCTGGTGTAAGCCATGCTGTAGTGAACCGCCCACTGCGGCGCCACTTTATGCCAGCCCGACACTTCCCACATCTCCGGCAGATTCAGGGTTAACGCACCCGGAATGGTGGTGCCATTGGTACCAAAAGGCACGCCCGATACTTCCGGGTTATTCACCGCATTCAGCCGGGAAGAGAGATTACTTTTGTAATCACCATCAAAGTCGACTTTCACTTCCGAACGATAGGTAAAGCCGAAGCGGTTATTTTCATCCACTTCATACAGGATACCGGCGTTCCAGCCGTAGCCCCACTCATCACCTTTCAGGTGGGCAACCTGGGTATCGGCCGGAACGCCCAACCTTGCGCCAGATTCGCCCGCGTAACGCTCAATCTTCGCTTTGGCGTAAACCGCGTCAAAACCCACCCCGACACTGAAATGCTCATTCAGCCGGTAAGCGGTGCTGAGATTAAAATTGCCGGTCATCAGGTCAGTTTTACCGCCATAACCACCGGCGGTATAACCATTATTAAACTCTGTTGCTAAGCCGTAGTTGGACGTGGCAGACGCGCCAATCCACCACTGATCGTTAATAGGCTGAACGTAATGGATGTTTGGCACCCACTGATTCGGGGCAATATTGCTGGCATCCAGACTGCGGCCGCTCGGGCTGCGACCACTGATATTCACATCCGGGTCGATATAGACCGCCCCGATGGAAAACGCCGGACGATCCATTAACGCCATCGTCGCCGGGTTACGGCTGGCTGACGCTGCCGTATCGCCCATTGCGCCTTCGCCTGAATATGCGCGACCTAAACCAATCGTAGAAAATTCATTTAACTGAAACCCAGCTGCGTAAACGTGTGAAGAAACAAGCGCTATTGCAGCTGCCACGGCTGACTTTGCAAACAGGTTTTTATGGTTCATGACCACAACCTCATGTGAATTATTATTTAACGCTATAACGTCGCGTAACAAAGGACGGCGGATTGTAGGGACTGATGTAAAACGCACATATCAGACCAGTGCGGAGAGTATAGGTCCGACCTGTGTGCATGTTGCAATATTGTTTTTAAAATATTTCAGGGTTGATCGCTTAAAATTCGATCTGCATAACAAAACTGCCCTGATTCTGCACAGCATACCGATTCCAGTTTGTTCTGGATCAATTTTTATTGTGATATTCGTCGCTTAGCGCCGGGTTCGTGGCGCATTGCCAGGCCAGCGGGTAAAATTCTGGTCGTAAAATTGCTCATCACCCCCAGATTGCTGGTCAGGAGAATAAAATGACTGATGCCATTAAAAAATGCAGTGCGACGGAAACCGCAGCCTGTTGTTGTGTCGATGTCGGCACCGTAATGGATAACACCGATTGCACCGCCAGCTGGTCAGAGTGGTTTGCCCGCCGTGCCGATGCCGAGGCTAAATTAGCGCAGCTGACCCAACGGGCGCGTGAGGTGGAATCAGAACCCTGTCTGATTGAGTCGCGCTTCAGCGAGGTGGACCATGGCGTGCAGCTGGATATCGATTTTACCTTCAGCTGTCAGGCTGAAACCCTGATTTTTCAGCTCGGTTTGCGCTAAATTCCTCAACGCCGCTTTCACTGCGGCGTTTTTCATTTTCGTGTTTCTCTTCGCACTTTTTCCTTTCCGGTATTGGCGGCTCACCCGCTTGTGGTTAACACTGATCAGGTCAGACCTCTTCAGGCAATGATGCCACAGCCCCGACCACAGGTGAGAACAATGAGTAAAGCGCAGCCGCTGCTGACACGTGAGGGTGAACGCATCGCCATCACCCACGGATTACGCACCCCTTTTCTCCGCCAGGCGACCGGCTTTCATGGCATTCCGGCCGTTGAGCTGGGACGAATGGTGGTCAGTGAACTTATGGCGCGCAGCGAACTGCCGGTTGAGGTGATAGAACAGCTGGTGTTTGGCCAGGTCGTGCAGATGCCGGAAGCGCCTAATATCGCAAGAGAAATTGTACTGAGCAGCGGGCTGAGTGTGCATACCGACGCCTACAGCGTCAGCCGCGCCTGCGCCACCAGTTTTCAGGCCGTCGCTAATCTGGCAGAAAGCCTGCTGGCAGGCACGGTCTCGGCGGGCATCGCCGGGGGCGCGGACTCCTCCTCTGTGCTGCCAATTGGCGTCAGTAAAACCCTGGCGCGGGCGCTGGTCGATCTCAACAAAGCCCGCACTCTCGGGCAGAAATTCCAGATACTGCGTCGTCTGCGTCCGCGCGACCTGTTACCGGTGCCGCCTGCGGTGGCGGAATACTCCACTGGCCTGCGGATGGGCGACACGGCTGAGCAGATGGCGAAGAGCCACAGTATCAGCCGCGAGGCGCAGGATGCGCTGGCGCTGCGTTCCCATCAGCGCGCCGCCAAAGCCTGGCAATCCGGGGTACTGAATCAGGAAGTGATGCCAGCCTTTGTGCCGCCGTGGAAAGCCGCCATTGCCCAGGACAATAACGTGCGTATGGAGGCGAAAGCGGAAGATTACGCCCGGCTGCGTCCGGCGTTTGATCGGCAGCACGGCAGTGTGACCGCCGCCAACAGTACGCCGCTGACCGATGGCGCGGCGGCGGTGATATTAATGCGCGAAGGACGCGCCCGCGAACTGGGCATCCGGCCGCTGGGCTATCTGCGCAGCTACGCTTTTACCGCGATTGCGGTACAGCAGGATATGCTGCTGGGACCAGCTTACGCCTCTCCGCTGGCGCTGGATCGTGCCGGACTGACGCTGGCCGACCTGACGCTGATCGACATGCATGAAGCCTTTGCCGCCCAGACCCTGAGTAACCTTCAGCTGTTTCGTGATGAACGTTTTGCCCGCGAGGTGCTGAATCGTCCTCATGCGCTGGGTGAAGTCAACGAAGAGCGCTTTAACGTGCTGGGCGGATCGATCGCCTATGGTCATCCTTTTGCCGCCACGGGCGCACGGATGATCACTCAGACGCTCAATGAATTGCGGCGGCGCGGCGGCGGGTTAGGGCTGGTTACCGCCTGCGCGGCGGGCGGTCTGGGTGCGGCAATGGTTCTGGAGGCCGAATAATGGAACAGAATGCCTTTCAATTAAAGATGCGACTCGATCACGTTGGCATCATTACTATCGACGTGCCCGGCGAGAAGATGAACACCCTGAAAGCGGAATTCGCTGAACAGATCACCGCCATCATTGCCGAAGCACGCCGCGACCCGCAGCTGGCGGGGCTGGTGCTGATTTCCGGCAAAGCGGATAACTTTATTGCCGGTGCGGACATCAGCATGATCGATCGCTGCCAGAGCGCACAGGAAGCGGAAGCGCTGGCCAGGCAGGGGCAGGAGGTAATGGCGGCGCTTGACGCACTGCCATTCCCGGTGGTGGCGGCAATCCACGGAGCCTGTCTCGGTGGCGGCCTGGAGCTGGCGCTGGCCTGCGATGCGCGGATCTGTTCGCTGGATGATAAAACCCGTCTCGGCCTGCCGGAAGTGCAGCTTGGCTTACTGCCCGGCTCCGGTGGCACTCAGCGCTTACCCCGTTTGATCGGGGTGCAGCAGGCGCTGCCGCTGATCCTGACCGGCAAAAGTTTGCGGGCAAAACAGGCGCGTAAGCTGGGCGTGGTGGATGATGCCGTACCGCAGTCGATTTTACTGGAGACCGCCATCGCGCGGGTGAAAAAGGGCAAGGTCAGCGGGCGAACGCTGCCGCTGTGGGATCGGCTGCTGCACGGCCCGATCGCCCGTCAGGCGCTGTTTGCACTGGCCAGCCGCCAGACCTCCGCGAAAACCCAGGGCAACTACCCGGCGGCGAAACGCATTATTGAGGTGGTGCGCATCGGGCTGGAGCAGGGCAGTCAGGCCGGACATCAGGCTGAAGCGCGCGCCTTTGGTGAACTGGCGATGACGCCAGAATCTGTTGCGCTGCGCGGGCTGTTTTTCGCCACCACCGCCATGAAAAAGGAGCGGGGCGGTGAAGCGGAGCCCGCCGCGCTGAAAAGCGTCGCTATCCTCGGCGGCGGGCTGATGGGCGGCGGCATCGCCAGCGTCACCGCCATCAACGCCGGGTTGCCGGTACGCATTAAAGACATCAGCCTCGACGGTGTGAACCATGCGTTGAAAACCAGCTGGGAACTGCTGAGTAAAAAGGTCAGGCGGCGTCAGCTGACGGCGGCACAGCGCCAGCAGCAGATGGCACGCATTACCGGCGGGATCGATTATCAGGGCTTTGCGCAGCGCGACGTAGTGATTGAGGCGGTCTTTGAAGATTTAGCGCTGAAGCAGCAGATGGTCAGTGAGGTGGAAGCGCACTGTCAGCCGCACACCCTGTTTGCCTCCAATACTTCTTCACTGCCGATTGCGGACATTGCCGCCCATGCGCAGCGCCCTGAGAATGTTATCGGGCTGCACTATTTCAGCCCGGTGGAGAAAATGCCGCTGGTGGAGGTGATACCCCATCTCAATACCGCCACGTCGACGCTGGTCACCACGATAGCGCTGGCGCGTCGTCAGGGGAAAACGCCAATTGTGGTGGCGGACAAGCCGGGCTTTTATGTTAACCGCATCCTGACACCCTATATAAATGAAGCGATGCGCTGTCTGCTGGAGGGGGAGCCGATTGAACATATCGATCGGGCGCTGGTGAAGTTTGGCTTTCCGGTTGGCCCGATTCAGCTGCTGGATGAAGTGGGTATTGATGTGGGCAGTAAAATCAGCCCGATCCTGCATCAGGCTTATGGCGAACGTTTTGCCGCCCCGGCCGCCTTTGACGCGGTGCTGAACGACGGCCGCAAAGGGCGTAAAAACAACAAAGGTTTTTATCGCTATGACCAGCCGCGCTGGCAGCGTAAAAAACCGGATGCCTCACTTTATGCCCTGCTGAAGATCACGCCACAGGCGAAACAGAGTGAGGCGGAGATCGCCGAGCGTTGCGTCATGATGATGCTGAATGAGGCGGCGCGCTGTCTGGATGAGCAGGTGATCCGCTGCGCGCGCGACGGCGATATTGGCGCGGTGTTTGGCATCGGTTTTCCGCCTTTTCTCGGTGGTCCGTTTCACTACATGGAGCAATTAGGACCGGCTGAGCTGGTCAATCGGTTAACCCGGCTTACGCAGCGGCATGGGGAACGCTTTGCACCCTGCGACGCGCTGAATCAGGCGGTCAAAGAATAGACGAAATTTTACATTTCTCTGTGAAATAGAATAACCACTCCGATTCAGCGGGTTAGAAACAGGGGGTCAGAGTGTGCGGCGCAGCATGATTCTGAGAAGTGCTTATTTAATAAACAACCGGTTGACTATACTGAAGCCATTAGGGTAAAACACAGCGTTCATTCGCAGAGTGAAGAGTCAGGCGCGATGCGTCGGGCGATGTCGACAAACAACAGCGGTGCTTTATGCAAGTTTTTATCATGCGTCACGGCGATGCGGCTCTGGAAGCAGCCAGTGATTCAGTCAGGCCTTTAACCTTATGTGGCTGCAATGAATCACGCCAGATGGCCAACTGGCTTAACAGCCAGACGCCAGATATTGAGCGTGTCCTGGTGAGTCCCTATTTACGCGCGCAGCAAACGCTCGCGACCGTGCGTGAAGCCTTTCCCCTGCCGGAAGATCAGGATGTTTTACCGGAACTGACGCCGGGCGGCGATCCAGGGCTGGTAGGATGCTATCTGCAAACCCTGGCGAATGAGGGAGTGAAATCGGTACTGGTGATTTCACATCTGCCGCTGGTGGGTTACCTGGTTTCAGAACTCTGCCCGCAGGAAGCGCCGCCGATGTTTGCCACCTCCGCCATCGCCTGCGTCGAGTTCGAACCGGCGCAGCATGCCGGGAAACTGCTGTGGCAGGTCAGCCCGAAAAAGCTGGCGAAAGCGATGTGACCGCAGGGGGCCGGGATCGCCGGCCCCGCTCTCAGGGCAGCTCAGGCGGTTGCCACTCCTCAATCTCAATCAATACCAGCAGCGCGGCATCACCGCCGAACATTTTCGGTGCCTGGTGAAATGCCATCACCCACGGATGCTGGGCCAGCCACAGCGGCGTCTGCTGCTTCAGAATATGTTTTCCATGACCGGTCATGACGCTGGCGCAGAACAGATGTTCACGGCGACAGGCGGCGATCAGCGCCCCCAGCTCCTGCTTGGCCTGCTGCTGCGTTAAGCCATGCAGATCGAGGAAAATCTCTGGCGTATAGTCGCCACGCCGCAGTTTTTTCAGCTCAAAATGGCTGACATCGGCGCGCACGTAGCGGGTCGCCCCTTCGGTGGAGAGCAGCGGCTGAAACTCATCCGAAAAATAGTGGCTGTTGTCCGCCTGCTCTGAGAGCAGACGCTTTACCGGCACCTCACGGGTTTTCACCCGCGGTTTGTGCACAAAAGTATCCTGCTTTAACTGGCGCGTCCCGGTCATTAACTGACGAAACAGCGCCTGATCATCCTGGCTTAATGGCGTTTTTTTACTCATGGCGGGTCAGTCATATCTGAAAAGGCTGTCACACAGCAGAGCCGCTACCTTACCGTTAAGTGTCATTAAATGTCAGCTTTTTCACCTTGCTGCGCTGAATTCTCTGCGGCTTCATGGCACACTATCGGCCGATTTAGCAAAAGGCCTGCGGAGGGCTACGTGGACAAAATTTTCGTCGATGAGGCAGTGAATGAACTGCACACCATTCAGGATATGCTGCGCTGGGCGGTAAGCCGCTTTTCCGCTGCCGGAATCTGGTACGGACATGGCACAGACAATCCCTGGGACGAAGCCGTTCAACTGGTCCTGCCGTCACTCTGGCTGCCGCTGGATATTCCTGAAGATATGCGCAATGCGCGTCTGACCGCCAGTGAACGTCTCTTGATCGTCGAGCGCGTCATCCGTCGCGTTAACGAGCGTATCCCGGTCGCCTATCTGACCAATAAGGCCTGGTTCTGCGGCCACGAATTCTTTGTTGATGAGCGTGTGCTGGTGCCGCGTTCACCGATTGGTGAACTGATTGAACACCGTTTCGCCGGCCTGGTCAGTGAAAAGCCGCGCCATATTCTGGATATGTGTACCGGCAGCGGCTGTATCGCCATTGCCTGTGCTTACGCCTTCCCGGAAGCGGAAGTGGATGCCGTGGACATCTCCACTGGCGCGCTGGCGGTGGCGGAGCAGAATATTGAAGAGCATGGTCTGATCCACCAGGTGACGCCGATCCGCGCCGATCTGTTCCGCGAACTGCCGCCGCTGAAGTACGATCTGATCGTCACCAATCCGCCCTATGTGGATGCGGAAGATATGGATGACCTGCCGAACGAATATCGCCATGAGCCGGAGCTGGGCCTGGCCGCGGGCAGCGATGGGCTAAAGCTGGTGCGGCGCATTCTGGCCTGCGCGCCAGACTACCTCAGCGAGCAGGGCGTACTGGTCTGCGAAGTGGGCAACAGCATGGTGCATATGATTGAGCAATATCCCGATGTGCCCTTTACCTGGCTGGAGTTCGACAACGGCGGTGACGGCGTCTTTACCCTGACGCGCCAGCAGATTGTCGACGCACAACATCATTTCTCTTTCTATAAAGACTAAAAAGCGGGGCGAAGCATCGCCCGCCGCACTCTGACAAGGAATCAGCATGGCCGGAAACAGCATCGGGCAATTTTTTCGAGTAACCACCTTTGGCGAGTCTCACGGTCTTGCGCTGGGCTGCATTGTTGACGGCGTACCGCCGGGCATCCCGCTGACCGAAGCGGATATTCAGCACGATCTCGATCGCCGCCGTCCGGGAACCTCGCGCTATACCACCCAGCGCCGCGAACCGGATCAGGTGAAAATTTTGTCCGGTGTGTTTGAAGGGGTGACAACCGGCACCTCGATTGGCCTGCTGATTGAGAACACCGATCAGCGCTCGCAGGATTATGGCGCCATCAAGGATCTCTTCCGTCCGGGTCATGCCGATTACACCTACGAGCAGAAGTATGGTCAGCGCGACTACCGCGGCGGAGGACGTTCGTCGGCGCGCGAAACCGCGATGCGCGTCGCCGCCGGTGCGATTGCCAAGAAATATCTGCAAATGAAACACGGTGTGGTGGTGCGTGGCTATCTGGCACAGATTGGTGACGTCGCCTGTGAGCTGAAAGACTGGAGCATCGTGGAACAGAATCCGTTTTTCTGCCCGGATGCGGAGAAGCTGGACGCGCTGGACGAACTGATGCGCGGACTGAAGAAAGAGGGCGACTCGATTGGCGCTAAAGTCACGGTGATGGCGGAAAACGTGCCACCAGGCCTGGGCGAGCCGGTGTTTGACCGGCTGGATGCCGATCTGGCGCACGCGCTGATGAGCATCAACGCGGTGAAAGGGGTGGAGATTGGTGACGGTTTCGCGGTGGTCAATCAGCGCGGCAGTCAGCATCGCGACGAGATCCGTCACGACGGTTTTCAGAGCAATCACGCTGGCGGCATTCTGGGCGGCATCAGCAGCGGCCAGACCATCAGTGCCAATCTGGCGATGAAGCCGACCTCCAGCATCACCGTGCCGGGTAAAACCATCACCCGCGACGGCGAAGAGGTAGAGATGATCACCAAAGGCCGTCACGATCCCTGCGTCGGGATCCGCGCGGTGCCGATCGCCGAGGCGATGATGGCGATCGTGCTGATGGATCATCTGCTGCGTCAGCGGGCGCAGAACGGTGACGTTCACTGCACTGTGCCGCGCTGGTGATGCCATGAAAGCTCTCCTGCTTACGCTTAGTGCGCTGCTGTTCAGCGCCGCCAGCCTGGCGGCGACGCCGTGGCAGCGCATTCAGCAGCCGATCAGCGGTGCGCCGCAGTCGATCGGCGGCTTTGCCAACGGCTGCATTATCGGTGCCCAGGCGCTGCCGCTGAATTCACCCGATTATCAGGTGATGCGTCAGGATCAGCGGCGCTATTTCGGTCATCCCGATCTGATTCAGTTTATCCAGCGCCTCAGTACTCAGGTTCACAACCTGCAACTCGGCAACGTGCTGATTGGTGATATGGGTATGGCGGCCGGTGGCCGTTTCAGCAGCGGTCACGCCAGCCATCAGACCGGCCTGGATGTTGACATCTGGCTGCAACTGCCGAAAACCCGCTGGAGTTCGCAGCAGCTGCTGAAGCCGCAGCCGCTGGATCTGGTGGGGCCGGGTGACAAAAATGTGATTGCGCGCCACTGGCAGCCGGAGATTGACAGTCTGATTAAACTGGCGGCGAAAGATGAGGATGTGACGCGCATCTTTGTTAATCCGGCGATTAAAAAACAGCTTTGTGCCGATGCGGGCGCTGATCGTGACTGGCTGCGTAAAGTCCGTCCGTGGTTCGCCCACCGCGCGCATATGCATGTGCGGTTGCGCTGTCCGGCGGGCAGCACCGGATGCGAAGAGCAGCCATCACCGCCAGCGGGCGACGGCTGTGGCGCAGAGCTACAGAGCTGGTTCCTGCCGAAACAGCCGGGCTCTGGCGCGCCAGTGAAGCGTGAGCCGCCACCGTTACCGCCTGCCTGTCAGGCCCTGCTGGATAAACATCTTCTGTAAGGGATCCCATGGATTGGTTTGTCGTCAGCCCGCTGCTGGTCGGGTTACTGTTTCTGATCGCGATGCTTGCCGGTTTTATCGATTCCATTGCCGGGGGCGGTGGGCTGCTGACCGTACCTTCTCTGCTGGCGGCGGGGCTCTCTCCGGCGCAGGCGCTGGCGACCAATAAGCTGCAATCGGTGGGCGGTTCCTTCTCAGCCAGCCTCTACTTTATCCGGCGCGGTGCGGTGAAGCTGAATGAGCAGTGGCTGAATATCGCCATGACGCTGATCGGCTCGGTGCTGGGCGCGATACTGATTCAGCGTTTGCAGGCGGACTTTCTGCGCCAGATGCTGCCGCTGTTTTTAATCGCTATCGGTCTGTGGTTCCTGCTGATGCCGCGCCTCGGTGAAGAGGATCGCGCACGTCGTCTGCACGGTCTCGCCTATGCGCTGGTGGGCGGCGGCGCTATCGGCTTCTATGACGGCTTTTTCGGACCGGGCGCAGGCTCCTTTTATGCGCTGGCGTTTGTCACGCTCTGCGGCTACAACCTCGCCAAAGCCACCGCCCATGCTAAAATCCTGAACTTCACCTCTAACCTCGGCAGCCTGCTGTTCTTTATTTTCGGCGGCAAAGTGGTGTGGGGAACGGGCCTGGTCATGATGCTGGGGGCGTTCTGCGGCGCGCGGCTGGGTGCACGGCTGGTGCTGAGCCGCGGACAAAAGCTGATTCGCCCGATGGTGGTGATTGTCTCCGCCGTCATGAGCATTAAACTGCTGTGGGACAGCCACGGCAGCGCCGTTCTGGCGTGGTTCGCCACGCTGCAATCGTAACTTTTACCTGATAACCTCATGAACTCAACCCACCATTATGAACAGCTGATCGCGCTGTTCGATCGCTGCTTCAGCGATGAATTTCAGACCCGCCTGATTAAAGGCGATGATGAACCGATCTATCTTCCTGCTGATGCAGAGTCGCCGTGGAACCGTGTGGTGTTTGCCCATGGCTTTTACGCCAGCGCGCTGCATGAGATCTCTCACTGGTGCATCGCCGGTGAAGCGCGTCGCAAGCTGGTCGATTTTGGCTACTGGTACTGCCCGGATGGCCGCGATGCGCTGACTCAGAGCCAGTTTGAAGCGGTTGAAGTGAAGCCGCAGGCGCTGGAGTGGATGTTTTGTATGGCGGCAGGCTTTCCCTTCAACGTCAGTTGTGACAATCTCGACGGGGATTGTGAGCCGGATCGCATCGCGTTCCAGCGCAAAGTTCATGCTCAGGTCATGAGTTATCTGGCGTCGGGCATTCCCGAGCGTCCCGCGCGTTTTATTACCGCCCTGGCGGAATTTTATGGCAGGCCTTCATTAACGGCGTCACAGTTTCCCTGGCCGGACGATCTGTGAAGCAGCAAGGCACTATTACACGAGGAATTGAGATGATCGCAGAATTTGAAGCGCGTATTCTGGCCCTGATTGACGACATGGTTGATCACGCCAGTGACGATGAGCTGTTTGCCAGCGGTTATCTGCGCGGGCATTTGACGCTGGCGGTAGCGGAAGTTGAGCAGCTGGATGAACATACGCCAGAAGCATTACAGATCCAGGTCTCCCGCAGCCTGCAAAACGCCATCGCCGCCGGGGAACTTTCGCCGCGCGATCAGGCGTTGGTGGTCGGGATGTGGGATAACCTGTTTGTCCAGGCCCGCCAGCTCTCCGCCTGAGGGTGCAGGGCGGCATGCCGCCCTCAACGGTCGCGTTGCCGCGTTACACCGCTTTTCCCTTCAGTAATTTTCTTACCCAGTACCGATTCGGATTCAGCGCGGCCAGCGTGCTGGCGTCTAAAGGCTGCGGCTCGCCCGTCAGCTGGGCGGCCAGCACCTCGGCCGCCAGCGGCGCGCTGCACAAGCCCCGCGAACCCAGCGCCCCAAACAGATATAAGCCGCTAAAGTCTGGCGCGTCAGCAATCTCGTGGCCTGCGGCCTGCTGTGCCGGTAAATCGGCGTACTGCGCCAGCGTAGCGGCATAGTCCGGCACGCTGCCCACCATCGGCAGGTGATCGCGTGAGGCGCAGCGCACCCCCATCCGGGCTTCGCCGCCGCTGACATCCACCGTCTCGGCCCAGTGGTGCTCAGGCAGACAACTTATCAGGCGGCTGCGGTTCTCCTGCTGGTCCGCTTCCCGATACGCCGTGGTGGTGTCGCCACGATGGTAGCTGGCTCCGATACAGTGGGTGCCGAACTGCGGGCTGACCGGCGTCAGATAGCCGTCGTAACAGAGCACCGTTTGCAGCGCACTGAGTGCGGGCGTTGAGGGAACGTGGCTCACCTGACCGGCCACCGGATAGAGCGGAAGCGGGGCGCTTTGCGCAAAGTCAGCAATCGCATGGCCGTTTGCCAGCACCACCGTTGCGTGACGTACCGCCGGACGGTCGCTGAACGACAACTGCCAGTGCTGATCTTCCTGTTCCAGCCCGGTCACGCGGTGCAGCCAGTGAATGCGCAGCCCCTGGCTCTCGCCATAGGCGAGCATCGCCGCGGTCAGCTCCGCGGGTGACAGCCAGCCACCCTGCGGATAGAAAATGCCGCCGCAGCCGTGATCGACTTTTGCCAGCGCCTCCGCCTCTTCGGCATCCACGCCATAGGCAATGGTCTCAGGCAGGCCCATCGTCAGCATCTGCCCGATTTTTTTACGGCTTTTTTCATCCCAGCCCAGCTGTAACACGCCGCTCCAGTGGTGCTCATAGGTGACGGGCAGCTGGTCGTAAAGCCGTCGGGCAAAGCTGAACGCCGCCGGAAAAAAGGTGGCAAGCGCCGGATCGTGCTGATTAAGCAGCGGATAGAGTGCGCCCTGACGGTTGCCGGAGGCGCCCAGTGCCGGTGCCTCATCGGCGCAATAGAGCGTCACCCGCCAGCCGCGACGCAGCAGCGCCAGCGCTAAACTGGCGCTGGCGACGCCGCCGCCAATCAGCGCCACCTCCTGCGCGTCAGCGGAGCGGCGATGATACCAGGGCTGCGCGCCAGGCAGCGCAGGCGCCTGCTGGAGGGTGCCACATAACATTTCGCGCTTCGGACCAAATCCTTTGCGGCGCGTCACCGCGAAGCCAGCCTGTTGCAGGCCGCGCCGTACAAAGCCTGCCGCGGTAAAGGTCGCGAAGGTCGCCTGCGGCCGGGCCAGCCTCGCCATCATGCTGAACAACTCTGGCGTCCACATATCCGGGTTTTTCGACGGGGCGAAGCCATCCAGCAACCAGGCGTCTACCTGACGGTTCAGGCTCTCATCCAGTTCAGCCATCAGCAGGTTAATATCCCCCAGCCACAGGTCAAGCGTGATGCGTCCGCCATCAAACAGCAGGCGCTGGCAGCCGGGCAGGGCGGCAGGCCACTGTGCCTGGAGCGCCTCTGCCCAGGGCCCGAGTTCAGGCCACTGCTGCTGCGCTGCGGTCAGATCGGCACGGGTTAACGGATATTTCTCAAAGCTGATGAAATGCAGACGTTGTAGTTTCGCATCGGGCTGCTGGCGCTGAAAGGCGTCAAACGCCCGCCACAGCATCAGAAAATTAAGGCCGGTGCCAAAACCGCTCTCGGCGACAATCAGCAGATCGCGCGGATGCTCAGCAAAACGCTGCGGAAAGCCGTTGCCCCCCAGGAAGACATACGCTGTCTCTTCCAGACCATTTTCATTGGAGAAATAGACGTCGCTAAACGCTCGGGAAACAGGTGTACCCTGTTCATTCCATTCAAGCTGTGCATGTTCAACCGGGGTTAATTTCACGGTAAAGGCTCATTTTTCAGGCAGTGGCGCGATTTTAACGGCCTGCGTGACATGACGCAAATTTACAAAAGGAAATGGCTGATCGGACTTGTTCGGCGTACAAGTGTACGCTAGAGTGCACGTCAATTAAGAAGAAGTCGATGAGGAAGATTGAATGAAACGTGCTGTGATTACTGGCTTAGGGATCGTTTCCAGTATTGGTAATAACCAGCAGGAGGTGCTGTCATCTCTGCGTGAAGGGCGCTCTGGCATCACCTTTTCTGAAGAGATGAAAGATTCCGGCATGCGTAGTCACGTCTGGGGTAACGTTAAATTAGATACCACCGGCCTCATCGATCGCAAAGTTGTGCGTTTTATGAGTGATGCGTCCATCTATGCTTATCTTTCGATGGAAGAAGCGATTAAAGATTCCGGCCTCACCACTGAAATGTATCAGAGCAACCCACGGGTGGGTCTGATTGCGGGTTCAGGCGGTGGTTCTCCTCGCTTCCAGGTGTTTGGTGCTGACGCCATGCGCAGCCCACGCGGCCTGAAAGCGGTTGGTCCTTATGTGGTTACTAAAGCGATGGCCTCAGGCGTCTCTGCCTGCCTCGCCACGCCGTTCAAGATTCATGGCGTCAACTACTCAATCAGCTCCGCCTGTGCCACCTCGGCGCACTGTATCGGTAACGCGGTTGAGCAGATCCAGCTGGGTAAACAGGATATCGTTTTTGCTGGCGGCGGCGAAGAGCTGTGCTGGGAAATGGCCTGTGAGTTCGACGCCATGGGCGCGCTCTCTACCCGTTACAATGAAACGCCAGAAAAAGCGTCACGCACCTATGACAATGAGCGCGACGGCTTTGTTATCGCCGGTGGCGGTGGCATGGTCGTGGTTGAAGAGCTGGAGCATGCGCTGGCACGTGGTGCGCATATCTATGCTGAAATCGTCGGCTATGGTGCCACCTCTGACGGTGCCGATATGGTTGCCCCATCCGGTGAAGGCGCAGTGCGCTGCATGAAGATGGCGATGAACGGCGTCGATACGCCAATCGACTATCTGAACAGCCACGGCACCTCTACGCCAGTGGGCGATGTGAAAGAGCTGGGTGCGATTCGTGAAGTGTTTGGTGATAACACGCCATACATCTCTGCCACCAAAGCCATGACCGGCCACTCACTGGGTGCGGCAGGCGTGCAGGAGGCGATCTACTCGCTGCTGATGCTGGAGCATGGTTTTATTGCGCCAAGCATCAACATCAGCTCACTCGACGCGGCGGCGGAAGGCATGAATATTGTCACTCAGCCGATGGAAAAAGAGCTGACTACCGTCATGTCGAACAGCTTCGGCTTCGGCGGCACCAACGCCACGCTGACCATGCGTAAATATCAGGCGTAATTTTCTCTCTGCTCTGAGGGCCGGCTTGCCGGCCCTTTTGTTTTGTTCCCGCCGCGCGTTTTCCTTTTGCGTCAGCTCTCCCGCAGTAGCCGCTCTAACTTATCGCATCCAGCGACAATCTCATCAGGCGTCAGCGCCGCGAAGCCCAGAATCCAGCCCTGCTGACGATCCGGTCCGGCATAGAGCGGACTCAGCCGCGGCAGCAGTAAACCATGCTGCGCCGCCTGGGCGGTGAGTCGCGCCTCATTCTGTTGCACGCTTACCGTTAACTGCAATCCGCCCGCGCTGGCCAGCGGGGTGAGCCAGGGTGTCAGCCGCTGACTAATCTGCGCCAGCAGCAGATCGCGCCGGCTGCGATAGAGTTGTCGCATCAGACGCAGATGGCTGGCGAAATGGCCCTGCTGCATAAAAGCGGCGGTGATGGCCTGTGGCAGCAGCGCACTGTGTCCATCCAGTACGCTGCGTGCCCGACCGACAGGCGTAATCAGCGCGGGCGGCACCACCATCCACGCCAGCCGCAGGGAAGGAAACAGTGACTTTGAAAAAGTGCCGAGCGTGATGACCCGCTGATGGCGATCCACTCCCTGTAGCGCCGGGATTGGCCGTTCATCGTAATGAAATTCACTGTCGTAATCGTCTTCAATCAGCCAGCTCCGGTTGCGCTGCGCCCATTCCAGCCAGGCCAGGCGGCGTGGCAGGCTCAGCGTCACGCCAGTTGGATAGTGATGCGAGGGTGTCAGGTACATCAGTTTTGCGCTGCCGGCAGCCGGCACCGCCCCTTCTGCGTCAACCGCTATGCCGCGCAGCCGCGCGCCCGCCGCCAGCAGAGCGCTGCGGGCGCCAGGGTAGCCCGGCTCTTCCATCCACACCTCATCACCCGGATCGACAAACATCATCGCCAGCAGCTGCAACGCCTGTTGCGAACTGGTCAGGATAATCACCTGCTCAGGCTGGCACGCCACGCCACGGGACAGCGCCAGATAGTCCGCGATAGCGCTGCGCAGCGGCAGATAGCCGCAGGGATCGCCATATCCCATCGCGGCGCTGCCGAGCGAACGCTGTACGTTGCCGCTCAGGCGTCGCCAGGTTTCATGGGGAAAAGCGCGTAACTCCGGCGAACCGGCGGCAAAGGCATGAGGAAAAGGGGGATCCTGACAGCCGCCGGTCGCCAGCAGCAGCTCACCGCGTGCGGAGAAACGGGCAGACGCCAGCCGGGCAGGGGGCGAGGAGGTGGCTGGCATGGTAATGGCGACAAAGGTGCCACGGCCCGTCTCACGCCGCAGATACCCCTCACTCTCCAGCTGGCCGTAAGCCGCTTCCACCGTGACGCGCGACAGGCTCAGATCCTGCGCCAGCTGACGGCTTGAGGGCAGCTGCTGACCGGCGTGGAGATGGCGACGGCCAATCGCCAGCCGCAGCGTGGCGCAGAGGCGTTCACGTACGCCGCCACTGGCCTGATGCTGGAAAAGTTGCAACAGCGGTGAACGCATATGGGTCTTATTTCCCTGCTGAAATCGGTCTCAGTAAGCAGTCCACTTTGCCGTAAACTGCGCAGAGATCACAACAGGAGAATCACAATGTCATCGCTATTACGTTTTCCCGTCGCCACTCCGCAGCAGAGTCTCGACTATCTCCAGGCGAAACTCGCTTACTACACCGACGCCTGGGATCTGGCGGAGGATCTGGCACAGCAGCAGCCGGACATCGTGGTGATTGATGCCCGTGCCGCAGCAGCCTATCGAGCCGGGCATATCTGTGGGGCGATAAACTTCCCGCATCGGGAGATAGATGCAGCCACTACCGCGCAGCTCGATCGCCATAAAGTCTATGTCACCTATTGTGACGGTATTGGCTGTAACGGATCGACGAAAGCGGCGTGGAAACTGGCTTCTTTTGGCTTTCAGGTGAAAGAGTTGATTGGCGGGCTCGACTTCTGGAAACGCGACGGTCATCCGCTGACCTGGGGAGAGGCGCCGGGCGAATGGCCACTCGCCGCGCCTGGCGCATCCTGTGGCTGTTAACTCAGAGCACCAGCCAGAAGAACAGGAACACGACCAATAATGCGACAAACAGACCCAGCAGCGGACGCTGTGCCAGCGGCTGCAACGCGGGCGGCAGTGACGCTACCCACGGTGCCCAGATGGGCTGCGGTCTGATCTCGCTGGCAGCCAGCGGCTGCTCGTGTAACTTTTCGGCGCGACGGCTGAAGAGCAGGTTCAGCAGATCCTGCGTTTGCGTCACGGTCAGTATGGTTTGCGGCGTCGCCTGGAAGCGCTGCTGGCTGTAATCCTCCAGCAACCGTTGCTCCTGCTGATCGAGTGGCTGTTTCAGCGACGCTTCCAGCAGTTGCAGCGTCGGCGCGCTGTGCTGGCTCAGCGTCTGGCGCACCTGCAAATACTGGGTCAGCAGCGGGAAGTGGCGTGACGGGATCGGATCACCGCTGGTCAGCCCCACCAGTTTCAGCGCCGCGTTCCATAATTTACCGGTCGATTCGCCGGTGGCGGCGGCAAGGCGCACCACCTGCTGATTCAGGGTCTGATGCTCGGCGGGCAGCAGGCTGCGATCGCTGACGCGGGTCTGCTGCGGCTGGGGAATAGTCATCTGACCGTTCTGCAACATGGTCAGCACCTGACGCAGCTGATCCTGGCTCAGGGCGCTCAGCACCGTCTGACCAAACTGCTGTCGAATAAAATCGCTGACCGCCTGACGGTTATTGCCTTTGGGCAGCAGATCGGTCAACTGGGTCATCAGCTGGCGGGTGGCATGGCCATTCTGCGCCTGAGTCAGACGACTGTTCAGGTACTGTTCCGCCGCAGGGAAGTGGCGTGACTGCAACTCCGCTTCACTTTTAACCCCGACTTCATGACGCACGCCCGCCCAGAGCTCAGGCGCTTTCAGGTTGCTGAGCGATGAAATTCGCACAATCAGACGTTCTAAGGTGGTGCGCTGCGCAGGGGAGAGGGGCTGTTCACCCGCCACCGAACCGGGGCGCGTGGCACCGGTTTGACCATTGACAGATGAACGATCGCCGACCGGCACACCGGGGCCGCTGAGAGGTTGCATGGCGGATTCCTTGGGAAAACAGAACAGCGTGGGGTGCGCCGGAAAAAGAATGCGCCATGATAGCAAAAGCCCCCGGGAAATCCCACGGGGGCGCGCCGGTTTTGGCGGGAGTTTTATGCGGCGGTGCGTTGCAGCTGACGGCGACGCCAGCGTTTCCAGACTGGCGGCACCAGCAGCACCCCAATCGCCAGCACCAGCAGGACTTTACAGATCAGGCTTTCCCACAGGATCACCAGATTGCCGTTGCTGATCGACAGGGCACGACGCAGGTTCTGCTCCAGCATTTCACCCAGCACAAAGCCCAGAATCAGCGGCGACATCGGAAAATCCATTTTGCGCAGGATGTAGCCAAAGATCCCCAGTCCCACCATCAGCAGCAGGTCAAAGGTGGTGCTGTGTACCGCATAGACGCCGACGGCAGAAATAGCGGCAATCGCTGGCACCAGGAACCACAGGGGAATGGTTAACATGCGGGCGAAGACGTTAATCATCGGGATATTCATGATCAGCAGCATCACGTTGCCGATCAGCAGCGCCGCAATCAGACCCCAGACAATATCCGGCTGCTCAACAAACATCGCCGGACCTGGCGTGATGTTGTAGAGCGTCAGTGCACCGACCATCACGGCGGTGGTGCCCGATCCGGGGATGCCCAGCGTCAGCATCGGAATAAACGAGCCACAGGCGGAGGCGTTGTTTGCCGCTTCCGGTGCCGCCACGCCGCGAATGTCACCTTTACCGAACTGATCGCTGCCGCTGATTTTCTTCTCGGTCATATAGGCGATGGCGCTGGCGATGGTCGCCCCTGCGCCGGGTAACACCCCGACAAAGAAGCCGATAAACGAGGAGCGCAGCGTCGCGCCGGTAGCCATTGCCGCCTCTTTCATGTTGAACATCATGCGACCGCTGGCGCGGACCGCTTTCTGTCCGCCGCTGGTGGACTCCAGCATCAGCAGAATTTCACTGACCGAGAACAGACCAATCACCACCACCACAAACTGAATACCATCCGAGAGATGGACGCTGCCAAAGGTGAAGCGATAGACGCCGGTGTTGGCATCGACGCCCACCGTCGCCATCCCCAGGCCAATCAGCGCGGCGAGGAAAGATTTAAGCGGATTGTGGCTCATCATGCTGCCGAGACAGGCGATAGCGAACACCATCAGCGCGAAATATTCCGCCGGGCCAAACGCCAGTGACCAGCTGGCCAGCAGCGGGGCAAACAGAATAATGCCGAGAATGGCGATGGTCGAACCGATAAAAGAACTCACGGCTGAAATCGACAGGGCGACGCCCGCCTTGCCCTGCTGCGCCATCGGATAACCATCCAGCGCGGTCATAATCGCCCCGGCATCACCCGGCACGTTAAGCAGGATCGAGGAGATGCGTCCGCCATATTCACAGCCGATATAGACCGTCGCCAGCAGGATCAGCGCCGACTCCGCCGGTAAATGCAACGCAAAGGCCAGCGGCATCAGAATTGCCACGCCGTTAATCGGCCCCAGGCCCGGCAGCAGGCCGACGATAGTACCGATAAAACAGCCAATCAGGGCGATCAGCAGGTTCTCTGGCGTCATGGCGACGGCAAAGCCCTGCATTAAAAAGGACCAGGTATCCATGATGCTCTCCTTAACTCAGCCAGCTGCCGACCGGAAGGGTGACTTCCAGCAGACGATCAAAGGCGTAAAACAGGGCGGTGCCCATCACCACGCCGGAGAGGGCCGCTGCCCACCAGCGCGCACCAAACAGCAGGCCAATGCCAAAGGTCAGCAGGGTGGTGCAGATGGCGAAACCCAGGGTTTCAAACAGCCAGCCATAGAGCATCAGCATCGCCGCCAGCGCCACCAGCCGTTTCAGCGTGCTGCTGGCGGGCCAGTGAATGGTGTCGGGTTTACGAAATAGCATTAGCAGGGCGCAGACTGCCATCAGGCCCAGGATCGCCATCGGAAAGGGGCGTGGCCCCACCGGTTCATAGCTATATTCGCTCTGGATTTGCCAGGCTACCACCATGCCGCCGAGGCACAGCGCCAGCCACAGGCCAGCAAAAATACGATCGCTCATGATTCGCTCCGCTTATTTGGCCAGGCCAAACGATTTCGCCTGCTCACGGTAATCCGCCACCTGCTTTTTCACGTAGCTGTCGAGCTCCTGACCGAACATGTTGAACTCGAACAGGCCACGCATATCACGCTGCTTTTTGAACTCCGGGGTTTCCACCATCTTTTTGAACGCCTGTTCCCACCACTGATAGTCAGCTTCACTGACTTTCGGGCCGAGGTAGTAGCCGCGGATAACGGGCCAGACAATATCGAAGCCCTGCTCTTTGGCGGTGGGCACTTCTGCCAGCTGGCCCGGCAGACGCTTATCGGACATCACCGCCAGTACCCGCATTTTGCCGCCCTGCAAATGCGGCACCATCTCACTCATATCGCCGGAGACCACCTGAATATGATTGCCGAGCAGCGCCGTCACCGGTTCGCCACCGCCTTCAAAGGCGACATAGCGCATCTTGCGCGGATCGACCCCCGCCGCGCGCGCCAGCAGGGCGGTTTTCATCCAGTCCTGACTGCCGATTGAGGCCCCGGCACCCACCACCACTTTGGTCGGATCTTCTTTCATCGCCGCCATCAGTTCGCCGAGGGTTTTCCACGGCGCATCTTCACGCACCGCCACCATGCCGTAGTCGGTGCCGACGGCCGCCAGCCACTTCACATCGTCGACCGAATAGCGGCCAAATTTGCCCTGTGACAGATTCAGCAGCGACCCGCCAGAGAAGGCGACCACGGTGCCCGCTTCCGCCGGGCGCTGGGCGATAATGGCGTTATACGCCACCGCGCCTACGCCGCCTGGCATATAGGTCACGCGCATCGGCGTTTCAATTTGTTTGGTTTCCTGGAGTGAAACCTGCAACAGTTTACAGGTAAGGTCGAAACCGCCTCCCGGCTTAGCCGGTGCGATACATTCGGTGCGGCCAGGGCCATCGGCGGCGATAGCCGCGGGTGCCATCAGGGCCAGCAGGGCAGAGGTGAGGGCGGTATGGATTATTTTTTTCATCGTGCGCTCCATTCATTCTTCCAGAGTGTGATTTCCACCGAAATATCGGGGTTACTGAATTGTTAAAACAGTTACCTTTCATTTACCTTTCATTGCCCCGATTTAATGACAGGATGTGATATGCGTCTCTTACTGGTAGAAGATACGGTCGATCTGGCGTGCTGGTTGCAGAAAGCGCTGACGCAAAAAGGCTTTGCCGTTGACTGGGTCGCCGAGGGTGTCGCCGCCGATCACGCCCTGCAATGTGAGGCCTATGCGCTGGTGGTGCTGGATGTTTCCCTGCCGCGTATGGATGGGCTGGAGGTGTTAACGCGGCTGCGGCGACGCGGCCAGAGCGTACCGGTACTGCTGCTGACCGCCTGTAACGCGCTGGACGATCGGGTGCGCGGCCTCAACCTCGGGGCGGATGATTATCTCACCAAGCCGTTTGAACTCGATGAGCTGGAGGCGCGGCTGCGCGCACTGCTGCGTCGCAGCCAGAGCCAGCCCGCGCAAAGTCAGTCACTGGGCCAGCTGGTACTGGAAGAGGAGGGCTATTTTCTGCTGGCGGATAAGCCGCTGGCGCTGACGCCGCGTGAGTCGAGCATCCTCACCACCCTGATGCGGCGTCACGGCCGGCCCGTTTCGCGCCAGCATCTCTATGAACAGACCTTTACCCTGAGCGATGAGGCCAGCCCGGAAAGCATCGACCTTTACGTTCACCGGGTGCGTAAAAAACTGGCGGGCAGTGACGTCGCCATCGTCACGCTGCGCGGGCTCGGCTATAGCCTGGAAACGCTGCCATGCGGCTGATCCACTCGCTGCGCGGTGAACTGCTGGCCTGGCTCGGCCTGCCACTGCTGCTGCTGTGGGCACTGTCGGTCTATACCCATTATCAGAGCGGGCTGGCGGCCGCCAATCAGGCGTACGATCGCTCGCTGCTCGCCTCGGCGCGGACCGTGGCGGAACGGCTGGTGGTGCGCCAGCAGCATCTGGAGGTGGATGTCCCCTGGGTGGTGCTCGACAGCTTTGAGCGCAATATGAACGACCAGCTGTTTTATCAGGTGATCTCCCCGCAGGGCAAAACCCTCTCCGGCTATGACGATCTGCCGCCGATCCCGCCCGCCAGCAAAATGTCGGACGCCTATCCGGCGCTGGTGCACTTCTATGATGGACGCTATCGCCAGCACCGCATCCGCGTTGCGGCGTTATGGCAACCGGTGAGCGAGGCGGGCGTGGAGGGAATGGCACTGATCCTGGTGGCGGAGACGGTCAACTCCCGTCAGGAGTTTGCCCGCGGGCTGATGCGCACCGCCCTGATCAGTCAGAGCGGGCTGGTGCTGATGACGCTGCTGCTGGCCAGCCTGATGCTGCGGCGAGTGCTGCGGCCGCTGCGGCGGCTGTCGCGCATTGTTTTGCAGCGCGATGGAGGAGAGTTAACCCCGCTGCCGTCGCTGCCGTGGTCAGAGTTACAACCGCTGATCGTCGCCTTTAACCGCTATCTGGAGCGCCTGCGCGGGCTGCTGGCGCGTCAGGATCGGTTCAGCGCCGACGCGGCGCATCAGCTGCGCACGCCGCTGACCATCCTGAAAACCCAGGTAGGCGTGGCGCTCAACAGTGAACGGCCGGAGCAGTGGCAGGAGAGCCTGCACGGTATGCGGCATACGCTGGATGAGACCATTTTACTCACCGATCGGCTGCTCCAGCTGGCGCGCATCAAAGCCCGGCACGGTGAAGATAAGCCGATGGCGCGGGTCGATCTGGCCGCGATTGTGCGTGAAGCCTGCCTCAGCCGCTACACGGCGGCGCGCACCCGACAGATCGATCTCGGCTATGAGGGTGACGAGAGCAGCCAGGTGATCGGGGATGGTCTGCTGCTCGGTGAGCTGTGCGCCAATCTGCTGGATAATGCGATTAAATATACTCCTCACCACGGCGTGGTGACGGCGCGGGTGACGGCGGGAAAACTGGAGATTGAGGATAGCGGGCCGGGCATTGACGAAGCCGGGCAACTTAAAGCGCTTCAGCCTTTTCAGCGGCTGGATAATGTGGGGATGCAGCCGGGAGCCGGTATCGGGCTGGCGCTGGTTCAGGATATTTCTCTGTGGCACGGGGCCAGTATGCAGCTGGATCGCAGCCCGCAGCTGGGCGGGCTGCGGGTGACGATCGTTTTTACAGGCGCCGAAGGCTGACCGCGCCCCGGCGGGTTAACGGCTGGCGCAGCCGCTGTGCCAGGATCACCCCGAACAGCGTCAGACCGCCGCCAATCCAGTGATAGCTGTGCAGCTGTTCATGCAGGAACAGTACCGCAATCAGGGCGGTAAACAGCGGCGTCAGATTCATAAAGATGCTGGTGGTGCTGGCCCCCAGCCGCTGTACCCCGTGGATCCACAAAAAGGGGGCAATGATCGAGGCGAACAGCCCGGCAAACGCTACCAGCGGCAGATTGTGCCGGTTCAGGGCGACCTCGGGAGCCAGTAAAAAGCCGGGCAGCAACAGCAGCACGCCAAAGAAAATCTGCACATAGAGGCTCTGCCAGATCGGCAGCGGCAGTGACCAGCGCCGGGTCAGAACGCCATACAGCGCATAGGCGGTGGAGGCGCCCAGCATCATCAGCTCACCTTTACCCAGGCCGTGATCCAGCAGTTGCCCGACATCCCCCTGACTCACCAGCCACACCAGACCGGTAAAGGAGATAAGGCTGCCGAGCAGGATGCCGAGCGTGGGGGCGATCCGCAGGATCACCACGCTCAGCAGGACGGTCAGCAGCGGGATCAGCGCACCGATGATGCCCATAAACAGGGCGCTGACGCTGTGAGCCGCGTAGTAGGCGAGACTCTGATAGAGCACCATCCCCAGCAGTCCGAGGATCAGCAGCCGCCAGAGATGGGGCCTGATTGCCCGGCGCGCCCGCCAGACGCCGGGCAGCACAAAGGGCGTCAGCACCAGCAGCGCCAGCAGCCAGCGATAGAAGGAGATCGCCGCGGGATCGATCGCCGTGGCCGACAGTTTGCTGACAATCGAATTGATCGACCAGATCAACACCGCACAGAGCGGGTAAAGAAAAAACATGCGCGCACTCCAGATCAGATAGTGGGGCGCAGTGTACCCCTGGCGGGATTTATTCAGAAAGTGATGAGCAGACAAATAGATCGCCATTCGGCACAGAATGACACTTTCACCTGGCCGCCGCTATCTGGCCGTTGGTTAGGCTAACGCGGCGCTTTGTGCCAGAATAATTCCCTCTTTTGCAACAGACAGGAAAGCCGTGGTGAAAATTCTGGTTGATGAAAATATGCCTTATGCCCGTGAGTTGTTCAGCCGCACCGGAGAGGTGGTTCAGGTGCCCGGCCGGCCGCTGCCGCTGGCGGAATTAGCCGATGCCGATGGCCTGATGGTGCGCTCCGTCACCCAGGTTAATGAGGCGCTGCTGGCGGGGCAGCCGGTGAAGTTCGTCGGCACGGCCACGGCAGGCACCGACCATATCGATGAGCGCTGGCTGCAACAGGCGGGGATTGCTTTTTCCGCGGCACCCGGCTGCAACGCGATTGCGGTGGTGGAATATGTCTTCTCCGCGCTGCTGCTGCTGGCAGAGCGTGACGGTTTCCAGCTGCGTGACCGTACCGTCGGCATTGTTGGCGTCGGTAATGTCGGTGGGCGGCTGCAAAAGCGGCTGGAAGCCTGGGGGATCAAAACGCTGCTGTGCGATCCGCCGCGCGCCGATCGTGGTGATGAGGGCGATTTCCTGGCGCTGGATGAGCTGGTCGCCCAAGCGGACATCCTCACCTTTCATACGCCGCTGTTTAAAGATGGTCCCTATAAAAGCTGGCATCTGGCTGATGCGGCGCTGCTGATGGCGCTGAAACCGAATACCATCCTGATTAACGCCTGTCGTGGTCCGGTGGTCGACAACGCGGCGCTGCTTGAAGTGCTGAAGATGCGCCACGATCTCAGCGTGGTGCTCGACGTCTGGGAGCCGGAACCCGACCTGTCGCTGGCGCTGCTCGACCGGGTCGACATCGGCACGCCGCATATCGCGGGCTATACGCTGGAAGGTAAAGCGCGTGGCACCACCCAGGTGTTTGAAGCCTGGTGTGACTATCTCGGTCAGCCACAGCAGGTGCCACTCAGCAGCCTGTTACCGGTGCCGGAGTTCAGTGAAATCACCCTGAATGGCCCGCTGGATCAGCCAACGCTGAAACGCCTGGCGCATCTGGTGTATGATGTGCGCCGCGATGATGCCCCCTTAAGAAAAGTCGCGGCAAAACCCGGCGAGTTTGACCGACTGCGCAGGCAGTATGAAGAGCGCCGCGAATGGTCATCGCTACAGGTGTTATGTGATAACGCCGACACGGCTGAGCGGCTTAATCAGCTGGGTTTTAACGCCACCACCTCCCCGCGATAGTGCGTCAGGCGGTCAGGGCCGGATGTTTCGGCCTGCTAACCGCCCAGAGCTGATTGTCAGCGCCTGCGGGCGTCGGGCAATCCGGGGAGGGATAAATCTGAATCCCTGGGCGGTGAATATCACCGCCTTCTGTTTTTATGTCATTGTCTGGAGTAAACCAACATGTCTGACGGCTGGAATATTGCGCTACTGGGCGCAACAGGCGCAGTAGGGAACGCTGTACTGGAACTGCTGGCGGAACGCCAGTTCCCGGTTGGTGAATTATATTTGCTGGCCAGCGAGAACAGCGCCGGTGAGACGAAGCGTTTTGAGGGTCGCTCGCTGCGGGTCGAAAATGCGGCGACCTTCGACTGGTCACAGGCGCAGCTGGCCTTTTTCGTGGCGGGACGTGACGCCTCGGCGCGCTTTGCCGACGACGCGGCCAATGCCGGTTGTCTGGTGATCGACAGCAGCGAGCTGTTTGCGCTGGAGCCTGACGTGCCGCTGGTGGTGCCGGATGTCAATCCGCAGGTGCTGGCGGACTACCGCAACCGCAATATCATCAGCGTGGCGGACAACCTGGTCAGCCAGCTGCTCAGCGCGATTAAACCGCTGGTGGATGCGGCGGGCCTCGGCCGGTTGCAGGTGACGAATCTGATCTCCGTCTCCAGCTATGGCAAAGCGGCGGTTGACGCGCTGGCCGGTGAAAGTGCGCGGCTGCTGAACGGCATCCCGGCGGACGATCACCACTTCGGGCGTCAGCTGGCGTTTAACCTGATGCCACAGCAGGCGGACGCGGAAGGCAGCGTTGAGAGTGAGCGTCGGCTGGTCGATCAGGTGCGTAAAGTATTGCAGGATGAAGGTTTACCGATTGCGGTCAGCAGCGTGCAGGCTCCGGTCTTTTATGGCAACGCGCAGATTGTGCACATTGAAAACCTGCGTCCGCTGTCGGCGGATGAGGCGCGTGGCGAACTGGCGCAGGCGTCCGATATTCGCCTGAGCGAAGAGGATGAGGTGCCGACGCCCGTAACGGATGCGTCCGGTAATGGCGAGTTGTCTATTGGCGGGGTGCGTAACGACTATGGTATCCCGGAGCTGCTGCAATTCTGGTCAGTGGCTGACAATATTCGCTTTGGCGGCGCGCTGATGGCGGTGAAGACGGCGGAGAAACTGGTGCAGGAGTATCTGTAACCATGTCCGACAGTCAGACGCAAAAACTGGCGCTCGGCATCGAGTATGATGGCAGCCGTTATTACGGCTGGCAGCGTCAGCAGGAAGTACGCAGCGTGCAGGAGAAGCTGGAGCGCGCGCTGTCAAAAGTGGCCGATCATCCGGTCAGCGTATTTTGTGCCGGGCGCACCGATGCGGGCGTCCACGGCACCGGGCAGGTGGTGCATTTCGAAACCACCGCGCGGCGGCCGGATGGGGCCTGGACGCTGGGGGTGAATGCCAATCTGCCCGCGGACATCGCGGTGCGCTGGGTGAAAGCGGTGCCGGAGGAGTTCCACGCCCGCTTCAGCGCCACCGCCCGACGCTATCGCTACCTGATCTATAATCAGCGCCTGCGTCCGGCGGTGCTGGCGCAGGGCGTCACGCACTTCTACCATCCGCTGGATGCGGAAAAGATGCAGCGCGCCGGGCAATGTCTGCTGGGCGAAAATGATTTCACCTCCTTTCGCGCGGTGCAGTGTCAGTCGCGTACCCCGTGGCGCAACGTGATCCACCTTAACGTGACCCGTCAGGGCCCGTACGTGATTGTGGATATTAAAGCCAACGCCTTTGTGCATCACATGGTGCGCAATATCGTGGGCAGCCTGATGGAGATAGGCTGCGGCAATCAGCCGGAGTCATGGATGGCGACGCTGCTGGCGGCGAAGGATCGTACTTTAGCCGCAGCGACAGCCCGGGCAGAGGGGTTGTATCTGGTGGCGGTGGATTATCCATCCCACTTTGCGTTACCACAGCCGTCGATGGGACCCTTGTTCCTCGCGGATTAATTCACTTTCAGGCTATAGAAGGGCGCGCTATGGAGTTTCTCCATTTTCTGGTTGATTTTATTCTGCACATTGATGTGCATCTGGCCGAACTGGTTGCGCAGTACGGTGTCTGGATTTACGCAATTTTGTTCCTGATCCTGTTCTGTGAAACCGGCCTGGTAGTAACGCCCTTCCTGCCGGGCGACTCGTTACTGTTTGTGGCGGGCGCGCTGGCCGCGCTGCCGGGTAACGATCTCAATGTGCATCTGATGGTGGCACTGTTAGTGGTGGCGGCGGTGCTGGGTGATGCGGTGAACTACACCATTGGCCGCTTGTTTGGCGAGCGGCTGTTCAGTAACCCGAACTCGAAGATTTTCCGTCGCAGCCATCTGGATAAAACCCATGCGTTTTATGCCCGTTATGGCGGAAAAACCATTATCCTGGCGCGTTTTGTGCCGATCGTCCGTACCTTCGCGCCCTTTGTCGCCGGGATGGGTCACATGTCTTACCGCCACTTCGCGCTGTTTAACGTGACCGGTGCGTTGTTATGGGTGCTGCTGTTCTCCTATGCCGGTTACCTGTTTGGCGATTTGCCGGTGGTGCAGGAAAACCTGAAGCTGCTGATCGTCGGCATCATCCTGGTCTCGATACTGCCGGGTGTGATCGAAGTCTGGCGTCATCGCCGTCAGGCAAAGCAGCAGAAGCAGCCCTGAGAGTTTGCGCAGGGGTAAGACCAGATTTTTATCCACAGTCTGAACGGGTTGTGGTTTAATGAGCGACATTTACCGTCTGCTGAAGCGGTTTTCAGCAGTATCAAGACGACTGGACCAGGTCAGTTTTAAACAGAAAGGTCATCAATGAGCTGGATTGAACGCATTCTTAATAAAAGCACCACGACGCCTGCGCGCAAAGCAAGCATCCCGGAAGGGGTGTGGACCAAGTGCGACAGCTGTGGCCAGGTTCTCTACCGCGCCGAGCTGGAGCGTAACCTTGAGGTCTGCCCGAAGTGTGACCATCACATGCGCATGCACGCCCGTGAGCGTCTTGGCAGTTTCCTCGATCAGGGCACCATGGTTGAGCTTGGCAGTGAACTGGAACCCAAAGATCTGCTGAAGTTCCGCGACTCGAAAAAGTATAAAGATCGTCTGGTCGCGGCGCAGAAAGACACCGGCGAGAAAGATGCGCTGGTGGTGATGAAAGGTCAGCTGCATGGTATGCCGGTGGTGGCAGCCGCCTTTGAATTCGCCTTTATGGGCGGCTCAATGGGCTCCGTGGTCGGCGCGCGTTTTGTGCGTGCGGTTGAACAGGCGTTAGAAGATAACTGTCCGCTGGTCTGCTTCTCCGCCAGTGGCGGGGCGCGTATGCAGGAAGCGCTGATGTCGCTGATGCAGATGGCGAAAACCAGCGCGGCGCTGGCGAAGATGCAGGAGCGCGGTCTGCCCTATATCTCCGTGCTGACCGACCCGACCATGGGCGGCGTCTCGGCCAGTTTCGCGATGCTGGGCGACCTCAACGTGGCGGAACCGAAAGCGCTGATCGGCTTTGCCGGCCCGCGCGTCATCGAGCAGACCGTGCGTGAAAAACTGCCGCCAGGCTTCCAGCGCAGTGAATTCCTGATTGAAAAGGGCGCGATTGACATGATCATTCGCCGTCCTGAAATGCGCTATAAACTGGCAAGCCTGCTGGCAAAAATGATGAACCTGCCGGCACCGCTGCATGACGGTGAGCCGTCCGCACCTGCGACGACTGAGCCGGAAAGCAACGAGGCCTGACAGGAGATAGAGAGGCGCGTCCACCGCGCCTCTTACCAATGCACCGTATACCTCAGCATCACGCTGGCAGGTATAAATAAACAAAACGGGACATATGGACAATCTTCACCTTCCCCAAGCCACGTCGCCTTTGGCCACGTGGCTTTATTATCTTGAGCACCTGCATACTCAGGCCATTGAACTGGGTCTGGATCGTATTCGCCAGGTTGCGCAGCGTCTCGACCTGCTGAAACCCGCCCCCTTTGTCTTTACCGTCGCCGGTACTAACGGCAAAGGCACCACCTGCCGCACCCTGGAAACACTGCTGATGGCGGCGGGCTACCGGGTGGGCGTCTACAGCTCACCGCATCTGGTGCGCTACACCGAGCGCGTCCGTATTCAGGGCCAGGAGCTGAGCGAAGCAGAGCACTGCGCCAGCTTCGCGGAGATTGAAGCGGGGCGCGGGACGATCTCGCTGACCTATTTCGAATTTGGCACGCTGTCAGCGCTCAATCTGTTCCGCCAGGCGCAGCTGGATGTGGTGATCCTCGAAGTGGGACTCGGCGGACGGCTCGACGCCACAAACATTGTGGATGCCGATGTCGCCGTGGTGACCAGCATCGCGCTGGACCACACCGACTGGCTTGGCCCGGACCGCGAAAGCATCGGGCGCGAAAAAGCGGGCGTGTTCCGCGCGGGGAAACCGGCGGTGGTGGGGGAACCCGATATGCCGCAGAGTATTGCCGCGGTGGCGCAGGAGAAGGGCGCGCAGCTGATACAGCGCAACCGTGACTGGTCATGGCGCGAACAGGCAGAAAGCTGGTCGCTGCGTGATGGGCTGGGTGAACTGAACGACCTGCCGTTACCCCAGGTGCCGCTGCCTAACGCGGCCACGGCGCTGGTGGCACTGCGGGTTTCTGGCCTTGCGGTCAGCGAGGCGCAGATCCGCGCCAGCCTGCCGCTGGCGATGCTGCCGGGGCGTTTTCAGACCCTCAGTGAATCCCCGCGGGTGATTCTGGATGTGGCCCATAATCCCCATGCGGCGGCCTATCTGGCGTCACGTCTGGCAGCGCTGCCAAAACGCGGCAAGGTGCATGCCGTGGCTGGCATGCTGCATGATAAAGATATTGCCGGTACGCTGGCAGCGCTGGCGCCGGTGGTAGACGCATGGTATTGCGCGCCACTGGAAGGGCCACGCGGTGCCAGTGCGGAGCAGCTGCTGAGCGCGCTGCCACAGGGAGAAGCGTTCAGTTCGGTAGAACTAGCCTGGCAGCAGGCGCGCCAGCGGGCGGCGCCGCAGGACATTGTGCTGGTCTGTGGTTCGTTCCACACCGTTGCGCAGGTCATGGAATCGATTGAAACGGAGAAAGGGCGTGGCAAGTAAGTTTCAGAACCGTTTAGTCGGCACTGTTATTCTGGTGGCTGTTGGCGTGATTGTATTGCCAGGGCTGCTGGATGGTCAGAAAAAGCACTATAAAGAGGAGTTCGCCGCCATTCCGCTGGTGCCGAAACCTGACGATCAGCAGGACAGCGAAATGGTGCCGCCGGTGACGCAGTCGCTGCCGGCTCAGCCGCCGGAAGGCGCAGGCGGTGCGGTCAGCAGCAGCGGCAAAACCAATGTGACCGCCGAACAGGGCCGTGCGCAGCCCGATGAAGAGAGTGAGCCCTCAGTGGTGACGCCGCCGCCGGTCCATCAGTCCACGCCAGCGCAGACGGCGACGAAGCCGAAAGCGGTGGAGCAGACCAAACCCAAAGTGGTGGAGCAGCCGAAGCCGAAGCCGGTTGAGCAGCAGAAGCCTAAAGTGGTGGAGCAGCCAAAACCGAAGCCGGTCGAGCAGCCGAAAGCGGTGGAACAGCCGAAGCCCGCTGAGCAGCCAAAAGCCGCCGAGACCACCGCACCAGCAGGTCAGGCTTATGTGGTACAGCTGGGCGCGCTGAAGAACGCCAGCAAAGTGAATGAGATTGTGGCGCAGCTGCGACTGTCGGGGTATCGCGCCTTTACCGTGCCTTCAACGCCGGTGCAGGGTCAGATTACCCGTATCTATGTCGGACCGGATGCCTCGAAAGCCAAAATGCAGAGCGCGGTTGGCGAGCTGAAAAGCATCTCAGGACTGGGCGGGGTGGTGAAACCCTACAGCGCCCGCTAAAAGCGCTGATTGGCGTGGCCGATAGCAGTAACAGGCCGCGCCAATCGCCTCTTCCGTCCAGCCTCTGCCGGGCGGCGGCGGGTAAAAAATTGACGATTTTCAACGGCCTGTCCGGTTGAAGATCACCCCGGCGACGAAGGTTTTTTTCATCGCCTTTTTTATGGATGCAGAACAGGAAAACCGCTACGCAAACGTTTTCTTTTTCTGTTAGAATGCGCCCCGAACTGGATGCAGGGGTGCAATGGCACTGGCGCTGGAAGAGTTCATGATCTGGATTGATTACGTCATTATTGCGGTAGTTGGTTTTTCGGCTCTGGTCAGCCTGGTCCGTGGGTTTGTCCGTGAAGCCTTATCTCTCGTTACCTGGGGATGCGCGTTTTTTGTCGCCAGTCATTACTACGCTTACCTTGCAGTCTGGTTTACAGGTTTTGACGACGAGCTGGTTCGTAACGGTATCGCCATCGGTGTGCTGTTTGTGGCTACCCTGATAGTCGGGGCCATTGTGAACTACGTTATCGGCACGCTGGTGGAGAAAACCGGCCTGTCGGGAACCGACCGGGTGTTGGGCGTCTGTTTCGGGGCATTGCGTGGAGTGCTGATCGTAGCCGCTTTGCTGTTCTTCCTTGATACATTCACTGGCTTTTCCAAAAGTCCGGACTGGCAACAGTCTCAACTCATTCCCGAGTTCAGTTATATCATCAGGTGGTTCTTTGATTACCTGAAAAGCACGTCGAGTTTTTTACCCCGGTGATGTGACCGGGAGTGCGGCTTAATGAGGAAATGACAACATGTGCGGTATTGTTGGTATCAGCGGTTTCATGCCGGTCAACCAGTCGATCTATGATGCGTTAACGGTGCTCCAGCACCGCGGGCAGGATGCCGCAGGCATTTGTACTATCGATGCGCTGAAATGTTTTCGCCTGCGAAAGGCAAATGGCCTGGTCAGCGACGTTTTCGAAGCACGCCACATGCAGCGTTTGCAGGGCAATATGGGCATTGGTCATGCGCGTTATCCTACGGCGGGCAGCTCCAGTGCCTCTGAAGCGCAGCCTTTTTATGTCAACTCGCCGTATGGCATTACCCTGGCGCACAACGGTAATCTGACCAACGCCCATGAACTGCGTAAGCACCTGTTCGAAAAGGGTCGCCGTCACGTTAACACCACCTCCGATTCTGAAATCCTGCTGAACATCTTCGCCCAGGAGTTAGATCGTTTTCAGAACGATCCGCTGGAAGCGGACAACATTTTCGCCGCGGTCGCCGCGGTGCACCAGCAGGTGCGCGGTGCCTATGCGGTCGTCTCGATGATCATCGGGCATGGCATGGTCGCCTTCCGCGATCCCAACGGCATCCGTCCGCTGGTGCTGGGCAAACGGGTAATCGCCGACGGTCGCACCGAATATATGGTGGCGTCCGAGAGCGTGGCGCTGGATACCCTGGGTTTTGAGTTCATCCGTGACGTTGCGCCGGGTGAAGCGGTCTACATCACTGAGCAGGGTCAGCTCTCTACCCGCCAGTGCGCCGAAAACCCGAAAAGCAATCCCTGCCTGTTCGAGTATGTCTATTTTGCGCGTCCCGACTCGTTCCTCGACAAGATTTCGGTCTACAGCGCCCGTGTCCGTATGGGCACCAAGCTGGGCGAGAAAATTGCCCGCGAGTGGGAAGATCTCGACATCGACGTGGTGATCCCGATCCCGGAAACCTCGACTGACATCGCGCTGGAAATCGCCCGCATTCTCGATAAACCCTATCGTCAGGGCTTCGTGAAAAACCGCTACGTTGGCCGTACCTTTATCATGCCGGGCCAGCAGTTACGTCGCAGCGCGGTTCGCCGTAAGCTGAACGCTAACCGTGCCGAGTTCCGTGATAAAAACGTACTGCTGGTGGATGACTCTATTGTGCGCGGCACCACCTCTGAGCAGATCATCGAGATGGCGCGTGAAGCGGGTGCCAAACGGGTTTACCTGGCGTCAGCGGCACCGGAGATCCGTTTCCCGAATGTCTACGGTATCGATATGCCAAGCGCGACCGAGCTGATCGCCCACGGCCGGGAAGTGGAAGAGATTCGCCAGCTGATCAAAGCTGACGCGCTGATTTTCCAGGACCTGGACGATCTGATTGAAGCGGTACGCGAAGAGAACCCGGACATTACCCAGTTTGAGTGCTCGGTGTTCAACGGCGTGTATGTGACGAAAGATGTCGATCAGCAGTATCTGGAGTATCTGGAATCGCTGCGTAACGATGACGCCAAAGCGCTGCTGCGCCAGAACGAAGTGGAAAACCTCGAACTGCACAACGAAGGTTAATGTCGCTAAGCGAGCAGCATCAAACAGGGCGGGCGCAATCCCGCCCTGTTTGTTTTCAGAAAGGCGCTGAGCGCGTTATGATGGTGCATTCGCGGACATAAGGCTGGACTATGAAACGACTCATCATTGGCATCTCGGGCGCAAGCGGTGTGATCTACGGCGTGCGTATGTTGCAGGTGTTGCAGCAGGTGGAAGAGGTGGAAACGCATCTGGTGATGAGCCAGGCGGCGCGTCAGACGCTGGGGCTGGAGAGCGATTACTCACTGCGCGAGGTGCAGGCGCTGGCCGATGTGGTGCATGACGTGCGCGATATTGCGGCCAGTATCTCATCCGGCTCGTTTAAGACGCTGGGAATGGCGATTTTACCCTGCTCGATGAAAACCCTCTCCGGCATCGTACACAGCTACAGTGATTCGCTGCTGACCCGTGCCGCTGACGTGGTGTTAAAGGAGCAGCGCAAGCTGGTGCTCTGCGTACGGGAAACCCCGCTGCATGTGGGGCATCTGCGGATGATGACCACCGCGGCGGAACTGGGTGCGATTATTATGCCGCCGGTGCCCGCCTTTTATCATCGGCCGGAGACCATCGAACAGCTGGTTGATCAGACGGTTAACCGGGTTATCGATCAGTTCGATATTGAATTAGCGGAAGATCTCTTTGCGCGCTGGCAGGGTGCATAAAGTTCCGCTGGCGCACTTATTTAGTGCATAAGCGCGCCCCCGATCACTCTTCGTGCATTTGGTGCACCAAAAGTTAACATCATCGCTTTTTCTCTTTTACTTCACTGTTATATTCCCATCACAAAGTCAGCGTTTTCGCCTGTCTGAGGTCACGCTAAGTGCGCGGATAACTTGCAGAACTGGCATGAAACATGCAAATTACTTTGCGCAAACACATCACGTACCACATAACAAAAAGCACTTCACTTGAGGGTAATCTATGAAAAAGCGTGTTCTGGCTCTTTCCCTGATGCTGGGCTTAACCACCGCTGCCAGCGTTTTCGCGGCAGTACCGGGTTCAATCCGTATCGGCACAGATCCAACTTACCCACCGTTTGAGTCGAAAAACGCGCAAGGGCAGTTAGTGGGCTTCGATATTGATCTCGCTAACGAAATCTGTAAACGCATTCATACCCAGTGTACCTATGTTGAGAGCGATTTTGATGCGCTGATCCCTTCGCTGAAAGCGAAGAAGATCGATGCCATTATCTCTTCACTCTCCATCACGGCAAAACGTCAGGAAGAGATCGCCTTCTCAGATAAACTCTACGCCGCCAACGCGCGCTTAGTGGCACCGAAAGGCTCAAAAATTCAACCGACTATTGAGTCGCTGAAAGGCAAAAACATCGGTCTGTTGCAGGGCACCACCCAGGAAACCTACGCTAATCAGAACTGGCGGCCAAAAGGGGTGAACGTCACGCCTTACGCGAATCAGGATCTGGTTTATCAGGATCTGAATGCGGGCCGTATTGATGCCGCGTTCCAGGATGAAGTGCAGGCCAGCGAAGGCTTCCTGAAGCAGCCGGTGGGTAAAAATTACGCCTTTGCCGGTCCGGCGGTGAAAGATGACAAGATCTTTGGCGTCGGCACCGGGATGGGACTGCGTAAAGATGACAGCGAGCTGAAAGCGGCGATCGATAAAGCCTTTGCTGATATGCGTAAAGATGGCACCTACGATAAGATTGCGAAGAAGTACTTCGATTTCAATGTGTATGGCGACTAACCATCCTGTCGCTTTACCGGCTGCGCACCGGCGCTGACACCGACGGCGGGTGACATCCCGCCCGGACAGCGTGCCGTCACCAAAAGGTAAAGCTAAGCTGCCCGCCGTTTGCAGGCGGGCAGCGTTTTGTTCTCATCCTACGACAGGACCCTTTCGATGCTGTATGGCTACTCTGATGTAATTCTGCGCGGCACGCTGGTGACGCTGGAACTGGCGCTGACCTCGGTGATATTGGCGCTGCTGCTGGGGCTGATTGGGGCCGGAGCCAAACTCTCGCGCAGCCGACCGCTGGCGATGATAGCGGAAGGCTACACCACCCTGATTCGCGGCGTGCCTGACCTCGTTCTGATGCTGCTGATCTTCTACGGTCTGCAAATTGTCCTCAACCAGATTACCGATGCGCTGGGCATGGCCCAGTTTGATATTGACCCGATGGTCGCCGGTATCATCACGCTCGGCTTTATCTATGGCGCTTACTTCACTGAAACCTTCCGCGGTGCCTTTATGGCGGTGCCGAAAGGACAGATTGAAGCGGCCACCGCCTTTGGCTTTACCGGTGCGCAGGTGTTTCGCCGCATTCTGTTTCCGGCGATGATGCGCTTCGCGCTGCCGGGTATCGGTAACAACTGGCAGGTGATCCTGAAAGCTACCGCGCTGGTCTCGCTGCTGGGGCTGGAGGATGTGGTGAAGGCGACGCAGCTGGCGGGCAAAAGTACCTGGCAGCCATTCTACTTCGCCATTGTCGCGGGGGTGATCTATCTGGTGTTCACCACGCTCTCCAATGGCGTGCTGTGGTGGCTCAACCGGCGCTATACCGTGGGCGTGAAGAGGGCGAGCTATGATTGATATTATTCAGGAATACTGGAAATCGCTGCTCTGGACCGACGGCTACCGCTTTACCGGGGTGGCGATTACCCTGTGGCTGTTAATCCTGTCGGTCACGCTGGGCGGCTGTCTGGCGATTCTGCTGGCGATCGCGCGGGTATCACCTAACCGGTTTATCAGTTTTCCGGTCTGGCTGTTTACCTATGTGTTTCGCGGTACGCCGCTCTATGTTCAGCTGCTGGTGTTCTATTCCGGCATGTATACGCTGGAGATTGTGAAAGGCACCGAACTGCTCAACGCCTTTTTCCGCAGCGGCCTCAACTGTACGCTGCTCGCTTTTACGCTCAACACCTGTGCCTACACCACCGAAATTTTTGCCGGTGCGATTCGCGCGGTGCCGCACGGCGAGATTGAGGCGGCGCGGGCTTACGGCTTCTCCACCTTTAAACTCTATCGCTGCATTATTCTGCCGTCGGCGCTGCGCACTGCGCTGCCCGCCTACAGCAATGAAGTGATTTTAATGCTGCACTCCACCGCGCTGGCGTTTACCGCCACGGTGCCGGATCTGCTGAAAGTCGCACGGGATATTAACTCGGCGACCTATCAGCCGTTCACCGCCTTTGGTCTGGCCGCGGTGCTCTACCTGATTATCTCTTACGTGTTGATCAGCCTGTTTCGCCTGGCGGAACGTCGCTGGCTGGCCCACGTGAAACCCTCTTCATCGCATTGAGTAGAACTATGGCTGACAAAAAATTAAGCGTCACCGAATTGCATAAACGTTACGGTGAACATGAAGTGCTGAAAGGGGTCTCGTTAACCGCCAATGCCGGCGATGTGATCAGTATCATTGGATCGTCTGGTTCAGGGAAAAGTACCTTTTTACGCTGTATCAACTTCCTCGAAAAACCGAGTGAAGGCACGATTGTGGTCAATAACCAGCAGATCACCCTGGTGCGGGACAAAGATGGTCAGCTGAAGGTGGCTGACAAAGAGCAGCTGCGCGCCCTGCGTACCAGCCTGACCATGGTGTTCCAGCACTTTAATCTCTGGAGCCATATGACGGTGCTGGAAAACGTGATGGAAGCGCCGATTCAGGTGCTGGGGCTGAGTAAAGCGGCCGCGCGGGAACGCGCCATCAAATATCTGGATAAAGTCGGGATCGATGCGCGGGCGCAGGCGAAGTATCCGGTTCATCTCTCCGGTGGTCAGCAGCAGCGGGTGTCGATTGCGCGCGCGCTGGCGATGGAGCCGGAAGTGCTGCTGTTTGATGAGCCGACCTCGGCGCTCGATCCTGAACTGGTCGGCGAAGTGCTGCGCATCATGCAGAAGCTGGCGGAGGAGGGCAAAACCATGGTGGTGGTCACGCATGAGATGGAGTTTGCCCGGCACGTCTCCAGCCATGTGATTTTCCTGCACCAGGGCAAAATTGAAGAGCAGGGGCCGCCCGCAGAGCTGTTCGGCAACCCGAAAAGCCCGCGTTTGCAGCAGTTCCTCAAGGGATCGCTGAAGTAACGGTTATCGGAGCGTCAAGGTGAGGAAACAGGGCACCTGCGTAAAGTGCCCTGCGTAGAATAAGCACACACCCCGTCCAGGCGTCTGCATCATCGTCGCGTGCTGCGCCTGTACTCTGCATCCCTGCTGATTCACGCTTGCAGTAACTTCAGCGCCGTGTCCTCATCGGTTACCAGTCCCGATACCCAGCCGCCGTGCAATGCGGCGCGGATCGCCGGGTACTTGCGCTCACTACCGGCAAAGCCAATGATTTTGCGCTGAGTGTGACTTTCCAGATGTACGCTGGTCAGGAGTGCATCCGTTTCGCCCCATACACGTTCGCCCTGCTGATTGAAAAAGTGACCGAGCATCTCGCCTACCACGCCACGCTCCTTCAGCGCCTCAACCTGCGTATCGGTGATAAATCCCTCGGCGTTCAGCGGGCAGCCTCGCATCACTTCGCCAATCCCGACAAAGGCCACGTCCGCCTGTAGGGCGCGATCGGTGACCCGCTGGTACACCTTGTGCTGTACCCACATCGCTTTATCCTCTGGCGTGTCGGCGTACAGCGGCGCAGGAATAAAGAAATACTTACCCTGCATTTTTTCGGCCATCTTCAGCGGGACGTCATAGCGTGTCCCGGAATCATCCCGCGCGATGGCACCAATCATCGAAACACAATGATGCTGCGGGCGATCCACCCAGGGCAACGCATCGATCATTGCGCGCAGGGTTTTGCCGGAACCAATGCCAAACACCTGGGGTTTTTCCTCATTAATAAATTGGCTCATCACCGTCGCGCCTTCGACTGCCAGCATTTGCTGAATGGCATCTTCGTTCAGACTGGCTGAGGGCACGACGCGGCACAGATCCAGAGCAAACTTCTCCTGAACCTCGCGTGCCAGCTGCAAACAGTGGGTGACGGGGTGCTCGATTTTTACATTTACCATGCCCATTTCACGTGCACTGGATACCAGACGCTGCGCCACCTGGCGTGATAATCCCAGCGCCTGGGCAATCTCCTGCTGTGTCACACCTGCAACGTAATACATCCACGCAGCACGCGCGGCCAGCTCCTGCTTTTTCTCTTCTCTGCTCATCACGCTGTTCCGTCTGATTCGGGGGAATATCTTAACGCGAGCTACGCGAAAAGCGCTAATCGAGCAAATGCCCATAAATAGGGCAAAAGTATTATTTGTGATCGGGTTCGCAGAAGGACCTGCACCAGGGACACTATGCTAACGCTCATCGGGCAAATGCCCCTCATTGTGGCAAATGTTTAATCGAGGCGACTATGACCAGTCAATCAGTGTGGATGCATATCGGCGCAGGATCTTTTCACCGGGCACACCAGGCATGGTATCTGCATCAACTGCGTAAGCAGGGTGACGAAAGCTGGGGTATTGCGCTCGGCAATATCCGTCAGGACGCGGTGCCGCTGCTTAATCAGCTCGCGGCACAGCAGGGGGAATATGTACTGGAAACCGTGACGCCGGAAGGTCAGCGAGACTATGAAACCGTCACGTCACTGCGCAAAATTTTGCCCTGGGACAGTGAAATCAGCGCGCTGATTCAACAGGGAGCCCGTGCGGAAACGCGCGTGATTAGCTTTACCGTGACCGAAGCGGGCTACTATCTGACACCCGCATTTACCCTGGATCTCAATCAGGCGGACGTGAGAGCCGATCTGGACGGCGAAATCCGCACTCTTTACGGTGCACTCAGCCGCATTCTGACACAGCGTGTTGCACAAGGTGGTGCGCCAGTGACGCTGCTGAACTGCGACAATCTGCGCCACAATGGTGAGCGTTTTCGTAACGCCTTCCTGGCGTTCCTGACGGCTAAAGGCGACACGGTGCTGGCCGACTGGGTGCGGACACAGACCCGCTCACCGAACACCATGGTTGATCGCATTACCCCGCGTCCTACTCAGGACGTGGCAGAGCGCGTCCAGGCGGCAACCGGCAAACCGGATGGTGCCGCAGTGATGGCTGAATCTTTTATTCAGTGGGTCATTGAGGATGATTTTATTGCCGGACGTCCGGCTCTGGAAAAGGTGGACGTTGAGCTGGTGGAATCGGTACTGCCGTGGGAAGAGGCAAAAATTCGCATTCTCAATGCGACCCATGCCGCGATTGCCTGGGCGGGTACCCTGATTGGGCTGAACTATATTGACGAGAGCACCCGTCATCCGGTCATTTATCAACTGGCGTACGATTACGTGACGCAGGATGTCATTCCCTCACTGTCGCCCAGCCCGCTCGATCTGGCAGATTATCGTGACGTGGTTCTGGCCCGGTTCAGCAACCCCTACATTAAAGACACCAATCAGCGCGTCGCTGCCGATGGTTTATCCAAAATTCCCGGCATGGTGACGCCAACCCTGCACGAGTGCTACCAGCGCGGCGCAGAACCCACCGCAACGGCGATGATCCCGGCGCTCTTCTTTCTGTTTATGCAGCGATGGGCCAGTGACGATTTACCCTACCCCTATCAGGATGGTGCGCTTCAGGCCACAACGCTGCGTAAGCAGTTCGCCAGCGCCGATCCGCTGCAAGCGTTCCTGAGTGATCGTGCACTGTTTGCGGAACTGACTTCTGATAAGGCTTTTCACGCGCTGGTGACCCGCACTGTTGCGCGATTGCAGCAGTGGCTGAAACAGCCTGAACTGGCGGCGGTGTAATGATGTATCTCGGTATTGATATTGGCACCTCAGAGCTTAAAGCATTGCTCATTAATATGCAGGGGGAGATTGTCGCGTCTCAGCACGCCGGCCTCAGCGTGCAGCGTCCCCATCCTCACTGGGCAGAGCAGGATCCTGAACACTGGTGGCAGGCGTGCAGCGAGGTACTGGCGGCATTGCGTCATCAGTTTCCTCAGGCATGGGCGGCGATTCGCGCGATTGGATTATCCGGTCAGATGCACGGGGCCGTGCTGCTCGATGCCGGAGGCAGGGTGCTGCGCCCCTGTATCCTGTGGAACGACACGCGCAGTGCGCCGCAGTGTGAAAAGCTACGGAAACGCCATCCCCGGATGATAGCCATCAGCGGCAATATGATTATGCCTGGCTTCACTGCGCCGAAACTCTGCTGGGTCGCGGAAAATGAGCCAGAGATCTTTAGCCGCATCGATAAGGTTTTACTGCCGAAAGATTACCTGCGCTGGCGTCTGACCGGGTGCTTTGTTACAGAGCCTTCGGACGCAGCCGGAACGCTGTGGCTCGATGTTTCCCGGCGTGACTGGTCGGATGAACTGCTGGCCATCACCGGACTGACGCGCGCCAGAATGCCTGAACTGGTGGAAGGCAGTGCAATAAGTGGACGTCTACAGCCGACACTGGCGAGCGAGTGGGGCTTATCTGCCTCGGTCACGGTCGCGGGGGGCGGTGGGGACAATGCCGCATCGGCCGTAGGGGTGGGCGCAGTGAACGCCGGTGATGCCTTTATCTCACTGGGGACGTCCGGTGTGATTTTTGTCGTCAGCGATCGCTTACAGGCTGACCCTCTATCCGGGGTACATGCTTTCTGCCATGCACTACCTGGCCGCTGGCATCAGATGAGCGTGATGCTCAGCGCTGCCAGTTGTCTGCGCTGGCTGTGCCATCTGCTGTCAGTGAGTGAAAGCCAGCTGATGGAGGAGATGGCACAGCTCAGTGATGAACAGCTGCGCAGCGCCCCGATTTTTCTCCCCTATCTCTCCGGGGAGCGCACCCCTCACAACGATCCTGACGCCTCCGGTTCTTTTTTCAATCTGCGCCATGAAACCCCGCGCGCCCTGCTGGGCTATGCGGTGATTGAAGGCGTGGCATTTGGGCTGGCTGATGGGTTAAAGGCGCTCGGCGAGGCCCGGCATCACATTCAGCAATGCAGCCTCACCGGTGGCGGAGCGCGCAGCACACTCTGGGCTCAATTGATTGCCGATGTGCTGCAACTGCCGATTGTTACCCATCCGGCCAGCGCCTCTGGCGCGCTGGGCGCGGCACGTCTGGCGTGGCTGGCTGATGGCGGTACTGAGCATGAAGTGTGTCTGAAACCGGCAGTCCAGGCGCGCTACCAGCCGGACAAGGCACGCGGGGCCGTGCTGCAACAGCGGCTGCGACTGTTCCGGGAACTCTACATCCAGCAGCAACAGGTGCGTAACCTGCTACCTGCATAACGACTAACCAGACAGAAGGTAATGGTGATGCAATCGAACGAATACTGGTTTGGCTTACCGAAAAAGATGTTCTGGGGTTTCCTCGCTATCGCCATCTTTATGGCGGGTGATGGTTTTGAAATGGCGTTTTTGTCGCGCCATATCACCGATATGGGCTTTACGCCCGCAAAGTCGGCGGTGGTGTTCACCTTCTATGGCCTGGCGGCAGCGCTGGCAGCCTGGGCGTCGGGCGTGGTCGCCGAGCTGATCACACCGCAGCGCGCGATGATGATTGGCTTTGTGCTCTGGATTGTCATGCATACGCTGTTTATGTCGCTTGGGCTTGGACTGCGCAACTATCCGCTCATGGTGCTGTTCTACGGCATTCGCGGGCTGGCTTATCCGCTGTTTATTTACTCGTTCATGATGATGCTGGTGCAGGTCTTACCGCGCGAAAAACTGGCGGCGGCGACCGGCTGGTTCTGGGCGATGTATTCTATCGGCATCGGTGTGGTTGGCAGCTATCTGCCCAGTCTGACCATTCCGATGCTGGGGGAGACGGGGACATTGTGGCTGGCCATCATCTGGGTAGCCTGCGGCGGGATTCTTGCCTGGTTCAGCCTGCGCAATGTGCCGGTAGATCGATCCCGGGTGAACCTGCCGATGCGTGACAAGATGACAGAGATGTCGCGTGCCGTGACCATCCTGTTTACCAATCAGCATGTCTTTTATGCCTGCCTGATTCGCATCATCAACACGCTGTCACTGTTTGGTTTCGCGATTGTTATGCCACTGCTGTTTGTCGATCGTCTTGGCTTCTCCATTTCTGAATGGCTGCAAATCTGGGCGGTGTTCTTCTTTGTCACTATCTTCACAAATATCTTCTGGGGCCTTACCGGTGAGAAGCTGGGCTGGATCCGTCAGGTACGCTGGTTTGGTTGTCTGGGGATGGCCATCTCCAGCCTGACTTTTTATTATCTGCCGCTCTATGCGGGTCATAACTTCTGGGTCGCATTAATCCCTGCGGTCATGCTGGGGATCTTTGTCGCCGCGTTTGTGCCGATGACCGCCGTGTTTCCGACGCTGGAGCCGCATCACAAAGGGGCTGCGGTCTCGATTTATAACCTGTCTGCGGGTCTCAGTAACTTTGTGGCCCCGGCTATCGCCTCCGTCATGCTGCCGTTCTTCGATATTGTCGGTGTGGTATGGGCCTATACTGCGCTATATGTATTCGCTGGCGTGCTGACCTTTATTATTCGTGTGCCACAACCGGGGCACACGCGGGAGGAGAGGGCAATGCAGTCGCGGGTAGCGCGGCAGCGTAGCTGATTAAACAGACGGCGGCCTGGAGCCGCCGTCTGTTTATCCTGCGACATCCTGCAATGCTTTCTGCAAATCGTACCAGCGGAAAACAAAGCCAGAGGCTTCCAGCCGCTTCGGCAGCACATGTTGTCCTCCCAGTACCAGCACCGACGACTCGCCCATCATCAGTTTAATGGCGCTGGCCGGGGTGCGCATAAAGGCCGGACGATGCATCACCTCGCCCAGCGTTGCCGCGAACTGCTCATTACGCACCGCATAGGGCGACACCATATTAAACGGACCGCGCAGATCGTCATGATCCAGCAGCCAGAGTATCCCGTTGATCATGTCGTCAATATGGATCCACGGCATGTACTGCTTGCCGCTGCCGATCGGTCCGCCGACACCGAGCTTAAACGGCAGTTTCATCTTGCTGAGCGCGCCGCCTTCCGCCGCCAGCACCACGCCGGTACGCAACAGGCAGACGCGGGTGCGTTCGCTCTCCGCGCTGAGCGCCAGCTGCTCCCAGCGGGCGCAGAGCTGATGCGTGAACTCATCGTGACCGGGGTCCTCTTCGGTCAGCACCAGATCGCCGGTATCCCCATAAAAGCCAGTGGCGGAACCGGAGATCAGCACGGCGGGCGGCGTGGCGCTGGCGTTGATCAGGGAGGCGATCTGTTCGGTGATCTGCCAGCGGCTTTCACACAGCTGCTGTTTATGCGGCTCGGTCCAGCGTTTATCAGCAATCGGCTCGCCGGCCAGGTTAATCACCGCATCAATGTTATCGAGGCTGGACTGCTGCGCCAGGCCTGACCAGAGCGCCACGTTTTCGCCCAGCTTTTCCCGGGCGCTGACCACATCACGTGTCACGACACTGATCTGATGACCCTGCTGTTGCAGGCGCGGTATCAGATGCCGACCTATCAGTCCCGTACCCCCGGTAATGAGAATATGCATGTTGTGGCTCCCTTAACGTTTTTGTTATTCGCACCCTTCAGCATAGAAGAGTGGAGCCACTCTGAAGTGAGTCGCGTCGCGCTTTCTGACTCAGGAGGCAAACATCGGACCAGCTCAGCGTTGCCTTCGCAAATAAAAGTCGGTAAACATGATGCAACCCTGACAGCCAATTGAGGTTATCGATGAACTATCCGTCCATTACCCTGTGGTCAGATTCATCATTTTTCAGTCCTTACGCCATGTCGGCTTATGTTGCGCTTACCGAAAAGGGCATCCCGTTTAGCTTAAAGCGTGTCGATTTATCCAGAAATCAGCAATATGCAGCGGAGTACCGTGAGCTTTCCCTGACCTGTCGGGTGCCGACCTTGCAGGTTGACGGCTTTCTGTTAAGTGAGTCTTCCGCCATCAGCGAATATCTGGAGGAGCGTTTTCCCGCGCCGGAGTTTGAACGTCTCTACCCGCGTGACCGCGAGCAGCGTGCCCATGCCAGGGAGATACAGGCCTGGCTGCGCAGCGATTTTCAGTGGATCCGCCAGGAGCGTCCGACAGAAGTGCTGTTCGCCGGTGAACGCTTCGCCCCGCTGAGCGCCTCGGCGCAACAGGCGGTGGATAAGCTGATTCGCGCGGTCGAGCGTCTGCTGCCAGAGCAGCAGCAGAATCTTTTTGGAGAGTGGTCGATCGCCGATACGGACCTGGCGGTGATGCTTAACCGGCTGGTATTGCATGGCGATCCTCTGCCGCCGCGTTTACAGCATTATGCTGAGTTTCAGTGGCAGCGAGCCTCGGTACAACTGTGGTTAGCAGAAAGTGGTAAAAATCGATAACGGCTGAGGCTTGCTCAAGCTGACGGAAGTGATTACCTTACGCCACATAAAAATAACGGGCAAACGGTGTGCATCCAGGCACGCCAAACAGGAAAGGGTTACGGATGGTGGATCAAACTGCGGGTGACGGCATCGAATGGGTCGATATTGTAAACGAAGAGAATGAAGTCGTTGCTCAGGCGACACGTGCGCAGATGCGTGCCCAGTGCCTGCGTCACCGCGCCACCTATATTGTGGTTCATGACGGTATGGGCAAGATTCTGGTACAGCGTCGCACCGAGATAAAAGATTTTATGCCGGGTAAACTGGACGCGACCGCTGGCGGCGTAGTGCAGAGCGGTGAAGATATGCTGGAGTCGGCGCGACGTGAAGCGGAAGAGGAGCTGGGGATTGCCGCGGTGCCCTTTGCGGAGCATGGCAAATTCTACTTCGAAGATGAGCACTGCCGCGTCTGGGGTGGCCTGTTCAGTTGCGTGTCGCACGGACCCTTCGCCATGCAGGAATCGGAAGTCGATGAGATTATCTGGATGACGCCAGACGAGATCACCGCGCGCTGTGACGAGTTTACCGACGATTCGCTGAAGGCGCTGTCGCTGTGGATGAGCCGTAACGGGGAGAACCGGGCCTGACCGCTGGCGACCGTTCCCGCTGACAAAAAAAAGGCATGCCCGCGGGCATGCCTTTTACCTTATGGCCGGAGAATCAGCCTTCAGCCTGTTTTGACTGAATTGCGGTCAGGGCGATGGTATAAACGATGTCATCAACCAGCGCGCCGCGTGACAGGTCGTTGACCGGTTTGCGCATCCCTTGCAGCATCGGACCGATAGAGATCAGATCCGCCGAGCGCTGTACCGCTTTGTAAGTGGTGTTACCGGTGTTGAGATCCGGGAAGATAAACACCGTGGCGCGACCGGCCACCTGAGAGTTCGGCGCTTTCGATTTCGCCACATCTTCCATGATGGCGGCGTCATACTGCAACGGACCATCAATCACCAGATCGGGACGTTTCTCCTGCGCAATGCGGGTCGCTTCACGCACTTTTTCCACGTCGCTGCCGGCACCAGAATTACCGGTGGAGTAGGAGATCATCGCCACGCGCGGGTCGATACCAAAGGCTTTGGCGGAATCGGCCGACTGAATCGCAATCTCCGCCAGCTGCTCAGAGGTCGGGTCCGGGTTAATCGCGCAGTCACCATAGACCAGCACCTGCTCCGGCAGCAGCATAAAGAACACCGAGGAAACCAGCGAGCTGTTAGGCGCGGTTTTGATCAGCTGCAATGGCGGACGAATGGTGTTGGCGGTGGTGTGAACCGCACCTGACACCAGGCCATCCACTTCGCCACGCTCCAGCATCATGGTGCCGAGCACCACGTTATCTTCCAGCTGCTCCTGGGCGACCACTTCGGTCATGCCTTTGCTCTTACGCAGTTCAACCAGGCGCGGCACGTAGTTTTCACGCACCTGAGCAGGATCGACAATCTCCACCCCTTTGCCCAGTTCCACGCCCTGAGCGGCGGCCACGCGCTGAATCTCATCCGGGTTACCTAACAGCACGCAGGTCGCGATACCGCGTTCGGCACAGATGGCGGCCGCTTTCACGGTACGCGGCTCATCGCCCTCTGGCAGCACCACCCGTTTGCCTGCTTTGCGTGCCAGCTCGGTCAGCTGGTAACGGAAGGCTGGCGGCGAGAGGCGACGGCTGCGCTCTGAGGTGGCGCTCAGTGACTCAATCCAGTCAGCATTGATGTAGTTGGCGACATACTCCTGCACTTTTTCAATGCGCTGTGTATCGTCAGCCGGCACTTCCAGGTTAAAGCTCTGTAAGTTGAGCGAGGTCTGCCAGGTGTTGGTTTTCACCATAAATACCGGCAGGCCGGTCTGGAAGGCGCGGTCGCACAGGCGGGCGATGCGCTCGTCAATCTCATAGTTACCGGTCAGCAGGATAGCGCCGATCTCCACACCGTTCATCGCGGCCAGGCAGGCGGCGACCAGCACATCAGGGCGGTCGGCGGAGGTCACCAGCAGCGAGCCCGGACGGAAGTGCTCCAGCATATGGGGAATGCTGCGGGCGCAGAAGGTCACCGATTTCACCCGGCGGGTCTGAATCTCACCCTCGTTGATGATGCGCGCGTTCAGGTGGCGGCACATATCGATGGCACGGGTGGCGATCAGGTCAAAGCTCCACGGCACACAGCCCAGTACCGGCAGCGGGCTGTCGGAAAAGAGCTGTTTAGGATCGATATTGGCAATGCTGGCTTTTGATGAGTCATCAAAGATTTCAGACAGGTCAGGGCGCGTACGACCCTGTTCATCCACCGGCGCGTTGAGTTTGTTGATGATCACGCCTGTGATGTTTTTGTTCTTCTGGCCACCGAAGCTGCTCTGGGTCAGCTCAATGCGCTCTTTCAGCTGCGCCGGGGAATCATTACCCAGCGCCATCACAAAGACGATTTCCGCATTCAGGGTCTTGGCGATTTCGTAGTTAAGCGCGCTGGCGAACTGATGTTTGCGGGTTGGTACCAAGCCTTCTACCAGTACCACTTCGGCATCCTGGGTGTTGGCGTGGTAACGGGCGATAATCTCTTCCATCAGGACGTCCTGCTGGTTAGCACCGAGCAGGGATTCAACGCGCGACATCTGCAACGGTTCAGCAGCAGGAATCGACGAGTTCTTACGGATAATGGTGGTGGTCTGATCCGGGGTATCGCCGCCGGTGCGCGGCTGAGCGATAGGCTTGAAGACGCTGAGACGCACGCCTTTACGTTCCATGGCGCGGATAACGCCGAGGCTGACGCTGGTCAGGCCGACGCTGGTGCCGGTCGGAATGAGCATAATTGTACGTGACACGATTGAACCTCTCAGAAATGGCAGGGTGTCAAAAACAACTCCGTCAGCCTGAGCTGACGGAGAGAAGTGTTTACGCAGTGAGACGCGCGGCGTCCTGGGCGATAACCAACTCTTCGTTGGTTGGGATCACCAGCGCCGGGCGGGTGCCCTCTTTATTGATGTAGCCAGACTTGCCAAAGCGGGCCGCGAGATTACGTTCGTGGTCGACGTCAAAGCCGATCAGCGCCAGCTTTTTCAGCGTAATTTCACGCACCATCGCGGCGTTCTCGCCGATACCACCGGTAAAGACTACCGCGTCAAGTCGGCCATCCATCAGGGCGGTGTAGCTGCCGATATATTTTGCCAGACGGTGGCAGAACACATCCATTGCGCGCTTCGCGTCTTCTTTGGTGGTGTAGTTATCTTCAACGTAACGGCAGTCGCTGGTGACTTCGGTCAGACCCAGCAGGCCAGACTCTTTGGTCAGCAGTTTGTTGATCGCGTCAACGCTCATGCCCAGGGTATCGTGCAGGAAGAAGACGATCGCGGGGTCGATGTCGCCACTGCGGGTGCCCATCACCAGGCCTTCCAGTGGGGTCAGGCCCATAGAGGTGTCGACGCATTCGCCATTGCGAATCGCAGAGACTGAACCGCCGTTGCCGAGGTGACAGGTGATGATGTTCAGTGACTCAAGTGGCTTGTTAAGCATTTTGGCCGCTTCGTGAGTGACATAGAAGTGGCTGGTGCCATGCGCGCCATAGCGACGGACGCCATGTTCTTTATATAATTTGTAAGGCAGCGCATAGAGATAAGACTCTTCCGGCATTGTCTGATGGAATGCGGTGTCAAATACCGCGACATTCTTATCTGACAGGTGCGGGAAGTTTTTCATCGCCTCATCGATACCGATCAGATGGGCGGGGTTGTGCAGCGGGGCAAACGAGGAGGCGTCTTTAATCCCCTGAATTACCTCTTCGGTAATGATCACTGACTGTGTCAGCTGCTCGCCGCCGTGAACGATACGGTGACCGATTGCAGCAATTTGTGCCGAAAGCTCAGGTTTTTGTGCCAGAATGGTTTTAACGATGAAATTCAGCGCTTCGCTGTGCGCTGCGCCAGCACCCAAAGGCGCTTCCTGCTTCTGGCCTTCCAGTTTCCATTTAATACGGGCTTCAGGAAGGTGAAAACATTCGGCCAGGCCCGACAGGAATTCGTCACCGCTGGCGGGGTTGAGGATGGCAAACTTGAGGGAAGAGCTGCCACAGTTCAGAACCAGAACTAACTTACTCGACATGGAAGTACCTATTTTTTGAGAGTGGCTAAATAAAACGCAATCAGACTAACAGCGTAGTTCATGAAAGCTGGTAGATTAATGACAAACATCATGCGGTAGACAGAATTCTGCATTTCCGCAAAAAATTTCGGTAATCTTACGAAAAAATTTGAAGATCGCCTTGTCGAAACATGGCTCAAGCCTCTTCCCAAAGGCGCGTGCCGCTTCCAGAGAGGTGTTGAAACGGCGTCAGGATAGCCGGAGTCATCTTTAAAGACAAAAAGAATTGAAGGATGTCACGTAAAGTTGTGTGGTTATAACTATTTTTTAATCTTTACAGTATTAGTTGAGGTAAGCCATGGCGAATGAATCTGGCAGTACCAACTGGTTTCGCATGTTTCAGCGCGGACAGCACTATATGAAGACCTGGCCGGCTGACAAACGCCTGGCCCCGGTGTTCCCGGAAAACCGCGTCTCCTCGGCGACGCGCTTTGCGATCCGCTTTATGCCCCCTTTGGCGATTTTCACCCTGACGTGGCAGATCGCGATGGGCGGTCAGTTAGGCCCGGCGGTCGCGACCGCGCTGTTTGCCTGTAGCCTGCCGATGCAGGGGTTATGGTGGCTGGGCAAGCGTTCCATCACGCCACTGCCGCCGACGCTGCTGAACTGGTTCCATGAAGTCCGCGCCCGTCTGGAAGAGGCGGGGCAGGCGAATGCGCCGGTTGAGGGCAAGCCAACCTATCAGGCGCTGGCTGACCTGCTGAAGCGCGCTTTTAAACAGCTGGACCGTACCTTCCTCGACGATCTCTGACTTCTCTCCGGCTGGCGGTAAAATAATTACCGCTAACCTGCGACCAAATCAAAGAAAGGCGATACGACGATTTCCGTCTCGCTGACGCTGTGCAATCATTTCCGCATTGTCGATTAACTGAGCGGTCTCTGACCGGGAGTGAATGATGGAAATGACCCACGCGCAGCGCCTGATTCTTACCAACCAGTACAAAATCATGTCCATGCTGGAGCCGGAAAACGCCGAGCGTTTTCGCCGCTATCAGACCATCATCGAACGCGGTTATGCGTTGCAGATGCGTGAGCTGGATAAAGAGTTCGGTGAACTCAGCGAAGCGACCTGCCGCACCGTGATCGACATTATGGAGATGCATCACGCTCTTCATGTCTCCTGGTCAAACCTGAAAGATAAAGATCAGCTTGAAGAGCGGCGTCTCGCGTTCCTCGGTTTCGATGCCGCCACCGAGGCGCGCCTGCTGGGTTACGTCCGGTTTATGGTCAATACCGAAGGGCGCTACACCCACTTTGACTCCGGCAGCCACGGCTTTAATGCCCAGACGCCAATGTGGGAAAAGTATCAACGCATGTTAGCTTTATGGCAGACTTGTCCGCGCCAGTACCATTTAAGCGCAAACGAGATTGCGCAAGTGATTAATGCCTGATGAGGAGGAGCGCGTGACGTACAGAGGTTTTCTATTCGATTTAGACGGCACGCTGGTGGATTCACTGCCAGCGGTTGAACGAGCCTGGAGCCAGTGGGGTGCCCGCCATGGCATCGCGGCGGCGGAGATCCTGGATTTCATCCACGGCAAACAGGCGATCACCTCTCTGCGTCACTTTATGGCAGGTCAGTCGGAAGAGGCTATCCAGGCGGAGTTCGTGGCGCTGGAGCAGGCCGAGGCGGCTGACACCGAGGGTGTGCAGGCGCTGCCAGGCGCGGTAGCGCTGCTGAACCAGCTGAATGAATTGCAGATCCCCTGGGCGATTGTCACCTCAGGTTCGGTGCCGGTCGCCCATGCGCGCCACAAAGCGGCGGGCCTTCCGCAGCCTGCGGTGTTTATCACCGCGGAACAGGTGGCAAAAGGCAAACCGGAACCCGATCCCTATCTGCTCGGCGCAGAGAAGCTGGGCTTAGCGGCAAGCGCGTGCGTGGTGGCGGAAGATGCGCCAGCCGGCATTCTGTCCGGGCTGAACGCCGGCTGCGCGGTGATCGCAATCAATGCTCCGGCGGAGACGCCACGGCTGGATGAAGTGGCGCTGAAGCTCGAATCGCTGGCGTCGCTGGTGGTGAGCCGTGAAGCAGATGGTCGCTTTACCTTCCGCCAGCAGGCTTAAATATAACGCCGGCGGTCTGACCGCCGGTGTTACAGCGGCGTATCCTGCGAGATTTCATCCAGTGACAGGCTGAAGCTCGGAATAAACACTTCAACAAAGTAATCCATCTCCGGCGAGCGCCGGTCCGCTAAGGTCTTTTCCAGCCGCGCCTTAGCCAGTAAAAATTCGTTGTTACCGGCGGACAGCTCCTCGAGACATTTCACATAGGCACACAGCGCATCCGCCTGTTTCACCACCGCCTGCTCCTCGTCGCTGTGCAGGTGCTCATCAATCAGCGGACGGTAGATCGCCTGAAACTCCTCCGGCAGCATTTCAATCAGCTTCTGCTGGGCAATCTTCTCTATCTTTTTATATTCGTGGGCGATCTGCGCGTTGTAATACTTCACCGGAGTAGGCAGATCGCCGGTCAGCACTTCGCTGGCGTCGTGATAGAGCGCCAGCATGGCGATGCGGTCGGCATTAAGATTGCCGCTGAACTTCAGGTTTTTAATCACCGCCAGGGCGTGCGCCACCATCGCCACCTGCAAACTGTGCTCGGAGACGTTCTCGGTGCGCACATTGCGCATCAGGGGCCAGCGGTTGATCAGCTTAAGACGGGAGAGGTGGGCAAAGAAGTGGCTTTGAGTCATGAGCGTTCCTGTAGCAGGCAGGGGAGAGAGGCTCTCCCCAAATAGCGTCAGTATACGCGGGCCTGATTACTGACGATAGCCTTGCAGGAAGCGGCCAAATTTATTGATCGCCATCTCCAGATCGTCAACGCGCGGCAGCGTCACGATGCGCAGGTGATCCGGCCACGGCCAGTTGAAGGCGCTGCCCTGAACCAGCAGCACTTTCTCCTGTAACAGGAAATCCAGCACCATCTTCTGATCGTCGAAGATGTTGAATTTCTTCGCGTCAATTTTCGGGAACATATAGAGCGCACCCTGCGGCTTGACGCAGCTGACGCCAGGAATATCGTTGATCAGCTCCCAGGCACGCTGACGCTGCTCGTAGAGACGGCCGCCAGGCATAATAAATTCACTGATGCTCTGATAGCCGCCGAGCGCCGTCTGAATCGCATGCTGGGCCGGCACGTTGGCGCACAGCCGCATCGAAGCGAGCATCTCCAGCCCTTCAATATAACCTTTGGCATGTTTCTTCGGTCCGTTCAGCACCATCCAGCCCTGGCGGAAACCGGCCACGCGATAGGTTTTAGAGAGACCATTAAAAGTGACAGTGAGCAGGTCAGGGGCTAACGCGGCGATGCAGTGATGCTGCGCGTCGTCATAAAGGATCTTGTCGTAGATCTCATCAGCGAAAATGATCAGGTTATGCTGACGCGCAATTTCGACCACTTCTAACAGCAGCTCTTTGCTGTAGACCGCACCGGTAGGGTTATTCGGGTTGATAATCACGATGCCGCGGGTGCGGGGGGTGATCTTGCTGCGAATATCCTCCAGGTCCGGGAACCAGCCTGCGGACTCGTCACACAGATAGTGCACCGCTTTGCCGCTGGAGAGGGAGACCGCGGCCGTCCATAACGGATAGTCGGGCGCCGGCACCAGCATCTCATCGCCGCTGTTCAGCAGCGCCTGCATCGCCTGCACGATCAGCTCAGAAACCCCGTTGCCGATGTAGATGTCTTCTACCGTGACATCGCGCATCTCGCGCGCCTGGTAGTGCTGCATGATCGCTTTACGGGCGGAATAGAGTCCTTTGGAGTCGCAATAGCCCTGCGCGCTGGGAAGGTTTCGAATCACATCGACCAGGATCTCATCGGGCGCTTCGAAGCCAAACGGGGCCGGATTCCCGATGTTCAGCTTCAGAACTTTATTGCCTTCTTCTTCGAGACGTTTGGCCTCTTTCAGTACCGGGCCACGAATGTCATAACAGACGTTATCCAGTTTTGCGGATTTATCAATTTGAAAAGTCATTGTTGTCGCCTTAATGGGCAGAATCCTTTTGGCTGCCGCAGAAATCAATCCAGCACAATGTACTCTCCTCCCGGTCACAAATGAAGGGTAGTGCCAGGTTTTGGCGCGTTCACCAACTTTTTATCCAGCCAGTAGTGCAAAAGAGAATTGTCGCGCTAACAGCTGGTTAAATTCTCCAGATAAAAATAATCAGGCGCTATTTTCCTCTGTCTGACGCGGCGGGAGTCCGATCCGGTTTTTTCCACATTATGAAACATATTTGAGTCTTAAACGCCGGGAACCTTTCTTTGCATCTGCAATACATACCCGCTGAAATAGTTAAACGATATTTTATGAATGATTAATTATTAGACAATATTCAGGCGCAATAATGCCGCACGCCTTAACGCAGCTTAAGATTATCAGGGTTAAGGTGTTGTGATCGCCGGAGAAGTGCCAGAATCACGCCAGCCTGTTGCTGCGGATTTGAGCATTTCACGGCGTGACTTATCACTTCAGCCGCAGAAATCGGGATGCCGGAGGCGTAAAATATGATCAATAATGTGGCTTACAGGCGGGTAAAAGCCTTTAGCACAAAATTTACAGCGCTTTTCACAAAATCATTTCCATTTTGAAGTCAAAAATGATTAAGTATAATTTATTATTTAGTGCACTTTGCCGCTTCGTCTCCAGAGGCCACAAAACGCGCAATCTATCCCATCGATGCGTTTCTGGTGGGAAATAAGACAACTACGCAGCTTCCTGCATTCGCGCCCCGCGCCTTCGGTTCAGAAGTTGTTTCTGTCTTTATAGCACTGTGACCCTTTCAGATGAGTCAACAGCGCCGGCTCCAGAGTAGAATTTTTTATGTCAGTCTTCACAGGACTGTCATTGAGCACCATTACGGCTTATCACTTTGATCAGCCTGTAATAACACCAGGGTAGTAGTTCGTAAAAATCTTATAAGTGAAGAAAAAAACATGACTAATGCAAATCGTCCGATACTGAATCTCGACCTCGATCTGCTGAGAACTTTCGTCGCCGTTGCGGATCTGAACACCTTTGCAGCCGCCGCTGCGGCGGTATGCAGAACCCAGTCAGCAGTCAGTCAGCAGATGCAACGTCTGGAACAATTGGTAGGTAAAGAGCTGTTTGCCAGACATGGACGTAATAAGCTGTTAACCGAGCATGGGATCCAGCTATTAGGCTATGCCAGAAAAATCCTTCGTTTCAATGACGAAGCCTGTACCTCACTGATGTACAGCAATATCCAGGGTGTGCTGACCATTGGTGCTTCTGACGACACCTCTGACACCATTCTGCCGTTCCTGCTGAACCGCGTAACCTCGGTCTATCCAAAACTGGCTATCGACGTCCGGGTTAAACGTAATCCATTCATGATGGAGATGTTGAATCAGGGTGAAGTGGATCTGGTTGTTACCACCTCCAGCCCCGGTAATTTCACCTATCAGGTGCTGCGTACTTCACCGACCTTGTGGTACTGCGCAGCGGATTACATCTTCCAGCGCGGGGAAGCGATTCCATTGGTGCTGCTGGATGAGCCGAGCCCATACCGTGATATGGCGATCGACCATCTGAATGAAGCGGGTATCCCGTGGCGTATTTCGTATGTCGCCTCTACGCTGGCTGCGGTGCGTGCTGCGGTTAAAGCGGGATTGGGTGTCACTGCGCGTCCGGTTGAGATGATGAGCCCGGAACTGCGGGTGATGGGTGCGGCAGAAGGGCTGCCGGTATTGCCGGATACGCAATATTTGCTGTGCCGTAATCCTGACAGTGATAACGAACTGGCGCTGGCTATCTTTAACGCCATGCAGTCCACCAATGATCCCTACAACCTGAGCGCTAATCCCGATGGCGCACTGTTGCTGGATGACGAAGAGTAATTTCGCTAACGTGTTTCACCCTACACCGGCGATCCTGTCTTAACCGATCCTTATAAATAAGCCTCTCTTTCTATACGCAGAACGAGAGGCTTTTTTTATCCCTGTCTCTCTCCATCCCTTTCTGCGGCCATAATGCCAGCCTGCCGCCAATAGTTACCCACCGTAATAAATTCCATTCTGGACCTGATTGAAATTTACCCACCAAAAAATTGAACGCTTTGTTCCGAATCATCCGGTGCGATGGAGAAAATTAACGCAAAAAGGGCAAAAGTGTGTTCTGGATCAAGAAAATACCCCTGTTAAGGGGAAGGAAAACAGAGTGAGACCTGTCAAAATATGTTTGTTAAATGCACGATCCATGCGTGTAAATACCCGCTACACTAAAATTAACCCTACATACTGAAGCGATTTAGCTGGAAAGCGGGGCATCAATTGTTAATAATATGATGCAGGTGTGAAATAATGTTTGGATACTTTTGTCAAAGTTGACAAAAGGTTATCGAAAGGAGTAAAAAACCCCATAAAATTGCTGTTTATTAGGTTGAACAGCGACATTTGAAAGGTTTTTATCCTTCCCTTGAATCGATGTGGTCAGTTTGCTGCGGGAAACGCGAGCAGGATGCCAGCACCACTTTTGATGAGTAAGCAAAGAGTATGTCAACTACCACCGAAATTATCGCTCAGCACTGGGCGTTTATCGTCTTTATTGTCATCGCTTTTGGCCTGTGTGCTTTTATGCTGACCGGAGGATGGCTGCTTGGCGGCAGAGCCCGCGCCCGCTACAAAGATACGCCGTTCGAGTCGGGCATTGAATCCGTCGGTGATACTCATATCCGCCTGTCGGCAAAATTCTATCTGGTTGCGATGTTTTTCGTCATCTTTGACGTCGAAGCCCTCTTTTTATACGCATGGGCGACCTCAATCCGTGAAAGCGGCTGGGTCGGCTTTGTGGAAGCCGCAATTTTCATTTTGGTGCTGTTGGCGGGTCTGGTCTATCTGGTACGCATTGGCGCACTGGACTGGGCACCTGCCCGTCGTCGGGTGGTGGTTAAAACCACTACGGTCAGCCACACCAATCCTCATAAGCAGTAAAAGAGAGGCAATAAGATGGACTATACGCTCACCCGCATAGACCCGAACGGTGGTGAGAACGACCGTTATCCTCTGCAAAAGCAGGAAATCGTCAGCGATCCGCTGGAGCAGCACGTTCATCGCAGCGTCTACATGGGCAAACTCGAAAATGCCCTGCATGACATGGTGAACTGGGGACGTAAAAATTCCCTCTGGCCTTACAACTTTGGCCTGTCCTGTTGTTACGTTGAGATGACCACGTCGTTTACCGCGGTACACGACGTGGCGCGTTTCGGTGCTGAAGTTATGCGCGCCTCGCCGCGTCAGGCCGATTTCATGGTGATCGCCGGTACGCCATTTACCAAAATGGCGCCGGTGATTCAGCGTTTATACGACCAGATGCTGGAACCCAAATGGGTCATCTCTATGGGCGCCTGCGCCAACTCGGGCGGCATGTATGACATCTACTCGGTGGTGCAGGGCGTCGATAAATTCCTGCCGGTTGACGTGTATATTCCTGGCTGCCCGCCACGTCCTGAAGCCTATATGCAGGCGCTGCTGCTGTTGCAGGAGTCGATTGGCAAAGAGCGTCGTCCGCTTTCCTGGGTGGTTGGCGATCAGGGCGTTTACCGCGCCAACATGCCATCCGAGCGTGAAAGAAAACGTGGCGAGCGCATCGCAGTGACGAACCTGCGCAGCCCGGACGAAGTTTAAAACCGTATGGATGGACAACCGCGCCAGCAGCAGAACATCACAATTTAATGCATGGCCCCATCCTGACGCCTTCATTTGAGTGCCTGTGACCAGGCCGGAATGGTGAGTAACGTATGACAGATTTGACCACGCAAGATCTCGCTCAGCCTCTATGGCAAACCCGTGATCACCTGGATGATCCGGTGATCGGCGAGTTGCGTAACCGTTTTGGGCCGGATGCCTTTACCGTTCAGCCAACCCGCACCGGCATTCCGGTGGTCTGGGTCAAGCGTGAACAGATACTGGAAATCACCGAATTCCTGCGTAAATTGCCTAAGCCCTACGTCATGCTCTATGACCTGCATGGCGTGGATGAGCGTTTACGTACCCACCGCGCAGGCCTGCCTGCGGCGGATTTTTCCGTTTTCTATCACCTGCTGTCGATTGAACGCAATCGTGACATCATGCTCAAGGTGGCATTATCTGAAAACGATATGCACCTGCCGACCATCACCCGTCTTTTCCCGAATGCCAACTGGTATGAGCGCGAAACCTGGGAGATGTTTGGTGTCACCTTTGATGGCCACCCGCACCTGACGCGCATCATGATGCCGCCGACCTGGGAAGGGCATCCGCTGCGTAAAGATTATCCGGCGCGCGCCACCGAGTTCGATCCTTTCACGCTGACCAAGCAGAAAGAAGATTTAGAGATGGAGGCGCTGACCTTCAAACCCGAAGACTGGGGCATGAAGCGCAGCACCACCAATGAAGACTTCATGTTTCTGAACCTCGGTCCTAACCATCCCTCGGCGCACGGTGCGTTCCGCATCATTCTGCAACTGGATGGTGAAGAGATCGTCGACTGCGTGCCTGACATCGGCTACCACCATCGTGGTGCTGAAAAGATGGGCGAGCGGCAGTCCTGGCACAGCTATATTCCTTACACCGATCGCATCGAGTATCTCGGCGGTTGCGTAAACGAAATGCCTTACGTGCTGGCGGTGGAAAAACTGGCGGGCATCGTGGTGCCGGACCGCGTCAACGTGATCCGCGTGATGCTCTCTGAGCTGTTCCGCATCAACAGCCACCTGCTCTATATCTCGACCTTTATTCAGGACGTCGGCGCGATGACGCCGGTCTTCTTCGCCTTTACCGACCGTCAGAAAATTTATGACGTGGTGGAAGCGATCACCGGTTTCCGTATGCACCCGGCGTGGTTCCGCATCGGCGGCGTGGCGCACGATCTGCCGAAAGGCTGGGAACGCCTGCTGCGTGACTTCCTCGACTGGATGCCGAAGCGTCTGAAGGAGTATGACAAAGCGGCGCTGCGCAACAGCGTGCTGGTCGGTCGCTCCAAAGGTGTGGCCGCCTACAACATGGAAGAGGCGCTGGCGTGGGGCACCACTGGTGCGGGTCTGCGTGCCACCGGTCTCGACTTTGATGTGCGCAAATGGCGTCCCTATTCAGGCTACGAAAACTTCGACTTTGAAATCCCGGTGGGCTCAGGCGTCAGCGACGCTTACAGCCGCGTACAGCTGAAGATGGAAGAGATGTGGCAGTCACTGCGTATTCTGGAGCAGTGCCTCAACAACATGCCAGAGGGGCCGTTCAAGGCGGATCACCCGCTGACCACGCCGCCACCGAAAGAGCGCACGTTGCAGCACATTGAAACCCTGATCACCCACTTCCTCCAGGTCTCCTGGGGTCCGGTCATGCCAGCCAATGAATCTTTCCAGATGATTGAGGCGACCAAAGGGATCAACAGCTACTACCTGACCAGTGATGGCAGCACCATGAGTTACCGCACCCGCGTGCGTACGCCGAGCTTCCCGCATCTGCAACAGATCCCGTCGGTAATTCGTGGCAGCCTGGTATCCGACCTGATCGTCTATCTGGGTAGTATCGATTTTGTTATGTCAGACGTGGACCGCTAATTATGCACGATCAACACATTGCCATTAAAACGATCGACCCTAACGAGGTCTTCGTGCTGAGCGCGGAAGAGCATCACGCCATTGAGCACGAAAAACACCACTATGAAGATGCGCGTGCAGCCTCGATTGAAGCACTGAAAATTGTGCAGAAGCAGCGCGGCTGGGTGCCGGATGGCGCTATCCATGCCATCGCTGAGGTGCTGGGGATCCCGGCCAGTGACGTTGAAGGGGTGGCGACATTCTACAGCCAGATCTTCCGTCAGCCGGTGGGTCGCCACGTAATCCGTTACTGCGACAGCGTGGTCTGTCATATCACCGGGTATCAGGGCATTCAGTCCGCGCTGGAGCAGGAGCTGAAGATTAAGCCTGGCCAGACCACGGCGGATGGCCGCTTTACGCTGCTGCCTACCTGCTGTCTGGGCAACTGCGATAAAGGCCCAACCATGATGGTGGATGAAGATACCCATGTCCATCTGACGCCGGAAGGCATTCCTTCTTTGCTGGAGCAGTATCAATGACAATAAAACAGATCATTCGTACTGCTGAAACCCATCCGCTGACCTGGCGGATGCGTGACGATAAGCAACCGGTCTGGCTTGAGGAGTACCGCAGTAAAAACGGCTATGCCGGTGCGGAAAAGGCGCTCAACAGCATGTCACCGGATGAGATCGTGGCGGCGGTTAAAGACTCAGGTCTGAAAGGACGCGGCGGCGCGGGCTTCTCCACTGGACTGAAGTGGAGCCTGATGCCGAAAGATGAGTCGATGAACATCCGTTACCTGCTGTGTAACGCCGATGAGATGGAGCCAGGCACCTATAAAGATCGCCTGCTGATGGAGCAGATGCCCCACCAGCTGGTGGAAGGGATGCTGATCAGCGCCTTTGCGCTGAAGGCTTACCGTGGCTACATCTTCTTACGCGGCGAATATATTGAAGCGGCGGTTCATCTGCGCCGTGCGATTGCCGAAGCCACCGAAGCGGGCTATCTCGGTAAAAATATTCTCGGTACCGGTTTTGACTTTGAGTTGATTGTGCACACCGGCGCGGGCCGCTATATCTGCGGCGAAGAGACGGCGCTGATTAACTCGCTGGAAGGCCGCCGCGCTAACCCGCGCTCTAAACCGCCATTCCCGGCGAGTGCGGGCGTGTGGGGCAAACCGACCTGCGTCAATAACGTCGAAACCCTTTCCAATGTCCCGGCGATTCTGGCTAATGGCGTGGAGTGGTACAAAGGCATCTCTAAAAGCGACGACGCCGGCACCAAAATGATGGGCTTCTCCGGCCGGGTGAAAAACCCTGGCGTCTGGGAACTGCCGTTCGGCATTACCGCGCGTGAAATCCTTGAGGATTATGCGGGCGGGATGCGTGACGGACTGAAGTTCAAAGCCTGGCAGCCCGGCGGGGCAGGGACCGACTTCCTGACCGATGAACACCTCGATCTGCCGATGGAATTTGCCAGCATTGGCAAAGCGGGCAGTCGTCTCGGTACGGCGCTGGCGATGGCGGTCGATCATGAGATCAACATGGTTTCGCTGGTGCGCAATCTGGAAGAGTTCTTTGCCCGTGAGTCGTGCGGCTGGTGTACGCCATGCCGTGACGGCCTGCCGTGGAGTGTGAAAATTCTGCGTGCGCTGGAGCAGAAGCAGGGTCAGCCGGGGGATATTGAAACCCTGCTGCAACTCTGCCGTCAGCTTGGCCCGGGTAAAACCTTCTGCGCCCACGCCCCCGGCGCGGTTGAGCCGTTGCAGAGCGCCATTAAATATTTCCGTGAAGAGTTTGAAGCTGGCATTGCGCCGCAGGTGTTTGGTAATACCCGCTCGATTGGCGGGATTCAGCCAAACCTGCTGAAAGCGCGCTGGTAATTCGCCGCCGCACACGGAACAGGCCTGGTGCCGCCGTCCCGACCCGGTGTCGGGGCAAGAATATGATTAACGCTCGTCTCTGACGAGCCTTACGGAAGCATGTCACTATGGCTACAATCCATGTAGACGGTAAAGAGTATGATGTGAACGGAGCGGACAACCTGCTACAGGCGTGTCTCTCTCTGGGCCTTGATATTCCTTATTTTTGCTGGCATCCGGCGCTGGGAAGCGTTGGGGCCTGCCGCCAGTGCGCGGTAAAGCAATTCCAGAATGCCGAAGATACCCGCGGCCGACTCGTCATGTCCTGCATGACGCCGGCCTCTGACGGCACATTCATCTCCATCGATGATGGCGAAGCGAAAGAGTTCCGCGAAAGCGTGGTGGAGTGGCTGATGACCAACCACCCGCACGACTGCCCGGTGTGTGAAGAGGGCGGTAACTGTCACCTACAGGATATGACAGTGATGACGGGCCACAGCTTCCGCCGCTATCGCTTCACCAAACGCACCCACCGCAATCAGGATCTCGGTCCGTTCATCTCTCATGAAATGAACCGCTGTATCGCCTGTTACCGCTGCGTGCGTTACTACAAAGATTATGCCGATGGCAAAGATCTGGGTGTCTACGGCGCGCACGACAACGTCTATTTCGGTCGCCCGGAAGATGGCACGCTGGAGAGCGAATTCTCCGGCAACCTGGTCGAAATCTGCCCGACCGGCGTCTTCACCGATAAAACCCACTCTGAACGCTATAACCGTAAATGGGATATGCAGTTCGCGCCGAGCATCTGCCAGCAGTGCAGCGTCGGCTGTAACACCAGCCCCGGTGAGCGCTACGGTGAGCTGCGTCGTATTGAGAACCGCTACAACGGTACGGTAAACCACTACTTCCTGTGTGACCGTGGTCGCTTTGGTTACGGTTACGTGAACCGCACAGATCGTCCACGCCAGCCGATGCTGCTGCGCGGCAACGACTGGGTGACGCTGAACGCCGAACAGGCGGTCAATGCGGGTGCCGATCTGCTGCGTCAGGCGAAAAAAGTGATCGGTATCGGCTCGCCACGCGCCAGCGTTGAAAGCAACTTCGCGCTGCGTGAACTGGTGGGCGCGGAAAACTTCTCAACCGGTATGCCAGCCGATGAGCAGGCGCGGCTGGAACTGATGCTGAAAGTGTTGCGCGAAGGCGGGATCTACACGCCATCGCTGCGCGAGATCGAAAGCTACGACGCGGTGCTGGTTCTGGGTGAAGACCTGACTCAGGTGGGTGCGCGCGTGGCGCTCTCGGTGCGTCAGGCGGTGAAAGGTAAAGCGCGTGAAATGGCCGCTGCCCAGAAAGTGGCAGACTGGCAGATCGCCGCGATCCTTAACATCGGTCAGAATGCGAAACACCCGCTGTTTGTCACCCACGTTGATGAAACCCGTCTGGATGACATCGCCGCCTGGAGCTATCGCGCGCCGGTGGAAGATCAGGCGCGTCTCGGCTTCGCCATCGCCAATGCGCTGGATGAAACCGCGCCGGCAGTGGCTGATTTCGACAGCAGCCTCAACGGCAAAATGGATGTTATCGTCCAGGCATTAGCGGGTGCGAAAAAGCCGCTGATCATCTCCGGTACTCATTCCGGCAGCAGCGCCATGATTGAAGCTGCGGCTAACGTGGCGAAAGCGCTGAAAGCGCGCGGTGCCGATGTCGGCATTACGCTGCTGGCAGGCGCGGCAAACAGCATCGGACTCGGCCTGATGGGCGGCAATCCGCTGGAGCACGCGCTGGAGCAGCTGAGCAAAGGTGAAGCTGACGCGCTGGTGGTACTGGAAAACGACCTCTATCGCCATGCGCCGAAAGCGCTGGTCGATGCGGCTCTGGCCCAGACCACTAACGTGATTGTGGTGGATCATCAGCGTACCGCCACGCTGGAGAAAGCGGGTCTGGTGTTATCCACCGCCAGCTTCGCCGAAAGCGACGGTACTTCAATCAACCATGAAGGTCGCGCCCAGCGTTTCTTCCAGGTTTACGATCCCGCTTACTACGACAACAGCGTAGTGATGCTGGAGAGCTGGCGCTGGCTGCACTCGCTGCACAGCACGCTGGAGAGCCGTCGGGTGGACTGGACCCAACTCGATCATGTGATCGACGCCGTGGTTGCCCGCCTGCCGCAGCTGGCCGGCATCAAGGATGCGGCACCGGATGCCAGCTTCCGTATTCGTGGTCAGAAACTGTCACGTTCTCCTATCCGTGCCAGTGGTCGTACCGCGGCTCGCGCCAATATCAGCGTGCACGAACCGCGTCAGCCACAGGATCAGGACACCATGTTCGCCTTCTCAATGGAAGGGAACAACCAGCCCTCGGCACCGCGTTCGCAGATTCCGTTTGCCTGGGCGCCGGGCTGGAACTCACCGCAGGCGTGGAACAAATTCCAGGCTGAAGTGGGCGGTCACCTGCGTCATGGCGATCCTGGCGTACGTCTGTTTGAAGCCAGCACTGCACAGCTGCCGTGGTTCAGCAGCGTGCCTGCGGCGTTTGTCAGTGACGCACAGTGGCGCGTGGCTCCGCTTCATCGCTTGTTTGGCAGTGAAGAGATGTCGCAGCGTTCCCCGGTGTTCCAGCAGCGTATGGCCGAGCCTGCGCTGGTGATTAACCCGGAGGATGCGGCGAAACTGGGCGTCAACAACGGCGCTGCGGTGGAGTTCAGCTGTGCCGGTGAAACGCTGCGTCTGCCGGTCCGCTTCTCGGCATCGCTTCAGGCGGGACAGATTGGTCTGCCGCTCGGCATGCCGGGTATTCCGCCATTCCTGGCGAACGGAAAAATCGACACACTGCGGGAGGCGGTACAATGAGCTGGTTAACCCCGGGCGTTATTGACATTCTGCTGGCGATTGTTAAAGCCATCGTCATTCTGCTGGTGGTTGTGGCCTGCGGCGCGTTTATGAGCTTCGCCGAGCGTCGTCTGCTCGGCCTGTTCCAGAACCGTTATGGACCGAACCGCGTCGGCTGGGGCGGCTCGCTCCAGCTGGTGGCGGATATGATCAAGATGTTCTTTAAAGAGGACTGGGTTCCTCCCTTTACCGACCGCTTTATCTTTACCCTGGCACCGGTTATCGCCTTCGTATCGCTGCTGCTGGCGTTTGCCATCGTGCCGGTTTCGCCCACCTGGATGGTGACAGACCTGAACATCGGTCTGCTGTTCTTCCTGATGATGGCGGGTCTGGCGGTCTACGCGGTGCTGTTTGCCGGCTGGTCGAGTAACAACAAATACTCGCTGCTGGGTGCCATGCGCGCCTCGGCGCAGACCCTGAGCTACGAAGTGTTCCTGGGACTGTCGCTGATGGGTGTGGTGGCGCAGGCGGGCTCGTTCAATATGAACGATATTGTCAACAGCCAGACCCACCTGTGGAACATCATTCCGCAGTTCTTCGGCTTCGTGACCTTCTGTATTGCTGGCGTGGCGGTGTGTCACCGTCATCCTTTCGACCAGCCAGAAGCGGAGCAGGAACTGGCGGACGGGTATCACATTGAATATGCCGGGATGAAGTTCGGCCTGTTCTTTGTTGGCGAATATGTGGCGATTACCACCGTGTCAGCGCTGATCGTGACGCTGTTCTTTGGTGGCTGGCATGGCCCATTCCTGCCGCCGTTCATCTGGTTCGCCCTGAAAACGGCGTTCTTTATGATGATGTTCATCCTGATCCGTGCGGCGCTTCCGCGTCCACGTTATGACCAGGTGCTGTCGTTCGGCTGGAAGGTGTGTCTGCCGTTGACGCTGTTGAACCTGCTGGCAACCGCCGCAGTGATTCTCTACACAGCGCCGTAAGGGGTTAGCAAATGACTTTAAAAGATATTGTCGTTGGTTTCGGCACGACAGTTCGCAGTATCTGGCTGATAGGCCTGCACGCCTTCGCCAAACGTGAAACCCAGATGTACCCGGAAGAGCCGGTCTATCTGCCACCGCGCTATCGCGGCCGTATCGTGTTAACCCGCGACCCGGATGGTCAGGAGCGTTGCGTCGCCTGTAACCTGTGCGCCGTCGCCTGTCCGGTGGGCTGTATTTCGCTGCAAAAAGCGGAAACCAAAGATGGCCGCTGGTACCCGGAGTTCTTCCGCATCAACTTCTCGCGCTGCATCTTCTGCGGCATGTGCGAGGAAGCCTGTCCGACCACGGCGATTCAGCTCACTCCCGACTTCGAACTGGGTGAGTTTAAGCGTCAGGATCTGGTCTATGAGAAGGACGATCTGCTGATTTCGGGTCCGGGTAAATACCCGGAGTACAACTTCTACCGCATGGCAGGTATGGCGATTGACGGTAAAGATAAGGGCGAAGCGGAAAACGAAGCGAAGCCTATCGACGTCAAAGGCTTATTACCTTAAGGAGCAAGGCATGGAATTTGCGTTTTATCTTTGCGGACTGGTGGCGGTACTGACGACGTTGCGCGTCATTACCCACACTAATCCGGTACATGCGTTGCTGTACCTGATCGTTTCGCTGTTGTCGATTGCCGGCGTCTTCTTCTCTATGGGTGCCTATTTCGCCGGTGCGCTGGAGATCATCGTTTACGCCGGGGCCATCATGGTGCTGTTCGTCTTCGTGGTGATGATGCTGAACCTGGGCAAACAGACCGAGAAGCAGGAGCGCGAGTGGCTCAGCCCGTCTCTCTGGATCGGACCGGGCATCGTCTCTTTACTGCTGCTGGTGGTGCTGGTCTACGCCATCCTCACCGCTAACGATCAGGGTATCGATGGCACCATTATCGACGCCAAAGCGGTCGGTATCAGCCTGTTCGGTCCTTACGTGCTGGCGGTTGAGCTGGCGTCGATGCTGCTGCTGGCGGGTCTGGTGGTGGCATTCCACATCGGTCGTGAAGAGCGGCAGGGCGAAGTGCTGAGTAACCGCCCGACTGACACCGCACAAGCGAAAAAGGAGAGCGCATGATCCCGTTACAACATGGATTGATTCTTGCCGCCGTGCTGTTTGTCCTTGGACTGACCTCGCTGGTGATACGCCGCAATCTGCTGTTTATGCTGATCGGCCTTGAAATCATGATCAATGCCGCCGCCTTAGCGCTGGTGGTCGCGGGGAGTTACTGGGGTCAGGCCGATGGACAGGTGATGTATATCCTGGCGATCAGCCTGGCTGCGGCGGAAGCCAGTATTGGTCTGGCGCTGCTGCTTCAGCTCTATCGTCGTCGTCAGACGCTGAACATTGATACTGTGAGCGAGATGCGCGGATGAATCTTCTCTATTTAACTGTCTTGTTTCCGCTGATCGGCTTTCTGCTGTTAGCGTTTTCCCGTGGCCGCTGGTCAGAAAATCTGTCGGCCACTATTGGGATGGGATCGGTAGGTCTGGCCGCCCTGACCACCGCGATGATCGGTTTTGACTTCTTCGCCAACGGTCAGCAAGCCTATACTCAGGCGCTCTGGACCTGGATGCATGTCGGCAACTTTGACATGAAGGTCAACCTGACGCTGGATGGCCTGTCGCTGACCATGCTGTCGGTGGTGACCGGGGTCGGCTTCTTTATCCATATGTTCGCTTCCTGGTACATGCGCGGTGAAGAGGGTTACTCCCGCTTCTTCGCCTATACCAACCTGTTTATCGCCAGCATGGTGGTTCTGGTACTGGCGGATAACCTGATGCTGATGTATCTGGGCTGGGAAGGGGTAGGGCTCTGCTCCTATCTGCTGATCGGTTTCTACTACAGCAACCCGGAAAACGGCAAAGCGGCGATGAAGGCGTTTATCATCACCCGCGTCGGCGACGTCTTTCTGGCGTTTGGTCTGTTCATTCTCTACAACGAGCTGGGCACGCTGAACTTCCGTGAGATGATGGCGCTGGCGCCTGCGCACTTCGCGGCCGATAACCATATGTTGCAGTGGGCAACCCTGATGCTGCTGGGCGGCGCGGTCGGTAAATCGGCGCAGCTGCCGTTACAGACCTGGCTGGCCGATGCGATGGCCGGTCCGACGCCAGTTTCAGCGCTGATCCACGCCGCGACCATGGTAACGGCGGGTGTCTACCTGATCGCCCGCAGCCACGGTCTGTTCCTGCTGACGCCGGAAGTGCTGCATCTGGTTGGAATTGTCGGGGCGATTACCCTGGTGCTGGCGGGCTTTGCCGCGCTGGTGCAGACCGACATCAAGCGCGTGCTCGCTTACTCCACCATGAGCCAGATTGGTTATATGTTCCTGGCGCTGGGTGTTCAGGCGTGGGATGCGGCGATTTTCCACCTGATGACCCACGCCTTCTTTAAAGCGTTGCTGTTCCTCTCCTCCGGTTCAGTGATTCTGGCCTGCCACCATGAGCAGAACATCTTTAAGATGGGCGGCCTGCGGAAGAGCATTCCGCTGGTTTACACCTGCTTCCTGGTGGGCGGCGCGGCGCTGGCGGCACTGCCGCTGATCACCGCGGGCTTCTACAGTAAAGATGAGATCCTGTTTGGCGCACTGGCCAACGGTCACATCAACCTGATGGTTGCCGGTCTGGTGGGCGCTTTCCTGACCTCAATCTATACCTTCCGCATGATCTTCATCGTGTTCCACGGCGAAGAGAAGATTCACGCGCATGCCGGTAAGGGCATTACCCATCATCTGCCACTGATTGTGCTGCTGCTGCTCTCCACCTTTATTGGTGCGCTGATTACCCCACCGCTGGCGGGCGTGCTGCCAGCCAGTGAGCCGGGAGAAGCGGGCAAAGTGGCACTGGAAATCACCTCTGGTGTCGTAGCGATTGTCGGCATTCTGATCGCTGCCTCGCTGTGGCTGGGCAAACGTGAGCTGGTCACCCGGATCGCCAACAGCGCACCAGGCCGTTTCTTCGGCACCTGGTGGTTTGCGGCCTGGGGCTTCGACTGGCTCTACGACAAAGTGTTCGTTAAGCCCTATCTGGGTATCGCGTGGCTGCTGAAACGCGATCCACTGAATGGCCTGATGAACCTGCCTGCGCTGCTGTCACGCATTGCCAACAAAGGTCTGGTAGTGAGTGAGAACGGCTACCTGCGCTGGTACGTTGCGTCGATGAGTGTCGGTGCCGTGGTGGTACTGGCCCTGATGCTGGTGATTTAAAGATTGATGAGCGGGGCAGGTTAGTTAATCTGCCCATTGAGAATGTCAAAAATTGTCCTGAGCAAGGGCGTTATCGTCGCAGCCAGTTTGGTTACCGCCAGCGCGCAGCAACCGGAGCATACCGAGGTATGCGAGGATTGCGAGCACTGCCGGGAATCAAAATGGCAAGTAAGATAGCCCGAACTAAGACAAAGAAAAGGGAAGTGTGCCGTGTTATTACCTTGGCTAATTATCATACCCTTCGTCGGTGGTCTGATTTGCTGGCTGACTGAGCGCCTTGGCGCAAAAGTGCCACGCTGGATCGCACTGATCACCATGGGGCTGACGTTGGCGCTTTCGCTGCAACTCTGGTTGCAGGGAGGCTATTCACTGACGCAGGCAGCGGGCATTCCGCAGTGGCAGTCAAGTTTCTCCGTGCCGTGGATCCCACGTTTCGGCATCAGCTTCCATTTAGCCATTGATGGCCTGTCGCTGCTGATGGTGGTGCTGACCGGCCTGCTCGGTCTGATGGCCGTACTCTGCTCCTGGAATGAGATTTCAAAGTATCAGGGCTTCTTCCATCTGAACCTGATGTGGATCCTGGGCGGCGTTATCGGTGTGTTCCTCTCCATCGATATGTTCCTGTTCTTCTTCTTCTGGGAAATGATGCTGGTGCCGATGTACTTCCTCATCGCGCTCTGGGGTCATAAAGCCTCTGACGGTAAAACCCGTATCACCGCCGCCACCAAGTTCTTCATCTATACCCAGGCGTCGGGTCTGGTGATGCTGATTGCGATTCTGGGTCTGGTGTTTGTTCACTACAACGCCACCGGCGTCTGGACCTTTAACTACGAACAGCTGTTGCAGACGCCGATGTCCAGAAACGTCGAATATCTGCTGATGCTGGGCTTCTTTATCGCCTTCGCGGTAAAAATGCCGGTGGTACCTTTGCATGGCTGGCTGCCGGACGCGCACAGTCAGGCACCGACCGCAGGTTCCGTTGACCTGGCCGGTATTCTGCTGAAAACCGCGGCCTATGGCTTACTGCGTTTCAGCCTGCCGCTGTTCCCGAACGCCTCTGCCGAGTTTGCGCCGATTGCCATGTGGTTAGGCATCATCGGTATCTTCTACGGTGCCTGGATGGCGTTCTCGCAGACCGATATTAAACGTCTGATCGCCTACACCTCGATTTCGCACATGGGCTTTGTGCTGATTGCCATCTACACCGGCAGCCAGCTGGCGTTGCAGGGCGCGGTGATCCAGATGATTGCGCACGGTCTGTCAGCCGCAGCACTCTTCATCCTCTGTGGTCAGCTCTACGAGCGTCTGCATACCCGTGACATGCGTCAGATGGGTGGCCTCTGGTCGCGCATCAAATGGATTCCGGGTCTGTCGCTGTTCTTTGCCGTCGCCAACCTCGGTATGCCGGGCACCGGTAACTTCGTCGGTGAGTTTATGATCCTGACCGGCAGCTTCCAGGTGGTACCGATGATTATCATCATCGCCACCTTTGGTCTGGTGTTCGCCTCGGTCTACTCGCTGGTGATGATGCAGCGCGCTTACTACGGCGAAGCGAAATCGAAAGATCCGCTGCCGGGCATGTCGCCGCGTGAGTTCCTGACCATCGGTGTGCTGGTGGTACTGCTGGTGCTGCTGGGCGTCTATCCACAGCCGATTCTGGATACTTCGCACGCTGCCATGAGCAATATTCAGCAGTGGTTTACCGCTTCAATTTCAACTACAAGGCCGTAATTCGCCATGACAATAACTCCTCAACAATTGATCGCGTTGCTGCCGCTGTTAATCGTCGGATTGACGGTGGTGGTTGTGATGCTGTCCATTGCCTGGCGACGCAACCACTTCGTTAACGCCACGCTAACGGTGGTTGGCCTGAACCTGGCGCTGCTCTCTCTCTATTTTGTCGGCCAGGTCGGGGCGATGGATGTCACGCCGCTGCTGCGTGTCGATGGCTACTCAATGCTCTATACCGGTCTGGTGATGCTGGCGAGTCTGGCAACCTGTACCTTTGCTTATCCGTGGCTGGCGGGCTTCCCCGACAACAAAGATGAGTTCTATCTGCTGGTGCTGATTGCGGCGCTGGGCGGTATCGTGCTGGCCAGCGCTAACCATCTGGCGGCGCTGTTTATCGGAATTGAGCTGCTGTCACTGCCGCTGTTTGGTCTGATTGGCTACGCCTTCCGCCAGAAACGTTCGCTGGAAGCGGCGCTGAAATATACCATTCTGTCGGCGGCGGCTTCGTCGTTCCTGCTGTTTGGTATCGCGCTGATCTACGCTGACTCCGGCAACCTGAGCTTCGTAACGCTCGGCAAGAGCCTGACCGACAGCATGATCCAGGAGCCGCTGTTGCTGGTGGGTCTGGGCATGATGATTATCGGTCTTGGCTTTAAACTTTCGCTGGTGCCGTTCCATCTCTGGACGCCGGACGTCTATCAGGGTGCGCCTGCACCGGTCTCAACCTTCCTGGCCACCGCCAGCAAGATTGCGATTTTCGGTGTCATCATGCGTCTGTTTATGTACGCGCCGGTGACCGACAGCGAAGCGGTTCGCACCGTGCTGGGCATTATCGCTTTCGTGTCGATTCTGTTCGGTAACCTGATGGCGATTTCGCAGAGCAACATCAAGCGTCTGCTGGGTTACTCGTCTATCGCTCACCTCGGTTATCTGCTGGTGGCGCTGATTGCGGTGAAAGATCATCAGCTTTCGCTGGAGACCTCAGGCGTTTACCTGGCTGGGTATCTGTTCAGCAGCCTGGGTGCCTTTGGCGTGGTCAGTCTGATGTCCAGCCCGTATCGTGGCCCGGATGCGGATTCACTCTACTCCTATCGCGGTCTGTTCTGGCATCGTCCGGTGCTGTCAGCGGTGATGACGGTGATGATGCTGTCGCTGGCGGGTATTCCGATGACACTGGGCTTTATCGGTAAATTCTACGTGATCGCCTCCGGCGTCAGCGCACACCTCTGGTGGCTGACCGGTGCTGTCGTCGCGGGTAGTGCGATTGGCCTCTACTACTATCTGCGTGTGACGGTGAGTCTCTACCTCAGCCCGCCGGAACTGCACACCCGTGATACGCCAGCCAACTGGGCCTTCACCGCCGGTGGGGTGGTGGTGCTGATTTCCGCCATTCTGGTGCTGCTGTTAGGGGTCTACCCGCAGCCGCTGATCCGCCTGGTGCAGATGGCTCAGCCACTGATGTAAGCAGGTAACTGCGAATGATGAATCAGGCCTTCGGGCCTGATTTTTTTTGCCTGTCAGATACGGTGACCAGCAGGTGCTGGCGACCCGGCACTGTTGTAGAGTGTTTTATTTAGCAAGGAGAGATCATGAACATTAACTGGCAGGATAAACATCACAGCGAACTTACCGCACCGGAACTCTATGCGCTGCTGGCGCTGCGCAGTGCGGTGTTTGTGGTGGAGCAGCAGTGCGCTTACCTGGATGTGGATGGCAAAGATTTGCAGGCTGACAACCGTCATCTGCTGGGGATGATTGATGGCCAGCTGGTGGCTTATGCGAGACTTCTCTCCCCGGAGGATGAGGCCAGCCCGGTGAAAATCGGACGTGTCATTGTTTCAGATCGGGTTCGTGGCGCGCGGCTGGGCAATCGGCTGATGAGCCAGGCGATCGCCAGCTGTCAGCAGCACTGGCCGGGGCGCGATCTGTTTCTCTCGGCGCAGGCGCATCTGGAAAATTTCTATGGACAGCATGGCTTTGTGGCGGTGGGGGAGAACTACCTGGAAGATGGCATACCTCACGTCGATATGCTGAAGAACGCACCATAAAAAAGGCGAATAACTCCCATCCTGGAATGGGGACATAGCCAGGTTAAGGTAAGACTGGAAGCAATCGATAAGTTTAACGTACAGGGAACACAGTCAGAAGAGGAAAGCGTCCCGCGCCAAGGACGGCGCGGGCCGAGCAGTCATGGATGACAGCTTTTGCGTCTTTCCGATCTGACTGTGTTCCCTGTGCAGGCTCGATCTTACAGCTAATCGAGGCAGACTTTATCAGTAACAACAGGCGAGGCCGCCGCCTCGCCTTTGATCGTCAACCGACCGTCATCTGCCGGTCATCGACATACTTACGCTGATCTGGCGCTGGCGGGAAATATTGATAGAGCCAGGTTTCGCTCAGCGTCTCCTCTTTGCTGCGCAGGAACAGGCGCATCTCCACCGGCTGGGTCGAATCGCTGTTCGGATACCAGTCGAACAGAATGCGATAGCCTTTCAGCGGATCAACGTAGAGGATCTCAACCTGCTTCACGCTACCGGATGAAACGGTAATCACCGGCTCAATGCCTTTCGGCGCGGCCGCCTGCAAATCTCCGCCAATGAAATCGATAGCGAACCGGCGACACCAGGTTTCCGGGAAGTGTTCGCCCGGTGCCCAGCCTTCCGGGAAGCCACCGATACCGGTACGGGTAGCGTCAACACGCGCCAGACCGCTACGCACCGGCGGCAGGCCGCTCCAGTAGAGCTTGTAGGAGAAGCTGAGTTCGCTGCCCGCTTTGACCGGCTCAGCCGGTTGCCAGAAGCAGACGATGTTATCCAGCGTTTCACCAGTGGTTGGGATCTCCATCAGGTTAATCGCGCCTTTACCCCACTTGCCGACCGGCTCGACCCACAGGCTCGGACGTTTGTCATACCAGCCAATCACATCCTGATAATCTTTGAAGTCATGATTGAGCTGGAGCAGGCCAAAGCCGCGCGGATTCTCATCTTCATAGGCGTTGAACTGCAAACGCTGAGGATTATTCAGCGGACGGGCAATCCATTCACCTTTACCGGTCCACATCGCCAGCCGGTCTGAGTCATGGATCTGCGGATGATAGGTGTTGCACATGCGGCGCTCGTTGGTGCCGCAACTGAACATACTGGTCATCGGCGAGATGCCAATCTGACGGATCTCTTTGCGGGCGAACAGGTGATTTTCCACCTCCATCACCACACGTTTCTCTTCGCAATGGATGATGAACTTATAGGCACCAGTGAGGCTGGCACCATCCAGCAGGGCGTAACAGGTGAAGGTGGTATCTTCCGCTTTTGGCGTTTCAAACCAGAAGGCGGTGAAATCGGGGAACTCTTCCTGACCATTGCTGAAGGTGTTAATCGCGACGCCGCGCGCCGACAGGCCATACTGGAAGGTGTCGTCAACCGCACGGAAGTAGCTGGCACCGAGGAAGGAGACGATGTCGCGGCGGGCCAGTTCCGGCTTTTTAAACGCGCGGAAACCGGCGAAGCCGAGGTCAGTTTTACCCTCCAGTTGCTTCGTATCGACTTTGGCGTTGTTGTAGTTGAACAGTTCGGGACGGAAGTGGATTTCCCGCGCCTCACGGCTCTCACCGTCCACGGAAAACATGCGAATGCGCCGCTTGAAGCCCATCCCCACATGGAAGAACTGCACGTCGAGCTGACGGTCAGGCAGGTTGTTCCACAGCGAGTGATTGGCGTCATACTGAATTTCGTTGTACGCCTGCGGCGTCAGGGTCGCCAGCGTCTGCGGCAGCGCGCCCGGCGCACCTCCCCAGGGTTTTTTCGCCAGTGCAGCCGCGTTTTTCTTCAATACGTCGAAATCGAAGCGTACTGCGGTTCCGTCAGCAATGCCATCTTCTGCCCAGGCGGATTGCGCAAACAGCGTGGAGAGGCCGGTCATGCCGCTGACAGCGGAGAAGGCCATTGACGCTTTCATAAACATTCTTCGATTCATGCCAGAGATCATTCCTTAGCTGTTCGAGTTTGTCGTGACTGTCGTGCAGGATGCACTTTGATGGCCCGCGGTTCACAGGCAACAGAGGGGTACGACAGTAGGGTTACTGGAAAATTCAGTCAGGATAAAATTTATCAGATTAATCAAAGAAGCGAAGCGAAAATCGGTGCTGGCCGCTGGGTCTTACACTTCTTTGCGCAGCGAAACGGCGCACCGCCTGACCTCAGCCATTCTGCCCGCGGAAAAATCAGGTGATTCCTGGTGCAGGAAATCAGCAAGGCGCCAGATTATGGCTATAGTTAATGAACTGCTTTGCAATTCACACGGAGGAAACGATGGTAAATCAGACAGAACAATTCGAAACGGGCCTGGATGACGATATTGCGTTACTGACTGAGACGCTGGAAGAAGTGCTGAAGTCATCTGGCGATCCGGCCGACCAGAAGTACATTGAGCTTAAAAGCAAAGCTGAACAGGCGCTGAACGATGTGAAATCCCGTGTCAGCCACGCCTCAGATAGCTACTACTATCGGGCCAAAAAAGCGGCGTATCGTGCTGATGACTATGTGCATGAAAAACCGTGGCAGGGTGTAGGTATCGGCGCAACCGCCGGTCTGGTGCTCGGCCTGCTGCTGGCGCGTCGTTAATCACGATCCGCTGACAGTGTTGTAGTGATAAAACGGCGGGCTATTCCCGCCGTTTTCGTTGCTGTTGTACGTACAATCTTCCTCCCTCCATCCCTTCAATCTCTCTTCAGGCTGCTCAGACACCCTGTGCTGTCACCGATGCCACGCTCATCATCGCCGGTAATGCGGATTGTGTTTCGCCAGTGGAGTTTCTACAGTAAAGCAAACGTGAAAAGGAGAAGCCAACGTGATCAGAGTAGAGATGCTGTCAACCGGAGATGAGGTGCTGCATGGCCAAATCGTCGATACCAACGCCGCCTGGCTGGCGGATATTTTGTTCCAGCAGGGACTTCCGATGACCAGCCGGACCACGGTCGGTGATTCACTCGATTCGCTGATCGCCACCCTTCAGGCGCGCAGCCATGAGGCGGATGTACTGATTGTTAACGGCGGGCTGGGGCCGACCAGTGACGATCTTAGCGCGCTGGCCGCCGCCCGCGCCTGTGGTGTCGAGCTGGAGATGCAGCAGGCCTGGCTGGAGCAGATGGAAGCCTGGTTTGCCAGCCGCAGGCGCGTGATGGCCGCCAGCAATCGCAAGCAGGCCGAGATCCCGGCTAACGCCGAGCTGATTGATAATCCGGTGGGCACCGCCTGTGGTTTTGCCCTGCAACTCAATCGCTGCTGGATATTCTTTACCCCTGGCGTGCCGTCTGAATTTAAGGTGATGGTTGAGCAGCAGATCATCCCCCGCCTGAAAGCGAAGTTCTCCCCACCCGAGCCGCCGCTCTGTCTGCGTCTGACTACCTTTGGCCGGGGTGAGAGTGACATTGCCGCTGAGCTGGAGCCGCTGGCGTTGCCGGAGGGCGTGGTGATGGGGTATCGCTCATCGATGCCGATTATTGAGATCAAACTCACCGGTCCCGCCAGTCAGCGGGTGGCGATGGAGCAGGTATGGCAGCAGGTCCGTCTGCAACTGGCGGAGTGCACCATCTTTGAAGGCACGGAAGGTTTACCGGCGCTGCTGGCGCGCGAGCTGGAGCAGCGTCACTATCAGCTGACGGTCAGTGAGCAGTACACCGCCGGGCTGCTTTACTGGCAGCTGGCCGCTGCCGGGGTGCCGCTATGCGGCGCGGACATTCTGCCGCCCCAACAGGAGACGCTGGAGCAGCAGGTGAGCCGTACCCGCAAGCAGGCTGAGCAGCGGCAGGCTGCGCTGGCGCTGTCGGTCGGCAGCCTTGAACAGGAAGAGATTTCGGTGGCGCTGCACACCCCTGAAGGGCGTTTTGGTCAGCGCGTGAAGTTCAGCACCGGCCGCTATAACCTGGAGACGCGGCAGAAGGTGGTGGCGATGATGGCGATGAATATGCTGCGCCGCTGGCTGCACGGTAGCGAGGTGAGTACCGGTCACGGCTGGATCGAGGTGGTGGAAACGGTCAGAGAGTAACAGCGCCGTAAACAGAGTGCAGCAAACAAAACGGGCGCCTGTGGCGCCCGTTTTATTCAGACTACGGATTCAACCCATACAGGGTTAGTCTGGCAGCAATAAATATGTTCAAAGCGCAGGCAACACGGGCCGAGCTGTCAGGGATGACGCTTTTTGCGTCTTGCCGATCTGACCGTGTTCTCTGAGTTGACGCGATCTCAAAGCAAATCAAGCCAGACTTTATTCGTCTCAGTTACAACTCCAGCTCAATCTCGCCTTTGGCCTTGCAGCAGCAGGGCAGGATCTCATCCGGCTGCACAAACGCCAGCGGCAGTTGCGGATAGTGCACTTCGCCTTTCAGCAGGCGCATCCGGCAGGAGCCGCAATAGCCTTCGCGGCACTGAAACTCCACGCAGAGATTGTTGGCTTCCAGCAGCGTCAGCAGATTAGGGTGATCGTCTGCGCACTCCAGCCGGGTGCCGGAGCTGCGCAGAATAACAACGTCGCGGCTCATGATTACAGCTGGAAGTCGTCGAAGTCGTTCGCGCCCACTTCAGAGTCGATCTGACCGACCAGATAGGAGCTGACTTCCACTTCCTGCGGCGCAACCTGCACGTTGTCAGAGACCAGCCAGGAGTTGATCCACGGAATCGGGTTCGAGCGCGTCTGGAACGGCAGATCGAGGCCCACCGCCTGCATACGGATATTGGTGATGTACTCAATGTACTGGCAGAGAATGTCTTTGTTCAGGCCGATCATCGAACCGCCGCTGAACAGATATTCCGCCCACTCTTTCTCCTGCTCGGCTGCCTTCTTAAACAGCTCAAAGCACTCTTCACGACACTCCGCGGCAATCTCTTTCATCTCCGGGTCATCTTCACCGGTGCGCAGCAGGTTTAGCATATGCTGGGTGCCGGTCAGGTGCAGCGCTTCGTCACGGGCGATCAGCTTGATGATTTTGGCGTTGCCTTCCATCAGTTCGCGCTCGGCAAAGGCAAATGAACAGGCGAAGCTGACATAGAAACGAATCGCTTCCAGCGCATTGACGCTCATCAGACAGATATAGAGCTGCTTTTTCAGGGCGCGCAGGCTGACCACCACCGACTTGCCATTAACCTGATGGGTGCCTTCGCCCAGCAGATGCCAGTAGTTGGTCATCTCAATCAGATCGTCGTAATAGCGGGAGATGTCCTGAGCGCGCGCCAGAATCTGCTCATTGGTGACAATATCGTCAAACACCACCGATGGATCGTTAACGATATTACGGATGATATGGGTGTAAGAACGGGAGTGAATCGTCTCGGAGAAGGCCCAGGTTTCAATCCAGGTTTCCAGTTCAGGAATCGAAATCAGCGGCAGCAGCGCCACGTTAGGGCTGCGGCCCTGAATCGAATCGAGCAGCGTCTGGTACTTCAGGTTGCTGATGAAGATATGTTTCTCATGATCCGGCAGCGCCTGATAATCGATGCGATCGCGCGAAACATCAACTTCTTCGGGACGCCAGAAGAAGGAGAGCTGCTTTTCGATCAGCTTTTCAAAGATGTCATATTTCTGCTGGTCAAAGCGCGCCACGTTTACCGACTGACCGAAAAACATTGGCTCTTTCAGCTGATCATTTTTGTTCTGTGAGAAAGTGGAGTAAGCCATAAAAGTTATCCAAAAGTAGACGAAGCCAGGCCTCGTGAAATGAATAAGGCGGGAGATTCTCCCGCCTGACCATTAGATTTTGCAGGCGCCGCTTTCGCAGCCATCATCCTGGATAGAAGGTGCCAGGTCATCCTGCGCATCTTCCGCACCGTCACGGGTATTCTGGTAGTAGAGCGTTTTCACGCCAAACTTGTACGCCGTCAGCAGATCTTTCAGCAGCTGTTTCATCGGTACTTTACCGTTGGCAAAGCGCGACGGATCGTAGTTGGTGTTGGATGAAATAGCCTGGTCGATGAACTTCTGCATCAGACCCACCAGTTGCAGATAGCCGTCGTTGTTCGGCATTTCCCACAGCAGTTCATACTGATCTTTCAGACGCTCATACTCCGGCACCACCTGACGCAGGATGCCATCTTTCGACGCTTTGATGCTGATGTGACCGCGCGGTGGCTCAATGCCGTTGGTGGCATTGGAGATCTGCGACGAAGTCTCAGACGGCATCAGGGCAGAGAGGGTCGAGTTACGCAGGCCGTGCGTTTTAATCTCTTCACGCAGGCTCTCCCAGTCCAGATGCAGCGGCTCATTGCTGATGCTGTCAAGATCTTTCTTGTAAGTGTCGATCGGCAGAATGCCCTTGGCATAAGTGGTTTCATTGAACCACGGGCAGGCACCTTGCTCTTTCGCCAACTCATTTGAGGCTTTCAGCAGGTAGTACTGAATGGCTTCAAAGGTTTTGTGGGTCAGGCCATTGGCGCTGCCGTCGGAGTAGCGCACGCCATGCTTCGCCAGATAGTAGGCGAAGTTGATCACGCCGATACCCAGGGTACGACGACCCATCGCGCCACGTTTGGCGGCCGGAATCGGGTAGTCCTGATAGTCGAGCAGCGCATCCAGCGCACGCACCGCCAGCGTTGCCAGCTCTTCCAGATCGTCAAGGCTGTCAATCGCGCCAAGGTTGAACGCGGAAAGCGTACACAGGGCGATCTCGCCATTCTCGTCGTTCACATCTTCCAGCGGTTTGGTCGGCAGGGCGATCTCCAGGCAGAGGTTAGACTGGCGGACCGGCGCGATGCTCGCGTCAAACGGGCTGTGGGTGTTGCAGTGATCGACGTTCTGAATGTAGATACGGCCGGTAGAGGCACGTTCCTGCATCATCAGCGAGAAGAGATCGACCGCTTTAACCCGCTGCTTGCGGATGCTCTGATCCTGCTCATATTTGGTGTAAAGGCGCTCAAACTCATCCTGATCGGCGAAGAAGGCGTCATACAGGCCTGGCACGTCAGACGGGCTGAACAGGGTGATATCTTCGCCTTTCAGCAGGCGCTGATACATCAGCTTGTTGAGCTGCACGCCGTAGTCCATGTGACGCACGCGGTTGCCTTCAACACCACGGTTGTTCTTCAGCACCAGCAGGCTTTCGATCTCCAGATGCCACATCGGGTAGAACAGGGTGGCTGCGCCGCCACGAACGCCGCCCTGCGAACAGGACTTCACCGCGGTCTGGAAATGTTTGTAGAACGGGATACAGCCGGTGTGGAACGCTTCACCGCCGCGAATCGGGCTGCCCAGTGCACGGATACGACCGGCGTTGATACCGATACCGGCACGCTGCGAGACATATTTCACAATCGCGCTGGAGGTGGCGTTGATGGAGTCCAAACTGTCGCCGCACTCAATCAGGACGCAGGAGCTGAACTGACGGGTCGGGGTGCGCACGCCAGACATGATTGGTGTCGGCAGCGAGATTTTAAAGGTCGAGATCGCATCATAGAAGCGCTTGATGTAATCCATGCGGGTCTCGCGCGGATAGCCAGAGAAGAGGCAGGCGGCGACCAGGATGTAGAGGAACTGCGCGCTCTCATAGATCTCACCGGAGACGCGGTTCTGCGCCAGGTATTTACCTTCCAGCTGCTTCACGGCGGCGTAGGAGAAGTTCATGTCACGCCAGTGATCGATGAACTCGTCCATCAGGGCGAACTCTTCCTGGCTGTAATCTTCCAGCAGGTGGCGATCATATTTGCCCATGTCGACCATCTTAACCACCTGGTCATAGAGCTTCGGCGGTTCAAACTGACCGTACGCCTTTTTGCGCAGGTGGAAGATCGCCAGGCGAGCGGCCAGGTACTGATAGTCAGGGGCATCGCGTGAGATCAGGTCTGCTGCGGCCTTGATGATGGTCTCATGAATGTCAGAGGTTCTGATGCCATCATAGAACTGAATATGGGAGCGCAGCTCCACCTGCGAGACTGAGACGTTGTTCAGCCCTTCAGCTGCCCAGTCCAGCACACGGTGAATTTTGTCGAGGTCAATGCGCTCCTGGCGGCCATCGCGTTTAGTAACGAGCAGACTCTGGTTCATGTCGCGTTTTTACCTTTGCGTGAGTATCCAAAAATTAAAAGAAATCCCGGTTTATACACAGCATATTCATTGTGAATAATATGTGGATAAACACTACATCTTGGGGGTGATGGGAAAAGCCACAACTACATGGAGGCATATTTTAGTATTTTACGGCAGGTTAACAAGAGCAAAAAATGATGATGGGAGGGGTTGTATTTTTTGCGAAATTTCTTAGCCCACGCCTTGTAAGGGCTGCCAACATGTCAACCACATCACACTTTTTTTTCTTACTTTGATCGGGCGCGTGTTTCTTATTCAATCCTCTGCTTCAGGCAACAAAAAGGATGAAAAATGGGCAAAAGCAGCTACCGGCTGGCGGAGAAGGCGGTGGCAGGGCGTGGCTGGGAAGGTGTGCGTTGCGGTGGACTCGCCTAAGCCACTGGCGCAGAACAGAATGTATCAGCGGGGTTCAGGGAAGGAGAGGAGGCCCGTCCTTGCAGACGGGCAGCCTGACTCACACAGCGCGGTGGGTATGCACCATATAGTTAACGTCGGTGCCGGGAGCCAGCTTGAAGCGGTTGGTCACCGGGTTGTAGTGCAGACCGATGATATGACGCTCACGCAGGGTGGTTTCATCAACCCAGCCCAGCAGTTCCGAGGGACGGATAAATTTTTTCACATCGTGGGTGCCGCGCGGCACCATGCGCAGCACATATTCTGCGCCAAACACCGCCAGCAGCCAGGCTTTCGGGTTGCGGTTCAGAGTGGAGAAGAAGACCTCGCCGCCGGGTTTGACCAGCTTCGCGCAGGCGTGGACCACCGAGCGCGGATCGGGAACATGCTCCAGCATCTCCATGCAGGTGACGATGTCATATTGACCGGCTTGTTCTTCCGCATGGGCTTCGACGGTCTGCTGCACATAATCGAGCGTGACGCCGCTCTCCAGCGCATGCAGGCGCGCCACGGCCAGCGGCTCCGCGCCCATATCCAGCCCGGTGACCACCGCGCCTTCACGCGCCATGCTTTCCGCTAAGATGCCGCCGCCGCAGCCGACGTCGAGCACGGTTTTACCAAACAGACCGTTGCTGCGCTGCGCGATGTAGCCGAGGCGCAGCGGGTTGATACGGTGCAGCGGTTTAAATTCACCCTCCAGATCCCACCAGCGCGAGGCAACGGCCTCAAACTTGGCAATTTCCTGCGCATCGACGTTCTGCTGATGATTCTGCGGTTGTGCATTCATTGAATCGTAACTCCTGACAAAATGTGCCCTCAGTATAAACGCTTAAGTGCGGATGGCACACCTTTCAGGCACAAGGAAAAGCGGGTGAAATCGGTGGTTAACGTTCACCAGAGCATTGCAGTGTGATATACTTTCGCACCTTTAAAATCCGGGATTAAGTAGAGGGATAGCGGCTCCATGAGCGACCTTGCGAGAGAAATTACACCGGTCAATATCGAAGAAGAGTTAAAGAATTCTTACCTCGATTACGCCATGTCGGTCATCGTTGGCCGAGCTTTACCCGATGTGCGTGACGGCCTGAAGCCGGTGCATCGTCGCGTACTCTTTGCGATGAGCGAACTGGGTAACGACTGGAACAAACCCTATAAAAAATCTGCCCGCGTCGTCGGTGACGTTATCGGTAAATATCACCCGCATGGTGATTCCGCCGTTTACGACACCATTGTACGTATGGCCCAGCCTTTCTCCCTGCGTTACATGCTGGTGGACGGACAAGGCAACTTCGGTTCCATCGACGGCGACTCCGCCGCGGCGATGCGTTACACCGAAGTGCGTATGTCGAAAATCGCCCACGACCTGTTAGCTGACCTGGAAAAAGAGACCGTCGATTTTGTGCCGAACTACGACGGCACCGAGCAGATCCCTGAAGTTCTGCCAACCAAAATCCCTAACCTGCTGGTTAACGGCTCCTCCGGCATCGCCGTGGGTATGGCAACCAACATTCCGCCGCACAACCTGCGTGAAGTGATCAACGGCTGTCTGGCGTACATTGATGATGAGAACATCAGCGTTGAAGGGCTGATGGAGCACATTCCGGGGCCTGATTTCCCGACCGCCGCCATCATTAATGGTCGCCGTGGCATTGAAGAAGCCTACCGCACCGGACGCGGTAAAATTTATATCCGCGCCCGTGGCGAAGTGGAAGCCGATGCGAAAACCGGTCGTGAGACCATTATCATTCACGAGCTGCCTTATCAGGTGAACAAAGCCCGCCTGATCGAGAAGATTGCCGAGCTGGTGAAAGAGAAGCGTGTCGAAGGCATCAGCGCCCTGCGCGATGAGTCTGACAAAGACGGCATGCGTATCGTGATTGAGATCAAGCGCGACGCGGTCGGCGAAGTGGTACTGAATAATCTCTACTCACTGACTCAGCTGCAAACCTCGTTTGGCATCAACATGGTGGCGCTGCATCAGGGTCAGCCGAAGATCATGGCGCTGAAGGAGATTCTGGAAGCCTTTGTTCGCCATCGTCGTGAAGTGGTGACGCGCCGGACCATTTTTGAGCTGCGTAAAGCGCGCGATCGTGCCCATATTCTGGAAGGTCTGGCGATTGCGCTGGCCAATATCGATCCGATCATTGAGCTGATTCGTCGTGCGCCAAGCCCGGCGGAAGCGAAAGCGGGCCTGATTGCGCAGGCGTGGGATCTGGGCAATGTCTCCGCGATGCTGGAGCGTGCCGGTGATGACGCCGCCCGTCCAGAGTGGCTGGAGCCGCAGTTCGGCATCCGCGACGGCCAGTACTATCTGACCGAGCAGCAGGCTCAGGCGATTCTGGATCTGCGTTTGCAGAAACTGACCGGCCTTGAGCATGAAAAGCTGCTGGATGAGTATAAAGCGCTGCTGGATCAGATTGCCGAGCTGCTGCACATTCTGTCGAGCGCTGAGCGTCTGATGGAAGTGATCCGCGAAGAGCTGGAGCTGATGCGAGATCAGTTTGGCGACGATCGTCGTACCGAGATCACCGCCAACAGTGCAGACATCAATATCGAAGACCTGATCAATCAGGAAGATGTGGTGGTGACGCTGTCGCATCAGGGCTATGTGAAATACCAGCCGCTGACCGACTATGAAGCGCAGCGTCGTGGTGGTAAGGGTAAATCCGCCGCACGTATCAAAGAAGAGGACTTCATTGATCGTCTGCTGGTGGCCAATACCCATGACACGATTCTCTGCTTCTCCAGCCGTGGCCGTCTCTACTGGATGAAGGTTTATCAGCTGCCGGAAGCCAGCCGTGGTGCGCGTGGACGTCCAATCGTCAACCTGCTGCCGCTGGAAGCTAACGAGCGTATTACGGCGATTCTGCCGGTACGTGAGTATACCGAAGGCTTCAACATCTTTATGGCGACCGCGCTGGGCACCGTGAAGAAGACGGCGCTGAAAGAGTTCAGCCGTCCACGCAGCGCCGGCATTATTGCCGTGAATCTGCGTGATGACGACGAGCTGATCGGTGTGGCGCTGACCAACGGTAACGACGAAGCGATGCTGTTCTCAGCCGCGGGTAAAGTGGTTCGCTTCTCCGAGACGGCGGTCCGTGCGATGGGTCGTACCGCTTCTGGCGTGCGTGGTATCCGACTGGCGGAAGGCGATCGTGTCGTTTCGCTGATTGTGCCGCGTGAAGAGGGTGCCATTCTGACCGTGACGCAAAATGGTTACGGTAAGCGTACTGCCAACAGCGAATATCCCACCAAGTCGCGTGCGACGCAGGGTGTGATTTCCATCAAAGTGACCGATCGTAATGGTCCGGTGATTGGCGCGGTTCAGGTGGTCGATGGCGATCAGATTATGATGATCACCGATGCCGGTACGCTGGTGCGTACCCGCGTCTCTGAAGTCAGCGTTGTGGGTCGTAATACCCAGGGTGTGATTCTGATCCGTACCGCAGAGGATGAGAACGTAGTGGGTCTGCAACGTGTTGCCGAGCCGGTTGAAGAGGAAGAGCTTGATTCAATCGACGGCAGCGTAGCGGAAGGCGAGGAGGATATTGCGCCGGAAGCTGAGATCGACGACGAAGAGATCGCACCGGAAGCGGATGATGAAGGTGATGTGGCGGACGACGAAGAGTAATTTGTCTGGCGTAAGCTAAGGTCCGTTACCGAAACGGCAGGTCAGGGGAAACCCGGCCTGCCGTTTTTTTTGGCTGCCAGGGTGGGGCAGGGCGTTGGATGCTGATGGGCGTGGGCGTGGGCGTGGGTGTTGGCGGGAGTGGCGGGAGTGGCGGTGAGGCCGGGTGCCGCCGAAAGACCCGCACTGCCCGATCGCAAAGGAACCCCGCATCCCTGCGGATCGGCCGCGCCATCCCTGGCGCGGACGCTTTGCTCTTCGGGCAGAGCGGGCCTTTCTTATTTGGGGGTGGGTGTCGCTTTGGCGGGCAAAGAAAAGGTCAGGGGCGGGGCTGGTTAACAGCTGGGAGTAGCGCTGCCCATCAGTACTGGCGCCCGAAGGGAAAGACACCAAAGCGCTCACTGTTTACAAGGCGCTTGCCGCTATGAGCGAGAAGTGAACGCTGTCATATCAGAGCGAACGCTGACAAACCAAACGCCATCATTGATATTATGAGATCGGCCTGAACGATTCAGGTGACTATATATGTTTATATAGCGGGACAGAAATCAGTTTTAAGCTTTATCAGAAGGAAATTTTATGCGTACTCGCCCATCATCCCGGTTAATTATTCTTTCGCCTGAAAACAGTGTCTTGCTGTTTAATTTTTTTCATAAAAATGACGCCTTAAGCGGCATGTCATACTGGGCGACGCCTGGCGGTGGGCTTGAATTGAATGAATCCTTTGAACAGGCCGCACTACGCGAGTTACAGGAAGAAACCGGGCTAAAAAGAGATTCCGCTGGAGCGGCGGTGGCGTCGCGAACCTTTCCCATGCAGCTGCCTGATGGGGAGACCGTTCTTGCTGAAGAACGTTTCTTTATCATCCATGCGGAAAAGACAGATATCGATTACTCGGGATGGAGTGAGAATGAAAAGAGCGTTATTCAAAATCATCACTGGTGGAAATTAGAAGAGCTTAGAGATACAAAAGAGACTATCTTTCCCCACGATTTAATCATCGACATAATCTGCGACAATCTTACCTGAATATTTAAGATGATTTAAATGATAGTACGCCTGATGTCAGATAGTTAAAGCCTTTAATAAATTCTTGTGCGCTTCTGGTCCGGCCCGGCGTGACCGCAATGTTCTCAATGAGCAATCAGCGGAATAGAGCAACTGATGAGGTTACAGTGACTCGGGGCCCTGCATATTTCCATGTGTGACTGCCAACTATAGCTGCCTCTTGCGCTTAGTTGACTTCTGGATTAACTTGCTCAGTTAACAGTCCGCGGCTGACGAATCTCCAGGGGAAACTATTTGATGGTATGGGAATCAGAACGTTTACTATTGCGTTATATCATTCGAGAAGATCTGAACGATTTATTCAGGATTTATGGGGATCCTGAAACACACAGGTTCAACCCATATGGCCCCCATCTGAATATTGAATCTTCGAAAGAGATGCTGGAAAGAAAATTAATCTCATATGAAAAAGAGGGTTTTGGTGACTGGACTATTTTTGAGAAATCCAATCCTAATCGAGTTATAGGATTCGGTGGGGTATTTGTTAGCCAGTTCGATGGAAGAGAAACAAATAATCTTGGATACCGTTTCGAACCTGATGCATGGGGTAAAGGTTATGCAACAGAGCTTTCTGAAAGGGCGATACGCTTTGGATTTAATGAGGTTGGTCTGGAAGACATTGTGGGTGTAGTCAGAGAAAACCATATTGCTTCGCGGAGAGTGTTGGAAAAATCGGGACTTAAATTTCTCAAAAAGGTAGCGGATGTCGAAGGGTTGCCAGCCAGCCTGATGTACCATATCACCCGGAATGATTGGGTCACTGCCCACTGCTGATATATTCTTAAAACCACTCCTCTTCAACTGAATGAATATGCTCCGCATCAGCGATGTTGTGCTATAGCAAGCTGCTGATGAATCCCCGTTTTAAGCCACCCGATTATTGCGCCGGCTGCATGCAGGCAACCTGAGTTGTTGCGGAAGCATTCTGCTTCACTGGACGTGATTCTTAGGGTGTCAGATTCAGCAGAGAGCTGGCCCTGACAGTGCCAGCGGATGAGGACGTTGCTTGTCCGGCATACCCTCTCCCAAAACAGCCAGCACCAGCTCCTCAGGCTACCGCGGTTATAAGCCCGTAAAAGATTCCCAAACCCGCGGCTAACCCTGCGGCTAGCTGGCTTTTTACGCCCGATAAAGCTAGTGTATGGGCAATCAAAATCGATGATGCGACTAACCTTGCCAACTGCGAGTTACCTTTGAAATATCCTGTCTCTTTCCGCACCACGCTTCGCATCTCGCGCTACCTTTTCCGCGCGCTGGCGCTGTTAATCTGGACGCTGGGCGCGGTTCTGACCGCCTTCTACATCATCAGCGTGTTGCACAGTAAAGAGACGCAGGTTCGTCAGGAGTTTGCCAGCAACTACGGATCGATACAGTGGTATGTACGCCACTCCGCGGACATGATGCGTGAGCTGAAATATATCGCCGAGAATCGCCTGACCAACGCCAGCAGTGGTCTGGATGTTCTGACCGGCATGATGCCGGGCAAAACCACCCAGCCGCAGTTTACGCCGCTGTTTTCAGATGGCGACTGCACCTCAATGAGCAACACGTGGCGCAACTCCCTCGACTCGCTCAGCTACTACATCAACTACTGGAAAAGTAACTTCGCCTCCTCATATGAGCTGAACCGGGTGTTTTTTATCGGTGGCGAGAGCCAGTGCCTGGCGGACTTTACCATCGGCAGCAGCACGGCTGACCGCGAACGCAGCCTGAAATCGCTGCGGGAGAACGTGCTGCGCTATCGCAACAGCAACGAAGAAGAGCGCCGTAATCCGATGTACTGGATTAACAGCAGCACCCAGCCTGGCGTCGGCACCTTTTATATGGTGGTGCCGGTCTACGTCGCCAATAAATTGCAGGCGCTGCTGGGGGTTGAGCAGAATATCCGGCTGGATGAGTTTATTCAGCCGGGCAGCCTGCCGGTGGTCGCGACCATTACCGATGAAAATTATCGGCCGCTGCTGAATTCACGGCGCGGGGGCCTCGGATTTTCGCTGGAGAATCTGCCTGACGACAAAACCTGGTTCGGCTACCTCAACAGCTATCGCCAACTGGTGCTGAAAAAGGCATTGCCGCCTTCCGATCTCAACGTGGTCTGGTCGATCCCCACCGACGTGATGGTGGACCAGCTTAAACTGATGATGATTAACGCGCTGCTGCTCAATATTTTCAGCGCCATAATTCTGTTTACTCTCGCCTGGCTGTTTGAGCGCCGGATGTTCCTGCCCGCCGAAGAGAATGCGCACCGGCTGGAGGAGCATGAGCAGTTTAACCGTAAAATTGTCGCCTCCGCGCCGGTCGGCATCTGCATTTTACGCACCAGCGACGGCACCAATATTCTCAGTAACGAACTGGCGCACAACTACCTGACCCTGCTGACCCAGGAAGATCGTCAGCGGCTGAATGAGATCATCGGCGGTCAGCAGGTTAACTTTGTCGATGTGCTGACCGGCAGTAATACCAACCTGCAAATCAGCTTTGTCCACTCCCGCTATCGCAATGAGAACGTGGCGATTTGCGTGCTGGTGGATGTCTCGGCGCGCGTGCGGATGGAGCAGTCGTTGCAGGAGATGGCGCACGCGGCGGAGCAGGCCAGCCAGTCGAAATCGATGTTCCTTGCCACCGTCAGCCACGAATTACGCACGCCGCTCTATGGCATCATCGGTAATCTCGATCTGTTGCAGACCAAACAGCTGCCGAGCGGCATCGACTCACTGGTAACGGCGATGAACAACTCCTCCAGCCTGCTGCTGAAGATCATCAGCGACATTCTCGACTTCTCGAAAATCGAGTCGGAGCAGTTGAAGATTGAGCCGCGCCCGTTTGCGCCGCGTGAAATCGTGACCCATATTGTCGGCAACTACCTGTCGCTGGTGGTGAAGAAGCGGCTGACGCTTTATTGCTTTATTGAGCATGACGTGCCGCAGGTACTGGATGGCGATCCGCTGCGCCTGCAACAGGTGATCTCCAATCTGCTCAACAATGCGATCAAGTTCACCCATACCGGCTGCATTATCCTGCACGCCTGCGTCGCGGAGGGCTATCTGGCGTTCCGGGTACGCGATACGGGTGTTGGCATTTCGGCCAAAGAGCTGCCGCGTCTGTTTGATCCCTTCTTCCAGGTGGGCAATGGGGTACAGCGCAATTTCCAGGGCACCGGTCTCGGGCTGGCGATCTGTGAGAAGCTGATCAATCTGATGGATGGCGATATAGAGGTCGACTCAGAGCCCGGAATGGGCAGTCAGTTCATTGTGCGCATCCCGATCTATAAAGGACAGACGACGTCACCGTTGCTGCCTGAGGACCTTCAGCAGAAGAAGATCTGGCTGGCGATGCGCAACGAATATCTGGCGGCGTTTATTCAGCGTCAGATCGAGCAGCAGGGCATCGAGGTCGCGGAGTATAACGGCAAGCCCGAGCCGGACGATGTGGTGATGAGCGACTACGACCTGGAGATCGAACTGCCAGTGCGGGCGCTGGTCATTTTTGACGGCTCGCACGTCGATATGCCGCGTGAGCGTCAGCCCGGACGCTGGATCCACTCTACCGCCACGCTGCATGAAGTCCCGGCGCTGCTGGCACGCATCTATCGCATCACCCTGGGTCATGACGCGGCGGATGCGCTGTTACTGGCGGAGCCGGTGGAAGAGAAAGTGCATAACGGTGACATCATGGTGCTGATCGTCGATGACCATCCGATCAACCGGATGCTGCTGTCGGAGCAGCTCGGCACGCTGGGGTATCAGGTGAAAACCGCCCAGGATGGGGTGGATGCGCTCAACGTTCTCAGCCGTAACGACATTGATATTGTGCTGACCGATGTGAACATGCCGAATATGGATGGCTATCGTCTGACGCAGCGGTTGCGCCAGCTGGGACATCTCTTCCCGGTGGTGGGCGTGACGGCGAACGCGCTGGCGGAAGAGAAGCAGCGTTGTATGGATGCGGGAATGGATAACTGCCTGTCGAAACCGGTGACGCTGGATGTGCTGAAAGTGACGCTGGCTATCTATGCTGAGCGGGTGCGTAAAACGCGGATCGGGTAGGGGAGAGAAGGCGGTGCAGAGGCTGCACCGCCTTGAGGATAGCTTAGTCTCTTTCGACCTGCGTCTGGCTGACAGACGACAGGTAGTTCAGCAGGGCAATATCGTTATCCACACCCAGTTTCATCATCGCTGATTTCTTCTGGCTACTGATGGTCTTAATACTGCGGTTCAGTTTCTTGGCAATTTCAGTCACCAGGAAACCTTCGGCAAACAGACGCAGCACTTCGCTCTCTTTTGGTGAGAGACGCTTGTCGCCATAACCCCCGGCGCTGATCTTCTCCAGCAGTTTCGCGACGCTTTCCGGCGTGTACTTCTTGCCTTTCTGCAATGCCGCCAGCGCTTTTGGCAGGTCGGTTGGCGCGCCCTGTTTCAGCACAATCCCTTCAATATCGAGATCGAGCACGGAACTCAGGATCGCCGGGTTATTGTTCATGGTCAGCACAATAATCGACAGATCAGGATAGTGACGTTTAATATATTTAATCAGCGTGATGCCGTCGCCATACTTTTCACCGGGCATAGAGAGGTCGGTGATCAGGACGTTAGCGTCAAGTTTGGAAAGATTGTTGATCAGTGCTGTTGAGTCTTCGAACTCACCTACAACGTTAACCCATTCAATTTGTTCCAGAGACTTTCGGATACCGAAAAGGACAATTGGATGGTCATCGGCAATAATTACGTTTAAGTTATTCATCTTATTGGTTACCTTGCTGCAGCAGTTGATTGACGTAAGCGTCAATATCACTGGTGGTATTTGTAATGTTTGAATCGTCACACGCTTTAATGTGGTGTTCTAACTCTTCACAAAGCTGTTTGCCGGGAGTCAGATTGAGCATGGCAAACACGCCCTTCAGGCGATGCGCTGTCTGAGCAAGCGAGGCATAGTCCTTTTCCGCCGACTCAGTATACAGTCTCTTCACATCAACCGGTACTGTCTCCGTAAACAGCTGGAAATAGCCGCCGCTCATCAATGGCGTGGCCGCTTCGTCTTCCCTGTCGTCGTCCATCACATCATGTGACAGTTGCTTCTCAATCAGGGCCAGCAATGCATCCAGCAGCGCATTGCTAAGATTGAAATTGACCCGATATTGCTGGTCGTTCAGTGCATGGTGCCCCAGTTCATCCTCCGCCAGCAGCAGTGCCCAGCCGCTCAGCCTGGTGGGATCGTCAGTCACCAGCACATCGTGATCCTGCCCGGAGATACGCTCATCCGGGGTCAGACAGCGCGCTCCCCAGTTCTCCAGATGGCGGCAGACAATCCGGTGCACATCCTCGACGGTGATCTCCACCAGCGCGGTGACGCCATCCAGAATTTTCTCCTCTTCCTCCTCCTGCTTCTGCTCCAGGACCAGCGGCAGCTGCATATTGTAACGGGTGCCAATATCCGCTTTCGCCACAATATCGAGACTGCCGCCCATCTGCTTGCAGAGCTGTTTGCAGAGGAAGAAGGCCATGCCGGACGCCTGACCGTAACGATCCTGGCTGGTATCGCCAAGGAACGGAAAGTCGACGTTCGCCAGTTCATCCACCGTCAGACCCGCGCCGGTATCGACCAGCTCGATGATCAGTCTGTCGGCCTGTTTGTCGGCAGCCTTAACTTCCAGCGTGATTTTGCCCCAGCGGGTGGTGGTCAGGGCGTAGTGCATCAGGGTGGTGAGCACCTTGCGCAACGCGCGGCGGTCGCCAAACCGTCGCTCGTCATTGGCCAGATGATTGTTCACCACCAGCGACAGCCCCTTGCGGCGCATCAGCGGCAGACTCTCCAGCGCAATCTCATCCAGCAGCTCCTGGAGGTTGAACACGCTGGCATCCGGCGACCAGTCATGCGCTTCCAGCCGGTTGAGCAGCACGATGTCATCGACCAGCCGCGCCAGCCCCTGGCTCTCATCCAGCAGATCCAGCACCGTCTCGTCGGCGTCACGCTGGCTGAGCTGCACCAGCTGCGTCACCATCTTCTCCAGCGGCTGATTCAGTGCATGCCCCAGATTATGCAGCAGCTGCTGTCGCATCTGATGGTTGCGATCCAGCACCTGCTGCGCTTTTTGCAGCTTCTTATTCACCAGCAGTTCGCGATCCTGGTCACGCATCATAAACAGCTGGGTATGGGGCGACAGCACGCTGCGGGCGTGGCGGATCTCATAGACTTCGTTGTTAATCGTGGCCTGCAACACGCCCTGATGCTGATCGGACATATTGATAATCTTTTGCAGGTTCAGGTGAGGCAGCAGGTGTTCGGCGATCTTGTTGCTCAGCAGCGTACGGTTACTGGCAAAGTCATACACCAGCAGGCCAACCGGCAGACTGGCGACAATCTCCTCATTCAGTACCCGCAGCGAGTCGAGTTCGGCGCTCTGGTTTTCGCTCGGGCGCAGTGACTGCTGGCGCAGCAGCACCATGCCCGCCAGCGACAGCAGGAACAGCAGCAGATTAATCAGCAGCGGCCAGATCAGATTATGCAGCGTATCGATAATCAACCGGCTAATCGCCACCTGATAGACCAGTTGCAGCGGGGTGCTGGGCAGCGTCGCGGCGATCTCCAGGTTGGGATTGACCAGCGAGATGCGGGTGTTTTCCACTTCCGGCTGGTCGGCGGTGGCGACGGGCAGCGAGCTATCCTGGCGCAGCTGGAAGTTTTCCAGCGGCATGTTCTGCGGCACCAGATCGTTAACCGGCAGATCAAAAGCGACCACCGTGGCCAGATGGCCCGGCTGATTAAAGGTGGTGCGCAGCGTAAAGTAGTGGTCGTTCTGGAAGGCGAGATGACGCAACGGCGAAAAACTCTCGCGCTCATCCAGCGCGTTGGCCTGCTGCAACATTTCCGCGCGACGGCCATCGACCATCGAACTGATCGCGCCCTCTTTATAGCGCGTCGACATATCCTTCAGCGGCAGGGTAGAGATCATGATCAGGCTGTTATCCTGACCATTGAGAAAGTACATCGACCAGGTCGGATTTTCCGCGCCCCACAGCGTGTCGAGATAGTTGGACATGCGCATGGTCATATCCAGCGTGCTGCTGTCGTGGGAGCCAAAAATCAGCGCTTCGGTTTTACGCCGGGTTTTTTCCAGATAGTAGACGTCAGGACGCAGCCGCGTCTCCTGGAGATTGTTGCCAGGCGTCGCGCCCGCTGCGCTGGTGGAGAGGTTTTCGTAGATCTGCCAGGTGGCGAAGCGGTAGGCGTCGATTCGCTTCTGCACATCACGCGCCAGATCGTCCATGGCATAGCGTTTGCCGGTCAGCCAGGCGTTGACCGAGTTCTGCACCATAAAGCCCAGCGCCAGCAGCAGCACCAGATTGAAAACCACAAAAAACCGGGTGACATTGCCAGACGTCAGTGGAAACTTATACAACATAGCGTGTCAGGTACCTGAATTATCGCGCAACTTTTCGCGCACTGGCGGCAACCGCTAACAGCATCAGGGCGATGAGTAAAAATGCGCCGCTGAGGCTGATCCATTGGGAAATGAATCCGATTAAAGCCGGACCTGAGAGAATACCCGCATATCCCAGCGTTGTCATGGCAGAAATCGCCAGGTTCGCGGGCATATCCTGTTGATTCCCGGCGGCATTGAACAGCATCGGCACGGTGTTGGACAGACCAAAGCCCACCAGCAGGAAAGCCAGCAGGGCGATCTCCGGCCACGGCAGCCAGACCGCCAGGCTCATCCCCGCCGCCGCCGTCAATGCGCCGGTCAGCATCACCGGATAACGGCCAAAACGCTGGATGATCTTATCGCCGCTGAAACGGCCCAGCGTCATCGCCACGGAAAAGACCGCATAGCCTAGTCCGGCAAAGGCCGGTGACATCGACGGATTCTGCAACAGCAGCAGCGCGCCCCAGTCCAGTACCGCGCCTTCCGCCAGAAACAGAATAAAGCAGAGTGCACCGAGAAAGGCGACCCAGCCGCGCGGGATCACCAGCCACGGCTGATCGGGCTGATGCAGGCGTTCATTCATTAATGTCGGTAAGCGCCACAGCAGCAGCAGCACGATCACCGCCATGATACCCATAATGGCGTTGAGCGGTGTGAAGCCCTGGCTCAGCAGCAGGCTGACCGTACCCGCCCCCAGAATGCCTCCCAGGCTGAAAAAACCATGAAAGCCCGACATCATCGGCTTGTCAGCCAACTGCTCGACCTGCACCGCCTGGTAATTCATCGCCACGTCCAGCATCCCCAGCCCGGCACCAAACAGCATCAGCGCGCCCGCCATCAGCAGATGGGAGTCAGCGGTCGCCAGCAGCGGCATCATCGCCAGCACCAGCAGCGTGGAGAGGCACATCACCCGACGGCAGCCGAAACGCGCCACCAGCGTACCGGTCACCGGCATTGCGGCCAGCGAACCGATGCCAAGACAGAGCAGCAGCGCTCCCAGTGACGCTCCGCTGAGTTGCAGCCGATCGCGGGCAAACGGCACCAGCGGGGCCCAGGCGGACATCGCCAGCCCGTTAATCAGGAATATGGTGCGTGTGCCCCAGTTCAGGCGGCTCTGATGGTGATGTTGTTGTGCGGCGTCCAGTGCGGTCATAGGTCAGATTCATCAGTGGCAAAGCGAAAAAGTGTAGCACCCGCGTGACATCAATGGCCGATGAGCCTGCTGGGGTGCGGCAGCATCAGCTCAGGGTTAACGCCGGGAGTTTACCGACTTTTAACGCGATGCGAATTTTTTCCAGAACTTTCCTGGCGTGCCGGGCTGCGCGTGGCCTGACTTAACCCAAATTTACTCGCTGCTTATCAATCACCTGCCGGTTAGCGCACCCTCTATGCCGGCAAATAAACGCGAGCTGAATCGTTTTATAAGCAAAAACGTTATCCGTTGAACGCGGTGCGGCAGGGGAATTTTTTACCTTTTTCGCCTCGTTTCAGCGAAACGTCTCGCAATAAATTGACATGAAAAACAAGTATAAAGCTAATCATCAGACATAAATATAACAAGGGTTTCTTATGTTCTTAACCACAAATCATAATGAAATCTGGATATTGAAATTGATTTTTATCGCGGTTACGTTAAAGATTGAATTGTAAAAACCGTTACACTTCGCCTGCATCTGTACAAATTATTCTAACGATAATCGCGCTGCTGTTGGTCTGATTAGGGGTTGATAGCATCGTCTGGCTTTGCCGCTTTTACATCACCGGGTTAAGACGCCTTCTGGATTTCAGAAGGCGAAACAATGTGTGAAGATCGTAATCATAAAATAATTTTATGTTTATGGATTCAGTATATTAGCCAATCTGGTGGAGTAGAGGTTACAAATGGCAGAACTCACGCAAGGCCGTGTGGATATTATCTCGCGCGAAAACGGCACCCTCATTTCGCAGTCTGTTAGCGGTTCATCACAATCCATTAACCTCACCGAGCCCAGCGTGGTCCGCATCAACGGCACCCGCGCCATGGTGACGCAGTATGAACGCCAGGGTAACGATCTGGTGCTGCACATGCGCGACGGCAGCACTGTCCGCTACCAGAAGTTCTTTCTGGATGACGCCAACGGCGAACACAGTGAGCTGGTGTTTGATGATGGGGTCAATCCCCCGGAACATGCGCTGTTCCCGCAGACCGCCACCGCAACCGATCTGGCCGCCGCGCCGGTCACGCCGACCTATGAGTCGCTGGAGAGCGTAGAGCCGTTGCTGCTGGCGGATAATGTCAACGCCACAACCGGCGTCATGACCGCAGCCGGTATCGGCGTGCTGGGTCTGGCCGGGCTGGTTGCTGGCGTGGGGGCCGGTGGCGGCGGAGGTGGCGGTGGCGGGAATGGTGGCGGCAGCGATCCCACTACGCCGGTCACGCCGGGCACACCCACCATCACCCTGAACACCTTTGCCGGCGATAACGTGCTGGATAACAGTGAAAAAGCCAGCGATCAGCTGATCAGCGGCAGCACCAGCAATGTCGAAGCGGGTCAGGTGGTCACCGTCACGCTGGGCGGCCAGAGCTATAACACCACCGTCGCGGCTGACGGCAGCTGGAGCGTCACCCTGCCTGCCGCCGCGCTGGCGGCGCTGGCCGCTGGCACCACCACGCTTTCCGTCAGCGTGAACAACGCCGCAGGCGCGGCCGCCTCTGCCAGCCTCACGATTCAGGTTCAGTCGCCCGACACCCCGCCCGATGCGCCCCGCCTGACCCTGGATCCCTTTACCGGCGATAACGTGCTGGATAACAGCGAAAAAGCCAGCGATCAGCTGATTAGCGGCCGCACCAGCAATGTCGAGGCGGGCCAGATTGTCACCGTCACGCTTGGCGGCCAGAGCTACAGCGGCAGCGTCGCCGCCGACGGCAGCTGGCGCATTACCCTGCCGGCCGATGCGCTGAGCGCGCTGGCCGCCGGTAACACCACGCTGACCGCGAGCGTTGCCAACGCGGCGGGAGCCGTAGTCAGCGACAGCCTGACCCTCAGCGTGGCGTCACCGGTGACGCCGCCAGGCTCGCCGGTTATCACCATCAATCAATTTGCCGGTGACGACATCCTGAGCAATGCCGAAAAAAACAGTGACCAGCTGCTGAGCGGCGGCAGCCAGAATGTTGAAGCGGGGCAGGTGGTCACCATCACGCTCGGCGATCTGACCTACCGCACGGCGGTGGATGCGCAGGGCAACTGGAGCGTCACGCTGCCACCGGCGGCGCTCAACGCGCTGGCGGCGGGTAACCTGGCGATCTCCGTTGCCGTCACCAACCTCGCCGGAGCTGAAGCCAGCGAGAATCGCGCTATCAGCGTGGAAACGCCGGTCACGCCAGTCCAGCCTGCGGTAACGCTTGACGACTTTACCGGCGACAACCAGCTCAGCAATCAGGAAAAAGCAGCCGATCAGATCGTCAGCGGCAGCACCAGCAACATTGAGCCAGGCCAGGTTGTCACGGTGACGCTGGGCGGCCAGAGCTACACCACCAGCGTACAGTCCGATGGCAGCTGGAGCCTGACGGTGCCGTCAGCGGCGCTGAGCGCGCTGGCCGCAGGCAGCGCCACCCTGATCGTCTCCGTCAGCAGTGCGGCCGGGGACACAGTGACGGCGACCCTGCCTATCACAGTGGAAGCACCGGCAACCCAGCCGGGTGAACCCTCCCTGACGATCGATGCTTTTACCAGCGACAATGTTTTAAGCAATGATGAGAAGCTGGAAGCGCAGCCGGTGACCGGCACCACCACCAGTGTGGAAGCGGGTCAGATTGTGACGGTGACGCTGGGTGGTCAGAGCTACAGCGGCGTGGTCGGCAGTGACGGCCGCTGGAATATCGCGATCCCGGCCGATGCGCTGAACGCGCTGGCGGCGGGAAACACCACCCTCAGCGCCTCGGTCAGCAACGCCGCGGGCACAGTGGCCAGCGGGTCGCAGATCATCAGCGTCGAAGCGCCGCTGACCGCACCCGGTGAGCCCACCATCACTCTCAATCAGTTCGCCACCGATGACGTGCTGAGTAACGATGAGAAAGCCAGCGATCAGCTGCTGAGCGGCAGCACCACCAACGTCGAAGCGGGCCAGCTTGTCACCGTGACGCTGGGTGGTCAGAGCTACAGCGCCACGGTCGGCAGTGACGGTAACTGGAGCCTGACGGTGCCCGCCAGCGCGCTGGCGGCACTGGCGGCTGGCAGCGCCACCATCGCGGCCAGCGTCAGCAGCCAGGCAGGGGTCACCGCGACTGAAAGTCGGGTGATTGCAGTGGAAGCGTCACCGCAACCTGGCGTACCGACGGTAACCATTGATCTGTTTGCCGGTGACGATCTGCTGGATAACAGCGAGAAAGCGCAGGATCAGACGCTGTCAGGCACTAGCACCAATGTTGAAGCGGGCCAGACGGTCACTATCACCCTCGGCGGCGCAACCTACAGCGCCCTGGTCACGGCGGATGGCAGCTGGAGCACCTCCATCCCCGCCGCCGCCCTCAGTGCGCTGGCGGCGGGCAGCGCCACCATCGCCGTCAGCGTGACCAGCGTCGCGGGCGGGGCTGCCAGCGACAGCCGCGAGATCAACGTCGCGCCCGCGCCGGGTGAGCCGGGCATCGTGACCATTAATGAGCCGCTCAGCCAGGATGGTTTCCTCAATCAGCAGGAGATCGGCAGCGATCTTATCATCAGCGGCTCAGCGGTTGGCGTGACGCCGGGCCAGACGGTCCGGGTTGATTTCAACGGCGTCAGCTATAACGGCGTAGTCAGCAGCAATGGTCTCTGGAGCGTCACCGTTCCGGCCAGCGATCTCACCGGCATCAGCGACGGCGTAAAACTGATTTCCGTCACCACCACCGATGCCACAGGCGCGCAGCTTACCGATTCAGCGCCGCTGACGGTGGTCGCCAGCAACCTGCCGCAGATCGCACTGAATCAGAATGCTTTCAGCGACGGCATCCTCAACCAGACAGAGGCGGGCAGTGACCAGCTGCTCAGCGGCAGCACCGGCAAGGCGGTAGCGGGCCAGCAGGTCGAACTGACCCTCAACGGCAAAACTTACAGCACCCCCGTCAATAGCGACGGCAGCTGGAGCCTGACGCTGCCCGCCAGCGATCTCGGCTTACTGCCGCAGGGGGCAAACAGCCTGATCGTCACCGCGATCGATGAAGCGGGCAATCGGGTGGCGCAGACGCTGGACTTCAGCGTCAGTACGCTGCCGCCGAACCTGATTGTGGCGGCGGTGGCGGGCGGTGACGGCATTCTCAACAGCGCCGAGGTGGCCGCTGGCGTGCCGGTCAGCGGCTCCGGGGCCAGACCGGACGAAGTGGTGACGGTCACGATCAACAACCAGCGTTACAGCAGCACGGTCGATGAGCTGGGGAACTGGACGGTGGATCTGCCGCCAGCGGCGCTTCAGACCCTGGCGGATGGCAGCAGCTACACGCTGGGCGTCACCCTGACTGACGCCAGCGGCAACAGCGTTACCCAGACCCAGACGCTGGCGGTCAGCACCCGGCTGCCGGTGGCGACCGTCACAACGCCCGGCGGTGACGGCGTACTCACCAATGGCGATCTGACGCAGCCGCTGCTGATTAGCGGCAGCGGCACTGCGGGCGACCGGGTGACGGTGCAGCTCAATGACAAGAGTTATAACGCCCTCATTGATGGCAATGGCAACTGGAGCATTGCGGTGCCGGTCGCCGATCTCACGACGCTGACCAATCAGACCTACCCGGTGGGAGTGACGGTGACTGATGCGGCGGGCAACAGCAGCCAGCAGTCCACGGAACTGCGGGTCGCGACGGCACAGCCCACGCTGATCCTCGACCCTCTCAGTGATGATGGCGCGATCAACGTCAGCGATGCGCAGCAGCCGCTGATTGTCAGCGGCAGCGGCGATGTGGGTGACACCATCCGCGTCTCGCTCAATAACCAGAGTTACATCACCCTGGTGGGAGAGGATGGCCGCTGGAGCCTCAGCGTGCCCGCCGCCGATCTGGCGGCGGTGCCCAACGGGACGCAGCCGGTCACGGTGGTCGCCACCGACAGTGACGGCAATATCAATCAGATCGGCAGCACGCTGATCTTTGCCACCACGCCGCCGCCGCTGACGCTCGCCACACCAGGCAGCGACGGCTACATCAATATCGCCGAACATAGTCAGGATCTCACCCTCAGCGGACGTGGCGGCAGCCAGGGCGACAGCGTCTCGGTCAGCTTTAACGGCGCGACCTACACCACCACGGTTGACGGCAACGGCGAGTGGCGGGTAACGGTGCCCGCGGCGATCGTTAACCAGCTGGGCGACGCGGTCTACCCGATCAGCGTGCTTCTCAGCGACAGCTATGGCAACAGCACCACGCTGCTTTCCGATGTCACAGTGCTGGCCGCCAACCCGCCGGTGCTGACCATCAATCCGGTCACCAGCGATAATCAGGTTGATAGCGCGGAACAGCTCAGCGACATTCTGGTCACCGGCAGCGTCAGCGGCGTGCCTGCTGGTCAGCCCGTGCTGCTGACCCTGAATGGCCAGTCTTACGATGGCGTGGTCGAGGCGGGCGGAAACTGGCGCGTCACGCTGCCCGCCGGATCGCTGGGCGGCGCGGGCGAGAAAACCTTTACGGTGGCGATCCTCGACCCCGCCGGTAATCTGGCGCAGCCTGCGCAGGGGCAGTTTAGCGTGGTCACCAGCGACGCGCCGCTGCTGGCGATTGCGCCGGTCAGTGACGACAACGCGCTGAACGGAATTGAAGCCCAGAGCGATCTTATCCTCAGCGGCAGTTCCGCTAACCTGCCGGTCAACAGCCCGATCGCTGTCACGCTGGTGCCGGGCGGCACGGTTTACAGCACGGTCACCGATGCCAATGGAGGCTGGACGCTGACCGTGCCAGCCGCCGATCTGGCGAATCTGCCGCAGGGCAACACCACCCTGACCGTGACCTCTGGCGATCTGCAAATCAGCCAGACGCTGCTGGTGGCGACCGCGCCGCTGGCCGCGCCGCAGATCAGCACACCATTCGGTGACGGCATCCTCAACAGCGGCGAAGCGGGCAGTACCCAGATCCTCACCGGCAGCGCCGCGCCGGGCCAGGCGGTCAGCGTGACGCTGGGCGGTGTCACCTATCCCGCCAGCGTGGCGGAGAATGGCGACTGGAGCCTGACGCTGCCACCGGCGGTGCTTCAGAGTCTGGCGCAGGGCAGTAATCCGATTACCGTAACGGCGACCGATCTGGCGGGTAACAGCGCCAGCGTCACCGCACCGCTGACGGTGGATAGCGGGGCACCGGCGCTGACCGTCAACCCGATCGCCACCGATGGCATTATCAACGCGGCCGAAGCCGCCGCCGATCTCACCCTCAGCGGCAGCACCTCGCCGGGCAGCAGCGTTACCCTCGAACTCGGCGGTGTCACCTATAGCGCCACTGTCGCCGCTGACGGCAGCTGGAGCGCGACGCTGCCCGGCGCGGACCTGCAAAGTCTGGCCGACGGTCGTTACGATCTCAGCGTCACCGCAACCAGCGCGGGCGGCAACAGCCTCACCCGTCCGCTTCCGGTCACGGTGGACACCCGCGCGCCGGACTTCAGCCTCAATCCGCCAGCCGGGGATGGGGTGCTGAACAGCGCTGAACAGGCCGCAGGCTTCAGCTTCAGCGGCGCGGGCAGCGAGGGCGATCGCGTCAGCCTGACGCTGAACGGCGTCACCTACAGTGGCAGCGTGGATGGCAACGGGGAGTGGACGCTGGCGGTTCCGCCAGCGGCGCTGGCCGCCCTGACCAATGGCAGCAGCTATCCGGTGGTGGTCACGGTCACCGACAGTGCCGGTAACAGCAGCAGCCAGCAGAGTGCGCTGACGGTCGCCACCACACCTCCTCCGCTGCGGGTCGAGCCGGTCAGCGGAGACAACGCCCTGAACCGCACCGAGCTGCTACAGCCGCTGGAGGTGAGCGGCAGCGGTCAGAATGGCGATCGGGTCACGGTCGAGCTGAATGGCAGACTCTACAGCACCACCGTCGGGGTCAACGGTCAGTGGAGCCTGCAAATCGCCTCGGGCGATCTGGCGGCGCTGCCCGCGGGCAGTAACCCGCTGACCGTCACTGAAATCAGTCCCAATGGCAACCAGGCGAGTCAGGTGGTCGATCTGAATGTCGCCACCAGCCCGGCGCTACAGCCCGCGCTGACGGTCGACAGCGCCAGCTTTGCCGATGACGGCATCGTCACGGCGGCGGAACAGTTGCAGCCGCTTGTTGTGCGCGGCAGCAGCAGCAACGTCGAAGCGGGCCAGTCAGTTACGCTGACCCTGAACGGCACCACCTACAGCGCGGAGGTCAATGCCAGCGGCAGCTGGAGCATCACGCTGCCCGCCGGTGCATTGGCTGAGCTGGGAGAGGGCAGCCAGACGCTGACGGTCAGTGTGATTAACGCGGTGGGTAACAGCGCCAGCAGCCCGCTTAACTTCACGGTGGACAATACCCGGCCAGCAATCGCCTTTGCCCCTATCGCTGAGGATAACTACCTCAATGCGGGCGAGCTGGCTAACGAGGTGGTCGTCAGCGGCAGCACCAGCGGTCTGCCGGCGGGCAGCCTGGTCACCGTTGTCGCCAACGGCACGACGCTGACCACCAGCCTGGCGGCAGACGGCAGCTGGAGCCTGACGTTACCGGCGGGCACCTTTAGCGGCGCAGCCGACGGTGCGCAGACGGTCACAGCCACTATCACCGACGCCAGCGGAACGCCACTGGCCAGCAGCGACACCACGCTGACCGTTCTCGCCAGCGCGCTGCCGGTGGCGACCCCCGGCGTCGCCTTTGACGATGGCATTCTCAACGGTGCGGCGGCGGCAAGCGGCGGTACCATTGCCGGCAACACCGGCGTCAGCGGCGACGGGCAGCGCGTCAGCGTGACGCTGGCGGATGTCAGTTACAGCGGCACGGTAGATAGCGCAGGCAACTGGCAGGTGTCGATTCCGGCGCAGGCGTTGTCTGCGCTGCCGCAGGGCGACACGCCTTACACCGTGCAGGTCAGCGATGTGGCGGGCAACAGCAGCCAGGCGGCTGGCAGCCTGCTGGTGGATACGCTGCCACCGGCGCTCAATTTCACTACCCCCTCGGACGGGATCATCAACGCGGCGGAAAGTCAGCAGCCACTGACGCTGAGCGGCAGCAGCGAGGGCAACGCGCTGATTGTGGCCAGTTTTAACGGCACCAGCCTGACCACCACCGCCGATATTAACGGCAACTGGTCACTGCAACTGCCCGCCACGGCCTATAGCGGGCTGGGCAATGGCAGCTATCCGCTGACCGTGACCGCCAGCGACGCGGCGGGCAACCTCACCACCACCACCCGCGATCTGACGCTGAAGGTTGAGGCGGCCAGCCTGCCAACCCTGACGCTGGAGACCTTTGCCGGTAACAACGTGGTGGATGGCGCAGAGCGGCTCACCGATCAACGCCTGAGCGGCACCACTACCAACGTGGAAGCGGGTCAGCTGGTCACTGTGACCCTGGAAGGCACGGTCTACACGGCCAGGGTAGAGGCCAGCGGAGCGTGGAGTCTGATCGTGCCCGCGGGCGCGCTGGCTGCCCTCGCTGACGGCAGCGCCAGCTTTACCGTGGCGGTCAGCGATCGGGCGGGCAACAGCACCAGCGATACGCTGACCTTTGCTATCAACAGCACAGCCTCCGGCCTGGCGCTGGATGCGATCGCGGGCGATAACTTCCTCAACGCCCAGGAGCGCGGCGAGGCGCTGATCGTCACCGGCAGTTCGGTCAATGTGCCGGTGGGCAGCACGGTCACGCTGTTGTTCAACGACAGCCGCTATACCGCCGAGGTCTCTGAGAATGGCCGCTGGAGCGTGATCGTTCCGGCTGAGGCGCTGGCAACCTTAGCGGATGGGGCGTATACCCTGACGGTCACCGCCACTGACAGCGGCGGGGCAACGCTTAGCAGCGACGCCACGCTCAACGTGCTGGCGACCACGCTGCCGCAGCCGCTGATCCTCTCGACGCTGGGCGACGGCACGCTCAACAGCAGCGACATCACCACCCCACAAACCCTGAGCGGCACCACGGGTGTGACCGGGGATGGTCAGAGCGTCAGCCTGCTGCTGAATGGCGTCACCTACAACGGCACGGTCGACAGCAATGGCAACTGGCAGGTTAATGTACCGGTGACGGCGCTGGCCGATCTGCCGCAGGAGACGCTGAGCTACAGCGTGACGGTGCAGGATGCGGCGGGCAACCGCGGCAGCAGTGAGGGCAGCGTCAGGGTCGATCTCTCGGCACCTGCGCTCTCGCTGAACGCGGTGGCGGGCGATGACATCGTCAACCTCGCGGAAAGCGGCGCACCGATCCTGCTGAGCGGCAGCAGTGATGCTGAAGTGGGGCAACCGGTCACTATTACCCTGAACAATCAGCTCTGGACCACCACCGTCACGCCGCAGGGGGAGTGGAGTCTGACGCTGCCTGCCGGGGCGCTGGCCGGTATTCCTGATGGCTCTTATACCCTGACCGTGACGGTGCGTGATACGGCGGGCAACCTGACCACCGAAACGCGGGAGATCAACGTGGCGACCGGCGCACTGTCGGTCAGCATCGATACCCCGTTCGGCGATGGCTATCTCAATCTTGCGGAATCGGCCAGCAGCCAGACGCTCAGCGGCAGCACCGGTGTCACCGGCGCGGGCCAGAGCGTCAGCGTGACGCTGGGCGACAACGACTATTCCGCCACGGTCGATGCCCAGGGAAACTGGACGCTGACCTTAACGCCAGAGCAGCTCCAGACGCTGGATGAGGGCATCACCACGCTGCTGGTCAGCGTCAGCGATGCCGCCGGTAACAGCGGATCGCTGAGCAGCAGCATCACTGTCGATCGCACCCCGCCAGTGCTGAGCATCAACCCTGTCAGCGGCGATAACATCATTAACTCGCTGGAGGTGCTGGAAGCGGTGGCCATCAGCGGCACCGCCCCGGCAGCGGACGCCGGACAGACGGTGACCGTCAGCTTCCAGAACGTTGACTACACCACCCAGGTGCTCTCTGACGGCAGCTGGCAGCTGACGCTGCCCGCCAGCGTGATGCAGGGGCTGGCGGATGGCAGCTACCCGGTCGGCGTCACGCTGATTGATGCGGCGGGCAACCCGGCCAGCACCAGCCAGACCCTGACCCTGGCGGCGAGCAGCAGCCTGCCGACCCTGACCATCGGCACCATCAGCGGCGATAACTTCGTCAACCAGGCGGAGGCGGGCCAGGATCTCACCATCAGTGGCGGCAGCACCAATCTGGCGGAGGGCCAGCCGGTGACGGTGACGCTGAATAATATCGACTACCGTGGCACGGTGGTGGCGGGTGGTGGCTGGACCGTCACCGTACCGGCGGCCGATGTCGGCAATCTGCCGGACGGCGATCAGCTGCTGGTGGTGGTCTCGGCGGATGCGGTCGGTAATCCGGCCAGCGACAGCAGCACGCTGGTGGTCCTCGCCAGTCCGCAGGTTCAGCCTACCCTGACCCTCGATGTGGTAGCGGGCGATGATGTGATCAATGCCCGCGAGGCGGCTGAGGATGTGACGCTCAGCGGCAGCAGCACCTTACTGGCGGCGGGCACGCCGGTCACGGTCTCGTTTAATGGCACCGACTACAGCACCACGCTTGACGACGATGGCAACTGGACGCTGAGCCTGCCGGCCAGCGCGTTCACCGATGTGGCCGCAGGCAGCACCCAGACCTTTACCGCGACCGCCGCCGATGTGGCCGGCAACCCGGCGACGGCGAGCCAGCAGGTGACGTTCAGCACCACGCCGCCGCCGCTGACAGCGATCAGCGTCAGCGCCGGGGAGAGCCTCAACCTGGCGGAGTCGTTACAGGATCTCACCCTCAGCGGCACCACCGCGGGCAATCTGCCGGTGACGGTGACGCTCAACAACGTCTCCTACAGCAGCACGGCAGACGGGGAGGGCAACTGGTCTGTCACTATTCCGGCGGCCGATTTGCAACAGCTGGCTGACGGAGCCAATACCTTTACCATCTCGGTCACTGACGCGGCGGGCAACATCACCACCGACACCACTACCTCGCTGAATGTGGCCTTTAACACCCTGCCAACGCTGACGCTGAATACGCCATTTGGCGATGCGCTGGTCAGCGCCGCCGATGCCGCCGGGACGTTAATCCTGAGCGGCGACAGCAGTAATCTGCCGGAGGGCAGCCCGGTGACGGTCAGCATCGGCGATCAGCGTTTCAGCACCACCATCGCCGATGGCGGCTGGACGCTGAATCTGGCCGCGGGCGCGCTGGCCGCGTTGCCGGATGGCGTGACCCAGGTGGTGGTCAGCGCCGTGGATGCGGCCGGGAATCCGGCCGGGGCCACCGCACCGGTGGAGATCCTCAAAACGCTGCCTGCCGCTCCGGTCTTTGCGGAGACGCTGTTTGGCGACAACGTGATCAACATTGACGAGGCGGGGGTCGTTCAGCAGGTGACCGGCACCACCGGTGCGGGCCAGTCGGTCCGCGTCACGGTCGGCGACAGCAACATCCCGCTGGCGGTGACGGTGGATGAGAATGGCAACTGGAGCGCCAGCCTGACGCCGGCGATCATCGCCAGCCTGGGGACGGGTAGCCAGACCCTGACGGTGGTGACCACCGATCGGGCCGGGAACAGCAGCGAGGCGACCCAGACCTTCCTCGCCGCCCTTACGCCGATTGCCGAACCGACGCTGGATACGCCGTTTACGGACGGGCGACTCAATGCCGCAGAAGCGGCGGCGGGTGGCTCCCTGAGCGGGGCGGTCAACGCGCCGAATGCGGATGCGGTCACTGTGACCGTCAATGGCACCCTCTACACCGCCACGCTCAGTGAGGACAATACACGCTGGTCGCTGACGCTGCCGCCAGCGTTGTTGCAGTCGCTACCTGATGGCAACTGGCCGGTGGTGGTGACGGTCACGGATGGCGACGGCAACCGCGCCAGCACCGGCGGCAATCTGCTGGTGGCGATCAATGCGCTACCGGACGTTACGCTGAACCTGCCGTTTGGCGACGGGGCGCTGAACGCGACTGAAGCGGGCAGCGAGCAGATCCTCACCGGCGCTACCGGTATTAGCGGCGCGGGTCAGACGGTGAATGTCGTGATCGCTGGCTTTAATAACGATCAGCCGCTGGCCGCCACGGTGCAGACCGATGGCCGCTGGTCGCTGACCCTGACGCCTGAGCAACTCGCCACCTTTACCAGCGGCACCCACACCATTACCGTCACCGCCAGCGATATTGCTGGCAACAGCGACAGCACAACGCTGGATGTGGTGACGGCGGTGACGCCGCCGGTGCCGACCTTCACCGCCGGGGCATTTGGCGCAGACAACCTGCTGAACATCAGTGAAGCGGCGGCGGGCGTGACCCTGACCGGCACCACCGGCAGCACCGGCGCGAATCAGGCGGTCAGCATCACCGTTGACCTTAACGGCAGCCGCTACGCCGGCACGGTGGCGAGCGACGGTAGCTGGAGCGTGGCGATCCCGGCCAACGCGCTTAACTCGCTGGGCGATGGTCCGCAGACGCTGACGGTTAACGTGGTGGATGCGGCGGGCAACAGCGGCACGGCGCAGCTGGCCTTCACCAGCGATCTCACTGCGCCGCAGCCCACCGTCGATCCGGGATTCTTTGGCGGTTATATCAACAGTGAGAATGTCGCCGCAGGCATTATCCTCAGCGGGACAACCGGGGAAACCGGCGCGAACCAGCGCGTGCAGGTGGCGTTTGGCGGCACGGTCTATAACGCCCAGGTGGCGGCCGATGGCAGCTGGACGCTGCCGCTCTCCAGCGCGGTGCTCTCCGATCTGGCCGATAACCGCTATCCGGTGACGATAACGGCGACCGATGCGGCGGGCAACAGCAGCAGCATCGACAGCTCGCTGCTGCTCGACACTACGCCACCGCTGTTGAGTATCGCGGACTTTACCGGCGACAACCTGCTGAGCTACGCCGAGAGCATTCAGCCGCAGCTGCTGAGCGGCAGCGCAACGGGAGCGGAGCCGGGCAGCGTGGTCACCGTCTCGCTGGGTGAAACGCTGCTGGGCTCCGCGCTGGTCGATGCCAGCGGCAACTGGAGCCTGGCGCTGACGCCAGAGCAGATGGCGACCTTTACCACCCCGACCACTCTGACGCTGGCGGTCAGCGATCTGGCGGGCAATGTGGCCACTGGCGAAGTGACCTTCGCCGTTGACCTCAATCCGCCACCCGGACCGCTGGTGACGCTGGGTACGGTGTCAGGCGATAACATCATCAGCACTCTCGATCAGGCGGGTGGCGTGGTGGTCAGCGGCACTTACGCCAATCTGGGCGCAGCGGGCACGGTGACCCTGGTGATCAACGGTGAGAGCTACGCCACCACGCTGGACGGGGCGGGCAACTGGTCAACCGCGGCCCTGCCGGTGAGCGCCTTTGGCGACGCCGATGGCAGCGCCACCATCACGGTCACCGCCACTGACGGCAGCGACACGGTGACTACCAGCGGCAGCGTGCTGATCGATCTCACGCCACCGGCGCTGACCCTGGATGCCTTTACCGGCGATAACCGTGTGAACGGCAGTGAAGCGGCTGCCAGTCAGGTGATCAGCGGCACCGCCGACAGCGCCGAAGTGGGGCGCACGGTGGTCATCACCTTTAACAACAAAACCTACAGTGCGCGGGTTCAGGGCGACGGCAGCTGGTCTGCCACCGTGCCCGCCAGTGATATGCAGGCGCTAAGCGATGGCAGCACGCCGCAGATTAGCGCGCAGCTGGCGGACGCGGCCGGTAACGTCACCACCGTCAGTCAGACGGTGACGGTGGACAGCAGTGCGCCGCTGGTGGTGGTGGACGCTTTCCTCGGCGATAACCTGATCAACGCGAGCGATGTGGCGCTGAGCCAGCTGCTGACCGGCAGCGCGCGCGGCGCGGAAGGCCAGACCATCGGCCTCTATCTGGGGGACAGCGCCCCGATCGCCACCGCGATTGTCGGCGACGATGGCCGCTGGAGCATTGACATTGCGCCTGAGGTGCTGTCGGGACTCAATGACGGTGCGCTGGTGTTTGGCGTGCGGGTCAGTGACCTGGCCGGTAACCAGACCGACGCCACCCTGACGGTTAACAAACTGGTTAACAGCGCGCTGTCGCTGCTGCTCGACCCGGTGTTTGGCGACAACACCCTCAGCGCGCTGGACACCACGGTCGCGCAGACCCTCTCCGGGGTAGCGACCTCGGCAGGCACCGGGGCCACGGTGTCAGTGGTGCTGGGCGGCACCACGCTTTCCGCCTCGGTGGGTCAGGATGGCAAATGGGCAATTGTTGTGCCGCCGTCGGTGCTGGGAGTGCTGAGCGACGGCGATCTGGCGGTGAACGTTACGCTGACGGATGCGGCGGGCAACACCCGCACCGCCGGTCAAACCGTAACGGCCATCGTCGAGGCGGTGCCGGTGGTCGGGCCGCTCACCGGGCTGTTTGGCGGCGATAACCTGCTGAACATCGCGGAAGCGAGCGCAGGCCAGCTGATTGGCGGCGTGATTGAGAATGCGGCGACGGGGTCGCAGGTCACTGTCACCTTTGGCAGCCGCAGCTACAGCACCACGGTGCAGGCTGGCGGGGCATGGAGCGTTAATCTGCCAGCCAGCGATCTCACCGCGCTGCTGAATGGCAACCTGACGCTGGGCGTCAGCGTGCGCGACCCGGCGGGCAACCTCGCCTCCGGCAGCGCCTCGATTGGCGTCTTTACCCAGACGCCGTCGATCTCGCTGACCGCGCCATTTGGCGATGGCGTGTTGAACCTGGCCGATATTGCTACCGGACAGCTGATCAGCGGGGTGGTGAATAACGTTGCGCAGGGCACCGTTGTGACTCTCTCGCTGGGCAACAGCCAGCTCACCGCCACGGTAGGGGCGGGCGGCGCGTTCAGCGCCACGGTCTCACCGGATATTTTAGGTACGCTGGCGCAGGGCAATCTCACGGTGGGCGCGTCGGTCACCGATGCGGCGGGCAACAGCGCCAGCACCAGCGCTGGTTTCCGGGTCGATACCCTGCTGCCGACCCTGACGGTGAATCCGCTGTTCGGCGACAATCTGCTGAACGCGGCCGACGCGCTGGTGACGCAGGTGATCGGCGGCGTCGCGGGCGGGGCTGAAGCGGGATCGCGCGTGGTGGTCTCGGTGGCGGGGCAGCAGTTTGTCACCGCCACCGATGCTACGGGTAACTTCAGTGTCTCGCTGACGCCTGCGCTGTTACAGGGCCTTGCCGATGGCAATCTGACGGTCGGCGTCAGCGTCACCGACAGCGCCGGTAACACCAGCAGCACCACGGTCGGGGCGCTGGTGGGTATTCACGCGCTGCCGAAGGTGACGCTGAATCCGCTGTTTGGCGATGGGGTACTGAACCTGGCGGAGTCGCTGGTCGCACAGACCATCAGCGGCACGGTGTCGGGGCTGGCGGCTGGCAGCAGCGTCCGGCTGGCGATTGGCAACACCACCGCCACCGCGCTGGTCAACGCCGATGGCAGTTTCTCTACCATCGTCTCGCCTGCGGTACTCTCGACCCTGCTCAACGGCAACTTCACCGTCAGCGCCTCGGTCACCGATCCGGTTGGCAACGTCAGCAGCACCAGCGCAGGCGTCGCGCTGGCACTGGTTCAGCCCACGCTGACGGTCAATACGGTGTTTGGCGATGGGGTGCTGAGCGCGGCGGATCTGGCGTCGAACCAGACCCTGAGCGGCAGTTCCAGCCTCTCCGCGGGCTCTACCGTCAGCGCCACGCTGAATGGCATCACCTACAGCACTAAAGTGGTGAGTGGCGGCGGCTGGAGCATCAGCGTGCCGAAAGCGGATCTGGCCGCCATTACCGACGGCAGCAAAACCGTGACGGTAACCGGCACCGACAGCTACGGCAACGTAGTGAATAGCAGCGGCACGCTCAGCGTGATCAGCCAGAGTACGCCGTTGGTCACCATCACCTCGCTGTTTGGCGACAACGCCCTGAGCGCGCAGGATGTGAAAACGGCGCAGACCATCAGCGGGACCGCCAGCAACGCCGAGGGATCGGTGGTGCGCGTCTCGCTGGGCGGCCAGACCTACAGCACCACGGTCAGCAGCAACGGTAACTGGAGTCTTTCGATTCCCGCGGCAAACCTGGCCGCGATTGCCGATGGCTTGCAGACCGTCACCGCCAGCGTGATTAACGGTGCCGGCAACAGCGGCAGCGTCTCAGCCTCGCTGGGAGTGGTCAGTCATACCACACCGACCGTCACCCTCGGCAGCTTCTTTGGCGGCGACGGCTACCTCAATATTGCCGAAGCCAACACCGCGGAGACCATTAGCGGCACCAGCAGCAACGCGACCGGCGGCACGGTAACGGTAAACCTGGCGGGCAATCTCTTCTCCGCTGCCATTGGCGCGAATGGGGCATGGAGCATCAGCGTGCCCCCGGCCACGCTGAAGTCAATCAGCGATGGCAGCCGGCCGATAACCGTCACGGTCACCGATATTGGCGGTAACAGCGCCACCACCAGCAGCACCTTTACCGCGCTGTCGCACAATCAGCCGGTGGTGGGAGTTGATCCGGTGCTCAGTCTGGTCGGTTCGCTGCTCACCGGCCTGGTGGTGCAGGGCGGATCGCTGAATGCGGCGCAGGGGTCCAAAGTGAGCGTCACGCTGCTGCTCGCCAACGGCAGCAACGGACCGACGCTCAATACCACCACTGACGCGCTGGGACGCTATGCGGTTAACTTCTCACCGTCACTGCTGTCGGTGGGAGGGCTGCTGCTGTCGCTGAATACCCTGGCGAAAGTCTCTATCACTGATGTGGCCGGTAACAGCTACTCCACCACCAACACCCTGCTGCTGGGCGCGCTGCTGCCGGCAACCACCCTGGCCGCCAGCGAGTCGGTGGCGCTCTTCTCCGTCGCGGATGAGAGTGCCAGCCTCGCCAGCGTCAGTGAGGAGACGCAGCACAACAGCAGCAGCGGTGAGGAGAGCCAGGATGCTGTGGTGGTCGCCTCCACCCTGACCATCGACGCGGATAGCGTGACGCCGATCGGCAGCAGCGACAGCGCGCCGGTCAGCGAGACGCCGGTTGCCGCCGCGCCGGTCGCGGAAGAGGTGGGCTACACCATCGGTGGCGTGGTGATCACGCTGGCGGATGGCTCCACGGCGGAAGGGGCGACCGTGACCGGCAGCAGTGGCGCGGATACCGTGACGGTCAGCGACCTTAACTTTACCCATATCGACGGCGGCGCAGGCACCGACACGCTGGTGCTGAACGGCGAGTATCTGAATCTGGATCTCACCGCGCTGGGTCTGAAAGTCGAGCACATTGAGGTGCTCGATCTGGGTAAAACCGGCACCAACTCGGTGAAACTCGATCTCAATGAGGCACTTAACCTGACGGACAGGCAGAGTGATGAGCTGTTGATCAAAGGCGCTGACGGCAGCCAGGTGACGCTGGCTAACGGCAATGGCGGTTTGTGGCAGGTGACCGGTGAGCGGACCATCGACGGCGACACCTTTGAGATCTACCACAACTCAGCCCTGACCAGTGATAACACCCTGGGCGATGTGCTGGTGCAGCATAACCTTCAGGTGCATCTGGTGTAGCGATCGAAAAATATAAGCTATGCTGATAATAACAGCGGGTGCATTAGCACCCGCTTTTTTTTGTTTTAGTCACGTGATAATTGCGATTTCCAGATTATCGCCACTATTCATCAGTGAAACGAAAGATTAGGGTTAGCGCAGCGAACGGCATTACGCCGGGCAATGCGGCAAATCAACGCACTGGCTTTTTTGGTCGCTTTATTGAGCGGCGCATTCATTAATCCTTGTTACCTGCGGGTAACCGGTTCCGACCAGCGGAAACGGGCGGCTTCGGCTGACCCACCCTAAACCTGCCGACATCAATCATCGATTTATCTGATGGTTAGCGTCTGCGTTCCTGCTCTGAACTGAGGTTACCTATGTCACCACGTGATACCTTTCGGGCCGTGCGGCTCGAATCCATTTTCCAGACCGCGCTCAGCGAATTTGCGGTTCCCGATGCCACCCTGTCAGCCACCACGCAGAGGCTGAACCTGCCGATAACCCCTCTGTCGACGGAGACGCTGAGCTTCAGTGCGCTGAGCACGGCTGACCCGACCGCCTCAGCGCCCGCGGCGACGTTGAACAGCCTCGCGCCGACCCTGACGCTGGATAAGGTCAGCGGCGATAACGCGGTGAATATCGCTGAAAGCGTCTATGGCGTTGAGATCCACGGCAGTTCAACCCAGCTGGCGGCTGGCACGCAGCTGACATTGACGCTGGGCGACCGGGTGGAAACGGCCATAGTCGGCGACGACGGGCGCTGGTCCGGTAACTTCCATGAGAGCGATCTTCAGGCGTTAACGGATGGCGTCTACAGCCTGAAAATCAGCGCAACCGACGCGGCGGGTCAGCAGGTGACCGTTGAGCAGCCGCTGACGCTGATCACCCACCGCGAAAGCCTGCCGGACATTTCTTTCGACAAGGTGACCGCGGACGACGTGATCAACCTGGCGGAAACCCAACAGGATCTGCTGCTGAGCGGCACGCTCTCAACCGTGATGCCGGGTCATCAGCTGGTGATCTCCGGTGCCAATGGCAAGGATTATGCGGCCACTATCGCTGAGAATGGCCACTGGCAGGTGGTGATCCCGGCAGCGGAGGTCAGCGCTTTTATCAATACCGGCGAGATCCGGGCCTGGTCGATTGATGGCGCGCATAACTACACCGATGTCACCCATGAGCTGAATATCAAAACCGGTTTCATTCCGGTCTATGTCGAGATGGATATTGGCGGCGATATGACCCTCAACTATCAGGAAGCGCAGCACGATCTCAGCTTCTATGTCGAAGGGGCCAACACCCTGGAGATCAACGGCAAAACCTACCAGCCCGACAGCCAGGGCATGGTGACCATCGCCTCCGGCGATCTGCTGGCGTTGCCCGATGGGCCGGTCGCCGCCACCTTCCATCGCTGGGATGCCTATGGCAACAGCGACAGCCAGACCAACAGCAACCTCTTCAGCGTGGCGGTGCAGCAGCGTCCGGGACTGACGCTGGACACCGCTTTTGGTGACAACCAGATCGACGCCGCCGATGTGAACAGCTGGCATCTGATTCAGGGCAGCGCCACGCATCTGGCCGCTGGCAGCCTGGTGACGCTGACGCTGGGCGATCAGCACTACAGCGCCAGCGTCAAAGCGGATGGCGGCTGGGCGCTGACCATTCCGGCTGGCGGGCTGGCGCCGCTGGAGGATGGCGAATATCAGATGACGGTGAGCGCAAAAGACAGCGCCGGTAATCTGGCCAGTGCCAGCCAGACGATTGAGGTGGTCGCCCATGCGGAGAGCGGCAGCGCCATGAACGCGGAGACGGTGGATCAGGTTCTGGAGAGCTTCAGCCTGACGCAGGCGGCAGACCAGGCCCCGCTGGTTCCGCGTGAGTCCGCCCCGGCTTCGGTTCCCCAGGAGAGCCATGCGCTAACGGAGATGCCCTATACCCTGGCGGATCACCTGATGCAGCATCCTGCCCTTCACCCGCTGGTGTAGTCTTAATCATTAGCAATGTCACTGCCTTTCAGACAGGTCAGTTAAGGCTGTCTGGATTGGCTGCGCTAATTATTATGGTGATAATTTGCGCTATCAGCAGAAAGGTTAGCTTTTTCATCAATATTTAGCAGGAAGAAGCCGCCATTATGATCTAATAATGTTAAATTCCGTTTAGCTACGGCGTGGCTGAACCATAAATAAAATAACGATGTCACTTCGCCTGCCGCGAGCAGTGCCTCTTTTTTGCACCCTTTGTTCACCAGGAATCTGACCATGATGCTAAGCACCCCTGTTGGTAGGAATAATGAACAAAGCGCGATTATGTTGTCTGTTGTGCGCCCTGAGTGGCGTGTTATTGCCCGCGGCGTTTGCCACACCCTTACCCAAAGCGGAATTTAACTGGCGCGCCGCGCCCAGCGAAGAGCAGATCGCCAGCTTAACGCTGCGTGACGCCATTCTCCGCGCCTTTGCCCGTAATCCCAAAATTTCGGAAGCCGCGGCGCAGATCCACATCGGCGAGGGCGATCTTGACGCCGCCCGCAGCGCCTGGTATCCGCAGATCTCACTCCAGGGCGCGGCGGGGCGTTCCCATCAGACCGACTCCGCAGGCAGCCTGAACAACAATGGCTCTGGCGGCATCACCCTCAGTCAGCTGCTGTATGACTTTGGCCGCACCGGCAGCGCCATTGATGAGCAGCACGCCCTCTCTGACGCCTACCGTTTCGGGCTGTTCGACGCCATGACCACCGTGGCGGAAGATACGCTACAGGCTTACCTTGAGGTCAAGCGTTACCAGGCGCTGGCGGAGACGGCGCACACCAACATCGCCTCGCTGGAGCGGGTGCGCGATATTGCCAGGCTGCGCGCCGGAGCCGGACTCAATTCACAATCTGATGTGTTGCAGGCGGAAACCCGCATCGCCGCGATGCAGGCGACGCTGGAGCAGTATCGCGCCCAGCTGCGCTCCGCCACGGCCCGGCTGACGGTGCTGACCGGCGTGGTGCCGGCCACGCTGCCGGAACTGCCGCAGGCGCTGCTGAAGCAGCAGATTACCCTCGACAAAATCGCCTATGAAAGCAGCGCGGCGGTGCGCAGCGCCCAGTCAAAACAGGAGGCCGCGCGTGAGCGGGTGCGTCAGGCGCAGTCCGGTCACTGGCCGACCATCAAAGTGCAGGCGGGCCGCACCCGCTACGAAAACGATCGTCAGTCCTACTGGGATGACGAAGTGCAGTTGCAGGTGGAAGCGCCGCTCTACCAGGGCGGCCTGGTGAATGCCAGAACCCAGTCGGCGGAGGGCGACCGCGAAGCGGCGCAGGCCGCGGTGCGGCAGGCCAAGCTCGCCATCAATCAGAACGCCTCCACCGCCTACGCCGACATGATCGGCGCACAGCACCGCCAGGCGGCCGGGGAAGTGCAGCTGGCCAGCGCCGACCATACCCGCAACGTCTACGCCGATGAGTATCGCCTCAGCAAGCGCAGCCTTAACGATCTGCTCAGCGTGGAACAGGATGTGTTTCAGGCCGACAGCTCACGTATCACCGCGCTCTACGATGGCTGGGACGCTACCGTGCGCTATGCCGCGGCGGTAGACAATCTGCTCGACATCATGGGTATCGACCGCCAGCAAAGCAGCGGCGATCTCCTTCCTTCGCTGCAATAGCGATAAGGCCTGAATAATGACGATGAACACCGATAACTGGATTGCCGCCATGCTGCGCGTCGCCGCGCGCTTCGGTAAACCCGCCGAGGGCAAAACCCTGCGTCAGCAGATGCGCTGGTTTGAACATCTGCCGGTGGCGCAGCAGCTGGAGCGGCTCTCCGGCCTGCTTGGGCTGCATCTGACCATGGTGCCGCAGAACAAACTGCGCTGGCGTCAGGAGATCACGCCGGTGGTGCTGGTGCTGGAGAACAGCAGCGTAGCGGTGCTGGAGAGCATCGATGCAGACGGCAGCGCGCGCTACTGGCTGAGTGAAGGCGGTGATGTGGTGCGGGAGGGGGCGCTGTCGGAGCTGCTGGCCCGGGCGCACGGCGAGGTGGGCGTGATTGGCGTGGCGGCGCGCGGACGGGACGCGCGTATCGACGAATTTATCCAGCCTTATGAGCCGCACTGGTTCTGGAAAAATTTCCGCGGCATGGGCCGCCGCATCACCGAGATCTCGCTGGCCTCAGTGGTCAGCAACGTGCTGGCGCTGGCCGGTATTCTCTTTTCGATGCAGGTCTATGACCGGGTGATCCCGGCGCAGTCACAGGCCACGCTCTGGGTGCTGTTTGTCGGGGTGCTGATCGCCGCCGCCATTGAATATCTGATCCGCCTGATGCGTACCCAGGTCTCGGACCTGATGGGCAAGCGCATCGACCTGAAAGTCTCTGCCATGCTGTTCGCCAGGGCGATGAGCATCCGCAACGAGTCACGGCCAAAATCGACCGGCTCCTTTATTTCACAGCTGCGTGAGATTGATCAGGTGCGCGAGCTGCTCACCTCAACCACGGTGGGGGCGGCGGCCGATCTGCCGTTTGTTATCCTGTTCCTGTTTATTATGTCGTTTATCGGCGGCTGGCTGGTGCTGATCCCGCTGGCGGCGATCCCGTTGATCGTTATTCCGGGCATGCTGGTGCAGATCCCGATGGCGCGGCTGGCAAAAGAGGGGCTGCGCGAGGGTGCGCTGCGCAATGCGGTGCTGGTGGAGACCATCGAAGGCATTGAGGATATTAAGGCGTTGCAGGCGGAACCCTACTTCCAGCGCCAGTGGGAGCAGACCCACGAGGTGAGCGCCGCCATCGGCAATCAGCAGCGGCTCTGGGGCGCACGTCTCACCGGCTGGGCCGCCACCGTGCAGCAGCTCACCTACGCCGGGATGCTGGTGTTTGGCGTCTATCTGGTGCTCGACGCGCAGATCACCACCGGCACGCTGGTCGCCTGTAGCCTGCTTTCCTCGCGAACCATCGCGCCGCTGATGCAGCTCACCATGGTCTTTTCGCGCTGGCAGCACGCTAAGATGGCGATGAAAGGGCTGGATGAGCTGCTGAAAAAGCCGCTCGATCAGCCTGACGCCGCGACGCTGGCGCACTGTCCGACGCTGACCGGCCAGTACGATCTGCGCAACGTGCACTACAGCTATGACGAAGAGAATGAAAAGAATGTGCTCAACGTGCAGCAGTTGCAGATCAAACCGGGCGAGAAGATTGCCATTCTCGGCAAAGTGGGAGCGGGCAAATCGACCCTGCTGAAGATCCTCGCCGGTCAGGCGCTGGCGACCCAGGGCAAGGTGATTGTCGATGGAGTGGATATTGAACGCATCGATCCGGTCGATCTGCGCCGTCAGCTCGGCTGGCTGTCACACGACTCCCGCCTCTTTTTCGGCACGCTGCGACAGAACCTGATGCTGGGCAACCCCCACGCCAGCGAGCAGGAGATGCTTCAGGCGCTGCGCATCAGCGGCGCGCTGTCACTGGTGCAACAGGATGCCGCCAGCCTGGATCGGATTATCAACGAGGGCGGGCGTGGTCTCTCTGGCGGTCAGCGTCAGATGGTGATGCTGAGCCGGATGATCCTGCGCCAGCCGCAGGTGGTGCTGCTGGATGAACCCACCGCGGCGATGGATGAACAGCTGGAGGAGCAGGTGATCCGCCAGCTTCAGGGCTGGATCAGCGGGCGTACGCTGGTGCTGGTCACGCACCGGCCAGCCCTGCTGAAGATGGTTGACCGGATTGTGGTGATGGATAACGGCCGCATCGTCGCAGACGGTCCGCGTGACGAGATCCTGCGCCGCGCCACGGCACCGGCAGCAACCGCGCAAAAAGGAGATGTCGCATGAGCCTGGTAATGATTGATAAAGATCTGGCCCGCCATGAACGCCGCACCTCGGCGATTATCTGGCTCTGCACCGCCGCGCTGGCGATCTTTCTGATCTGGGCGCACTTTGCCATTCTCGATGAGGTGACGGTAGGCACCGGCAAAGTGACGCCCTCCAGCCGCGCCCAGGTGATCGACAGTCTGGATGGCGGCATCGTCAAACAGCTGAATGTGCATGAAGGCGACATCGTGGAGAAAGGGCAGGTGCTGGCCACGCTCGATCCCACGCGCTTTCAGTCTAATTTCGGGGAGGCGCAGGCCAAAGTTCGCACCCTGCGCGCCTCATCTGAGCGGCTGGAGGCGGAGCTGTCAGGCACGCCGCTGACCTTCAGCGCGGAGACCCTGAAGGAGCCGAAGCTGGTAACGCGCGAGCGGCAGCTCTACGAGTCGCGGCGTCGCAACCTGACGGAAACCATCAGCAACCTGCAACAGTCACTGCGGCTGGTTCAGGATGAGCTGCGCCTGACCGAGCCGCTGGTGGCCAAAGGCGCGGCGGGGCAGGTGGAGGTGATCCGTCTGCGCCGCCAGGTCAGTGACCTGCGCGGCAAAATTGATGAGGCGCGTAACGACTATCTGGTCCGCGCCCATGAGGAGCAGGTGAAGAACAATGCGGAGCTGGATGCGCAGTTGCAGGTCGCGGCAGGCAAAGAAGATCAGCTGACGCGCGCCACGCTCTACTCGCCGGTGCGCGGTATCGTGAAGGATATTCAGGTGACCACCGTCGGCGGCGTGCTGGAGCCGGGCGGCAAGCTGATGGAGATCGTGCCGCTGGAAGATCAGCTGCTGATTGAGACGCGGATTAATCCGCGGGATATTGCTTACATCCGCCCCGGTCTGGCGGCGATTGTAAAAGTCACCGCCTATGACTCCTCCATTTATGGCGATCTGCCCGGCGAAGTTGAAACCGTCTCGCCCGATACGTTGCAGGATGAGGTCAAACGCGACCAGTATTACTATCGCGTCTACGTCCGCACCCAGAAAGCGGAGCTGACCAACCGCGCGGGTCGAAAATTCCCGATTGTGCCCGGCATGGTAGCCAATGTGGAAATCAAAACCGGTCAGAAATCGGTGATGGATTATCTGCTTAAGCCTCTGAATAAAGTTAAAGAATCGCTGCGCGAGCGCTGAAAGGCAGCGGCGCAATATTGCTTCAGACGCTTAATTACGGTGATAAATTAACATGGCGGATATTTGCGCTGAGGCCAGGCAAAGCGTGCTGAATTTAACGATATGTGCGGTGAACAGGCGCAGTTAATTTAACCCGCTAAAACAGGTTTACAAAGATATAGCGATGCGGCCAGGCAGGGGCAAAAAAAATGCCGGGCAAACTGCCCGGCGGGAATAAATAAGTTGTACATCTCATTCGGGGAGAATGAAGGTAATAACGGAATAAATGATGATAGCGGGATCTATTCTATTACCTGATAAGCTAAGAGTTTTATCATTCAGTGCTTCAGATTACTCTTATATAAACTGTTGATAACAAACAGATGAAAATCAGATTGGCGATTCGTGCGCTATTTTTATCCATCCGTGCTGGCTAATAGTTCCCCTCAATTTACACTTAGAAATAACTATTTCTACTGATGAAACACTTTTGGCGATTTAGTAGCATTTTCTGGGTGGATTATTGCCCGCCATATAATAACAATGGCCTGCCGACTGAATTTTAAGCATTCAGTTCGCAGTGGCAAATAATAAAAGGCACACAACAGAGGGTAATAACATGAAACGTCGCGTTCTCTCCCTGGTGATCCCTGCAATGCTGGCGGCAGCAGGATCAGCAAGCGCAGCTGAGATCTACAACAAAGACGGCAACAAATTAGACCTGTTCGGCAAAGTCGATGGTCTGCACTATTTCTCTGACAACGATAGCTCAGATGGCGACCAGTCCTACGTGCGTTTTGGCTTCAAGGGCGAAACCGAAATCAGCGACCAGCTGACCGGCTACGGCCAGTGGGAGTATCAGGCGGCGCTGAACAACGCCGAGTCTGAAGGCACCGCGAACAGCTTTACCCGTGTGGGCTTTGCTGGCGTGAAATTTGGTGATGCGGGTTCATTCGACTACGGTCGTAACTACGGCGTGGCCTACGACATCGGCGCATGGACCGACGTGCTGCCGGAGTTCGGTGGCGATACCTATGGCGCGGATAACTTTATGTTCCAGCGCGGCAACGGCATGGCGACCTACCGTAACAACAACTTCTTCGGCCAGGTAGAGGGCTGGAACTTTGCGGTGCAGTATCAGGGTAAAAACGGCAACAACACCGAATCCGCCAATGGCCGTGACGTACTGGGTCAGAACGGTGACGGCTGGGGTCTGAGCACCACTTATGATCTGGGTTCAGGCTTTGGCATCGGTGCGGCGGCTTTCCAGTCTGATCGTACCAACGATCAGAACGGCGCGGTTGCTGGCGTGCTGGGACGTGGCGATAAAGCAGAAGCCTATACCGGCGGTCTGAAATATGACGCGAACAACATCTACCTGGCGGCGATGTATTCACGTGCCTATAACGCGACCCGTTTTGGTAGCCGCGATGCCTCTGCCTTTGGTTATGCGGATAAAGCGGATAACTGGGAACTGGTTGCGCAGTATCAGTTCGACTTCGGCCTGCGTCCTTCTCTGGCCTATGTCACCTCACGCGGCACCGATGTGCAGAACTGGGGCAAACAGAACCTGAAAAAGTATATCGACGTTGGCGCGACTTACTACTTCAACAAAAACATGTCCACCTATGTTGATTACCAGATCAACCTGCTGGACGACAACGCCTTCACCGACGCCGCCGGTATCAATACCGACGACGTAGTGGCTCTGGGACTGGTTTACCAGTTCTGACGGGTCAGGGAGCGCGGCTACGGCTGCGCTCCTGCCTGCGGTTTCGCGCTGACCTCTTCAGCGCTTCGCCATTTCTTCGCCTGCGGCGCGGTTGTCACTGACGACACCACACTGCCAAATCGTGCCCCTTCAAATGCCACCCCTGCCAGGGTGAACGCTGAAAAGCTCAGCCAGTGCTGCCAGGCTGACTGCCACATCGTGGAATTTTTCATTCTGCACCTCCCGGAGATAAACACCGTTTCAACAGTGCAGAATTCATGCCAGCTATACCGCTCTCACAGCCACAGACTTTACGCCCGCTTTGGTACACTTTGCGCGCCTACCCGGATCGGGCTGCCCCATTCCGGTGCAGGCGTGCCGGTTAATGGCGCGGCCGTGAGAGAGTCATGTGACGCAGACGGCGCTGATGCCAGACTTTATAGCTACTGAAGATAAACAGACCCAGGGCGATGGCCAGAATCGCGTAAATCATCTGCTGCTCCTTAATTGGTTAAAAGGTTGTCGCCGGACTAAAGGCGAAGAGAGAGTCGATAGTCGTGAATACTGTCGTGATTCAGGAAAAGATTCAACTCTCTTTAAGTCTCTTTACCCGAAGTTTATGCTTTGTAGCAGAATTGAATAATGGGTTACAAGTGAGGAATGATGCGTTCTCAGATTAATCTGCTGTTTATAATAATTTTAACGTTTTTGTTAGCAGCATGTGACAAGCCAGCCGCGACACCCTCAATGGTGCTGGAAGGGAAAACCATGGGCACGGTCTGGCGGGTGAGCCTGGCAGGGGTGGATAGCGCCCGTCACGCGGAGCTACAGCAGCGCATTCAGCAGCAGCTGGACGCTGATGATGCGGAACTCTCTACCTGGAAACCGACCTCGGTCCTGTCGCGCTTCAATCAAAGCCGTGACCTGACGCCGCAGCCGGTAAGTGAAAATATGGCTGATATTGTCACCACCGCGCTGCGGATTGGCAAAAAGACCGGTGGGGCGATGGATATTACCGTCGGACCGCTGGTTAACATCTGGGGCTTTGGTCCGGTAAAACAGCCCGACCATATGCCCGACGCGGCACAGATCGCCGCCGCGCGGGCGCAGACCGGCCTGCAACATCTGCGGGTAGTGCAGGGCGCTGAAGGGCAGTGGCTGCAAAAAGATCTGCCCGACCTCTATGTCGATCTCTCTACCATGGGTGAAGGCTTTGCCACCGATCATCTGGCGCGCCTGATGGAGCAGCTGGGGATTAACAATTATCTGGTCTCGGTGGGCGGGGCGGTGCTGAGTCGCGGCCTCAACGCGCAGCAGCAGCCGTGGCGGGTCGCTATCCAGAAACCCACCGATCGTGAAAATGCGGTGCAGGCGCGTGTCAGCCTCCAGGGGCATGGCATCAGCACCTCCGGCAGCTATCGCAACTATTATGAACTGGATGGCAGACGGATTTCCCATGTGATCGATCCCGCCACCGGACGGCCGATTGAGCATAAGCTGGTCTCCGCCACGGTGATCGCCACCACCGCGCTGGAAGCGGATGGCTGGGACACCGGGCTGATGGTGCTGGGCACGGAAAAAGCTAAAGCGCTGGCGCTCGAACAGCACCTGGCGGTCTATCTGATCAGCAAGCAGGGTGATAAGTTTGTCAGCTGGATGTCGCCGCAGTTTGCCGCATTCCTGATCCCCGCTGAATCTCCCGGAGGCCCCTGATGTTAGATCTCTTTAGTGAAGAACAACCCTGGCAGGAGCCGCTGGCTGAAGGCGCGGTGATCCTGCGGCGTCGTGCCCGCGAGGACGCAGAGACGCTTTACCAGCAGATAATGGCGATTGCGGAACAGAACCCGTTTGCCCATCGCATCACGCCGGGCGGCCATCGCATGTCGGTGGCGATGACCAACTGCGGCGACTTTGGCTGGTCCGTGGATTCACGCGGCTACCACTATCAGCAGCAGGACAATCTGAATGGCCGCAAATGGCCGGCGATGCCGCCGCTGTTCCGCAGCCTGGCGCAGCAGGCGGCAACGGAAGCGGGCTTTCCCGGCTTTAATCCCGATGCCTGTTTACTTAACCGCTACGAGCCGGGGGCAAAGCTGACGCTGCATCAGGATAAAGATGAGAAAGATCTGCGTCAGCCGATCGTTTCGGTGTCGCTGGGCCTGCCGGCGGTCTTTCAGTTTGGCGGCTTTGAACGTGGCGACAGCACGCAGCGGGTGCTGCTGGAACATGGCGATATTGTGGTGTGGGGCGGGCCTTCCCGCCTGCGCTATCACGGTATCCTGCCGCTCAAGGCTGGCATCCATCCGCTGGTGGGAGCCTGGCGCTATAACCTGACCTTTCGCCGCGCCTTTTAACCGGCAGCCGCGGCAGCGGGGCAGTGCGAATAACTATTGCTATCATTTCGCATCCCATTACACTGCATGCTGTTTTTTCGCTGCCGGGTAGCCTGCATGACGTTGTTGAGCGTTGTTTTTCGCCAGTTCCGCTGGCCCTTTATCGCGGTAATCGCGCTGACGCTGTTAAGCGCCGCGCTGGGTATTGGCATGATCGCCTTTATCAACCGTGAAATGATCGTCGCCATTAACAGCTCTTTTGCGGTGCTGCCGCAGTTCCTGTTGCAGCTGGTGCTGCTGATGGCGGTGACGCTGGGCGCCCAGCTGGCGCTGACAATGCTGGGACATCAGTTTGTCTGGCGACTGCGCGGCGAGTTTATCAAACGTATTCTTGATACCCGCGTTGAACGCATCGAGCAGCTTGGCAGTGCGCAGCTGCTGGCGGGACTCACCAGCGACGTGCGGGCGATTACCCTGGCCTTTGTGCGTCTGCCGGAGCTGTTTCAGGGCATTATTATTACTCTTGGCTCCGCCCTCTATCTGGCCTGGCTGTCGCCGAAAATGCTGCTGGTGACCAGCCTCTGGCTGGCTGTCACGCTGGTGGGTGGCTGGATGCTGGTGTCGCGGGTCTATCAGCACATGGCAAAGCTGCGGGAAATTGAAGATAACCTCTATCGCGATTACCAGACGGTGATTGAAGGGCGCAAAGAGCTACAGCTCAACCGCGCACGCGCGCAGCAGGTCTATGACAGCGTCTATCAGGAGGATGCGCGCGCCTGGCGGCACCATATCGTGCGGGCCGACACCTTCCATCTCAGCGCGGTGAACTGGTCAAATATCATGACGCTGGGCGCGATTGGCATGGTCTTTTTTATGGCCAACAGCCTGGGCTGGGCCAATACCGCCGTCGCCGCCACCTTTTCCCTGACGCTGCTATTTTTACGCACGCCGCTGCTCTCCGCGGTCGGCGCGTTACCGACGCTGCTCAGCGCCCAGGTGGCGTTTCGCAAGCTCAACGCTTTTGATCTCGCCCCCTATCAGCCCGAGTTCCACACCGGTTCCGCATCCGCTGAGTGGCAAACCCTGGAACTGCGTGACGTCTGTTTTCATTATGGTGAGAACGGCTTCCAGGTCGGCCCGATTAACCTGACCCTGCGCCGGGGTGAACTGATATTTCTCATCGGCGGCAACGGCAGTGGAAAGTCGACGCTGGCCATGCTGCTGACCGGCCTCTACCAGCCTCAGTCCGGTACGCTGCTGCTGGATGGCAGGCCGATAGCGGCAGCTGAGTTGGATCTGTGGCGCAGTCAATTCTCGGCGGTCTTTACCGACCTGCATCTGTTCGATCGGCTGCTGGGGCGGGGCGGGCAGCCCGCTAATCCGGCGCTGGTGCAGCAGTGGCTGGAAAGGCTGAAGATGCAGGACAAGCTGAAGATTGAGGGCAATAAGGTGCTGAATCTGCGGCTCTCCAAAGGGCAGAGCAAGCGGCTGGCGCTGCTGCTGGCGGTGGCTGAAGAGCGTGACGTGCTGCTGCTGGATGAGTGGGCGGCGGATCAGGACCCCCATTTCCGCCGTATCTTCTATCGTGAACTGCTGCCGTGGTTGCAGCAGGCGGGCAAAACGGTATTTGCCATCAGCCATGACGATCACTACTTCATTCATGCCGACCGGCTGCTGGAGATGCGTGAGGGCAGGTTAACTGAGCTGACCGGCAACGAACGCGATCTCGCCTCGCTCGATTCCGTGCAGCGAACCGATACCGGACTTTAAGCTCAGCGGACAGCGTCCAGTCTCATCAGCCAGATTCATGCCGATGCACGATCCGGGTGATCACCCGGTTCTCGTGCCAGAGATATTCGGCATGCAGCAGGGTTCCCGCCGGGTAATCCGCGCGGAACGGTTGCGTCAGACGCAGGATGGCGCGCTGCTGCGCAGTGTCCACTGAAACCAGCTCCGCCTGATGAAACTCCATCGGCTGATGCAGCCGTGGCCACAGGGCTTTGTAGAGGCTCTCTTTCAGCGAGAACAGCAGGGTCGCGGCGGCGCTGAACCTCATCGGCAACGTCTGTAGCCGCTGCTGCTCCTGCTGGTTCATCAGCATATCCGCCATCTCCTCTGCCGTTCTCTCTGACATCACCTGTTCGACATCCACGCCGAGAGCATAAGGCTGACGACTTACCGTCAGCACCACCAGATCGTTGCTGTGCGACAGCGACGCCTGAACGCCGGCGGGCCAGCAGGGTGAGCGGTCGGGCGCATTGGTCAGGATAAAATCAGCGATCCCCAGTTCGGCCATCACCGACCGCACCAGATAGCGGCTGGCGAGGTACTCGGCGCGCCGTTTGCTGACCACCTGTTGCAGCCGGGGAGGCAGCGGGATGCCCCAGGCGTCAAAAAGCGCGTCATGGTAGTTTTGCGGGTCGAAGTGACTCACCGCCAGCCAGGGCTCGTCGCGGTTCAGCTGCCGGGAAAGGATAAAGCCGCCAGCGACCGGCGGCAGAGGAATGTCGGGATAGCGCATGCAGAGCCATGATTAAAGCGAAAAAGGCATTAAATCAGGCGTTCCGGCTCAGGGCAAGCCAGCTGCGGGGATCAGTCGTTGGGTGGAATGGCAAACGTCTTCAAAGAAACAACAAAATGGTGGTGGCCTTTGCTGATGCGTGCACCACGGTCACACCAGTGACTCGCCAGGCGGAAGAAATCGTCGCTGCCGATGTCATACGCCAGTTCCACTTTGCTAATGCCTGAGTGCAGTAACGCCTCTGCGTCCTTCAGGCTTTTCGCTTTGATCGCCATAAAAATTATCCATCAATTTTTGGGGACTCCAGAGTAAGCAACTTCTGTGACGGTTTTGTTTCAGTTTGATGAAATGGTGGGGCGGGGTGCTGTTTTTGTGAGGCCGATCGACGCTGGCTGCAAGTGTTAACCTGCTGAAAGAATGAATCATGTTACCGGTCGCCGGAAGTTTTCTGATAGTTGAGTAGCCGACAGAGAAAGGGCCACGTCAGACGCGGCCCCGGTGGGTTACTTCTGGTCTGGCGGGGAAGGTTGCTTGTCGCCGGACTCAGGTGCTTCGGTTGGATCGTCTTTTTCGATAAATGTCATGAACTCTCCTGTTATTACCCACGTAAAGTGAAGTATAGGCCGGATTTCGGGAGAGGGGGCAAGAAAAGGGAAGACGGGATGACAGAAATGAAAAAAGCAGCCTTTGCGGGCTGCTTTCAGGGAATTTGGTCGGCACGAGAGGATTTGAACCTCCGACCCCGGACACCCCATGACCGTGCGCTACCAGGCTGCGCTACGTGCCGAACACTGGAGGATTAGTCTACTGGTTCCTGCACTGAATGCAAGATACCGGTCGTCTATTTGCCTGATAATTAATCAGTTAGCGATAAACCGCTTCTCTTCCGTCAACACCTGCAACAGCAGCGTCAGTTCCGGCTTGTGATCTTTCAGCGCATTGCCCTTGGCGTCATAAGCGCGATAGCTGCCGTTATTGTTCAGCACCAGCGTCACCTGCGGCGTAGTAATCACCAGCTTATTCTCTTCGCTGCTCACCACCCACTCATGGCGACGACGCGCCGCGAAAAGATCTTCACCCTGCGAGTAGTTCACCGGATTGGTTCGCACATGCAGCAGACGCTGCATCAGCGTGGTCATCACATCCTGATGATCAGAGAGGCGATCCACCGTTTGTGCCGGCGTATCCGGCCAGTGGATCACTAACGGCACCTGCAAGGTCTGACGGTTGCCCGCGCTGTCAGGATCCCCCTCCAGCGCCAGACCACGCTGCGCGGTAATCACCACCACCGTATTCTTCAGCAGATCGCGCGCCTGAAGTTGGTTAAGCACCGCATGGATCTGCTCATCCACCGCCGGGGCCTGGCGCAGGTAGCTGCGCTGACGCGCTTTCGCATTATCCCCGGTCACGTCCGGGCCGTTCAGGGCAACCCATGAGAACCACGGTGCCTGACTGCCATTCTGCTTATCCAGCCAGTTCTGCCACTGCGCCACGGTACTGGCGTTGGACTGGCTGGTGGTCGCTGGCAGTGAATAATCCGTCAGCAGCGCCTGCCGGTAGAGCGGCGGATTAAAGCCCTCTGAAGAGAACAGACCAAACTGATAGCCCTGGGTGCTGAGCGCGCCGAGCAGTGCCGACGGCGTACGTGACGCCAGAATACCGTTCATATAGCTGGAGGAGATACCGTAGAACAGGCCAAACAGCCCTTTCTCTGGCGTATCACCCGCGCTGTAGTGCTGAGTAAAGCGCACGTTCTCACTGGCAAACTGATTGAGTTCCGGCAGCGCTTTCGCCAGCGTGGCGTTGTTCAGACCATCCACGGTCAGCACCAGCAGGTTATTGCGGGTGCCGGCATCGCGGAAGGTAATGTCGCTCAGCGGATACTCCACCGCCACGGCTTCCGGGTCGCCCTGCTGAATCAATCGGCGCTGATACTCCTGCGCATCCAGCAGGCCATGACGCTCAAGGAAGCGACGGGCCGTCATCGGATAGGAGAGCGGCAGGTTGGCGCGCTGCATGGTAATCGGGCGATAGAAATTGGCATCGGCCCAGATATACATCAGATGGCTGGCAAAGAAGGCACAGATAAACAGCACGGCGATTGGCTTACCAAACGAACGGCGGTTCAGGCTGCGCAGTTTCTGCCAGCTCCAGGTGGCAAACAGCATCTCCACCAGGAAAATCAGCGGCACGCTGATAAACATCAGCTGCCAGTCGCGCGCCATCTCGCTCTGATCGGGGTTGATCACCAGCTCCCACACCACCGGATTGAGGTGCAGATGGAAGCGGCTGAACACCGCGCTGTCGACCATCACCAGCGTCAGCCCGGCGGTAGCCACCACCGCGGATAACACCCGCATCAGCCGTTGCGACATCACCACAAAGGTCAGCGGGAAGATAATCAGCAGATAGGCGGCAAAAACGATAAAACTGAAGTGGCCAACCCAGCTGGTATAGGCGTAGATGCGCCCCGCCAGCGAAGAAGGCCAGTCGGCGACCAACAGGTAGCGACTGCCTAAAATCAGCGCGAAGAAGATGTTAAACAGAGCAAACCAGTGCCCCCAGCTAATCATCTGGGAGACTTTTTCGCGGTAGCGCTGCCGGTTGGTTACCATATTATGAAATCAAATCAGCAAATTAATGGGCGTTATCGTCACGCACCGACGCCTGGAGGGCATCGGCAAAAGAACGGGCCAGGGAGCGACGCTGCGCCGGAGCGACATCGCTATTGATTAAGTTAGTCACCATATTTCCCAGTACCATCAGGGAGAGATCGGTGGGGGCTTTGTCCTTGTGCAGGACCTGGGCCATTTCCGCGAGGAGTTGTTCCACGCGTTCGTCACTGTAACGGGATGATTGTGCCATATCGTCGTCTGAGCTCATTTCAAAAGGCGATATATTACCGGAACAGCGCGCTTTTTTCTGCAAATTTATCGAAAGCGCACCGTTCGCCCCCTGCATGGTGTTGAAAGCCGATGCTGGCGGTGTTTGAATACGCGCCTGTGCTAAAAGGAGAGTCTACCATGAGTCTGGATATCGACCAGATTGCCCTGCATCAGTTAATTAAACGCGATGAAAACCAGCTGGAACTGGCGCTGCGAGATTCGCTGCTGCCCGCCACCAACACGGTCAGCGCGATGGTGGAGGAGTTACACCGGGTCTACAGTGCGAAAAGCAAAGCCTACGGCCTGTTTAACGCCGGGAGTGAACTGGCCGACGCGCTGCGTAATTGTCGCCAGGGCAACGATGATTTTCTGGCATTTAGCCGGGCTGCCACCGGTCGTCTGCGCGACGAGCTGGCAAAATATCCGTTCGCTGAAGGCGGCGTGGTGCTGTTTATTCACTATCGCTATTTGGCGGTGGAGTATCTGATGATTGCCGTGCTGAACAGCCAGTCCAGTATGCGCGTCAATGAGCAGATGGACATCAGCAGCACCCACTATCTGGACATCAATCATGCCGACATCGTGGCGCGCATCGATTTAACGGAGTGGGAAACCAACCCAGAGTCGACCCGCTATCTCACCTTCCTGCGTGGTCGCGTCGGGCGTAAAGTGGCTGACTTCTTTATGGATTTCCTCGGTGCCGAAGTGGGCCTGGACACCAAAGCGCAGAACCGCGGGCTGTTGCAGGCGGTGGATGACTACTGTAGCGAGTCCGATCTGGATAAGCAGGAGCGACAGAACTATCGCCAGCAGGTTTACAGCTACTGCAACGAGCAGTTGCAGGCGGGCGAGGAGATTACGCTGGAGGAGCTGTCAGGCGAGCTGCCGCCGCTGGGTGAAAAGAGTTTCCAGGCCTTTACCCAGGAGCAGGGGTATGAGCTGGAAGAGAGCTTCCCGGCCGATCGCAGCACGCTGCGTCAGCTGACCAAATTTGCCGGCAGCGGCGGGGGACTCACCCTCAACTTCGATGCGATGCTGCTCGGCGAGCGCATCTTCTGGGACCCGGCCACTGACACCCTGACCATCAAAGGCACGCCGCCGAACCTGCGCGATCAGCTTCAGCGTCGCACCGGCAGCAAATAAAAAAACCGGGCCTGGCCCGGTTTTTTAGTGCGCGTTGCTCACTGGCAGGCGCGCAGCAAAATAAAAGGGCCGGTTTCGCAACCGGCCCTTCTACATTTCAACGTAATTCGCGATTAAGCGCGAACGAAGTCGATGTGAAACAGTTTTGGCTTGAACGGGTGACGCTGAACAGCCTGAACTTTCACTTTGGTTTCTTTACCGTCAACTGACAGGGTCAGCACTTCGTCGTAGAAACCTGGCTTAGCTTGCAGGTTCATTACGGAGTCGTGATCCAGGTCGATGGCAACAGCCGCTTCAGAACCACCGTAGATGATGGCCGGGAAACGGTTTGCTGTACGCAGGCGGCGGCTCGCACCCTTACCCTGCTCTTTACGTTCTACTGCATTGATAGTGAACATTAATACGTCTCTTTATTTAATTCCTGCTACAGGCGACCCAGTAACAGGCAGGTTATTCAATACCGCTGATGCACATGCAAAAGCGGGCGGCAGTATAGCCGTTATGCCAATGGGTAGCAAACGATATACCCGTCTGCCTACCGCGCATTGCCTTTGTCGCGCTTATCGCAGCTCATTGGCGCGGCGATAGCGGCCCTGATAATCAAACATCTTCTCGCGGATTTGCCAGAACTGGCCTTTGGCCCGCGCCACCACAAAGTCGGGGTGGCGCAGCAGGGGTTGCAGCGCCACAACGTCCGCGGCGGTCTGCCAGCCGAGCGGTACGCCAGGCGCGCGCTGATGCGGTCGCATAAACAGCTGTTCAAAGGCTTTGCGCTGGGCCGGCGTCTGGAGCCGGAACCGTTCGCTGACGCTGGTGCCGTCCTCATCGTAATAGGTGGCTTTCAGCCACTCGCCTTTGGCGTCACGACCCTGTTCCAGCGTCATGCCACCGCAGCGCAGCACCAGCGCATCCTTGAGTTTCAGGGCCGCTTTCAGCATATCGTCGGGGTCGACCAGAATTTTGTCGCACTGGTGACAGCGCCGGGCGGCAATATCATTTTCCGCGCCGCAGTCGGGGCAGCTTTTGAAGCGGAAGCGGTAGTCGCACTGTTCGCGCTCGCCCTCATCATCTTCCAGCACACCCTGGCAGCGCCGGCCAAAATGCTCAATCACCATGCCATCTTCGGTCGCTTTGCCCCAGAAGGTGTTGGCGAATCCGCAGGCGGGGCAGAACACCTGCACCGGCTGATTATCGCTGGCCCCTTTGGGCGCGCCCACTTCCGGGGTAAAGAGATCGTGCGGATTACCGGCGTAGTCGAGGATCAGGCAGCTGGTTTTACCGGGCGACAGTCGCAGCCCGCGTCCGACGATCTGCTGATAGAGACTCACCGATTCGGTCGGTCGCAGAATAGCGATCAGATCGACGTGCGGCGCGTCGAAGCCGGTGGTCAGCACCGCGACGTTGACCAGAAATTTCAGCTGCTGCGCTTTAAACGCCAGAATCAGGGCATCGCGCTCTCTGGCCGGGGTCTCAGCGGAGACCAGCGCGCTGTTTTCCGGCAGCAGCCGCAGGATCTCCCGCGCATGTTCCACGGTGGAGGCGAAGATCATCACCCCCAGTCGATCTTCGGCGAACTCCACAATCTGCCGGATAATGTGAGGTGTGACGCGCTGCTGCTGCTTCAGCTCACGATCGAGATCGGCTTCGCTGAACAGGCCATTCGCCTGCGCCGTCAGGCGGCTGAAATCATACTGCACCACCGGCATATCCAGCCGTTCCGGCTCCACCAGAAACTGATGCTTGATCATGTAACGCAGTGGCAGCTCATAGATACAGTCGCGGAACAGCGACTTTTCATCGCCGCGCACCATGCCATGATAGTGAAACTGGTAAATCCAGCCTTTACCGAGGCGGAAGGGCGTGGCGGTCAGCCCCAGCAGACGCAGCTGCGGATTGTGCTGGCGCAGATGGTTGAAGATCTGCTGATACTGGCTCTCTTTATCATCGCCGATGCGATGACACTCATCGACAATCACCAGCGAAAAGGCGCTGTCGAACTGGTCGAGATTCCGCGCCACCGACTGCACGCTGCCAAACACCACTTTGCGCTGGCTCTCTTTGCGCTGTAAACCGGCGGCAAAAATATCCGCCTCCAGCCCGTACGCCTGATATTTGCTGTGGTTCTGCGCCACCAGCTCCTTGACGTGCGCCAGCACCAGCACCCGGCCACGCGCCAGCCGTGCCAGCTCGGCGATCACCAGACTCTTGCCGGCACCGGTCGGCAGCACAATAACCGCAGGCTCCTGATGACGACGGAAATGGGCGACGGTGGCGTTAACTGCATCCTGTTGGTAGGGACGTAAGGTAAAAGACATGACGATCACTTTTGCAAAACCGGCGGTAATTATGCCATGAAAGTGCGGTAAACGCGCTGTCAGGCTGGCGCGGATCACGTTATACTTCCCGCACATTTTCAACGGTTAACCAGGCCGTTTCAGATTCCCTCCGCAGTAACAGGCAAAACGAATTCATGCGACTCGACAAATTCATCTCTCAGCAACTGGAAGTCAGCCGTGCCATCGCCCACCGCGAGATCCGCGGTCAGCGTGTCACCGTCAACGGCGAAGTGGTGCGCGATACCGCGTTTAAACTGCTGCCCGACCACGAAGTGGTCTATGACGGTAACGTGCTGCATATGCAGACCGGTCCCCGCTACTTTATGCTGAACAAACCGCAGGGCTACGTCTGCTCAACCGACGATCCCGACCATCCCACCATCATCTATTTCATCGAAGAGCCGATGGCGTTCAAACTGCACGCGGCGGGGCGTCTCGACATTGACACCACCGGCCTGGTGCTGCTGACCGATGATGGCCAGTGGTCACACCGCATTACCTCGCCTCGTCATCACTGCGAGAAAACCTACCGGGTGACGCTGGAGTCGCCGGTTAGCGAGGAGACGGCCGCGCAGTTCACCGCGGGCGTACAGCTGCATAATGAGAAGAGCCTGACCAAACCGGCGCAGCTGGAGGTGATTACCCCGACTGAAGTGCTGCTCACCCTGAGCGAAGGGCGGTATCACCAGGTGAAACGGATGTTTGCGGCGGTAGGGAATCGGGTGACTGAACTGCATCGCGAGCGGATTGGCGACATCGTGCTGGACGCCGATCTGGAACCGGGTGAATACCGGCCGCTGACCGAAGAGGAGATCGCCAGTATCGGTCTGCCTAAAGAGCTACAGGCAAAATAAACCGCCACGCCAGCGGTAGCGGTCTGGTCTGCAATCACAACGGCAGGAGAAAGAGTGCGTAAGGAAAAGAATTCGCCGATAGGGTTAGTGGTGATCCTCGGTCTGTTAGCCATGCTGATGCCGCTGTCGATTGACATGTATCTGCCGGCGATGCCGCAGATTGCGCGGGAATTTGGCGTCTCTGCCGGTAGTGTGCAGATGACGCTTAACCTCTATATTCTCGGTTTCGCGATAGGTCAGCTGGTCTACGGGCCGCTGGCCGACAGCTACGGCCGCAAGCCGGTGATTGCGCTCGGCACGCTGATCTTCGCGGTCGCGGCGGCGGCCTGCGCGCTCTCCCAGTCGATCGACCAGCTGATTACCATGCGCTTCCTGCACGGGCTGTCGGCTGCCGCAGCCAGTGTGGTGATCAATGCACTGATGCGTGACAGTTACTCGAAAGAGGACTTCTCGCGCATGATGTCCTTTGTGATGCTGATCACCACCATTGCCCCGCTGCTGGCCCCGATCATCGGCGGCTGGCTGCTGTTGATCTGGAACTGGCACGCCATTTTCTGGGCGCTATCGGCGGCGGCGATTGTCACCACGCTGCTGGTGACCACCCAGATCCGCGAAACCCTGAAGCCGGAGCAGCGACAGCGCTTTCACCTGCGCACCACGCTGGGCAATTTCGTGACGCTGTTCCGTCACAAACGCGCCTTCAGCTACATGCTGTCGAGCGGCTTCTCCTTCGCCGGACTTTTCACCTTTCTCAATGCCGGCCCGTTTGTCTACATCGAGCTGAACCACGTGTCGCCGCAGAACTTTGGTTACTACTTTGGCCTCAACGTGGTGTTTCTGTTTTTGCTGACGCTGCTCAACAGCCGGGCCGTACGGCGTTTTGGCCCGGTGGCGATGTTCCGGCTGGGTCTGCTGATCCAGTTCTGTATGGGGATCTGGCTGCTGCTGGTCAGCGCCTTGAACCTCGGCTTTTTACCGCTGGTAATGGGCGTGGCGCTGTTTATCGGCTGCGTATCGATGGTTTCGTCAAATGCGATGGCGGTGATCCTGGATGAGTTTCCTCATATGGCAGGCACGGCGTCATCCCTGGCGGGCACGCTGCGTTTTGGCGTCGGGGCGCTGGTCGGCGCGCTGCTGTCGCTGGTGAGTTTTAACAGCGCCTGGCCGATGGTGGCAACCATCGCGCTGTGCGCCACACTCTCTCTTCTGCTGTTTTTCTACGCTTCACGTCCCCGCGCCGCGTCCCGATAACCGGGCGCGCTGCTCTCTCTGCACCTCGCCGCCTGACGGCGAGGTTGCTGCGCTGTTTGTTTCTATAATGTGAAAACTTTTAGATAAAAAAGTAATCATCTTGCATCTAAAATGATTGTTAACAGCGGTTGAACGCGGTACATATAGCCTGAAGTGCGAGGTAAGTCGCAAAAATGCGCTTCGGCGAGCTGCGCAGAGCGGCAGGGTGATACCTGATGCCAGGGGCCCGACGCCCTGAAATCGCGGCATTTTCCCGGTGGCGTATCGCCGGTTGCGACATGAATTCTTCTGGGGATACCTAAACTATGCTGCAACTTTCGATTGTGCATCGTCTGCCACAGCGTTTCCGCTGGACCCGCGATCATCACAGTGCCATCGATAGCGATGACACCACCCCGGATGAGCTGGACTTTATTGCGCTGCGTCTGCTCAGTCATGATGGCATTCCGGCGTGGGAGATCCTGCAACAGCTCAAAGAGGTGCTGGCGGATATTCAGGTTGATTGCACCGTGGCCGAGTGCGAAGGGCAGCCCTGTCTGTTTATCCTGCGGCGTGACGAAAGCGCCACCAACTGCTGTCTGAAAAACCAGGGCGTGGCGATCGCTGAAACTTTTATCGCGGGTTGAGCGACAGCGGTGGCCGCAGAGCGCGGGGATAGCGCGCCGGGAGCGGAAGGAGCCCTCTCCCGGCGGTTTAAGCCCGCTGTTGCATCAGGCGTTGTGCCGCCGGAAATAGTCTATCAGCCTCTCCGGGCGCAGCGGACGGCTGAAAATATAACCCTGTAGATGGGTTACGCCACGATTGACCAGCCAGGCGGCCTGCTCGCCGGTTTCGACTCCTTCCGCCACGCTTTTCAGGTTCAGTTTCTTCGCCAGCTGTAACACGGTATCCAGCACCGGTGAGGTCAGGTTCTCTGTGCCGATACTCTGCACGAAGCCGCGATCGATTTTCAGGTAATCAAAGGCGTAGCGCTCCAGATAGATCAGCGCACTGTGTCCGGTACCAAAATCATCAATCGCAATATGGATCTGCTGCTGATGCAGCCAGTCAAACAGCTCGCCGACATTCTCATCGCGCACCATCGCGCGTTCAGTGATTTCAAACACGTAGTTAAAATGACCGGCGGGCATGGTATCAAGCCAGCGCAGCACATCCTGACGAAAGCCGCTGTCAGCAAGATGCAGCGGCGAGATGTTCAGGCTGAGGCTGGCGTGACGCGGTATGGTGTGGCACAGCAGATGCGCGTCGCGCGCCACCAGCTGAAACAGATGGCGGGTCAGCGGAATAATCAGGTTTTGCGACTCCGCATAGGTAATAAACAGGTCTGGTGCAATCGCTCCCTGGGTCGGATGGGTCCAGCGCAGCAGCGCCTCCATGCCATAAGGCTGACCATCATGCGAAGTGACCAGCGGCTGATACTCTACGTGGAACTCCCCGCGCTTCATCGCCTGAATCAGCTCCCGGCCGGGCCGCCGGACAATCGACAGCAGCAGCCAGCAGCCGCCCGTCACCAGCAGCGACAGCAGCAGGCTGCTCAGCAGAAGGGTCTGATAATCACTGAACGCCAGGGTAGAGCCGTAGAGCACAAACCGCAGCGGATAGCCGGTCAGCGCCAGCTGGCGCAGCGCGGGGGGCAGATGCAGCGTCTCTGTGACGCCTGACTGCCAGCTGGTTAAGGCATCATGATCTGTCACCAGCGCGATGCCGCTAATCTCCGGCCGCGAAGAGGCGAGTAGCTGATAGGGGGCGAGGCTGATATTGAGAGTGGCAAACACGCCGCTCTGGGTGCTGCCCGGATTTTTCACCCACAGCGCCAGCGCCGGGGTATTGGGCTGTAAAGGCGTGCCGCGCATCAGTTGCAGATCGCTCTCGCGGGAGGTATCACTCTGCGGCGCAATGACGCTGAGCGGCAGATTAAAACTGCCGGTGGCCGAGGAGCAGAAGGCGTTACCCTCATTCACCAGCAGGATAGCGCGCAGATTGCCGGCAAAGGCGGCGCGTGAGGTAAGTTCACGATTGATGTCATGGCACGGGGTGCGGGTAAACGGAAGCAGGGGAGTGAGGGTGCTGTTGATCAGGCTGGCGAGCGTTTGCTGTAATGCGTTGCGGCTGTTTTCCAGCAGCTGCTGATGCTGCCGTTCGCGCTGCTGGCAGAGGTGGTAAAGCGATAGCGCGGTGAACAGCAGAAAGAATAAGCCGCCTGCTATCGCACTGTTCCATGCGATTCGACGCGGATAGATTGCGTGACGCCTTAGCGTCCCCGACAGTGGCATGAGGTGTTTCCCCTGATCAAATTATTATTATGTTATTGCACACGACGGCTTCGGTTTAAGCGACCGAGAATATAACGAGATTGCAGAATCTGTCTTGTTATTATTTTGAATTACAATGCTTTTATCTTATATAACCGTAGCCCGCCCGAATAAAAAGCGAAAAAAAACGCTGCGTAAGCAGCGTTTTCATGTTCTCTGGCTGAGAAGGAGATCCAGGACGGCGATCAGGTTGGGTTACGACTCAAAACACGTCGTCCTTCACGGTAACGCTTTTTCCAGTAATCGTCGTTCAGACTGGAGATCATCACCCCACTGCTGGTGGAGGCATGAACGAAATTGTCGTTGCCGAGATAGATACCGACATGACGGCCGGTAGAGCCTGCGCGGAACAGCACCAGGTCGCCGGGACGCAGTTTATTGCGGGTAATCTCTTTGCCGGTGTCCTGCTGCTCAGAGGTTGAACGCGGTAATTCTAAGCCAAACTGATCGCGGAAGGTGCGTTGTACAAAAGCGGAACAATCGATACCGCGTTTGGTATCGCCACCCAGGCGATAGCGCACACCTTTCCAGACGGCGTATTGTTCCATGATGCGCGACTTAACGTCGACGTTACGCACCATTTCTTCAAACTCATCCTGAGACGCCTGAAGTAAAAAACCATTGTGGTTGTTAACTTCATGATTCTCGTTATTGGCGTTTTGACTACCATGGGTACTGCTACAAGCTGAGAGGAGTGTTGCCAGCGCCAGTGCGGGCACGATGCGCAAAATATATCTCAGTATTGGTTGAGACTTGACCATTATTCGGGTTTTCCTTCGATGTCCTTACGACAAGATGTCGCCAGCCAGATGACAAAACAGGGAGATTAATAAGCGAAACAGACTAAGACAATTCCTTAATTACTAAAATGTGTTAATGGACACATTTTAACGGTAAAAAAAACGAATTTTCTGCTGCTGTTGCCTCACTGCGACTGAGGTTAACTGATTACAGACGCCGTTGCGAGTGCTTTTGATCAAATTCTTATAGGTTTTTTTGATGTGAAATCAAACCTTAACACACTGACTACTTTAGAAACAATTATGCTCAAATGATGGAGAGAACAGGCGTGTAAAGGGGCGCTAATTCGGCGCATAGCCTGAAGTTTGGGAATTTTCAGCATAGACAGGGGAGGCGGCGGCTATTTAACCAGTGAGCTGGGTCATAACCTTTTCTTTTACGTGAATCTGGTTAGCAGGCTAATAATCAGAAGGGGTTTTTAATAAGCGCGGAGGGTTCAGAATATCGCCATTAAATCCTCCGCGCTTAACATTTACCTCACGGGCTTATATTTGCCCGGTAATTTGCGATAAAACCAGTTTACCAACAGGTCGCTGGCCGGGGTTAATAACCACCAGCTCAGTCCCACTAATATTACTGAGAGTGAACCGACCGCAATATCGGTAAACCAGTGAGCGCCCGCCATCACCCGTGGCAGCGAGAAAATAACCACAATCGCCGCGGCAATTAAAAAACGGCGGAAACCAAAATAGCGCCAGATAAAGCAGGCGAAGATGATCAGCATCATGCCGTGGTCGCCGGGAAAACTGTCTTTCGACGCATCTTTCGCCGGAATACCGGTTAGCTCACTGACGCGATGCACATTTTCAAAGAAGAGCGTCGGGCTGGAATGCTTCACCGGCAACAGATGGCCGAGCTGGTTAAGGATGACAGCGGTGAACAGCATGGTAATGCCGATCGCCAGCATCCGCCGCCGCGCCTGTGGCGTTTCCTGCCGCCAGATCGACAGATAGAGCAGGCCCATCGCCAGCAGGGAGACGGCATCAAAGCCACGAAAGTTAGTGATAGCCACGATCAGCGCGAACAGCGGATGAGCGACCATCTGATTATTGAAACCGAAGAAAACCGATTTATCGATGCCGAACCAGAAACCATGTTCGGGGGGCAGGTACCATGAAAGAAAAAGGACGACGCCCAGTGCATTAAGCAGCAGGATAGTGACAAGGCGGGTTGCGCGCATAATAAAACTCATTTTTAAAAAAATAACCGCAGACAATAACCGTATTAACGTAAACGGCACTTCAACAGTGCCGATTGTAGTCTATTCCAGTCAGCCTGCTGAGAATGAATGATCTCGATGCGGCTATCAGAAGATGGGAGGGTCTGGCGCTCACTCTGCACCTCTTTTCCCTGGCCGTTAATACGCAATGTGCCTTCCGCGGTGTTCATCACCCCTTTGATGCGATCAACCTCCGCCTGGCGCGCCCACGCCAGCAGTGCCGTCTGGTCGAACAGGGTGTCGCTATCAAACAGCCAGCCACAGGCGCTGTAGCCCTGACCATGATTCAGCGCGCGCCGCCAGCGTGCCTCACCCGCCAGTCGCAGGGTCGCTACGCCGCTGGCTGGCTGGGCAGCGTGATGATGCTGTGGCGTCGGAAGTTCACGAGGCTGATGTGGGGTATCAAGCAGCGACAGCGGGATATTGCCATATTCAGTGGTAATCAGCGGTCGCCCGTCTGAACTCTGCTGTTGCCACTGCGCCAGCCGCTGATGATCCTGCTCACTCCAGCCATCGCGCTTGTTGGCAATAATAATGTCGGCGGCGGCCAGCTGATCGCGGAAGTTTTCATTGGCGAGGATGCGTTCATCAGCCAGCTGGCGCGCATCCAGCAGCGTCAGTGTCGCATTCAGTTGCAGCCAGCTCTGATAGACCGGCGCCGTCAGCATCTGTAATACCTGACGCGGATGCCCGAGGCCGGTTGGCTCAATCAGCAGCCGATCGGGCTGGCTTTTCAGCAGCATGTTCAGCCCGACCTGCATCGGCAGGCCATTGACACAGCAGAGGCAGCCGCCGGGGATCTCCTTTAAGGTGGCACCGCGATCGGCCAGTAGCGCGCCGTCGATCCCGATCTCGCCAAATTCGTTCACCAGCACCGCCCATTTTTCATCCGCTGGCCTGGCCGCCAGCAGATGACATAACAGCGTAGTTTTACCGCTGCCTAAAAAACCGGTGATCAGATTAACCCGCGTCATAAATCTGGCTCCTGTGAGAGAGTGTCAGTGTTTTGTTATATTATAACACCAACATCACCGCGAGCAGCGTGTCAGGTTAGTCAGCACGGCCCATGTAGCGACGTTCGGCAATATGGATACGGATGCGATCGCCATTGCTCAGGTACTCCGGCACCTGAATAGAGAGGCCCGTACTCATTCCGGCCGGTTTCGTCCGGGCGCTGGCGGAGGCCCCTTTAATGCCCGGTGAGGTATCGACAATCTCCATATCCACGGTCTGTGGCAGCTCCAGCGCCAGCAGCTGGCCATCCATCGTCAGCACGTGAATGCCCGGAATGCCACCTTCAGGGATAAACAGCAGCTCTTCTTCTATCTGCTCCTGCTTGAAGGTGTAGGGCGTGTAATCTTCGTCATCCATAAAGATATACTCATCACCATCTATATAGGAGAAGGTGACGCTGCGGCGGCTGAGCTGAATGGCATCGATAATCTCGTCGCCCTTAAAGCGCTCTTCAACCTTCAAACCGGTGCGGACATCGGTAAAGCGCATTTTATACAGGGTGGCGGCACCGCGCGCGCTGGGGCTCTGGACATCAATATCTTTAACCAGCAGCAGTTTGCCGTTATGGGTAACGGCCATCCCTTTTTTGATCTCATTGGCTTTTGGCATTGCTGTTCTCGCTATCTCTGAGAGTGAAGTGCGCGCAACGTTACCCGCGCCGGGGAAAACTGGCAATATGGCGGGTGCGAAATTTTGCGCCAGCGAGCGCCAGACATAGCAATTGCGCGGCCTGGCTGTTATTGTCGCCGCGACTTTTTCTGCCGGAGCGCACGATGCAATGCCGTAGCCAATGCGGTGCCTGTTGTACGGCGCCCTCCATCTCTTCACCGATCCCCGGCATGCCTGAGGGCAAGCCCGCCAACACGCCCTGCGTTCAGCTTGACGATCAGCTGCGCTGTAAGCTGTTTGGTTCCCCTTTGCGTCCCGCGGTCTGTGCCGGTCTGCAACCGGCGCGGAGCATGTGCGGCGAGTCGCGCCAGCAGGCGATGACCTATCTGTTACAGCTTGAAGCTGACACCGCGCCCTGACGCGCTGACGCGGCTGAAATTTTTGCCAGCCTGAAGCTGCCTTACAGCAACAGTGTCAGCACGCTGTCAGCCTGGCGCGGAAAACCAGCACGAAATGTGCGTAACGTCAAAAATCTGCTACGCCGTTTGCGCATTCTCTTGCCTGCTGAAACGCGCTGTACCACAATCCTTGAAACGTTTCAGCGGTGACTGCGCCACCTCTCTTCAACAGTGTGGCGTAATAATTTCCCCACTGGCTGAAACGATTCAATCTCAGCAAGCGAGGAGAATTATGTTCCAGCTCGAATTGCAGGCCATCCATACCGGAGCCAGCGCCCAGAATAAAGAAGAGGCCATTCGTCAGGTAGCCGCCGCGTTAACCGCCGCGGGCAACGTGACGGAAGGCTATGTCAACGGCATGCTGGCGCGTGAGCAGCAGACCTCCACTTTTCTTGGTAACGGCATCGCCATCCCGCACGGCACCACCGACACCCGCGACATGGTGCTGAAAACCGGCGTTCAGGTATTCCAGTTCCCGCAGGGCATCGCCTGGGGCGACGATCAGACTGCCTACGTGGCTATCGGGATTGCCGCGAAATCGGATGAGCATCTGGCGCTGCTGCGTCAGCTGACCCATGTGCTGAGCGATGATTCGATCGCTGAGCAGCTGAAAACCGCCTCTGCTGAAGATCTTCGTGCGCTGCTGATGGGCGAGAAACAAGCCGCTGAATTCAGCTTCGATACCTCATTAATCACCCTGAATGTGGCCGCCAGCGACCTGATCACCTTACAGGCAATGAACGCCGGTCGTCTGCAATCGGCGGGCGTGGTAGACGCGAGTTATGTGGCCGATGTGGTCTCTAACACGCCGCTGAATCTCGGCCAGGGTATCTGGCTCAGCGACAGTAGCCTCGGCAATCTGCGCAGCGGCGTGGCCGTCAGCCGTGCCGAACATCCGTTTGATCATCAGGGTGAAGCGGCGGCGCTGTTAATCAGCGTGGCGGCAACCGATGAACGTCCGCTGGAAGTGCTGGGCTATCTCAGCGCACTGCTGCAACAGGGCAAAGCGGATCGCCTGCTGAAGGCCGATGCCGCCGGTGTTTATGCGCTGCTGACCAGCGAAGTGGATGAGCAGGCGGAAACTCTGACCGCGGAATTCACCATCCGCAACGAACATGGCCTGCATGCCCGTCCGGGCACGGCGCTGGTCAGCGTGATCAAGCAGTTCAACAGCGACATCACCGTGACCAATCTCGACGGCAGCGGTAAACCTGCCAATGGCCGCAGCCTGATGAAAGTGGTCGCGCTGGGTGTGAAAAAAGGCCATCGCCTGCGCTTTACCGCCAGCGGTGACGATGCGCAGCAGGCGCTGAACGCCATTGAAGAAGCAATCACCAGCGGTTTAGGTGAGGGGGCAGCATGAGCAGACGTGTCGCCACCATTACGCTGAACCCGGCGTATGACCTGGTGGGATATACCCCGGAAATCGAACGGGGTGAAGTCAACCTGGTGAAAACCACCGGGCTGCACGCGGCGGGCAAGGGCATTAACGTCGCCAAAGTGCTGAAAGATCTCGGCATTGATGTCACCGTCGGCGGTTTCCTTGGCAAAGAGAACCAGGACGGCTTTCAGCAGCTGTTCAGCGAACTGGGCATTGCGAATCGTTTTCAGGTGGTGCCAGGCCGTACCCGTATTAACGTCAAACTCACCGAGCAGACCGGTGATGTCACCGACCTGAACTTCTCCGGTTTTCAGGTGACGCCGCAGGAGTGGGACCGCTTCACCAGCGACTCCCTGACCTGGCTGGGCCAGTTCGATATGGTCTGCGTCAGCGGCAGCCTGCCAGAGGGTGTGGATCACGACGCCTTTACCCGCTGGATGACCGAACTGCGCACCCACTGCCCATGCATCATTTTTGACAGCAGCCGTGAGGCGCTGGTGGCGGGTCTGAAAGCCGCGCCGTGGCTGGTTAAACCTAACCGCCGTGAACTGGAAATCTGGGCCGGTCGCAAACTGCCCACGTTACAGGACGTGATTGGTGCTGCACACGAGCTGCGCGAACAGGGCATCGCCCATGTCGTGATCTCGCTGGGCGCAGAAGGGGCGTTGTGGGTCAACGCCTCAGGCGAATGGATTGCCAAACCCCCGGTGTGCGAAGTGGTCAGCACCGTGGGAGCCGGAGACTCTATGGTCGGCGGCCTGATCTATGGCCTGTTGATGCGTGAATCCAGCGAACACACGCTGCGTCTTGCGACTGCCGTGGCGGCGATGGCCGTCAGCCAGAGTAACGTTGGCGTTTCCGATCGTACCCAGTTGGCCGCAATGATGGCGCGCGTCGACTTACAACCCGTTAACTGACAGCAGGAGAGCGATAATGAAAACGCTGCTGATAAAAGACCCTACACTGGGACTGGCTTCCGCTTACATGGCGCAACAGCGTCTGGCTGCTGCCGCAGCCGCTGCGGGTCTGACCCTGACTGAGAATCCGGCGGACGCTGAACTGGCGATTGTGCTGGGCAAAAAGGTGCCGGACGATGCGGCACTGAACGGCAAAGCGGTCTGGCTGGGCGATACCCAGCTGGCGCTGCATCAGCCAGAAAATTTCCTGAACCGGGCTAAAGCGGAAGCCAAACCCTGGCAGGCGGCGGCGGTGGCAACACCGGCGGCACCACCGGCGCAGGCTGGCGCGCAGAAACGGGTTGTCGCTGTTACCGCCTGTCCGACCGGCGTGGCGCACACCTTTATGGCCGCCGAGGCGATTCAGGCTGAAGCGACCCGTCGCGGCTGGTGGGTGAAGGTCGAAACCCGCGGTTCAGTGGGTGCCGGTAACGCCATCACCCCGGAAGAGGTGGCCGCCGCCGATCTGGTGATCGTCGCCGCAGATATTGAAGTTGATCTGGCGAAGTTTGCCGGTAAGCCGATGTACCGCACTTCAACCGGCCTGGCGCTGAAGAAAACCGCGCAGGAGCTGGATAAAGCGGTCGCCGAAGCGAAGCCTTATAAAGGCACAACTTCCGGGCAAAGCAGTGACAGCCAGGATGAGAAGAAAGAGAGCGCAGGCGCCTATCGTCACCTGCTGACCGGCGTCTCCTACATGCTGCCGATGGTGGTGGCGGGTGGTCTGAGCATCGCGCTGTCGTTCGCCTTTGGTATCACGGCGTTTAAAGAACCGGGTACGCTGGCCGCTGCGCTGATGCAGATCGGTGGTGGCAGCGCCTTCGCCCTGATGGTGCCGGTGCTGGCGGGCTTTATCGCCTTCTCGATTGCTGACCGTCCGGGTCTGACGCCAGGCCTGATTGGCGGCATGATCGCCACCAGCATCAACGCCGGCTTCTTAGGCGGGATTATCGCGGGCTTCATCGCCGGTTATGCGGCGAAGCTGATCAGCGGCAAGGTTAAACTGCCGCAGAGTATGGAAGCGCTGAAACCGATACTGATTATTCCGCTGTTCGCCAGCCTGATCACCGGTCTGCTGATGATCTACGTGGTGGGTAAACCGGTTGCCGGTATCATGAGCGGCCTGACGCACTGGCTGGCTAACATGGGTACCGCCAATGCGGTGCTGCTGGGTGCGATTCTGGGCGGCATGATGTGTACCGATATGGGTGGTCCGGTGAACAAAGTGGCATACGCCTTTGGTGTTGGCTTACTGAGTTCGCAGACCTATGCGCCGATGGCCGCGATCATGGCGGCCGGTATGGTGCCACCGCTGGCGATGGGTCTGGCGACGCTGGTTGCCCGTCGTAAATTCAACAAAGGTCAGCAGGAAGGCGGCAAAGCGGCACTGGTACTGGGTCTTTGCTTTATCTCTGAAGGTGCGATTCCGTTTGCGGCGCGTGACCCGATGCGTGTTCTGCCCTGCTGCATCATCGGTGGCGCAACCACCGGCGCTATCTCGATGGCAATTGGCGCGAAACTGATGGCACCGCACGGTGGTCTGTTTGTGCTGCTGATCCCTGGCGCGATTACCCCGGTTATCGGCTATCTGATGGCGATTGTGGTGGGTACAGCGATTGCCGGTCTGAGCTATGCGGTACTGAAACGTCCTGAAGAGCAGCTGGCGAAAGCCTGATTTGCTGAAGTAAGAAGTAAGAAAATCAGGGAGCCTGCGGGCTCCCTGATGGCTTTTTCAGGCGGCAATCAGGCTCCCTGAGCCCGTACCTTATCAGCAACACGGTTGCCAAAAAGAAAAGGGAGCCAACCGGCTCCCTTTGTTATCCCTGCTGCTCAGCTTTCAGCCAGGCGATCTCATCCTTCCAGATGTCGGGATTGATGGTTTCCAGAATCAACGGAATGCCATCGAATCGCGGATCTTTCATCAGCCAGCTGAACACCGTCTTACCGATATTCCCTTCACCCAGGCTGTGATGACGGTCAACGCGGCTATCGAAAGCGCTTTTGGCGTCATTCAGGTGCATACCGCGCAGATAGTTAAAGCCGACCGTACGTTCAAACTCTGCGAAGGTCGCTTCGCAGTCCGCTTCGGTACGCAGATCGTAACCGCCAGCAAAGGCATGGCAGGTATCAATGCAGACGCCGACGCGCGACTTATCTTCAACCTGCTCAATAATGGTGGCGAGATGTTCAAAGCGGAAACCGAGGTTGCTGCCCTGGCCTGCGGTATTCTCAATCACCGCGGTGACGTTCTGGCTCTGGTCGAGGGCGATGTTAATTGACTCCGCAATCCGCGCCAGGCACGCCGGCTCATCAATCTGATGCAGATGGCTGCCCGGATGGAAATTCAGCAGCGTCAGACCGAGCTGATCGGCGCGATGCAGTTCGTCAATAAAAGCGGCGCGGGACTTCTCCAGCGCGTCCGCCACCGGATGACCGAGGTTAATCAGAAAACTGTCGTGCGGCAGGATCTGCTGCGGGCCGAAGTTATAGGTTTCACAGGCGGCGCGAAAAGCGTCAATCACCTCAGTGGAGAGCGGGGCAGCCTTCCACTGGCGCTGATTTTTAGTAAACAGGGCGAAGGCGGTGGCTTCTAACTCATGGGCGCGGATCACTGCCTGATCCACGCCGCCTGCCGCACTGACGTGTGCGCCGATATATTTCATGCCATTCTCCTGGGGGCTGTGCACGGATGAACGGGCATGATACCCGATGCCGTCAGCCCATGAAATGTTGCACCAGCAGATTGATGGCACCGCCGCCCGCGATCAGCCAGCTGAACACCAGCGCCCCCAGCAGCAGCGGTTTTATTCCCGCCTCACGCAGCGCCCCGAAGCGGGTGGTTAACCCCAGTGCCGCCATCGCCATCGCCAGCAGCAAACCGGCCAGCTGATTCAGCCCGCTGACCACCACCGCTAGCATCAGTTGCAGCGAGTTAAACAGCGCGACCGCAATAAACAGCAGGGCGAACCACGGAAAGGTCACGGGCTGCCGCGCCTGGCTGCCGCTGCGCTGACCGCGTAACAGGGCGCTGAGGCAGAGCAGGAACGGGGCCAGCATCATTACCCGCAGCATCTTGGCGATCACCGCGCTGTTCTCGGCGTCCGGGCTGATGCTGTGTCCGGCGGCCACCACCTGCGCCACCTCGTGCACGGTAGAGCCGGTAAAAATACCAAACTGCGCTTCACTGAGCTGTGGCAACAGGTGATGCGCCAGCGGCCAGAGCAGGGGATAGATAAATATCGCCAGCGTGCCGAACAGCACCACGGTGGCGATCGCCACCGCGACTTTCGACGGCGCGGCTTTCACTACCGGCTCGGTCGCCAGCACAGCGGCGGCCCCGCAGATGCTGCTGCCCGCGCCAATCAGCCAGACGGTATCGCGATCCAGCTTCAGCAGCCGGATCCCCAGCAGACAGGTAATAAAGAAGGTGCTGCTCAGCGTCAGCGCGTCAATCAGGATGCCGCTGAAACCGACGTCCGCGATCTGTTGCAGCGTAATGCGAAAGCCAAACAGGATAATTCCCAGCCGCAGCAGCTTCTGTTTAGCCAGCAGTACGCCACTGTCACAGCGCGACGCCAGCGGCGTATAGACGCTATTGCCGACCAGAATGCCCAGCATAATCGCCAGGGTCAGCGAACCCAGCCCCAGTCCGGCAATCGCCGGTTGCTGGGCCAGCCAGCTGGCGGCGGCGGCAAGCAGGGCGGTCAGCAGCAGACCGGGGACCCAGAGCGCAACGGGATGATGATGTTTAGTGATGCTCAGTTCGGCCATAATGGTCACTCCTTTTCTCTGAGAACCGATCATGGCGCGCACTGGCTTAAAAGTGAAATTGATAATATATTTATAATTAACCAGAATAAACGATAAGGCAGCCACAATGATTTTTTCGCGACTGCGCCGCTGGGCGACGCTGATCAAAAGAGATGTGCTGGTACTGGGGTTCGCGTTTCGCGACCCGCGCACGCCGTGGTGGAACAAGCTCGCCATGCTGGGCCTGGTCGCCTACGGCATCAGCCCGATCGACCTGATTCCCGATGTGATCCCGTTTGTCGGCCTGCTGGATGACGCGGTGATCATTCCCACTGGCGTGATGCTGCTGTTGCGGCTGCTGCCGCGCGAGGTGCGCATCAGCAGCAGCGAGCGGGCGCACTCTCAGCGGGCGCGCGGTAAAAAGATAGCGGGCTGGGTGGTGCTGGTTGGGCTGATCTGGCTGGCGCTGGTGATCTACCTCCTCCGGCAGTAACGCAATTAAGGAACCGCGATGCACATTACCCTGCGTCAGATAGAAGTTTTTACGGAAGTATTAAAGAGCGGATCGACCACTCAGGCTTCACAGCAGCTGTCGCTGTCGCAGTCGGCGGTCAGCGCGGCGCTGGCCGATCTGGAGAGCCAGCTGGGGGTACAGCTGTTTGATCGGGTCGGAAAACGGCTGGTGCTGAATGAGCATGGACGACTGCTCTATCCCCGCGCGGTGGGGCTGCTGGAGCAGGCGGGCGAAATTGAGCAGCTGTTTAAAGAGGACAACGGCGCTATCCGCATCTTCGCCAGCAGCACCATCGGCAACTACCTGCTGCCCGGCATGATGGCCGCTTATCGGCGCGATTTTCCCGGCCTGCCGCTGGAGCTGAGCGTCGGCAACAGTCTGGATGTGATCCACGCCGTCTCCGATTTTCGCGTGGATGTCGGACTGATTGAGGGTCCGTGCCACATGACCGAACTGGTCAGTGAACCCTGGCTGGAGGATGAGCTGGTGGTGTTTGCCGCACCGGACGCCGCGATCCTGCAACAGCCGGTGACGCTGGAGACGCTGGCGGCGGCGCCGTGGATCCTGCGTGAGCGCGGCTCCGGCACCCGCGAAATCGTCGATTATCTGCTGCTGTCCCATCTGCCTACCTTTCAGCTGGGTATGGAGCTGGGTAACTCAGAGGCGATCAAACATGCGGTGCGGCACGGTATGGGCATCAGCTGCCTCTCGCGTCGGGTGATTGCCGATCTGCTGGAGGCGGGCACGCTGGCCGAAGTGGCGATTCCGCTGCCGCGTCTGACCCGTACCCTCTATCGCATTCATCACCGACAGAAGCATATCTCTAAGGCCCTGACGCGCTTTTTGTCCTATTGCCGTGAGTGATTGCTAATAATTCCGGCGCGATCATGAACTTAACTTATAACAGCGTGGCATTCCCTATACAGCGTCGATCTGGCTGCTACAATCGCGCCTCATTTTTACCCAGCGTAGCGTTAACACATGCATAATGACTCAAATACAACACAACAACCTGCGTTACGACGTGCGTTAAAAGCCCGTCATCTGACGATGATCGCCATTGGCGGTTCAATTGGCACCGGCCTGTTTGTCGCTTCAGGTGCCACCATTGCCCAGGCGGGACCGGGCGGGGCACTGCTCTCCTATATCCTGATCGGCCTGATGGTCTACTTCCTGATGACCAGCCTCGGTGAGCTGGCGGCGTTTATGCCGGTATCGGGTTCCTTCGCCACCTATGGCGCGAAATATGTTGAAGAGGGCTTTGGTTTCGCTCTCGGCTGGAACTACTGGTACAACTGGGCGGTGACCATCGCGGTCGACCTGGTGGCGTCCCAGCTGGTGATGAACTACTGGTTCCCGGATACCCCTGGCTGGATCTGGAGCGCGCTGTTCCTCGGTCTGATGTTCCTGCTCAACTACATCTCAGTGAAAGGCTTTGGTGAGGCGGAATACTGGTTCTCGCTGATCAAGGTCGCCACCGTGATTATCTTTATCGTGGTCGGTGTGCTGATGATTACCGGCATTATGCGCGGCGCGGAAAACGCGGGCTGGCATAACTGGCAGGTGGGCGAAGCGCCGTTTGCCGGCGGCTTTGCCGCGATGATTGGCGTGGCGATGATTGTGGGATTCTCTTTCCAGGGCACCGAGCTTATCGGTATCGCGGCCGGGGAATCGGAAGATCCGGCAAAAAACATTCCGCGCGCGGTGCGGCAGATTTTCTGGCGTATTCTGCTGTTCTACGTCTTCGCCATTCTGATTATCAGCCTGATCCTGCCCTATACCGATCCGAAGTTGCTGCATAACGACATCAATGACATCAGCGTCAGTCCGTTTACCCTGGTGTTCCAGAACGCCGGGCTGCTCTCTGCGGCAGCGGTGATGAACGCGGTGATCCTGACGGCCGTGCTGTCAGCGGGTAACTCCGGCATGTACGCCTCCACCCGCATGCTCTATAACCTGGCCTGCGAAGGTAAAGCGCCGCGTATTTTTGCGAAGCTCTCAAAGGGCGGCGTGCCGCGTAACGCGCTGTGGGCCACCACCGTGGTCGCCGGGCTCTGCTTCCTGACCTCAAAATTTGGCAATCAGGAGGTCTATCTCTGGCTGCTGAATACCTCAGGCATGACCGGCTTTATCGCCTGGCTGGGAATTGCCATCAGCCACTACCGCTTCCGTCGCGGCTATGTCGCCCAGGGACGTGACCTGAACGATCTGCCTTACCGTTCCGGCTTCTTTCCGCTGGGACCGATTTTCGCCTTTGTGCTCTGCCTGATTATTACCTTAGGGCAGAACTATCAGGCGTTTCTCAATGACAGCATCGACTGGTACAGCGTAGCGGCAACCTACATCGGTCTTCCGCTGTTTCTGATTATCTGGTTTGGCTACAAGCTGACGCGCGGCAGCCGTTTCGTGAAGTACAGCGAAATGGAGTTCCCGGTTCATAAAGATTAAGCCAGCGCGCTAACTGCTGTGCACGGTGCCCGCCAGGAATGGCGGGTTTTGTGTCTTTGTGAAAGGCGCAGGCTCCCTGAGCCACTCTCCCGCCTGTCACACCCTTTTTTACGGTTTTTCACGTCTCGCTTAATTTAACGAATTGATAATTATTATCACCTGCACTATTGTGGCTGCGTTTTCTGAAAGGATAGCCACACAGGGTTAAAACATGACGACTGAAACTTCGCTGCTGACGGGGGAAGAGACGCTTCAGCACACCATGCAGAACTACCATCAGGTGCTGCGTCGCCGGCTGGTATGGATCGGCGTGCTGCTGCTGGCGATCCTCGCCTCGCTGATCCTCGACTTCACCCTGGGTCCGGCCGGACTCACGCTGGATACGCTGTGGAACACGCTGCTCAATCCCGACAGCGTCGATGCCGGCACCCGCGTTATCGTCTGGGACATTCGTCTGCCCTACGCGCTGATGGCGATTGTGGTTGGCCTGTCGCTGGGCCTGGCGGGCGCAGAGATGCAGACCATCCTCAACAACCCGCTGGCCAGCCCGTTTACGCTCGGTGTGTCATCCGCCGCCGCCTTTGGTGCCGCGCTGGCGATCATCCTCGGCGTCGGTATTCCCGGTATTCCCGACCAGTGGTTAATCTCCGCTAACGCCTTTGTGTTTGCGCTGTTTGCCGCACTGATGCTGGATGCGGTGACCCGCTGGACGCAGGTCTCCTCAGCGGGCGTGGTGCTGTTCGGCATCGCACTGGTCTTTACCTTTAACGCGCTGGTTTCGATGATGCAGTTTATCGCCAGCGAAGATACCCTCCAGGGGCTGGTGTTCTGGACCATGGGCAGCCTGGCGCGCGCCTCCTGGGAGAAGCTGGGGGTGCTGAGCGTGGCGCTGGCTATTCTGGTGCCGTTCTCGATGATGAGCAGCTGGAAACTGACGGCGCTGCGGCTGGGCGAAGACCGCGCGGTGAGCTTTGGCATCGACGTGCGTCGTCTGCGCCTCACCACGCTGCTGCGCATCAGCATCCTGTCGGCACTGGCGGTGGCTTTTGTCGGACCGATCGGTTTTATCGGCCTGGTCGCGCCACACATCGCCCGTATGATGTTCGGTGAAGATCACCGCTTCTACCTGCCCGCCAGTGCGCTGGTCGGCGCGCTGGTGCTGTCGCTGGCGTCGGTCGCCTCGAAAAATCTGCTGCCCGGCGTGATCATTCCGGTCGGCATTGTCACCTCACTGATTGGCGTGCCGTTCTTCCTGAGTATTATTCTGCGTCATCGGGGGAGTGTCTGATGCAACAGGGTCTGACCTTACGCGGCTTCAGCGCCGGTTATCCGAAACAGAAAGTCATTGAGAATCTCAATGTGGCGACGCTGCCGCGTGGGGAGATCACCGTGCTGCTCGGACCGAACGGCTGCGGTAAATCGACGCTGCTGCGGGCGCTGGCCGGGCTGAACAAAGGCCAGGGCGAGATGTGGCTCAATGGTGAAGATCTGATGAGCCTGCCGTTTGCCCGTCGGGCGAAGCAGGTCGTCTATCTGCCACAGTCGCTGCCGGCGGGGGTGCATCTGCATGTGCTGGAGTCGATTATCGTGGCGCAGCGCGCCTCTGGCGGCCTGCACAGCGCCAGCAGCGAAGCGGAAATCATGCGCCTGCTGGAGCAGCTTGGCATCGCCCATCTGGCGATGCGCTACCTCGATCAACTCTCCGGCGGACAGAAACAGCTGGTCGGGCTGGCGCAGTCGCTGATCCGTCGTCCGGCATTGCTGCTGCTGGATGAACCGCTCAGCGCGCTGGACCTCAACTATCAGTTTCACGTCATGGACCTGGTGCGGCGCGAAACCGCCCTGCGTAACATCGTGACGGTGGTGGTGGTGCACGACATCAATATCGCACTGCGTCATGCGCAACATGCGTTAATGCTGAAGCAGGGCACGCTGGTGGCGGAAGGGCAGCCGGATCGGGTGATTACGCCCGCGACGCTGGCACAGGTCTATGGCGTAGAGGGACGTATCGAACACTGTTCGCGCGGCATTCCGCAGGTGATGATTGACGGGCTGGTGGATTCAGCGCTGGTCTGAGTGATGACTGGGGCAGGGCCGCAATCAAAGCGTCCGGTGGCGGTCAGTGACAAAAATATCAGGGCCGCAACGCGGCCCTGATTGACTACACCAGCAGATGCTGTGCGTGGAAACGCAGGTGATCTTCCACAAAGCTGGCAATAAAGAAGTAGCTATGGTCATAACCCGGCTGAATGCGCAGCGTCAGCGGGAAGCCATTCTCCTGCGCCACCGCCTCTAACCGCTCCGGTTGCAGCTGATCCGCCAGGAACTGATCGCTGTCGCCCTGATCGATCAGCATCGGCAGCCGATGCGACACCTCCGCCATCAGCTGACAGCTGTCATATTCGCGCCAGGCCGCACGATCGTCGCCCAGATAAGCCTGAAACGCTTTCTGACCCCAGGGAACGTCCATCGGGTTAACGATGGGGGCAAAGGCGGAGGCCGAGGCAAAACGGTTCCCCAGACGCAGCGCCAGCATCAGCGCGCCGTGTCCACCCATCGAGTGACCCATAATCGACTGACGTTCACTGACCTTGAAGTTATCGGCAATCAGCGCCGGCAGCTCGCTGCTCAGATAGTCGAACATGCGGAAATGGCTCGCCCAGGGCTGCTGCGTCGCATTGAGATAAAATCCCGCGCCCTGACCGAGATCGTACCCTTCATCATTGGCGACCCCGTCACCGCGCGGGCTGGTATCCGGCATAATCAGCACCAGACCCAGCTCCGCCGCGACGCGCTGCGCGCCCGCTTTGGTGGTGAAGTTCTCATCATTGCAGGTCAGCCCGGCCAGAAACCAGACCACCGCCGGTGGCGCATCGTCGTGCGGAGCCGGCAGATAGATGCTGAAGGTCATCGGGCAGTTCAGCACCGCTGACTGATGACGCCAGCGCTGCTGCCAGCCGCCGAAAATGCGGTGTTCTTCCAGTAGCTCCAGAGTGGATGCCATAACGCCTCCTGATTACTTGTTAAAATGCACCACCGAGCGGATCGATTTTCCTTCGTGCATCAAATCAAAGGCGTCGTTAATCTCTTCCAGCGGCATGGTGTGAGTGATGAAATCATTCAGGGCAAACTTCCCGTCGAGATAATCCTGCACAATGCCCGGCAGCTGCGAACGGCCTTTGACGCCGCCGAACGCGGAACCGCGCCAGACGCGACCGGTCACCAGCTGGAATGGACGGGTCGAGATCTCCTGACCGGCCCCGGCGACGCCGATAATCACCGATTCGCCCCAGCCTTTGTGGCAGCACTCCAGCGCTGAACGCATTACGTTGACGTTGCCGATACACTCAAATGAGAAATCGACGCCGCCATCGGTCAGTTCGACGATCACGTCCTGGATTGGCTTGTCGTAATCTTTCGGGTTAATCAGATCGGTGGCACCCAGCTTGCGCGCCAGATCGAATTTGCTGGTGTTAATGTCGATAGCGATGATGCGGCCCGCTTTCGCCATTTTCGCGCCAATCACCGCCGAAAGGCCGATGCCGCCGAGACCGAAAATCGCCACGGTATCGCCTTCCTTCACTTTGGCGGTGTTCATTACCGCGCCCATGCCGGTGGTGACGCCGCAGCCCAGCAGACAGACCTCTTCCAGCGGTGCTTCTTTGCTGATTTTGGCCAGCGAAATCTCCGGCACCACGGTGTATTCGGAGAAGGTTGAGGTGCCCATGTAGTGGAAAATCGGCTTGCCATCTTTAAAGAAGCGGGTGGTGCCGTCCGGCATCAGTCCTTTACCCTGGGTGGTACGGATCGCCTGGCAGAGGTTGGTTTTGCCCGACAGGCAGAACTTACATTTGCCACACTCCGGGGTGTAGAGCGGAATAACATGGTCGCCCACCTCAACGCTGGTGACGCCTTCGCCCACGGCTTCCACCACGCCGCCACCTTCATGGCCGAGGATCGCCGGGAAAACGCCTTCCGGGTCGCTACCGGACAGGGTGTAAGCGTCAGTGTGGCAGACGCCGGTCGCGACGATACGCACCAGCACTTCGCCTTTCTGCGGTGGCATTAAATCCACTTCTTCGATTTTCAGCGGTTCGCCAGCAGCCCAGGCAACAGCGGCACGGGTTTTGATCATATTCATGCAATCCCTCTTCCAGTCAGATTGTGACGCACGGTGGCGTCGGGTGGTCGTGATGATTCAGGGCCGGGTGGGCCAGACTTTTAAACATAGCGTGGAACGCCTATTCCGCCGCCTGTAAGGGGTGGATCAGCTCATCGTTGAGCGGTCGATCGTCAAATTGTTCAATAATCAGGTACTTCAGCGCTTCCACATTGGGCGTAAAGGCGTCGCGTCGCCACATCAGCCAGGTCGCCGTGTCGCGATAGGCTGGCGGCAGCGTATGCGCCTGCACCCGTGAGCGGTCCGCCATCTGCTTCAGCACCGAGGCCGGGATCATCGCCACTCCCGCACCGCCCGCCACGCAGGCCAGCATGGCGTGATAGGACTGAATCTCCATCACGTTGTCGGGCGCGGTCTGGCTGTCGCGATACCAGGTCTCCAGCTTCACCCGGTAGGAGCAGCTGTTGCGAAAGGCGAACAGGGTGTCTTCCTGGACGTCGCGCGCGCTGATGATCGGCGCATGGTCAAGCCCGGTGATCAGCACCATCTCTTCACGAAAGGCGATGCAGCCATTCAGATCGTCATGGGCCACCGGACCATCCACCAGCGCGGCGGCTAAGGTGCCTTCACGCACCCGATCGATAATTTCGCCCGAGGTGCCGGTGATCAGCGACAGCGCCACTTTGGGAAAACGCTGGTGATAGGCGGCCAGCAGGCCGGGCAGTCGGGTAGCGGCGGTGCTCTCCATTGAACCGAGTGCGAAGTTGCCCGCCGGTTCACCGGTGCGGGTCATGCTCATCGCTTCTTCGCTCAACGCCAGGATACGCTGCGCATAATTCAGGAAATTATGGCCCATTGGCGACAGGCGAATGCGCTGCTTCTCACGAATAAACAGATCGACACCCAATTCTTCTTCCAGCTGCCGCAGCCGCGTGGTGAGATTAGAGGGGACACGGTGCAGCTGCTCTGCCGCGCGCGCCAGTGAGCCGGTTTCGGCCACGGAACAGAACATACGCAACTGAACTAAATCCATATCTTCTCTTCCTGTAAACAACTTGGTTAATATTATTCACTTTTCGTGATTCTAAACATCCCGCATGCTGTTAGCAAGTCAGAAGAGATCGCAGAACAGCACAACAGGAGTTCAGTCATGGCGTTTCGCGTGGCGCTCAGCGCTTTTTTAACCCTATTTGTCGCGATGGGCATTGGCCGCTTCGCCTTTACGCCCCAGGTGCCGCTGATGATCCAGGCGCATCAGCTGACGCTGACCAGCGCCAGTCTGGTCGCCGCGCTCAACTATCTCGGCTATCTCTGTGGCTCGTTTGACGCGATGCGGGCGCACCGGCGGGTGGAGCTGCGGTTACAGGCGGGAGTATGGGGCGCGGTGATCCTGACGCTGCTCTCGGCGCTGGCCAGCGGTCCGTGGCTGCACGGCGCGATCCGCTTTCTGATTGGCTGCGCCAGCGGCTGGGCGATGGTGCTGGTAGCCGCCTGGAGCAACGAGCAGCTGCATCGCTGCGGCCGGGCCGGTCTGTCGGCGGCGGTGTTTGCCGGACCGGGCTGCGGTATTCTGGTCAGCGGCCTGCTGGCGGTGGCGCTGCACGGTTTGCAGCTTTCGGCGGCGCAGGCCTGGGTCGCCTATGGCGCGCTGGCTCTGCTGCTGATTGCGTTGATCAGCCGAAATCTGCCGCGGCGTGGTGAACTGCATCGCCCGGATCAGGCGCCGCAACCGCTGGTGCTGGATCGTAACCTGCGGCGGCTGGTGCTGAGTTACAGCCTGGCGGGCTTTGGCTACATTCTGCCCGCCACCTTCCTGTCGCAGATGGCCGCCACGCGCTTTCCCGCCAGCGCCTTCGCGCAGTTTGTCTGGCCGATTTTTGGCGGCGCAGCGGTGATCGGCATTGCGCTGGGCATCCTGACCCGGCACCGGGGACGCAGCCACGTCCGCTTAGCGCTGGTGCTCTGGGCGCAGGCGCTGGGCGTTTTCGCCGCGGCGCTGCTGCCAGGTTTCAGCGGCCTGCTGGCGGGAGCGCTGCTGGTGGGCGGCGGCTTCCTGAGCGTGGTGCAGCTGTCGCTGCTCTGCGCCCGTGAGCTGGCACCCAATCATCTGCGCTATATGGCTGGTCTGCTGACCACCGGCTACGCGCTGGGACAGTTAATCGGTCCGCTGCTCTCTTTTCTTTCCACCGCGCTGCTGCACCGGCTGGAGCCGGCTTTATGGGTGGCCGGTGCCGCACTGGTGTGGGCGGGGCTGCTGGTCTGGCGGCGAACCGCCTGAAACCCTTTCATCACCAATCTGATTGATTGCTGGATTCCACGCAAAGAAAGTTTCACAATACGCGCCTGATTACAGGGCCTGCTGGCGAAAACCGCAGGCGCAATACCAGCCGGAGAAGAGTTACGATGAGCACCCTAAGTCAGGAAGCTGCCCTGGTTCATGAAGCGCTGCTGGCGCGTGGCCTGGAAACGCCGTTGCGTGCACCGACGCGCGATATTGATAACGAAACGCGCAAGAGCCTGATTGCCGGGCACATGACCGAGATTATGCAGCTGCTGAATCTCGATCTGGAAGATGACAGCCTGATGGAAACCCCGCATCGCATCGCCAAGATGTATGTGGATGAGGTCTTTTCCGGTCTCGATTACGGCAACTTCCCGAAAATTACCGTCATTGAGAACAAAATGAAGGTCGATGAGATGGTGACGGTCCGTGACATCACCCTGACCAGCACCTGTGAACACCATTTTGTGATTATTGATGGCAAAGCCACCGTCGCCTATATCCCGAAAGAGAAGGTGATTGGCCTGTCGAAAATCAACCGTATCGTCCAGTTCTTCGCCCAGCGCCCGCAGGTTCAGGAGCGGCTGACGCAGCAGGTACTGGTGGCGTTACAGACGCTGCTCGGCACCAACAATGTGGCGGTCTCTATCGATGCGGTACACTACTGCGTGAAAGCGCGCGGCGTGAAAGATGCCACCAGCGCCACCACAACCACCTCACTTGGCGGTCTGTTCAAGTCGAGTCAGAATACCCGGCAGGAATTTCTGCGCGCGGTGCGCCATAGTTGAGTTAATGGCGGGCGCATACGGCGGCCCGCCCGGTCAATGCAGGGTGTCGCATGCAACGCTATCACGCGCTGGATTTCATTCGTGGCTGTGCCATTCTCGGCATCCTGCTGCTCAATATCGTCGGTTTCGGTCTGCCCGCTGCCGCCTATCTCAATCCCGCCTGGCAGGGCAGCGTCAGCCTCGCTGATGCCTGGACCTGGGCGCTGTCCGATGGACTGGCGCAGCTCAAATTCCTCACCCTGTTCGCGCTGCTGTTTGGCGCGGGACTGCAATTGCAGCTGCCGCGCGGCAGTCGCTGGATCACCGCCCGGCTGTCACTGCTGGTGCTGTTCGGCTTTCTGCACGGCGTATTTCTCTGGGAAGGGGACATCCTGCTGGATTACGGCATTATCGGGCTGGTGGTGTGGCGGGTGTTGCGGGATGTGCCCTCCACCCGCAGTCTGATGCATACCGGCATTCTGCTCTACCTGGTGGGCTGCGGCGTGCTGCTGGTGTTTGGTTCCATCTCCGATCCTGAGCCAACCCGCTCCTGGCTGCCCGGTGCGGCGGACCTGCAATATGAACAGTACTGGAAACTCACCGGCGGCTGGGAAGCGGTGCAGAACCGGCTGGATCATCTCTCCTCCGGGCTGATGGCGCTGGCGGCGCAGTATGGCTGGCAGCTGGCGGGGCTGATGATGATTGGCGGCGCACTGCTGCGCAGCGGCTGGCTGACTGGCGAGTTTCCGGCGCGACACTATCGCCAGGCGGCGATGCTGCTGCTGACCATGGGCGGCTTGATTGCGGCGGCCGGTGTGGCCGCGCAGTGGCTGTTACACTGGGAGTTCCGCTGGACCAGCTTTTATCTGCAACTGCCGCGCGATCTCGCCAGCCCGCTGATCAGCCTGGGCTACGCCGCGCTCTGTCTGGCGTACTGGCCGCAGATTGCGCGCTGGCGCATCAGCTATGCGATCCGTTGCGTGGGGCGCATGGCGCTCAGCAACTATCTGCTGCAAAGCCTCATCTGCACCACGCTGTTTTACCGGTTTGGCTTCTATATGCACTTCACCCGGCTGGAACTGGTGCTGATGGTGCCTGCGGTCTGGCTTATCAATATCCTGTTTTCACTCATCTGGTTACATTTCTTCGCACAAGGCCCGCTGGAGTGGCTGTGGCGGCGGCTGACCCGGCTGTCGGCCGGTAAACCGCAGGTCGCCGATCGCGCCAGATAATGACCGCCATCACAAAGGTTACAGAATTGTATGTAACCGTTTTCATTGGTGTGACGTAATTCACGCTGCACGCGCTTTACCCCTGCCAGAATAGCGCCGGTATTCATCCCGGCGTGATGCCCTATTTTTCCTCTGTGGAACTGCTGCATGATAACAATTCGTGATGTTGCTCGTCAGGCTGGCGTCTCGGTGGCGACCGTGTCGCGCGTACTTAACCAGAGCAGCGCCGTCACCTCTGACACCCGCGACGCCGTGTTGCTGGCGGTCGAAGCGCTGGGATACCGCCCTAACGCCAACGCCCAGGCGCTGGCGACGCAGGTCAGCGATACCATCGGAGTGGTGGTGATGGATGTTTCCGATCCCTTCTTCGGAGCGCTGGTGAAAGCGGTGGATACCGTGGCACAGCGCGTGCACAAGCATGTGTTGATCAGCAATTCCTGGCATCAGGAAGAGAAAGAGCGTCATGCCATTGAGGTGCTGATCCGTCAGCGCTGTAGCGCGCTGGTGGTGCATGCGAAAACCCTGCCGGACGCGGAGCTGGCGGACTTTATGCAGCATGTGCCCGGCATGGTGGTGATCAATCGCATCGTACCCGGATTTGAACAGCGCAGCGTCAGTCTGGATAACGTCACCGGCGCATTGATGGCGACCCGCACCCTGTTACAACAGGGGCATAGCCGCATCGGCTATCTCTGCTCCAGCCACCCGATTGAGGATGTGACGCAGCGCCGCGAAGGCTGGTTACAGGCGATGGCGGAGCAGGGCATCCGGCCGCAGGAGAGCTGGATCGCCAGCGCCGAGCCAGATATGCAGGGCGGTGAGGCGGCGATGGTGGAGCTGCTGGGCCGCAATCTCAACCTCAGCGCGGTGTTTGCCTACAACGACGGTATGGCCGCCGGCGCCCTCACGGCGCTGAAAGACAACGGCATTCAGGTGCCACAGCATTTTTCTGTCATTGGCTTCGATGACATCCCAATCTCCCGTTACACCGACCCGCAGCTGACAACCGTTCGTTATCCTATTGTTTCTATGGCAAAAGTCGCGACTGAGCTGGCGTTACAGGGCGCAGCAGGGCTGCTGGATGACACCGCAACGCACATCTTTATGCCGACCCTGGTGCGCCGTCATTCGGTGGCGCAGCGGCAAAATGTGGAGTCCGTCACTAATTCAGGCGATTCAGCCATGTAACCGTTTTCAATCTGTGATTACATTCACAGTTAATTAACATTGCTCTCTCTATGATGGCAGCGTATTACCGGACTGAAACATTATGTAACGCCGTTGTAAATGATTCAGGTGTGGTCTCAGTCGCCGGTTAAAGGGGGTTCCCCCTGTTTATGGACGTATTCTGGCACAGGGAAGTCAGGTTTTAGACGGCGTTCCGTGGTTCAGCACCCTCATTACGCTGACCGACGCGCCGCTCTGTTTTACCGATTGCTCTCCCGCCTCTGTGGCGCGGTAGCGCTAAAAGACCCTGCATAAAAAAACCGGAGATACCATGAATAAGAAGGTTTTCACGCTCACAGCACTGGTTGCCAGCATGATGTTTGGTGCAACCGCTCACGCCGCTGACACCCGTATCGGTGTGACCATTTACAAATATGATGACAACTTCATGTCAATGGTGCGCAAAGACATCGAGAAAGAGGCGAAAACCATCGGTGGCGTTCAGTTACTGATGAATGACTCTCAGAACGACCAGTCTAAACAGAACGATCAGATTGACGTGCTGATGGCAAAAGGCGTGAAAGCGCTGGCGATTAACCTGGTTGACCCGGCTGCTGCGGCGGTGGTGGTCGATAAAGCGCGTGCCAACGACGTGCCGGTGGTGTTCTTCAACAAAGAGCCTAACGCCAAGGTGCTGGCCGGTTATGATAAAGCCTACTATGTCGGTACTGATTCTAAAGAGTCCGGGATTATTCAGGGCAAGCTGATTGAGAAGCACTGGAAAGCGACCCCAGCCTGGGATCTGAACAAAGATGGTGAGATTCAGTTTGTGCTGCTGAAAGGCGAGCCAGGCCACCCGGATGCGGAAGCCCGTACCAAATATGTGATCGATACGCTGAACAAAGATGGCCTGAAAACCCAGCAGTTAGCGATGGATACGGCGATGTGGGACACCGCGCAGGCCAAAGATAAGATGGATGCGTGGCTATCAGGCCCGAACGCCAAAAAAATCGAAGTGGTGATTGCCAACAACGACGCGATGGCGATGGGTGCGGTTGAAGCGCTGAAAGCGCACAACATGACGTCGATTCCGGTGTTCGGCGTCGATGCCCTGCCAGAAGCGCTGGCGCTGGTGAAATCGGGTGCGCTGGCCGGTACCGTGCTGAACGATGCGGAAAACCAGGCGAAAGCCACGCTGGATATTGCTAACAATCTGGCGAACGGCAAAGCCGCCACCGACGGCACTAACTTCAAGATGGTTGATAAGATCGTCCGCGTTCCTTACGTACCGGTTGATAAAGAAAACCTCTCTCAGTTCCAGAAATAAGTTCGATTCCGGGCGCGACCTGTGTCGCGCCTTTTTTATGTCACCACCGTTTTTTAGCCAGGTAAATTATGGCCAGTGATAATACGACCGCGCAGCGAGAATATCTGCTGGAGATGACCGATGTCTCTAAATCATTTCCCGGCGTTAAAGCGTTAGATAATGTGAATTTAAAAGTGCGGCCTCACTCTGTTCATGCATTAATGGGCGAGAACGGTGCCGGTAAATCCACCTTATTAAAATGCCTGTTTGGTATTTATAAAAAAGATACCGGCAGTATTCTCTTTCAGGGTAAAGAGATCGACTATAAAAGCTCCAAAGAGGCGCTGGAAAATGGCGTGTCGATGGTGCATCAGGAATTAAACCTGGTCTTGCAGCGTACCGTGATGGACAACATGTGGCTGGGGCGCTATCCGCGCAAAGGCTTTTTTGTCGATCAGGATAAGATGTATCAGGATACCAAAGCCATTTTTGACGAGCTGGATATTGATATTGATCCGCGCGACAAAGTGGCCAATCTTTCTGTATCGCAGATGCAGATGATTGAAATTGCCAAAGCGTTTTCTTATGACGCGAAAATTGTGATTATGGATGAGCCGACCTCCTCGTTAACCGAGAAAGAGGTGAACCATCTGTTTACCATTATTCGTAAGCTGAAAGATCGCGGCTGCGGCATCGTTTATATTTCTCACAAGATGGAAGAGATTTTCCAGCTGTGCGATGAGATTACCATTCTGCGTGACGGGCAGTGGATTACCACTCAACCGCTGGAAGGGCTGGACATGGACAAGATCATCGCCATGATGGTCGGCCGTTCACTGAATCAGCGTTTTCCTGACCGGACCAACGTGCCGGGTGAAACCATTCTTGAGGTGCGCAACCTGACATCCTTGCGTCAGCCATCGATTCGCGACATCTCGTTTGATCTGCGTAAAGGGGAGATTCTGGGCATTGCCGGGCTGGTAGGGGCCAAACGTACCGATATTGTTGAAACGCTGTTTGGCATTCGCGAAAAATCGGGTGGCACCATTAAACTGCATGGCAAACCGATTAACAATCACACGGCCAACGAAGCGATTAACCACGGTTTTGCGCTGGTCACGGAAGAGCGTCGCTCGACCGGTATTTATGCTTTTCTGGATATTGGTTTTAACTCGCTTATTTCCAATATCAAAAAATATAAAAACAGTATGGGGCTGCTGGATAATAAACGCATGAAGAGTGATACCCAGTGGGTGATCGATTCAATGCGGGTTAAAACACCTGGCCATCATACCCAGATTGGTTCGCTTTCGGGCGGTAACCAGCAAAAAGTGATTATTGGCCGCTGGTTATTGACCCAGCCTGAAATCCTGATGCTTGATGAACCGACGCGCGGTATTGACGTTGGTGCAAAATTCGAAATTTACCAGCTGATTGCGGAGTTGGCGAAAAAAGAAAAGGGCATCATTATTATCTCTTCCGAAATGCCGGAGCTGTTAGGCATTACCGATCGTATTCTGGTAATGAGTAACGGTCTGGTAGCAGGCATAGTGGATACCAAAACGACCACGCAGAACGAAATATTGCGTTTAGCGTCATTACACCTTTAATGAAGCAAGGGCTGTTAACATGAAAGCGACTACAAAAAAGAATGCGCTAACCTGGTTAAAAGAGGGCGGCATTTATGTCGTGCTGCTGGTACTGCTGGCCATTATTATTTTCCAGGACCCGACCTTTTTAAGTTTAATGAACTTGAGTAACATTCTGACCCAATCTTCGGTGCGTATTATTATTGCACTGGGTGTGGCGGGCCTGATTGTGACCCAGGGAACCGACCTGTCAGCCGGACGTCAGGTTGGTCTGGCGGCGGTGGTGGCCGCCACGCTGTTGCAGGCGATGGATAACGCCAACAAAGTGTTCCCGACGCTGGATACTGTGCCAATTCCGCTGGTGATCCTGACCGTCTGCGTGATTGGCGGCGTGATTGGTCTGGTGAATGGGGTGATCATTGCTTACCTGAAGGTGACGCCATTTATCACCACGCTGGGTACGATGATCATCGTTTACGGTATCAACTCACTCTATTACGACTTTGTCGGTGCCTCACCGATTGCCGGTTTTGACGCCGGTTTCTCTAAGTTCACGCAGGGCTTCCTGCGGTTCGGCGACTTTAAACTGTCGTTTATCACTTTCTACGCCGTGATCGCGATCGTCTTCGTCTGGGTGCTGTGGAACAAAACCCGCTTTGGCAAAAACATTTTTGCTATCGGCGGCAACCCGGAAGCGGCGAAAGTCTCTGGTGTTAACGTCAACCTGAACCTGATCATGATCTATGCGCTGTCAGGGGTGTTCTACGCCTTTGGCGGGATGCTGGAAGCGGGCCGTATCGGTTCTGCCACCAACAACCTCGGCTTTATGTATGAGCTGGATGCGATTGCGGCCTGTGTGGTCGGCGGCGTCTCCTTCGCCGGTGGTGTTGGTAGCGTGGCGGGCGTGGTGACCGGTGTGTTGATCTTCACCGTGATCAACTACGGTCTGACCTATATCGGCGTTAACCCTTACTGGCAGTACATCATTAAGGGCGGCATCATTATTTTCGCCGTGGCGCTGGATTCACTGAAATATTCGCGTAAGAAGTAACGTTCTGCCGTACGAAAAAAAGCGACCTCTGGGTCGCTTTTTCTATTTTTGGGGCAGGGTGTTTTAGTCGTTGCTGTCAGGCGGAGCCTGCGCAGGGAACCGGGTCAGATCGGAAAGACGCAAAAGCCGTCATCCCTGACACGCTCGGCCCGCGTCGTCCCTGACGCGGGACGCTTTCCTCTTCTGACCCGGTTCCCTGCGCGTTGAGCTTAGTCATTGCTGTCAGATTCACTTTAGCTCCAGCAAATTTAAACAGACGGCTAACCAACTCAAAGCGATGGGAGCATACGCCTGTAGCAAAGCGTTGGCCCGTTTACGGGCGTACCTCAGGGATGAGGTGCGTAATCGCCTGCACCTGCATCTTATCGATAGCCAAAGAGCGGACTTCAGCGTCGCTCTTTTTACTTCCTCAACTTCTGCTCGAGCTCCAGCAGCTGTTCTGGCGTCACCGCAGGGTAACTCTGCGCGTCCTCAGGCACTTCGCGTACCGCGGGAATCGGCACCAGCGGGCCAAGGAAGCGTGGTTCGCGCTTCAGCAGAAAGAGATCGGCCAGCGCGCCGAGGCGGGCACCCACTTCACGGAAGCGCACGCTGAGCATATTTTTAGGTGAGGGCACCGCATAACACTGCGCCTGAATTCCCAGCTGTAGGGCGATAAACAGCGCGCGCTCACAGTGAAAACGCTGAGTGATGATAATGAAGTCATTGGTATCGAAGACTTTGCGGGTGCGAACAATCGAATCCAGTGTGCGGAATCCGGCATAGTCCAGCACGATGTCGGCTGGATCGACCCCGGCCTTGATCAAATCGCGGCGCATGGTCATCGGTTCGTTGTAACTCTGCTGGGCATTGTCACCGCTCAGCAGCAGATAGTTGACCTTGCCGCTGTTATAGGCGTTCAGCGCGCCCTGCATGCGATAGAGATAATACTGATTGATGACGCCGGTCCGGTAATACTTGGCCGTACCTAACACCACGCCTACCTGACGATGCGGCAGCGAGGCGACGTTTTCGTAGATAAAAGGCGCGGTTTTCCAGCTGATCCAGCGATCAAGGCCGAGCGCGGTTGCCACCATCAGTAAGATGATGAAAAGCAGACCAATGAGAACCCGTTTCAGCATGCGCCTGGAGACTCGATATAAGAATTTTGAGATGGGACAAGGCTACTTGAGCTGCCGCAGCGAAGCAAGTTAGTGCCGGCTGGCTGTGCTCTTTTTGAACACTGCCGGACCCTAAGAGGTCCGGCAGCGGTGGATCAGATCGAGGTACGACGATAATGACGGTATTGCGGCAGCCAGAAATTATTGGCTATCGCCTGTGACAGCACATCTTCAGACGTCACCACGGCGACACCCGCCAGCTGTGCGGCTTTGCCCACTTCCATCGCGATAATCTTCGATACGCCCTGAATATCTTTGATTTCAGGCAGCACCGGACCTTCACCTTCGTTAACCAGCGGCGAGCAGTCAGCAAGGGCGCGACTGGCGGTCATCAGCATGGTGTCGGTAACGCGGCTGGCACCTGAGGCGATTACCCCTAATCCAATGCCGGGGAAGATGTAGGAGTTGTTGCACTGGGCAATCGGATAGGTTTTACCGTTCCAGCTCACCGGCGAGAATGGGCTGCCGGTAGCGACCAGCGCGGCACCGTCGGTCCAGGCGATAATGTCGGCTGGCGTCGCTTCCACTCGTGAAGTCGGGTTCGACAGCGGCATCACAATCGGACGCTTACAGTGTTTGTGCATCTCGCGGATGATCTCTTCAGTGAACAGACCCGGCTGACCAGAGACACCAATCAGAATATCGGGCTGAGCATTGCGCACCACGTCCAGCAGCGAGATTGAATCACTGGTCACATCCCAGTGTTGCAGGCTTTCGCTCTTCTGCACCAGCTTGCTCTGGAAATCGAGCAGGTTTGGCAGCTTGTCGGTCAGCAGACCAAAACGATCCACCATCATCACCCGACCACGCGCTTCCTCGTCGCTCAGACCTTCTGACTTCATCTGCGCGATGATCTGCTCAGCGATACCACAACCCGCTGAACCGGCACCCAGGAACACTACTTTCTGTTCGCACAGACGGCTGCCCGCCGCGCGGCTGGCCGCAATCAGCGTGCCTACGGTGACGGCGGCGGTGCCCTGAATATCATCGTTAAAGCAGCAGACCTCTTCACGGTAGCGGTTCAGCAGCGGCATCGCGTTCTTCTGGGCGAAGTCTTCAAACTGCAACAGCACCTTCGGCCAGCGGCGTTTTACCGCCTGAATAAATTCGTTAACGAATTCATCATACTCTTCGCCGGTGATGCGCGGATGACGCCATCCCATATAGAGCGGATCGTTCAGCAACTGCTGGTTGTTGGTGCCGACATCCAGCACCACTGGCAGGGTGTAGGCCGGACTGATGCCGCCACAGGCGGTATACAGAGAAAGTTTACCAATCGGGATACCCATCCCGCCGATCCCCTGATCGCCCAGTCCCAGAATGCGTTCGCCATCGGTCACCACAATCACCTTCACATTCTGCTTGGTGGCGTTTTGCAGCATATCTTCGATGCGGTCACGGTTCGGGTAGGAGATAAAGACGCCACGCGCACGGCGGTAGATTTCTGAGAAGTGCTCACAGGCCGCGCCGACGGTCGGGGTGTAGATAATCGGCATCATCTCTTCGAGATGGTTATCCAGCAGCCGATAGAACAGCGTTTCGTTGGTGTCCTGAATGTTACGCAGGTAGACGTGCTTATCGTTATTGTTTTTGAAGTCCTGAAACTGACGCCAGGCACGCTGCGCCTGCTCCTCAATCGATTCCACCGCTTCGGGCAGCAGACCATTGAGGTTGAATTCGTTGCGTTCTTCGAGGGTAAAGGCGCTGCCTTTGTTCAGCAGGGGAAATTCCAGCAAAATCGGGCCAGCATAAGGGATATAAAGCGGGCGTTTACTTTCGTAGTCGAGTTCCATGCGGTGATGCTCCGGTTGCAGTGTTGTCTGGCGTCACGCCGGAAAGGTAGCGCCAGTTTTCTTACCCGTTATAGCTCAGAATGCAGGTGCGGCAGCGACGGGGTCGCCGCTGCGAAAAATTCACGTCCCTGCTGCCATCCTGCAACCTGAATTATTCAGAGTAATTTGTAATGACGTGAATTCTGCCGCCAGATCCTATGAAATTTCCCGCAGAAGTACAGCGTTTGTTCATAAAAGCTCACAAAACTGTGCTCTCTCTGACAGCGGGTTATGCTTTATACAGCGTCACCGGCAGCAGCTCACTGCAACCCAAAGTCTGTAACGTCGCCTGCGTGGCGGCGAACTGGCTTAATGTGGCATTTTCCACTTCGGCGATTGCCGCTTTTTTTATCTGGCGCGCATCGCCACCCTGCATATTCAGCAGTACCAGCGCGGCCTGAAGCGGCGGAAAGCTCGGGTTAAAGGCGGCGTTTTCCGCATAGCGACCAGCGACTATCGAGCCGTCAGCGGTCAGCAGCGCGACGCCGCAGTGGGACTGGCTGTAAGGCGCGTGGCTAGCATTGGCTGCCGCGACAGCGGCCTGTACCAGCGCATCCCCCTCGGCCACATAGCCGTGATCCACCTCGTCCATCAGCAGAGTGGTGATGTCGAGATCGCGCGGGCCAAAGGCATCCGGCAGATAATCGGCCAGGGTGCTGATGGCGCGCTGAGGCAGGCTGATTCGAATAGCGGTGCCGCTGTTCAGTTCGTTCATGAACTGACGGCAGTGTCCGCACGGCGTGTAATTAACGGTGATGGTCTCCAGCTGCCGCTCGCCGCGCAGCCAGGCGTGGGTGATCGCGCTCTGTTCAGCGTGCACCGTCTGCTGCATCGGAACGCCGACAAACTCCATGTTGGCACCGAAATACCAGTTGCCACTGACGCCACGGGCGATGGCGCCGACGTTGAAATGCGACACGGTCGCCACCGCACAGGATGCCGCCAGCGGCAGCAGCGCCAGCGCCAGGCTGTCCGCGTCCATCTGCGTCTGTTGCTGGAGCAGAGCGACCTGATCGGCGCTCAGCACCGCCTGAAAGCTGGCATCGTTCAGCAGCGGCGCCAGCGCGGTTTGCAGGGTTGACGGTAACGCCTCGAAGGCAGAGAGAAAACGAGAGTGCATGATAGCCTCATAAATTCAGCAGGACGATGTACCAGTCACCGGTTTATATGTGATCTGTATCGCTCTGACAATGTAACCTCTGTTGCATGTTTCAACTTTGCGAGATCTCTCGCAAAGTTTTAGCTGAACCAGTGCAGCAGCAGCGGAAAAATAAACGGTGCCAGCAGGGAAGTGATAATGCCGCAGATCACCAGCGCCAGTGAGCTGAACGCCCCTTCCTGATAATCGAGTTCGGCGGCGCGTGCGGTGCCGAGCGCGTGCGACGCATTGCCGATGGCCAGCCCGCGCGCAGCTTTGGATTTCACGCCCAGCAGATTCAGCAGCATATGGCCGAACACCGCGCCCAGCACCCCGGCAATCAGCACACAGATCGCGCTGATGGCAGGAATACCGTGCAGTGAACCAGCGACCGCCATCGCGATAGGCGTGGTCACTGACTTCGGCATAATGGTGGCGGCGATTTCCGGCGTAGCCCCGAGCCACAGGGCGATGGCTGTGCCGGAGATCATGGCGGTCAGGCTGCCGATAAAGCAGACGCCAATAATCGATTTCCAGCGGGCGCGGATCTGATGCATCTGCTCATAGAGCGGCAGCGCCAGCGCCACCACCGCCGGTTGCAGCAGCTGATTCAGAATCTGACTGCCGGCAAAATAGCGCGAGTAGGGCAGCTGCAACAGCAGCAGGATCGGGATGATTATCGCTATCGCCACCAGCAGCGGATTCAGCAGCGAAATCTTCAGCCGCATCGCCAGCCTGCGCGCCAGAAAAAAGGCCGCCAGCGTCAGCGGCAGTGACCACCATATTTCACTCATCCCCTGGCTCCCTGACCGGACGGCGGCTGTGTAGCTGATGGGCGCTGAGCCCGACGATGGAGAGTACCAGGAAGGTGCTGACCACGCAGGAGATGACGATAGGGCCAAACTGCGCGGAGAGAATATCGGTGTAGCTCATCACGCCCACGCTGATCGGCACAAACAGCAGCGCCATATAGCGAATCAGCAGATGACAGCCCGGTTTAACCCAGCTGACCGGCAGGATCTGCGAGGCGAGCAGGGCAAACAGAATCAGCATCCCAAGGATGCTGCCAGGCAACTTGATCGGCAGCAGCGCGGCGATGCCCATTCCGCTGTACAGGCAGAGATAAATAATCAGAAAGGCGCGAAGATAGCGGCCGCAGAGAGAGAGTACGGTCAGCATGGCAGGCTCCTGTTTTTACTGAGCTTCATCATACGCATTAACCGCTTAGCGTGCTAGCGATCACATTCAGGAGGCGCTGTCGGACAGGGGCGTCGGGAGAAGAGGTCAGAGAGAGGAACGCGGACGGGAAACGCCCTTCGCGCCTGCGGGAGGCGCGAAGGGCTAAACAATCTTACTTAACCGGCATACCCGGTACGGCACCGCTATCAACCGACAGCACGAACAGATCTTTCCCGCCCGGACCCGCTGACAGCACCATCCCTTCAGAGATGCCAAAGCGCATTTTACGCGGCGCAAGGTTGGCCACGATAATGGTCATTTTACCGACCAGCACAGAGGGATCGGGATAGGCGGCACGGATGCCGGAGAAGATCTGACGCTTTTCACCACCCAGGTCGAGTTGCAGACGCAGCAGCTTGTCTGAACCCTCCACCAGTTCCGCCTGCTCAATCAGCGCCACGCGCATATCGACTTTGGCGAAATCGTCGATGGTGATGGTGTCACCCACTGGCGACTCCGCCAGCGGACCGCTCGCGGCTGGCGCACTGGCTGCGGCGGCATCCTCTTTCGACGCCTCAATCAGTCCCTCAACCTTCGCCATCTCAATGCGGCTGTAAAGCGCTTTAAATGGCGCAACCTGATGATTCAGCAGCGGCTGGGCAATCGCGTCCCAGCTCAGTTCGCTGTTGAGGAAGCCCTCGGCACGGGCGCTCAGGGATGGCAGCACCGGCTTCAGCCAGGTCATCAGAATGCGGAACAGGTTGATCCCCATTGAGCAGATCGCCTGGAGGTCGGCGTCGCGGCCTTCCTGCTTCGCCACCACCCACGGAGCCTGTTCGTCGACATAACGGTTCGCCAGGTCAGCCAGCGCCATGATCTCACGGATGGCACGGCTGAATTCACGGCTTGCCCAGGCGTCACCGATCTTCTCTGAGGCGTCGACAAAGGTCTGGTAGAGCGCCGGATCGGCCAGCTCGGCGGCCAGCTTACCGTCAAAGCGTTTGGTGATAAAACCGGCGTTACGGGAAGCCAGGTTAACCACTTTGTTCACGATGTCGGCATTCACCCGCTGGACGAAATCTTCCAGGTTGAGGTCAATATCGTCGATGCGCGAAGAGAGTTTCGCCGCATAGTAGTAGCGCAGGCTGTCGGCATCCAGATGTTGCAGCCAGGTGCTGGCCTTGATGAAGGTGCCACGCGACTTCGACATCTTGGCACCGTTGACGGTGACATAGCCGTGAACAAACAGGTTGGTCGGCTTGCGGAAGTTGCTGCCTTCCAGCATCGCTGGCCAGAACAGGCTGTGGAAGTAGACAATATCCTTACCGATAAAGTGATACAGCTCGGTGGTGGAATCTTTGCGCCAGAATTCGTCAAAATCGATGTCGCCACGCTTGTCGCACAGGTTCTTGAAAGAACCCATATAGCCGATAGGCGCGTCCAGCCAGACATAGAAATATTTACCCGGCGCGTCGGGAATTTCAAAGCCGAAATAGGGCGCGTCGCGGGAGATGTCCCACTGTTGCAGACCCGATTCAAACCACTCCTGCATCTTATTGGCAACCTGCTCCTGTAGCGCACCGGAGCGGGTCCAGGCCTGTAACATGGCGCTGAACGACGGCAGATCAAAGAAGAAGTGCTCGGAGTCACGCAGTTCCGGGGTCGCGCCTGAAACCACCGATTTTGGCTCAATCAGCTCGGTCGGGCTGTAGGTCGCGCCGCACACTTCGCAGTTGTCGCCATACTGATCGGCGGATTTACATTTCGGGCAGGTGCCTTTAACAAAACGGTCCGGCAGAAACATCCCTTTTTCCGGGTCATAAAGCTGAGAGATGGTGCGGTTCTTGATAAAACCGTTCTCTTTCAGACGACCGTAAATCAGCGCAGAAAGCTGACGGTTTTCGTCGCCGTGGGTCGAGTGATAGTTGTCATAGCTGACGTTGAAACCGGCAAAGTCAGCTTCATGCTCACTCTTCATCTCAGCGATCATCTGCTCCGGCGCAATACCCAGCTGCTGCGCTTTCAGCATGATTGGCGTACCGTGTGCATCATCGGCGCAGATGAAATAGACCTGATTGCCACGCATTCGCTGATAACGCACCCAAATGTCTGCCTGGATATGCTCGAGCATGTGGCCGAGGTGAATTGAACCGTTCGCGTAAGGCAGCGCGCACGTTACCAGAATTTTTTTAGCGACTTGAGTCATAGTTTGCGTAGCTTTCTGTTGATTGAAAAAACGGGCTTAGATGGTAACTGAAGGCTTCTGCTGCGTAAACACAAGGGATTCGCCGCGAAGCCGTGGTCATCTGATATTATTGACAATACCTCGCTGAAATACAGCGTAAGCACAGCAGAAATAAGGAGTGGGGGATGACAGGACAATCCCGGGAACCGCATACGCCTGAAGCATTGCGCGCCATCGTAGCCGGCGTGTTAAGAGGCTTTGAGCATCCGACCCTTAAACAGAATCTCACCGCGCTGAAGGCGCTGCATCACGTGGCGCTGCTCGACGGTACGCTGCACATTGAGCTGATGATGCCGTTTGCCTGGGCCAGCGGTTTCGACGAGCTGAAGGCGCAGGTTAGCGCAGATCTGCTGCGACGCACCGGCGCGCGCGCCATCGACTGGCGGCTCAGCCATGAGATTGCCACCCTGAAGCGGGTGAAAAACCAGCCAGGCGTCAACGGCGTTAAAAACATTATTGCGGTCAGCTCCGGTAAAGGCGGCGTCGGCAAGTCAAGCACCGCGGTGAACATGGCGCTGGCGCTGGCGGCAGAGGGCGCGCGGGTGGGTATTCTCGACGCCGATATTTATGGCCCCTCCGTGCCGAATATGCTTGGCACCGAGGATCAGCGGCCGACCTCGCCCGATGGCACCCATATGGCTCCGATTATGGCGCACGGCCTGGCGACCAATTCGATTGGCTATCTGGTCACGGATGACAATGCGATGGTGTGGCGCGGGCCGATGGCCAGCAAGGCGCTGATGCAGTTGCTGAACGAAACGCTCTGGCCGGAGCTGGACTATCTGGTACTGGATATGCCGCCCGGCACCGGCGACATTCAGCTGACGCTGGCGCAGAACGTGCCGGTCACCGGCGCGCTGGTGGTGACCACGCCGCAGGACATCGCCCTGATTGATGCCCGTAAAGGGCTGGTGATGTTTGAGAAAGTCAGCGTGCCGGTACTGGGCGTGGTGGAAAATATGAGCCTGCATATTTGCAGCCAGTGCGGATTCCATGAGCCGATCTTCGGTACCGGCGGCGCGCAGAGGCTGGTGGAGGATTACCATACCCAGCTGCTGGCGCAGTTGCCGCTGCACATTGACCTGCGCGAAGATCTCGATGAGGGTCAGCCCACGGTGATCCGTCGGCCGGAGAGTGAATTTACCGCGCTCTATCGCCAGCTGGCTGGCCGGGTCGCGGCCCAGCTTTACTGGCAGGGCGAAGTGATCCCCGGCGACATCGCCTTCCGCGCGCTTTAAGCCCGCCCCGACCCGCTGGTGTATTCAGACGCCAGCGGGTAGTGCATCAGCACATAGCCGCCATGCTCGCCTTCCCCCTGTGAAATCATCTTCCAGCCATGTTGCAGATAGAACGCCTGTGCCGCCTTATTCTTTTGCAGGCACTTCAGCGCCCCGGTTGAGGTGAAGCGCGCCTGAACCGCTTCCAGCAACGCGCTGCCCGCGCCGCGTCCCTGCCAGTCGGGATCAACATAGAGACTGTGCAGAAAATTATCGTTCTCCAGCAGGCCGGCAAAGCCGACGCGCTGGCCGTCACATTCGGCCACCAGCACGGTTTCGCCGAGGATCACACTATCAAAATCTTCCAGTTGCCACTCGCTGCCATCCAGCCAGCGCCAGTTATGCCGCCGCGTCGCCAGAAACAGCGTGCGCAGAAAAGGACGATCGGCTTCAGTAAACGGACGAATCTCCACAGGTCAGCTCCCTTTTAATCCGGTCTTACAAAGCTAGCAGCGATCCGCGCAAAAAGGTAAAGCGGCCTGGTAAATCGCGGTACACTGTCCGCTGGGCCAGAAAGCATGAGGCTTTCAGCGTTTGATAGCTTTCGTGAATCAGATTGATAACGTCTGCGTATTAGATGTTGGCCCGAAAATTATGTAACCTGCATCACATATTTTAACGGAGGCCACAGATGTCTATTATCAATACCAAAATTAAGCCGTTCAAAAACGCAGCATTCAAAAACGGCGAATTCATCGATGTAACCGAGAAAGACGTTGAAGGTAAATGGAGTGTGTTCTTCTTCTATCCTGCTGACTTCACCTTCGTCTGCCCGACCGAACTGGGCGACGTGGCGGATCATTATGAAGAGTTCCAGAAACTGGGCGTAGACATCTACTCCGTTTCAACCGACACCCACTTTACCCATAAAGCCTGGCACGGTTCATCTGACACCATCGCGAAGATCAAATACGCGATGATCGGCGACCCGACTGGCGCGCTGACCCGTAATTTCGAAATCATGCGTGAAGCTGAAGGTCTGGCTGACCGTGGTACCTTCATCGTTGACCCGGAAGGCGTTATCCAGGCGATCGAAATCACTGCGGAAGGCATTGGCCGTGACGCCTCTGACCTGCTGCGTAAAGTGAAAGCGGCTCAGTACGTCGCTTCACACCCAGGTGAAGTCTGCCCGGCAAAATGGAAAGAAGGTGACGCAACGCTGGCTCCGTCTCTGGACCTGGTTGGCAAAATCTAATTCCGCTGCGGCCTTTCGACCGACCATTCTTCTATCGGGTGCTTCGGCACCCGATTTTTTGACCAGGACATCACTATGCTCGACACAAATCTGAAGACGCAACTCAAGGCTTACCTTGAGAAACTCACCAAACCCGTTGAGTTGATCGCCACCCTGGATGAAGGCGAAAAATCAACCGAGATCCGTGAACTGTTGGTTGATATTGCCGGATTGTCTGACAAGGTCAGTTTCCGCGAAGAGAACGATCGTCAGGTCCGCAAGCCTTCATTTTTGATCACCAACCCAGGCTCGAACAGCGGTCCGCGTTTTGCCGGTTCGCCACTGGGTCACGAATTTACCTCACTGGTGCTGGCGCTGTTGCAGACCGGTGGGCATCCCTCCAAAGAAGCGCAAAGTCTGCTGGACCAGGTTGCGGCGCTGGACAGCGATCTGCACTTCGAAACCTACTATTCGCTCTCCTGCCATAACTGTCCTGACGTGGTTCAGGCGCTGAACCTGATGGCAGTGCTTAACCCGCGCATCAGCCACACCGCGATTGACGGGGGTCTGTTCCAGAACGAGATCCAGGAACGTAACGTAATGGGCGTTCCGGCGGTTTACCTTAACGGTAAAGAGTTTGGTCAGGGCCGCATGAGCCTGGCGGAAATCGTCAGCAAAGTGGACACCAACGCGGACAAGCGTGCGGCGGAAGAGCTGAACAAACGTGACGCCTATGACGTGCTGATTGTCGGCAGCGGCCCGGCGGGCGCAGCGGCGGCGATCTACTCGGCGCGTAAAGGTATCCGCACCGGACTGCTGGGCGAGCGCTTTGGCGGCCAGGTGCTCGACACCGTGGATATTGAAAACTATATCTCCGTGCCGAAGACCGAAGGGGCAAAACTGGCAGGTGCACTGCGTGCGCACGTCGATGATTACAGCGTTGATGTGATTGAGAGCCAGAGCGCGATCAAACTGATCCCGGCCACGAAAGAGGGCGGAATGCACGCCATCGAAACCGCGTCAGGCGCGGTGCTGAAATCACGCAGCATCATCCTGGCGACCGGTGCGCGCTGGCGTAACATGGGTGTGCCGGGTGAAGAAGAGTATCGCACCAAAGGCGTTACCTACTGCCCGCACTGTGACGGTCCGCTGTTTAAAGGCAAGCGTACGGCGGTGATCGGCGGCGGTAACTCCGGTGTGGAAGCGGCTATCGATCTGGCTGGCATCGTCGAACATGTCACCCTGCTGGAGTTCGCCAGTGAAATGCGCGCTGACAAGGTATTGCAGGATAAGCTGCGTAGCCTGAAAAACGTTGATGTCATCCTCAACGCGCAGACCACCGAAGTGAAAGGCGACGGCAGCAAAGTGACCGGGCTGGACTATCTTGATCGGACCACCCAGACCAGCCATCATCTGGCGCTCTCCGGTATTTTCGTCCAGATCGGCCTGCTGCCTAACACCCCGTGGCTGGAAGGGTCGGTCGAGCGCAATAAAATGGGCGAGATCATTATCGACGCCAAATGCGAAACCAGCCTGAAAGGCGTCTTCGCCGCAGGTGACTGCACCACCGTGCCGTACAAACAGATCATCATCGCCAGCGGCGAAGGCGCAAAAGCCTCGCTGAGCGCCTTTGATTATCTGATTCGTACCAAATCCACTGACTGAGTGCAGCGATAAGCCTGATAACAGCCCTCCGACAGCGATGTCGGGGGGCTTTTTTTTAATAGCCCGCCAGCGTCATCAGCATCATCCAGAGTGGCGTGGTCACTGCGGCAAACAGGGTAGAGAAAAGCATGCTGGCCGCCGCCGGGCCGGTAATCACATTGAATTTCTGTGACATCAGGTAGACATTGACCCCCACTGCCATCGATCCCAGCAGCACCACCACTTTACTCTCCAGCGGCGGCAACCCGATCAGCCAGGCGATCGCCCATACCGTCATCGGTTGCAGCACCAGCTTCAGCAGACAGAGGGTGTAGCTCTCTTTCAGCCCATCCCGCACCCGATAGTGCGCCAGACTCATCCCCAGCGTCACCAGCGACAGGGGCGCGGCCAGCGAGGCCAGCATCCGCAGCGGTTCCGCCGCGAGCGCTGGCAGCGGACGTTGCAGAAAGCTCCAGGCCGTGCCGCCAAGAATGCCGATGATTAACGGATTTTTCAGCACGCCCGCGAAGGTACGGCCTATCCCCTGGAGCGAGAAACTGCCCTGTTTTGCCCACTCGACCGAGACGGTCAGCAGCGTCCAGAGGATCAGGCTGTTGAACACCAGCACCAGCGCGACCGAGGGCAGGGCGGATGAGCCGAGCAGCACCGTCGCCACCGGGATCCCCAGCATCACGTTATTGGAAAAGATGCCGCCCAGCGCAAACACCGAGGCCGCTACGCCATCCAGGTTGAACAGGCGCGTCGCCAGCCAGCGGCCGACGATAAACACCAGTAAACAACTGCCGAAGAAAGCCAGCAGCAGGCGCGCATCAACCGGCGGGCTTTGCGAGAAGGTGCTCATCACCCGGAACAGCATGCAGGGCAGCGCGACGTTGAAAACAAAGCGGTTCATCCCTTCACTGATGCTGGCGGGCCATTTTCCGAGGCGCGTCAGGCAGTATCCTAGCAGGATCAGGATAAACAGCGGGGCTGACAGATAAATCTGATGAGTCAGGCTGGCTAACAGCTGTGGCATAGAGAGAGTCTGATCGGACAGCGAATAGTGAGCAGACTAACAAATTGCTAACTAACTGTTAACTGGTTCCTCAGCCAGCGGAGCGGGATTACCCCAGCCAGCGCCGCGCCTGCTGGTCGCTGATATCGCGATAATAGACGCGATGGATAATTTCACCGCAGCCAGCGCAGCGGGCGGAAATATAGGTGGAAAGATAACGCCTGCCATCTGGCGCGATGGCACCCAGACGTTCGATGGTCATGTCCCGCCATCGGTGGCGGTGTGGAATAAGCGCTAAAAATCGCATCATACATCCTGAATAGTATGAAGTTCCGCTTCAGGAGTTTCTTAACTCCATGAAATAAGATGCTTTTTTACGATGTTATTACGAGCAGGTTAATTATTATGAGGTGGTCGTTGGGGCTGCGGAAATGATTATCCAGCGGGATAAAAAATAGCGTATACCTATAAAGAGGTAGTTCCGTGACCCGCAGCATTAAGCCTCTTTTTACCCAGGCAAACGTTGATCGGGATCATACAGAAGGGTTCAGCATTGACGATTTAGTGACCCGGCGCGGCTTGCTTTCACCGCGGTGCTTCCTTATGCTGCAAACCGTAACACGACTCGGGGTGCCCTTCTTCGTGAAGGCTGAGAAATACCCGTATTACCTGATCTGGATAATGCCAGCGTAGGGAAGTCTGATGCCTGACCGCATTCGCCTTCTTGTTCGCCGGTTGGGAGCTACGATGACACATCCGTCTCAACACCTTTCTGCCGCGCAGTTCGCGCCCATTCTGCACCGTTTTCGCCGCCAGTCACCGCTGGTGCACTGCCTGACCAATGACGTAGTCCAGAACTTTACCGCCAACGTACTGCTGGCGCTGAATGCCTCACCGGCGATGGTTATCGATGCCGATGAAGCCGCGCAGTTCAGCGGCTTTGCGGATGCGTTGCTGATTAATGTGGGAACCTTAACCCGTGAGCGCCAGCAGGCGATGCAGGCGGCCGTGACGGCGGCTAACCAGGCGGGAACGCCCTGGACGCTCGATCCGGTGGCGGTTGGCGCGCTGGCGCTGCGCACTGAATTCTGCCAGCAGCTGCTGAGCCAGCAACCGGCGGTGATCCGTGGCAATGCCTCAGAGATTATGGCGCTGGCGCAGCAGGCCAGCGGCGGGCGCGGTGTCGATACGCTGCACCAGGCGGATGCGGCGCTGGATGCCGCGCACCAGCTTGCCCGGCGCTGGCAGACGCTGGTGATTGTCACCGGTGAAGTGGACTACGCCACTGACGGGCAGCGGACGCTGGCGATCGGCGGCGGCAGCCCGTTAATGACGCGGGTAGTTGGCACCGGCTGCGCACTCTCGGCGGTGGTAGCGGCGTTCAGCAGTCTGTCAGGCGATCGGCTGCTCAATGTCGCTACGGCCTGTCAGGTGATGGCGCGGGCGGGCGAGGTGGCGGCGGCGTGTTCAGCCGGACCGGGCAGCTTTGCCACGGCGTTTCTTGATGCGCTCTGGACGCTGGAGGTGAACCATGAAACGCATTAATGCGCTGACCATTGCCGGTACCGATCCCAGCGGCGGCGCGGGCATTCAGGCCGATCTGAAAACCTTTTCGGCACTGGGGGCCTATGGCACCAGCGTCATCACCGCGCTGGTGGCGCAGAACACCTGCGGCGTGCAGTCTGTTTATCGCATTGCCCCTGAGTTTGTCGCCGCCCAGCTCGACTCGGTGCTCGACGACGTGCGCATCGACAGCGCAAAAATCGGCATGCTGTCAGAAACGGCGATTGTGGAGCAGATTGCCCACCGGCTGAGGCGTGCCGATATTCCGTTTGTGGTGCTGGATACGGTCATGGTCGCCAAAAGCGGTGACGCGCTGCTCTCACCGGATGCGATTGCCAGCGTACGTGAACTGTTGCTCCCTCAGGTCTCGCTGATCACCCCTAATCTGCCGGAAGCGGCGGCGTTGCTCAATTGCGCCATCGCCTCCGATGAAACAGAAATGCGGGAGCAGGGGCGGGCATTGCTGGCGCTGGGCTGTCAGGCCGTATTAATGAAGGGCGGCCATCTGACCGCGCAGGAGAGCCCGGACTGGCTGTTGACCCCCGCAGGGGAACAGCGATTTAGTACCCAGCGGGTAGATACCCGGCACACCCACGGAACCGGCTGTACGCTGTCTGCCGCGCTGGCCGCGTTGCGTCCGCGTCATACTGACTGGGCCGGCACGATAGGGCAGGCGAAAAACTGGCTACAGCAGGCGCTGTTGCAGGCCGATTCACTGGAGGTCGGCAAGGGCATCGGACCGGTGCATCATTTTCATCAGTGGTGGTAGCTGAACAGGCCCGCCTTGTTGCGTAAAGGCAACGCGGGCCACAGGTTACGGCGCGTCAAACCAGGCGCTGTTGCGCTCGGCGATGGGGGTGATGGAGAAGATCATCTCCTGAAGATGACGACGCATGGCGGCTTCCGCGGCGTCCGCGTCATGACGCTTCAGGGCGGCATAGATCTCTTCGTGCTGACCGATGACGCTTTCCGGCGGTGAGACTTCACTCAGCGTCAGAAAGCGTACCCGGTCCATGGTCGCTTTGATATTTTCCACCGTTTCCCACGCCAGCTTACAGTCGATGCTTTCGGCGATCAGGCGATGAAACTCATCATCCAGGCTGAGAAAGGCCTGGCTGTCATGCCGTTCAGCGGCCATCCGTTGCAGTTGCAGATTATGTTCCAGCGCCATCAGCGCTGGCTCAGCGATCTCCAGCGCCGCGCGCCGCACCACCGAAACTTCCACCGCCTCCCGGATAAAACGGCCATCCGCTACCCGCTTAGCGGAGATTTTTTGCACGAAGGTGCCGCGCTGCGGCAGGACCTGTACCAGCCCGGCTTCTGCCAGCTTAATGAACGCTTCACGCACCGGCTGGCGTGAAACGTTAAACCGTGCCGAGACCTCTTTTTCCGAAAGCAGCGATCCCGGCTGAATCGCGCAGGTCACGATGTCTTTACGCAGATAACGATAAATCTGCTGATTCACCGGTTCGCTGGTAGTAATGGTATAGGCGATCGACATGCAACAATATCCATATGACGGCTGACAGCGGCCAGCGTGATGGGAAAGCGTCAGTCTAATCAGCGCACTGCGTCTGCGCCAGCGCTTTGTTGCAACGCCGTCAGCCGCGGTTCAGGCAGTGATGCACCGTGGCGCGCGCGCCCTGGCTGAGCAGCTGCTGATACCAGTGGGTCAGGCGGGCGACCACCGTGGCGTTTTGCGCCAGATCGTCACCAAATACCTCGCGCAGGGCGAGTAACGCCCGCACCCGCGCTTCGCCCTCTTCGCTGCTGGCGACGCATTCCGCCAGCCTGGCTTTCATCGGGTCGCGGATCTCAATCGGCTGGCCCTGTTCATCTTTACCACCGACATAGCGCATCCAGCCCGCCACGCCGAGCAGCAGCAGTTCGCACTGGCTGTCGCGTTGCAGATGCCAGCGCAGACTGTCCAGCATGCGCTGTGGCAGCTTCTGCGTGCCGTCGGTGGCAATCTGTCCGGTGCGATGTTTGATGGCACGGTTTTCATAACGGGCGATCAGCGAGTCGGCATAGGCATGAAGATCCACGCCCTGGGTGCGTAAGGTCGGTGCCTGCTCATCGATCATCAGTGAACGGGCGGCGGCGCGGAAATGGGGATCGGCCACGCAGTCGCTGATGTGCTCATAACCCGCCAGGAAGCCGAGATAGGCCAGGAAGGAGTGGCTGCCATTCAGCATGCGCAGTTTCATCTCCTCATAGGGCAGGACATCGCTGACCAGCTCCGCACCCGCCTTTTCCCACGCCGGACGGCCATTGACGAAGTTATCTTCAATCACCCACTGAAAAAAGGGTTCCGCCTCAACCGCCACCGGATCTTCTGTCCCGAGACGCGCGTTCAGGGCATTAAATGCGGCATCGGTCATTGCCGGCACGATACGATCGACCATGGTAGAGGGGAAGGTAACATGCTGCTCAATATAGTCCGCCAGCGCCGGCTCCTGGCGTTTCGCCAACTGGGTAATCACGTTGCGGGTGACGTGGCCATTTTCCGGCATGTTGTCACACGACATCACGCTAAAAGGCGGCAGCCCCTGCGCCTGGCGACGGCGAATCGCGGCCAGAATCAGGCCCGGCACGCTGCGGGGCGTCTGTGGATTTTGCAGGTCGTGCAGGATGTCAGGATGGTCAGGATTTAAATTGCCGCTGGCAGGCTGGTGGCAGTAGCCTTTTTCCGTCACGGTGATGGATACAATCGCCACATCAGGCTGGCTCATGGCGTTGATCACCGCTTCAATCCCGTCGCTTTTGCCATGCAGCGCCTCCGTGATTACGCCAATCACCCGGGTATGCAGTGACGCATCTGCCATCTCGGTGAGGGTATAAAGTAGCTGCTGCTCACGTAAGGCCTGGATCAGCGCACCGCTATTGAGATTCACTTCGCAATAACCCCAGTCGCTGCCATGCTCTTCTGCCAGCTTGTCGCTGCACATCGCCTGGTGGGCGCGGTGAAACGCGCCAAAACCAATATGTACCATGCGGGTTTTTAATTTGCTGCGATCGTAAGTGGGACGCTGAACCTCAGCGGGCAGGCGGTCAATCTGTAACATAATCCATCCTTATGGCAAACGGGGCGCGTAGCACCCCGAAATCAGACATCTGTTAGCGGAGCAACTCTCAGACCGAAACCGGTTTATCCTGGGTTTTCGGACTGCGGATCACAAACAGCACCAGGAACGCCCCCAGCGCGGCGACACAGCCGGCCAGGATAAAGGCGCTGTCAAACTTACCGGTGTGCTGGACGATAAAACCGGTGACAATCGGGCCGATAATGCCGGAGAGGCTACCCACCAGGTGGATAAAGCCGCTGATGCTGCCGATGCGGCTCTTGTGCACCACATCCTGAATAATCGCCCAGTAGATTGCGCCGGTGATATAGAGAAAGAAGATCGAGACCGACATCATCATGACGGCGGGAACCACCTCTTTTATCGTACCCGCCAGCCCGACACAAATTGCCGCCGCCAGCAGTGAGACCACCAGCACAATTTTGCGCGACAACAACAGCTTGCCGGTGATGTTGAAAATTTTATCGGAGATCCAGCCACCCAGCGCCAGCCCGACAAAACCGACAATCCACGGGATCATGGTGGTGATGCTCATGGATTTGATGTCCAGGCCGTGCGCCTGCACCAGGTAGGCCGGGAACCAGCTCAGGAAGAAGAACAGGATGTAGTTGTAGCAGAAGAAGGCAAACGCGGTCACCAGGATGATCGGCTGGCGCAGGTAGTAGCCAAACGGATGCGGCGTCTCGGATAAATCGACCTCCTCATTCGGGTTCGTCGCTTTCAGACGCTCAATCAGCAGCCGTTCCTCTTCGCTTACCCGTTTGCTTTTCGCCGGGTTATCGGCGGCGAAAAACAGCCAGAACGTCATCCACACCAGGCCGATGCAGCAGACGATAACGAACGCCGGACGCCAGCCATAGGCCAGGGCCAGATAGCCGATGATCGGTCCGGCCACCGCGCCGCCGAGCGGGGAACCGGCACTGAGCAGGCCCATCGCGGTCGCCGCCTGTTTTTTCGGGAACCAGCCATTGATGGCTTTATTGGCCGAGGAGCAGATAGGGCCTTCCGCCATCCCGAACAGAATACGCAGGATCAGCAGTGACCAGAAACCGGTGGCTAGCGCGGTCATGCCGCAGAAAATCGACCAGGCACCGACCGCCACCGCCAGCACAATTTTCGGTCCAAATCTGTCGGTGGCGAGGCCGCCGACAAAATTGAACAGGGCGTAGCCGAAGAAGAAACTGCCGAAGATCATGCCGAACTGCTCAGCATTAATCATCAGATCTTTTTCCACCAGCGGCACGGTTAACGACAACGCCACACGATCGAGGTAATTGATCATGTAAACCAGGAACAGCAGTAAAACGAGGGTCCAGCGCAGATTCTTGAACATAAAAACTCCGTGATCTGTTTTCTCTTTTTAATGATGCCGGCGGGTACACACCGGCTCAGGACACCTGGTGTTCAGAAAGGGGGATTAGCCCATTTGCAGGATCACTTTGCAGCAGGTGCGCGGATCGGTTTCGAACAGGGTCATGGCACGCTCCACTTCCTCAAGCGGGAAGTAGTGCGTGACCAGCTTCTCTGGCTGGATAAGCCCTTTGTCCATCCACTCAATCACCTGCGGAAAGCGGTTGCTGTTAAGACGGGAAGTAAACAGCGACAGCTCTTTGCTGGTGAGACTCTGCTGGGTGACGGTGCTCGGCTCGCCGGAGAAACCCAGCAGACCGATACGGGCCGCCGGTGAGGCGAGCGCCGCGGCTTCGGCCAGAATGGTCGGATGGCAGGCCGCGTCGATAATCAGCGTCGGCTGCAACCCTTCCAGCTGGGCGGCCAGCGGAATGTCGCTGTTATCAAACAGCTGATCGGCACCGTTCTGTCGGGCCAGCGTCAGACGCTCCGGCAGGCGATCCACCACCAGCACCTTTTTCACTTTATAGACGTTTTTCAGCGCCTGGATCGCAGTGAGCCCCATCGGACCGGCACCATAAATCAGCGCCACATCCTCTGGCTGCGGCTTGAGAAACGCCGTAATGTTGGCAGCGATGGTAAAGGGCTCTATCAGACTGGCCAGCTTGTCGGGAATAGAATCCGGCAGATGCCAGGCATTTTTTGCCGGGGCCAGCGCGTAGTCGCTGAAGCCACCATCACGATGCACCCCGATAACCTGGAGTGAGGTACAGACGTTGGGGCGGCCCACCGAGCAGGGATAGCAGTGGCCGCAGCTCACCACCGGATCGACCGCGACACGCTCACCGAGTCGCGCCGCGTCGACACCGTCGCCCACCGCGTCGATCACGCCGAAAAACTCATGACCAATCACCCGCGGATATTTGGCGAACGGATTATGCCCGTGCCAGATATGCACATCAGAGCCGCAGATACTGGCATAAGCCACTTTAACCCGCACTTCGCCTGCGGCCGGCTGGGGCAGAGGGCGTTCAGCCACCACCAGTTTGCCTGGCTGTTCAATCACAACGCTTTTCATCAGAGTCTCCTTACCAGTTCCAGAGGGTGCCATCTTCCAGACGGGCAACCGGCAGATAGGCGGGTTCATAGGGATATTTCGCCGCCAGTTTCTCGTTGAACTCAATGCCGAGGCCCGGCTTGTCGCCCGGATGCATGTAGCCCTGGTCGAAGGTCCAGTTAGCTTCAAACAGCTCCATCATCTGTTCAGAGAAGCCCATGTACTCCTGCACACCGAAGTTCGGCACCCAGAGGTCAAAGTGCAGCGCCGCCGCCATGCAGATCGGCGAGAGATCGGACGGGCCGTGGGAGCCGGTGCGCACCTGATAGAGCGAAGCGAAGTCGGCGATACGGCGCATACCGGTAATGCCGCCCGCGTGGGTGATGGTGGTGCGGATATAATCGATCAGCTGCTCTTCTATCAGCTGCTTACAGTCCCAGATGCTGTTGAACACTTCGCCTACCGCAATTGGCGTGACGGTGTGCTGGCGGATCAGGCGGAAGCACTCCTGATTCTCGGCCGGGGTCGGATCTTCCATCCAGAACAGGCGGTAATCTTCGATGCTCTTGCCAAAGCGCGCCGCTTCAATCGGCGTCAGGCGATGATGCATGTCATGCAGCAGATGCTCATCAAAACCAAAGCGGTCACGAATGGCGGCGAACAGTTTTGGGGTGAAATCGAGGTATTTCTCCGTTGACCAGAGCTGCTCTTCCGGCCAGTTGCCTTTGGTCGCCGGTTCATAGGCCAGGCCTTTGCCTTTCGCCATGCCGTAGGTGGTTTTCATGCCCGGCACGCCGCACTGGGCGCGAATCGCCTTAAAGCCCAGCTCTTTGTGCTTCGCGTAGTCATCCATCACCTCATCGATGGAGTGACCGGTAGTGTGGCAATAGACCATCACGCCGCTGCGTGATGCGCCGCCCAGCAGCTGATAAACCGGCATGTTGGCCGCTTTGCCTTTGATGTCCCACAGCGCCATATCAACGGCGGAGATAGCGGACATGGTGACCGGACCGCGACGCCAGTAGGCACCTTTATAGAAGTACTGCCAGATGTCTTCAATCTGATGGGCATCGCGGCCAATCAGCTGCGGACAGACGTGATCTTTCAGGTAGGAGGCGACCGGCAGCTCGCGGCCATTCAGCGTGGCGTCGCCGATGCCGGTCAGACCCTGATCGGTGGTGATTTTAACGGTAACAAAGTTCCTGCCTGCGCAGGTGACAAAGACTTCAGCCTTAACAATTTTCATCCTGTTTGCCCTGGATCAGCTTACGATGATGAAAAAGTACGCTCTTTAATACTACCATACAAGTCAGGCTGGCAGAGTTGTGAACGCAATCACAGAGTCTCTCAGGGGCAAAAAAACGGGGCTTTCGCCCCGGATGTGGTGTCAGGCGAGCAGGGCGCACTGCGGCGGCAGGCGGCAGCTCAGCGCGCCCGCCATCACCTCAATTTCAAATTCCCGGCCGGAGAGCGGCTCGCCATCGAGGTTAAAGGTCATCTCATGGGGTGAACGGATCGACAGCGACGCCAGCTGGGCAGTGACAATGCCGGGATTGTCATCATCCCCGGTCAGCGAGTGCAGCAACGTTGGCAGCAGCTCCTGGGCGGTGACAATGCTGACATCCAGCCGGCCATCGTTGATCAGGGCGGAGGGGCACAGCCGCTGGCCGCCACCGGCCTGACGGCCATTGCCGATACCAATCACCAGCGCGTCGCCCTGCCAGCTGAAATCGGGACCGCTGATTTCACAGGTATCGGGCTTCAGGGTATCCATGCGCATCAGACCGTGAATAAAGTAGGAGACGCCGCCTAGCGCGGACTTGAGCTTTTCCGGGGTTTCAGTGGTGATGCGGGTGCCAAAACCGCCGGTCGCCATATTAATGAAGTAGTGACTCTGGTTGACCCTGGCCAGATCGATGGTGCTGGCTTTGCCCTGAATCGCCAGGCGCAGCGCCGGTTCCATCTCTTCCGGGATGCCGACGCTGGTGGCAAAGTCGTTGGCGGTGCCGAGCGGCAGGATGCCGAGCACCGGGCGATGATCATCCTGTGAGGCGGCCAGCGCGGTGGCGATCTCATTGATGGTGCCGTCGCCGCCGCCCGCCACCACGGTCTCCGCCTGAAGCGCAATAGCCTCTTTGACGTAGCGGTCGCCGTCACCTTTTTCAAAAGTGACACGCACCGCAATATCGAATCCCTCTTCGCGCAGGGTAGTGATAGCGTCACGCAGATCATCATTTCCCGCGCCTTTCCCGTTGAGGATCAGCAGCGTAAGCGGTTTTTTGTCCATTCTATATTCCTTGAAGATCGACAGGGTAAGAGGGGGATTTATAGCATAGCTGTCAGCAGAAAATTATTGGCGAAAGGGAGAAAAAAGAAAACCCGCACGGGGGAGCCGGGCGGGTAAATGAGGTGGTTCCTGATAAAACAGCCGTTTGTTGTTACTCGTTAGCAGCAGGCGGGACTATAAAGCAGTGTCCGGCAGGGGTCTGTGATCCTGTTCTGATTTCATCAAAATGTTTCTGTTGGTAAAGGATTATGCGGAGCGCGGGTATCTTCACCCTGATCAAAGTTGCGCAGCAGCAGGGCAAAACGCAGATCCACCTCTTCTGGCACCGGCAGCCAGACGCGGTGGCCGTCACCCGGCGCAACGTCCGTGGGCTCGCCACGCGCATTGTGCAGCCGCTCCAGCTGGCACAGCAGATTCCCGTTGGGCGTCATGATCTCCAGGCTGTCGTGCAGCAGAAACTTATTCTTCACCGCCACTTCGGCCCACTCGCCGCGGCGTTCGCCGGTAAATTCACCGACAAACTGCTGGCGATCGGAGACGGAAAAGCCCTGCTGATAGTTCTGGTAGCTGTCATGGGTGTGGCGACGCAGGAAGCCTTCGGTATAGCCGCGATGCGCCAGCCCTTCCAGCGTCACCAGCAGTGACGGGTCAAAGGGCTTACCGGCCGCGGCGTCGTCAATCGCCCGGCGGTAGACCTGAGCGGTGCGGGCGCAGTAGTAGTAGGACTTGGTGCGCCCCTCAATCTTCAGGGAGTGCACCCCCATTTCGCTGAGCCGCTCCACGTGGGCCACCGCGCGCAGATCCCGCGAGTTCATGATATAGGTGCCGTGCTCATCCTCGAACGCGCTCATCACCTCGCCGGGTTTCATCTTCTCTTCCAGCAAGAACACCTTGTCGGTGGGCTGGCCGACGCCCAGCGTTGGCGTCACCTCCTGCACCGCGATCGGCTGGTGGATGCCGACGATGTTGCCGACCTCATCCTGCTGCCCCTCGGCCACCTTATACTCCCAGCGGCAGGCGTTGGTGCAGGTGCCCTGATTAGGATCGCGTTTGTTCATGTAACCCGACAGCAAACAGCGGCCGGAGTAGGCCATACAGAGCGCGCCGTGAACAAAGACTTCCAGCTCCATCTCCGGCACCTGCTGACGGATCTCGGCGATCTCCTCCAGCGACAGCTCGCGTGACAGGATCACCCGGCTCAGCCCCATCTGCTGCCAGAACTTTACCGTGGCCCAGTTGACCGCGTTGGCCTGCACCGACAGATGGATCGGCATTGCCGGAAAAGCCTCACGCACCAGCATAATCAGGCCGGGATCGGACATGATCAGCGCGTCGGGCTGCATCGCCACCACCGGCGTCAGGTCGCGGATAAAGGTTTTCAGCTTGGCGTTATGCGGCGCGATGTTCACCACCACATAGAACTTTTTGCCGAGCGCGTGCGCTTCGTTGATGCCGAGCGTCAGATTCTCATGGGTGAATTCGTTGTTGCGCACCCGCAGGCTGTAGCGCGGCTGGCCGGCATAGACTGCGTCGGCACCATAGGCAAAGGCGTAACGCATGTTTTTCAGCGTACCGGCGGGGGAAAGCAGTTCGGGTTTCATGATTGTCTCACTGATGTCAGGTCAGTATGCCGCCACAGGCAGCAGGTGCAGGGCCGTTAAGAGCCTATCCCATTCGGCTATTTTATTTGTCAGTCTGAACCTGGGCAGTGCTCACAATCCTCACGTACTACGTGTACGCTCCGGTTGTTCCGCGCTGTCCGTGTCCAGACTGCCTGCAACAATTACGCCTACTGGGATAGGCTCTAAGCCCTGCAAAAGGTGCGGAATTGTAGGCAGTGAGAAAAGGGAAGTAAATTGATCGGGATCAAACTAGATCAAATGACAGGCGTCGGCTTCCCAGCGATAGCCCATGCCGTAGACCGCGCGGATAAAGGGCTGCTCGCTGTCGAGGTTCTCCAGCTTGCGCCGCAGATTCTTGATATGACTGTCGATGGTGCGATCGGTGACTACCCGATAGTCATCATAGAGGTGGTTAAGCAGCTGTTCGCGCGAAAAAACTTTGCCCGGTTCCAGCGACAGGGTTTTCAGCAGCCGGAACTCCGCCGGGGTGAGATCCAGTGGCTGTTCGCGCCAGCTGGCAAAGAAGCGACTCTCATCAACCCGCAGTAACGAGCTGGCCTGCGGCTCTTCCGCGGCGCGTTTTACCCGACGCAGAATCGTTTTGACCCGCGCTACTACTTCGCGCGGGCTGAAGGGTTTACAGATGTAGTCATCCGCGCCCAGCTCCAGCCCCAGCAGCCGATCGATCTCCTCGGTGCGGGCGGTGACCATAATAATCGGCAGCTCAGAGTGGCGGCGGATTTCGCGGCACAGCGTTAAGCCATCGGTGCCGGGCAGCATCAGATCCAGCAGCATCAGGTCCGGCGGCGTCTGGCGCACATACTCCAGCACCGCGTTGCCGTCGGCGATGTGGTGGGTGCGGTAATTGGAGGCGTGCAGATAATCGATCATCAGCTGCGCCAGTTTGGGTTCATCTTCGACCACCAGAATCAGCGGATCGGGGGTTTCCATGCTCATATGCGTTTACACCAGGGGAACATAGCGCAAGTGTAGCGCGATTTTCAGTCCACCTAAATCAGAGTGCGTCGCAGAGATAGTGCCGCCGTGGGCGTCAGCGATGTTTTTACAGATGGCCAGACCGAGGCCCGAGCCGCCGCTGGCGCGATTGCGCGAGCCTTCCGTGCGGAAGAAGCGTTCAAAAATCTGCGCCTGATGTTCCCGGTCTACGCCGGGGGCGCTGTCATCAAACGCAATGCACCAGTTGGGGGCCTGATACGTCAGCGTCACCTCAACCCGGCCACCGCTGTCGGTGTAGCGCAGGCTGTTCTCCAGCAGGTTAGTGAACAGCTGTATCAGGCGATCGGGATCGCCAAAGAAGGGCGCTTCATCCGGCAGGCGCAGCTTCAGGGCCAGACCGTGGCTGCGGTAGCGCTCCGCGAAGCTGCCCGCCGTCACTTCCAGCAGCTGCACCAGATCGGTCGCCTGTTTGCGGTAGGCGAGAGCGCCCTCATCGGAGAGTGACAGCTGGTGCAGATCGTCTACCAGCTTGGTCAGCACCACCACTTCACTTTGCAGCGAGGCGATCGCTTCTGGCGTCAGTTTGCGCACCCCATCCTGCATCGCTTCCAGCTCGCCGCGCAGGATCGCCAGCGGCGTACGCAGTTCGTGGGAAATATCGGCCATAAAGGCGCGGCGCATACTCTCGTTTTTCTCCAGCGAGCTGGCCAGCAGGTTAAAGTCACCGGCCAGCTGGCCCAGCTCATCGCGGCTGCTGACCTCGACCCGGGTGGCGAAATTACCCGCCGCCAGATGATGGGTGCCGTCGACCAGTCGTTTAACCGGGGCCAGCAGGCCGCGCGCCATCAGCCAGGTCGCCAGCGCCGCCAGCAGGGTTGAGAGTCCGACGATAATCCAGCTGGTGCGCCGCTGCTGCTGATCAAAGTTAATGTCGGTGCTGCGCGTCAGCCGTTCCGGTGGCGAGCCGATCACCCAGCCGACAATTTTACCGTTGCTGGTGGTGATATTGCGCCGCGTTCCCTCTGGCGGCACCGGCGATCGCGGTCCGACCATCACTTTATATTGCTGATCGAGGATCCAGAACTGGGTGCGCCAGCCGTGCGGTGGCAGCTGACTGTTGCTGTCGGGATTCTGCTCCAGCGAGCGCAGCATGGTAAACACCAGCCGGTCATTGTGGCGCAGGAAATCCCAGTTGCCATGCTGCTCATACTGATCGGCCAGCGCGTCGCTGAGCAGGTTGAGCCGCTGCTGATTACCGCGCTTGATGTAGTCGACAAAGCCGTGTTCGAAACTGAGACGCACGCCCCAGTGCATGGTGATCAGCACCAGCATGCAGGTGGCGAAAATCGCCATAAACAGTTTGGCGCCGATTCCCAGCCGCAGGTTAAATTTCATGGTTTTCTCCGGCGTCGCAGATCAACGTTAGGACCCACCTGCGGCGGCACGCGCCAGAACACCAGCGCGGGCAGGATGATAATCAGCGACATGCAAAGGTAGGTATAAATAAACATCTGATTTTCGGTGGCGCTGCCCGCCACACTCTCCTGAGCAAACGCCCCCAGCAGCAGCCCGGCGACGGTGACGCCGATACTCATCGACAGCTGCATAATCATCGACAGCAGGCTATTGCCGCTGGATGCCAGCGCATCGGGCAGCTCTTTCAGCGTCAGGGTATTCATTGAAGAGAAGCGAATCGCGTTGACCATCCCCTGTAAAAACAGCACCAGCGGCAGCAGCCAGATCCAGCCCATGATCGCCACCAGCGGAAACAGCAGCACCACCAGCGCCAGCGCCACGGTCGAGCTGACCAGCACGTTGCGGTAGCCATAGAGATTGACGATGCGCACCACGATGCGTTTCATCCCCATATTGCCCAGTACCATCGGGATCATCATCAGACCGGCGTGAAACGGGCTGTAGCCCATGCCGACCTGTAAAAAAATCGGCGTCATAAACGGCAGCATGCCGCTGCCGATGCGGCCGGTAAAACTGCCGAGCAGGCCAATCGAGTAAACGCGGTTATCAAACAGCTTCAGGCTGAACAGCGCATTCTCGTTGCCGCGCGCGTGCATCAGGTAGAACAGCAAAGAGAACATGCCAATCAGGATCATGGCACCCAGCAGCAGCGGAGAGCCGCCGCTGCTGCGCTGACCATCCAGCGCCAGCGTCAGGGTCGCCATCCCGGCGGCCAGCAGGATAAAGCCGCTGAAATCGAAGCGCCGGGTCTGCATGCTGTAGTTGGGCATCAGCATCAGGGTGGCGATGGCCCCGGCGATGCCAACCGGAATATTGATCAGAAAGATCCAGTGCCAGCTGGCGTACTCCACCAGCACTCCGCCGAGCGCCGGACCCAGCAGCGGACCGATCTGGCCGGGCAGGGTGACAAAGGTCATCGCCGACATATATTGCTCGCGCGGTACAATTTTCATCACCGTCAGTCGCCCCACCGGCACCATCATCGCGCCGCCGATCCCCTGCACCACCCGCGACAGCACCAGCTGCTCCAGCGTGCCGGAGAGGGCGCACAGCAGCGAGCCGAGGCTGAACAGCACAATCGCGCAGAAGAAGATGTTGCGCACGCCAAAGCGATCCGCCAGCCAGCCGCTGACCGGCAGCATCACCGCCACGGTCAGCACGTAATAGACGATCACCGAGTGCATATGCAGCGGGCTGACGCCCAGGTCATGCGCCATCGCCGGGATCGCCGTATTGACGATGGTGGTATCCAGCGTCTGCATAAAGAAGCCGATGGCAACAATCCACAATTGCCAGCGGACCGTGGTGCTTTGCGTACTCATCGTTCTCTCCCGCGACAGAGGTTATGCCTGGCCGCGCCGCCCGTCACGGCTGCGGCGCGGTCGCCAGCGGGCGCTTTTTGCGCCGCAGCTTATCCATCATTAAATAGACCACCGGCGTGGTGTAGAGCGTCAGCAGCTGGCTCATCACCAGCCCGCCGGCGATGGTTATACCCAGCGGCTGACGCAGTTCAGCGCCGTCACCGCTGCCGATCACCAGCGGCAGCGCGCCAAACAGGGCGGCCAGCGTGGTCATCAGAATCGGCCGGAAGCGTAACAGGCACGCCTGGAAGATCGCCTCCCGCGCGCTGAGCTGACCGTTGCGCTCTGCATCCAGCGCAAAATCGACCATCATGATGGCGTTCTTTTTCACGATGCCAATCAGCAGCAGGATGCCGATCAGCGCAATCAGGCTGAAAGGCGTGTCAAACAGCTCCAGCGCCAGCAGCGCGCCGACCCCCGCCGAGGGCAGGGTAGAGAGGATCGTCAGCGGATGCACATAGCTCTCGTAAAGAATGCCCAGCACGATATAGACCGCGCCAATTGCCGCCAGCATCAGCCAGAGCTGGCTGCTTTGCGACTGCTGGAAGACCTGCGCCGTCCCGGCGAAGCTGCCGCGCACGCTGGACGGCACGCCAAGCGCGGTCATGGTGCGCTCAATCGCCTCCGACGCCTGCGACAGCGACACGCCCTCTGGCAGGTTAAACGAGATGGTCGAGGCGGCGGAAAGCCCTTCGTGATTCACCGACAGCGGCGAATTCGCTGGCTGCCAGCGGGCGAACCACGACAGCGGAATCGGTTTGCCTTCGCTGTTGAGCACAAACATCTGCGACAGGGCGCTGATGTCCTGGGTGTAACGGGGATCGACCTCCATCACCACTTTGTACTGATTAAGCGGCTGATAGATGGTGGAGATCTGCCGCTGACCAAAGGCGTTATTCAGCAGGGCATTGGCCTCAGAGACGTTGATGCCGAGCCGCGCCATGCTCTCGCGGTCGTAGGTCAGCGCCATCTCACTGCCTTTATCCTGCTGATCGGAGTTCACATCCGCCAGCTGTGGCAGCGCCGAGAGCGCCTGACGGATTTTCGGCTCCCATGTGCGCAGGGCGGCAAGATCGTCCGTCAGCAGCGAATATTGATAGGCCGCATTCGATTCCCGCCCGCCAGCACGCAGATCCTGCACCGCGTTGAGATAGAGACTGGCCCCTGGCTCTTTGGCCAGCTTGCCGCGCAGCCGGGCGATAACCGCCTGGGCGCTCTCTTTACGTTCTGACAGCGGCTTCAGCGAGATAAACATTGAACCGCTGTTGGTGCGCATCCCGCCGGTAAAGCCAACCACGCTCTCCACCGCCGGATCGGCCCCGACAATCACCATAAAATCCTGAAGTTTGCTGCGCATCGCCTGAAACGAAATGCTCTGATCGGCGGAGATAAAACCGGAGAGTCGGCCGGTATCCTGCTCCGGCATAAAGGTTTTCGGAATATTGATAAACAGCCAGACGGTCAGCACGATGGTGGCGAGGAACAGCAGCAGCACCCAGCGCGCATGGTTCAGCACCACATTCAGTGACCGGCCATAGCCCCGCTGGATCGCCAGCAGCAGGCGACCCGCGCCGCGCCGACGCGGCTGGCTGCGCGGCGTATGCGGCTTCAGCAGCCAGGCACACATCATCGGCGTCAGGGTAATGGAGATAACCAGCGAGATGGCGATCGCTACCGACAGCGTAATGGCGAACTCCGAGAAAAAGCGGCCAATCAGCCCGCCAATCATCAGCAGCGGCAGGAATACCGCAATCAGCGACAGGCTCATCGACAGCACGGTAAAGCCGACCTCCTGCACCCCTTTCAGCGCCGCCGCCAGCGGCTTCATCCCCGCTTCGACGTGGCGGGCGATGTTCTCCAGCACCACGATCGCGTCATCCACCACAAAGCCGGTGGCGATGGTCAGCGCCATCAGCGACAGGTTATTCAGGCTGAAACCGCACAGGTACATCGCCGCGAAGGTGCCAATCAGCGAAACCGGCACGGCGACCGCCGGGATCAGCGTGGCGCGACCGGAGCGCAGAAAAACAAACACCACCAGAATCACCAGCACCACGGCGATCGCCAGCGACTGCTCTACTTCATGCAGCGAGGCGCGAATGGTCGGCGAGCGATCCTGCGCCACCTGTAAATCGATAGCGGCGGGGATCACCTCATGCAGCAGCGGCAGTTCGGCGCGGATCCGATCCACGGTATCGATGACGTTCGCTTCCGGGGTTTTGCGGATCAGCAGCAGCACCGCCGGTTTACCGCCTGACATCCCGGCGTTGCGCACATCCTGCACCGAGTCCTCGACCGTCGCCACGTCCGACAGCCTGACCGCCGCGCCGTTGTTGTAGTGCACCACCAGTGGCTGATATTCACGGGCGGTTTGCAGCGCATCGTTGGTACGCAGCTGCCAGCGCTGTTGCGTATCGTCCAGCGCCCCCTGTGGTCGCCGCTGGTTGGCGTTGCTGATGGCGGTGCGCACCGCATCCAGCGATACGCCCTGGTTAAACAGCGCCTGAGGATTCAGCGCCACGCGCACCGCAGGCAGCGAGCTGCCGCCCACCGTGACGTCGCCCACCCCCTCAATCTGTGACAGCTTCTGCGCCAGCTGGGTGGAGGCGTAGTCATAGAGCTGACCCGGATTGTAGGTATCCGAGGTCAGCGTCATGATCATAATCGGCGCATCGGACGGGTTGACCTTACGATAGGTGGGACGCGACGGCATGCCGGTCGGCAACAGGCTTTGCGCGGCGTTGATCGCCGCCTGCACATCGCGCGCCGCCCCGTTGATGTCGCGGTCAAAATCGAACACCAGAATGATGCGGGTGCTGCCGAGTGAGCTGGTGGAGGTCATTTCACTGACCCCGGCGATCCGTCCCAGCGAGCGCTCCAGCGGAGTCGCCACCGACGAGGCCATGGTCTCCGGCGCGGCACCCGGCAGCGACGCCGAGATCACAATCACCGGAAAGTCGACCTGCGGCAGCGGTGCCACCGGCAGCAGACGAAAGCCCAGAATCCCGGCCAGCGCGATGGCCAGCGTCAGCAGGGTCGTGGCGACGGGCCGGTGAATGAACAGGGCAAAAAACTTCACTCTGCGGCCTCCCTGCGAGCAAAGCGACGCCGTGTAGCATGCGCCAGGCGATCAAACAGCAGGTAGATCACCGGCGTGGTGAACAGCGTCAGCACCTGACTCAGAATCAGACCGCCCACCATCGCAATCCCCAGCGGATGGCGCAGTTCCGCCCCGACGCCGGTACTGAGCATCAGCGGCAGCGCGCCGAGCAGCGCCGCCAGCGTGGTCATCAGAATCGGCCGGAAGCGCAGCAGACAGGCCTGATAGATCGCGTCGTAGGGTGCCATGCCCTGTTCACGCTCTGCCGCCAGCGCAAAGTCGATCATCATGATGGCGTTCTTTTTCACGATACCGATCAACAGGATGATGCCGATAATCGCCACAATATCCAGTTCGTTGCCGCTCAGCATCAGCGCCAGCAGCGCGCCGACACCGGCGGTGGGCAGCGTTGAGAGAATGGTGATCGGGTGAATAAAGCTCTCATAGAGCACGCCCAGTACGATATACATCGCCACAATGGCGGCGACGATCAGCCAGACGGTGCTGCTCAGCGCCGCCTCAAACGCCAGGGTGCTGCCCTGGAACTGGGTCATCATCTCCGCTGGCATGCCAAGCTGCGCTTCCGCCTGCGACACCGCCTTCACCGCATCCTCCAGCGAATAGCCGTCAGCCACGTCGAACGAGAAGGTGGCCGACGGGAACTGGTCGAGATGGTTAATGCTGAGCGGCGTGTGGCGCTGTTCAATGCGGGCAATCGCATTCAGCGGCACGCTGCCGCCATCGCTGCTGGTCAGCCGGATGGCGTCGAGGCTCTCCAGCCCCGGCGTGGCCTGATTCTCCTGCTCCAGCACCACGCGATACTGATTCGCCTGGGTGTAGATAGTGGAGATCAGCCGCTGGCCGAAGGCGTTGTAGAGCGCGTTATCGACATCCGCCATGCTGATGCCGAGGCGGCTGGCGTTGTCACGGTCCACGTTGACATAGGCTTCCAGTCCCTGATCCTGCCAGTCACTGCTGACATCGCGCAGCTGCGGCAGGGTTTTCAGCTGGTTGAGCAGCGCCGGAACCCAGCTGCTGAGCGACGAGAGCGAGCCCGATTGCAGGGTGAACTGGTAGGGGGTGCGGCTCGCCTGGGTATCGATGGTGAGATCCTGCACCGCCTGCAACCAGAGCTGCACGCCTGGCAGCTGGCTCACCGCCGTTTGCAGCCGCTGCTGGATTTCAGGGATGCGGTCAGCGCGCTGGTCGAGCGGCTTGAGGTTGATTTGCAGCCGCGCGCTGTTCAGCGCGGCGTTGGTGCCATCGACGCCGACAAACGAGGTCATGCTCTGCACCGCCGGATCTTTCATGATCACCGAGGCGACATCGCGGGTGCGCTGCGCCATGCTGGCGTAGGAGACCGACTGCGGCGCCTGCAAAGTGCCCTGAATAATGCTGTTATCCTGCTGCGGGAAGAAGCCTTTCGGGATCATCAGCCACAGCAGCACGGTCAGCACCAGGGTGCCGAGCGCCACCGACAGCGTCAGCCACGGGTGATTCAGCACCCGGCTCAGGCCGCGACCGTAGGTGGCCACGATGCGATCAAACATCGCTTCGCTGGCGCGTGAGAAACGGTTCTGTTTTCGCAGTGACTCCGCGCTCAGCATCCGGGCGCACATCATCGGTGTTAAGGTCAGCGAGACCACCGCTGAAATCAGAATCGCCACCGCCAGCGTCACGGCGAATTCGCGGAACAACCGGCCAATCACGTCGCCCATAAACAGCAGCGGGATCAGCACCGCAATCAGCGAGAAGGTGAGGGAGATAATGGTAAAGCCGATCTCACCAGCGCCTTTCAGCGCCGCGGTCAGCGGTTTTTCGCCTTTCTCGATATAGCGCGAGATGTTCTCAATCACCACGATCGCGTCATCCACCACAAAGCCGGTGGCGATGGTCAGCGCCATCAGCGTCAGGTTGTTGATTGAAAAGCCGAGGAAGTACATCGCCGCGAAGGTGCCGATCAGCGACAGCGGCACCGCCACCGCCGGGATCAGTGTGGCGGGAACGTTGCGCAGAAACAGATAGATGATCATCACCACCAGCGCCATCGCCAGCATCAGCTCATGCTGGGTGTCGCTGACCGAGGCGCGAATATTGGTGGTGCGGTCGGTGAGGAGTTTCACCTCCACCGACTTCGGCAGGGTCGCGGTGAGCGCCGGCAGCATCGCCCGGATATTATCCGCCGTGGCGATGATATTGGCACCCGGCTGGCGCTGTACGTTGAGCACAATCGCCGCGTCGCGGTTGGCCCAGGCACCGAGCCAGCTGTTTTCCGCGCCCTGTTCAATGGTCGCCACCTCACCGAGCCGAACCGGCGCGCCATTTTTGTAGCTGATAATCAGCTGGCGGTAATCTTCCGCCGACTTCATCTGGTCATTGGCCGACAGGGTTATGGAGCGGGTCGGCCCATCCAGGCTGCCTTTGGCCGAGTTAACGTTGGCGTTGCTGATGGCGGTCCTGACCGTCTCGCTGGTCAGGCCCAGCGCGGCCAGCGCCTGCGCATTCATTTTCACCCGCACCGCCGGGCGCTGACCGCCGGAGAGCGTCACCAGTCCGACGCCGCTGACCTGGGAGATTTTCTGTGCCACCCGGGTCTCCACCATATCCTGCACCTGGGTCAGCGGCATGCTGCTGGTCGTCACCGCCAGCGTCATGATTGGCGGATCGGCCGGATTGACCTTGCTGTAGACCGGCGGGTTGGGCAGATCGTTGGGCAGCAGGTTGGTGGCCGAGTTGATGGCCGCCTGGACCTCCTGTTCCGCCACATCCAGCGGCAGCGTCAGCTGAAATTGCAGCGTCACCACCGAGGCGCCGCCGGAACTCTGCGAGGCCATCTGTTTCAGGCCGGACATCTGACCGAACTGGCGCTCCAGCGGCGCGGTGATCGAGGAGGTAACCACATCCGGGCTGGCCCCCGGATAGAGCGTCACCACCTGGATGGTCGGGTAATCCACTTCCGGCAGGGCCGACACCGGCAGAAAGCGGTAGCCGAGCACCCCGGCCAGCAGAATCGCTATCATCAACAGCGTGGTGGCGACCGGGCGCAGAATAAACTGACGCGACGGCCCGCCACTGTGATCGGGAGGCATCACCTGCATTACTGACGCTCTCCTTTGGAGGGCAGCGTGGCGCGGCTGCTGCGCGGCGCACTGCTCTGAGCGGCGACCACTTCCACCGTTGCCCCTTCGGTCAGGCGATCCAGCCCGTCAGTGACCACCCGCTCACCCGCTTCCAGACCGGCGCTGATCACCACTTTCTGGCTATCCTGCAAACCGGCGGTCACGCTTTTCTTGCTGACTTTGTTGTCGCTGTTCACCACCCAGACAAAGTGGCCTTCGTTACCCATCTGCAACGCGGCGGTCGGAATGACAATTGCATCCTGTAGGGTGTTGACCTTCAGCCGCACATTGACGAACTGATTGGGAAACAGCGTATCGTCCTGGTTATCAAAGCGCGCCTTTACCTTGATGGTGCCGGTGGTGACATCAATCTGGTTATCGAGGCTCAGCAGTTTACCGCTGGCGATCAGGTTCTGATTACTGCGATCCCAGGCTTCCACCAGCAGCGGCTGGCCACTTTTCTGCGCGCTGAGGATCTGGCTGATGCTGTTCTCCGCCAGGGTAAAGACCACATCGATCGGGTGTGTCTGAGTGATCACCACGATGCCGGTGGTGTCGCCGCTGGTGACATAGTTGCCGACATCCACCTGTTTCAGCCCGACCCGGCCGGCAATCGGCGCGGTGATCCGGCTGTAGGTGAGATTGAGCTGGGCGCTGGCGACGCCGCCCTCGTCGGCCTTCAGGGTGCCGAGGGTTTCACTCACCAGCGAGCGCTGGGTATCCAGCTCCTGCTGGGAGACCAGCGAGGTTTTCGCCAGCTTTTCGAAGCGCGCCAGGTCGCGCCGGGCGTTGGCCAGCGTCGCCTGATCTTTCGCCAGCTGGCCCTGCGCCTGGGTTAACGCCACCTGATAGGGACGCGGATCGACCTCCGCCAGCAGATCGCCCGCGTTAACCTGCTGACCCTCGGTAAAGTGGATCGCCAGCAGATCGCCATTGACCCGACTGCGCACCGTGGCGGTGTTGGCGGCGGTGACCGTCCCCAGCCCGCTCAGATATTGCGGCACGCTCTCGCTGGTGGCGCTGGCCGCCTGCACCGGGGCCAGCGCACGACGGGCACCGTCCCCGCCGCCTTTGCCGCGCGAGGCAGGGGCGTCAGCCTGGCTGCCGGCCTGCGGCTGCGTGCTGCGCTGCCAGCCATAGTAAGCGCCAGCGGCAAGGGCGATCAGCGCCAGCACAATCAGGGTTTTTTTCATAACAGGATGTCGGGTGCTCATGATTTTTCATGCTCTCCAGCAGTGGCGTAGTCCCAGGCGCAGGCATCAAATAGGCAGCCTGCAAACGAAAGATTGTAGTCGCCTCTGACCGGCAGAAGTTGAAGGAAATAAGGATATCTGTCAGGGCGGGGTCATTATGCCTGTTCTGACATTAATCGCAGCACAATCGTCATAAAGCCGTTTACCCACTTTGCTATGCTCAGTCTCAGAACGTTTTCTCAGGCAAATAAGGAGCAGAGGATGAGTCAGAATCAAACCCGGCAGTTGGGAGAGAGTGGGATTGCGGTGCCGTTGCTGACCTTTGGCGGCAACGTCTTTGGCTGGACCGTGGATCAGGCCACCTCCTTTTCACTGCTGGATGCGCTGGTGGAGAAAGGATTGTGGTTTATTGATACCGCCGATGTCTATTCGCGCTGGGCGCCGGGCAATAAAGGCGGTGAATCGGAAACCATTATTGGCGAGTGGCTGAAAAGAAGCGGCAAGCGTGACCAGATTGTGCTGGCGACCAAGGTGGGTATGGAGATGTCGCCAGAGAAAACCGGACTGAAGCCGCAATATATCCGCCAGGCGGTGGAAGATTCCCTGCGCCGACTGCAAACCGACTATATCGATCTCTATCAGGCGCACCGTGACGACCAGGATACGCCGCTGGCGGAGACGCTGGGCGCTTTTGACAGCCTGATCCGCGAGGGCAAGGTGCGGGCCATCGGTGCCTCCAACTACAGTGCACCACGCCTTAAAGAAGCGTTGCAGGTCAGCGAGGCGCACAACCTGGCGCGTTACGAAACCCTGCAACCTGAATATAACCTCTATGACCGCCAGGGATATGAGGCGGAACTGGAGCCGCTGGTGCGGGAACAGGGGCTGGGGGTGATCAACTACTACTCACTGGCCAGCGGTTTTCTCAGCGGCAAATATCGTCAGGCGGCTGACGCCGGTAAAAGCCAGCGTGGTCAGGGCGTGGTCGATAAATACCTCAATCCGCGCGGCCTGCGCATCCTTGCGGCGCTGGACGCCATCAGCGCCGCGCATCAGGTAACGCCGACCCAGGTGGCGCTGGCCTGGCAGATTGCCCGTCCCGGTATTACCGCGCCTATCGTCAGCGCCACGTCGCTGGCTCAGCTCGATGACCTGGTGGGCGCGACTCAGCTTAAACTGACCGCTGCCGAGATTGAGCAGCTGGCGCAGGCGAGCCGCTGATACAAGGGGGCCGCCGCGCCCCTTTCTCTTAACCCGCAGACCTCCCCCTCTCAGCCAAAGAATAATCAATCAGCGATCCCGATCACAAATGTGTTAATAATCTGAAGTTACTGGAAATTACCCGCACATTTTTACAAAAGCTGACGATTGCCCGGCACTATCCTCTGCTCATCAGATTCCTGTCACTCACATAAGAATAACCATCATGCAAAACAGACAAGCAGAGCAGCGATTTCCGCTGCGCCGGCTGGCTACCGGCACCCTGATCCTGGCGATGTTCTCCGCTCCGGCACTGGCCGCTGACGCCTTCAGCCCTGACTCCGAGTGGATGTTTGGTGACTGGGGCGGCTACCGAACGCAGTTGCAGGATGAGGGCATCAAGTTTGATGTCAACTACACCATGGAGAGCGCGGCCAACCTTGGCGGTGGCGCGAACACCAATACCACCATGCGCTACAGCGATCAGTGGACCTTTGGCACCAACTTCGACCTGGAAAAGCTGCTGGACTGGCAGGATGCTGAATTTCAGATGACCATCACCAACCGTGACGGTCAGGATCTTTCCGGGCAGGTGGGCGACCGGCGAACCGGTATGCTTTCGTCAGTGCAGGAGGTCTATGGACGCGGTCAGACCTGGCGTCTGACTCAGTTCTGGCTGCGTAAGGGGCTGTTTGACGATGTGGTCGACCTGAAAGCCGGACGGGTAACGGTGGGTGAAGACTTCGATAACTTCGACGGCAGTCTGTTCCAGAACCTGACGCTGGGCAGCGGTCAGGGCGGTAACTGGCGCGGCGACCGCTGGTTTAACTGGCCGGTGTCGCAGTGGGGCGGCCGGGTGAAGATCAATATCACGCCTGAGGTTTTCTTCCAGGTGGGCTTCTATAACCAGAACCGTGCCAACTACGATCGTGGTGATGGCTTCCGCCTCGATACCAGCAATTCCGAGGGCAATCTGGTGCCGGTGGAACTGGGCTGGAAGCCGACCTTCGGGCCGCAGAATCTGCCGGGTAACTACCGGATTGGCTACTACTACTCGTCGGTGAATGGCGATGTGTATGGCAGCTGGCGCGACGGCGGTTATCAGGATAAGGCGCACGCCTACGGTGGCTATCTGCTGTTGCAGCAACAGCTGACCGCGCAGGATGGCGATGTGAATCGCGGGCTGGGCGTGCGGGTTCAGGCGGTGATGAACGACCATAAAACCTCGAAAACCGACAACTATCAGTCGCTCGCCTTTACCTGGACCGGGCCATTTGATGCCCGTCCTAAGGATGAGATCGGGGTGGGCGCGGCGCGCATTCATGTCAACAGCGACTATACCCGTTCGCTGCGTCAGCAGAATCAGGCGAATGGCGAAAGCCGCTTTGACAGCCCGACGTATCTGCCGATTCAGGAGGGTTCCGAGTATAACTATGAAGTTTATTACAACGCCAAAGTGACCAACTGGATGTCACTGCGACCTAACCTGCAATATGTGGTGGCGCCGGGCGCGGTAAGTGAAGTGAAAGATGCCTTTATTGGCGGTATCAGCGCCAATATTGCATTCTGATCCCTTAGCCAGCTCATCGTTATCTGCAAAAAAAACGGCACTCGCAGGTGCCGTTTTTTCATTGCAGAGCAGATCCAGATTAACGGAACATCACTTCCGCCCAGCGGGCCAGGCCGGCGGTGACCGAGGCAAAATCATCGCCACCGGCAATCGGCGTGTCGGGCAGCGTCTGCTGCAACGCCGCACGCAGCAGCGGTGAGCGTGCACTGCCGCCGGTCAGGTAGATCACATCAGGCTTGATCTGGCTGGTCGCCAGCGCCAGCTGCACCTGCTCAAGGATCTTCTCCAGCGGCTGGCTGATCGCCTCCTGCAACGCAGTCACACCTATATCGGTTTGCAGCGCCGTCTCGATAAAGTCGAGCGAGGCGGTATGCGACGGGCTGGCTGACAGCGCAATCTTGCTCTCTTCCGCCGCGCGCACCAGCCGGTAACTGAGTTTCTGCTGCCACACTTTCAGCAGGCGGGCGACCCGCTCACCCTGTTCCGCATCCCGGACTAAATCACGCAGCCACTTGCCGCAGGCGGCGCTGTAAAAGTCGCTCTGCGCCGGAACGTCATTGATGGCGACCGCGTTCCACCACGGCAGCGCGGGCAGGGCGATCCCTTTCTGGGTATTGCCGCCCAGACCCAGTAACGGCATCAGGGTTTTAAACGCCAGCATAATGTCGAGGTCGTTACCGCCGACGCGGCAGCCGCTGTGACCTAACAGACTCTCACGGCGGTCCGCTTTATCGCGCCACTCAGGCCCCATCAGCAGCATTGAGCAGTCGGTGGTTCCCCCGCCAATATCGACCACCAGCACCCGCGTCTCCTGGTGCAGCGTCGATTCGAAGTCGAGTCCCGCCGCCACCGGTTCGAACTGAAACTCCACGTCACGGAAACCGGCGCGCCGGGCGGCACGCAGCAGAATGCCTTCCGCCTGCTGGTTGGCCTCTTCGCCGCCTGATCCCTGGAAGTTGATCGGGCGGCCGATAACCGCCTGGTCGATAGCCTGGCCGAGCTGACTTTCACCGCGCTGACGGATATGCAGCATCATGGCGCAGACCAGATCCTCGAACAGCGCGATTTGCTGCGGCTTCAGGCCGCTGGCGCCAAGAAAGGATTTGGGTGACTTCACAAACCAGACATCTTCCGGATCGACCATATAGTGTTGCAGCGCGGTCAGGCCAAACTGCACGCTGTTGGGTCCGACCTCAATATCTTCTTCGCGGTTGTAACGCAGCGCGCGCTGTAACAGCGCCGTGGTTTCGCTGTCCGGGGTCGCTACCTGATGGTGGCGATAGAGCCATTCACTGATCGACTCGCGGGTGGGCGCACAGATCATCGAGGGCAGCAGCCGCTGATCGTTCTCCAGCGTTAACAGACGTGGCGTGCCATTTTCGCTGACTGCAATTGAGCAGTTAGCCGTGCCGTAATCGAATCCTATGAACATTTTCGCCCCCATGCCGGAAAAAAGGGGGCGACTTTAGCGCAGCTTCCGCAGGGCTGCAAGCAGGGTGGTGAGGAATTAGCGGATAGCGAAGAGGCGATCGTCAGAGAGTGAGGTCAGGGGCTGACGTTCCGCCACCGCGCTGCCCCAGACGCCATCCATACCCAGCGAGCCGAGCGTCGCCAGCACCGCGGGCACCGACACCGGACCGGCCAGTACCGCGATGTTGCGCTGGGCCGCCTGGCCCTGAATGATGGTCAGCAGCATCTCATCCATCAGATTGTTATGAACGTTAGCGACCAGTTCAGGAGCCAGCATCAGGTAATCCACCACCTCGTCGCTCAGCAGATTAAACGCCTCCAGGTTGCGGCCAAAGTGCTGCAACACGATGCGGCAGCCAGACTGGCGCAGCTGGCGCAGCGCCGCATAGCACTGATCGCCCTGGCTAAGCACCGCGGCGGCGGGGAAGGCAAAGCCGCAGCGGCTGCTGGCGAGGCCCGCCGCCATAAAGCGCTGACAGAGCTGCTGGACCAGCGCGGCGTCGTGCAGCACCTGCTCATTGAGCGGCAGGATCAGCGGGATACCTTTATGGTTCAGGCGCTTTATATCCTGGCGGAAAAACGCATCCAGAATATTTTTGTCCAGCCGGCGGCGCAACGCCTCATCAGGCAGGTTATTACGCAGCAGCGTCTCGTCCAGCAGCAAGCCATCCGCGGTTAACAGTTGCAGATCCAGCAGCCAGAGAAAGGCCGACTGCGGCGTTTTTGGCGGTGCCACCGCCCAGGCGGGCAGTTCAATTTGCAGGGCGTCGATCATCGCGGCATCGAGTCCCTCGTGATTGCCCGGCAGCGGCAGCCGGTTCTGCTCATAAACCATCAGCCGCCCGCGTCCGCTGCGTTTCGCGTTGTAGCAGGCAATATCCGCCTGCGAAAGCACGTCGCTGCTCTGACAGTTCTCGGCTGAGATCTGCGTGATACCGGCGCTGGCACCGACCTGATAGAGCCGCCCCAGCCACTGGAAGCGATAATCGTTCACCGCCGCTACGATGCGCTGCACCACATCCTGTGCCTGATTAACCGCGCAATCGGGCATCAGCAGCGCAAATTCATCCCCGCCCAGCCGCGCCAGGAAATCGCTGCTGCGCAGATGGTGCTGCATCAGCTCAGCCAGCTCGCGCAGCAACGCATCTCCGGCGGCGTGGCCGGCGCTGTCGTTGACCGCTTTAAATTTATCCAGATCGATAAACACCAGCACATGCTGATAGTGATGTTCAGCCGCGTCAAACAGCAGCCGCTTAAGCTGAAGCTCAAAGCTGGCCCGGTTCGGCAGGCTGGTCAGGGTGTCATGCAGCGCGCTGTAGCTCAGGCGCTTCATCAGTTTGCGCGACTCACTGGCGTCCTGAATGACCATCACCGCGCCCTGTTCCAGCCCCGCTTCGGAACGCAGCGGGGTGATGCTGTAGTGAATATCGATATGGCCGCCATCCGGGGTATGCAGCACCAGATCTTCCGCCAGATCGGGCGTGACTTTCTCCGGCGGCAGCTGGCACAGCAGCAGGTTTTCCATCTGCGGACCGTTACGTCCCTGGGTGATATGCAGCAGCTCACTGAGCGGCTTCCCGGCCGCCTGCGCCTGCGACCAGCCACTCATCTTCTCCGCCACCGGGTTCATAAAGGCGACGCGCATCTCCTCGTCGGTGCTGATCACCGCCTCACCGATGGAGTCGAGGGTGATCGCCATGCGCTCTTTCTCCTGGAACAGCGCCTCGTTAAGATTGCGCAGCGGCGTGATGTCCTGGCAGATCCCCAGCATCCGCTCAATACGTCCCTCTTTACTCAGCAGCCGGTTCGCCTGAGTACGCACCCAGCGCTGATCCTCGCCATTCACCACCCGATATTCCATGTGGAAGGCACTGCGCAACTCAATCGCCTGCTGCACCGTCAGCGCCGCATATTCGCGATCGGCAGTGTGCAGCAGATGGAGCCAGAGGTCATAGCTGGGCGACTCATGCGGTGCCAGACCAAACAGCGCGTACATCCGCTTGTCCCACAGCATCTCGCCGGTCAGCAGGTTCCACTCCCAGACGCCGATGCCGCCCGCCTCATTCGCCAGCGTGATGCGCTCCATCAGGCGACGGTTCACCTGTTCGCTTTGCTTCAGTTCGGAAATGTCGATGATCTGGGCAATGAAGTAGAGCGGGGCCTGGCTGCCGTCGCGCACCAGCGACACCGTCAGCCGCGCCCAGACAATCTCCCCATCCTTACGGAAGTAGCGCTTCTCCAGGGTGTAGGTATCGATCTCACCCGCCAGCAGCTGGTTCACCTGATGCAGGTTGGTCGCGAGATCGTCGGGATGGGTGAGCTGTTGAAAGGTCAGTCGCTTCAGCTCCTCCTGCGGGTAGCCCAGCGTCTGGCAGAGCGACTGGTTGACCTGAAGCCACTTCCCCTCTGGCGAGACCAGCGCCATACCAATCGCGGAGTACTCCATAGCGTGACGGAAGCGAGTTTCGCTGTCGGTGATATAGAGCTTCTCCCGCCGGAACGCATCCATCACCAGCGACATAATATGGCTGGGGATCAACACCAGCAGAAACGGCAACCAGCTGGAGACCGGCCCCAGCGTGCCGTTGTTGTTCACCACGCTGACCAGGTCAAAGGCCAGCAAGATGGAGATAAAACTGGCGTTGAGGAAAAACAGCACAAAGGCGTGTAGCTTCGGCAGCCGGACGGCGCACCAGAACAGAATCACCACGATAAAGGTAAAGGGCCACGGCAAAAAACGCAGCGCCAGATAGCTGGCCCCCAGGGTGATTATCAGCGTAACCACCGCTTCAGCCAGCCGCAGATGGCTGAACTGAGCGCGGCGCAGCGGCCAGGGAAGCAACAGCAGCATCGGCCCTAACACCAGCATGCCGATGATTTCCGAGATCACCCAGGTATAGAAGAAAGGCACAGAGGCGTTGCCGCTGACATGCAGTGTCCAGAGCGCCAGCAGGCCACCCAGCACCGGCGTCACTATTCCCACCGACAGCACCATGCGCGCCCAGTCGTGCAGCGTGTCCAGCGGTGCGCGCCGGTCAAGCAGGCCGCGCAGCAGCATGCCACCCACGCCAGCCTGGATCAGGTTCAGCAGGGCAAATTTCAGATTAGCCAGCGCGGGTCCGATAACGATGGCGTTAGCACAGGCGGTACCGAGCACGCAGGCGGTTAACAGCAGCGGAAGCTGCCGCGACCGGCAGCGAAACACCACGATCGTCATCAGGCTGGTGGGAAACCAGAGTGGCGAAATTTTCCCACTGACCACGATCAGTTCAAGACAGAACAGCGTCAGGATAAATACCGCGCCGCCGAGCAGCAGGGCGGAAAACCAGGGTTTTTGTGTACTTTTTTGCGGGGACAGGGTCTCAATCGTCATGCGAACTTCCGGCAGGGTGCAGGGTTCCGCTACGGCGAATCAGGCACCAGTCATTCTCTGACTGCATGCTAGCACAACCGGCAACGAAAAAAGGGGAGAAATCGATATTGCCCGTTATTCGGTGAATTGACGGGCATCGTGATAACCTGGGCCAGCTCCTTGATTACTGGCGGAAAAGATCGGCGCGGCTATAGGGCTTTTCCATACCCGCGATGCTGGCCGAGAAACGTTCCAGAAACTGCTGGGTAGTGGCGACCCGGCCGTGGCTCAGTAACACAAACGGCACTAACAGCGCGGCCCCGATCTGCGGCCAGCTGAAGCCTTTGAGCGCGGTACGGCGCTGGGAGATCAGGAAGGCGGTGCTGAGCGTGAAGCCCAGCAGCAGTCCGGTGGCGACCTCGCTGCGGGAATGGGCGTGGATCACCAGCCGGGAGAAACCGACCATCAGCGGGATCAGATAGCCGACGCCAATCGCCGCGCCGCGCCAGAACGCTGGCCAGCGGCCGGAGATCAGCCAGAGCATCACCGGCCACAGGGTGGCGGACATGGCGCTGTGGCCGCTGAAGCCGGTAAAGTTGAAGCGTGCGCTGCCAATACCAAAGCCCAGAAACAGAATTTTTGAAATGCTGACCAGCAGACCCGCCAGGCCAAAGGCGACAATCCAGTAGAACACCGTGCGGCGGTTATCGCTCTTCCACGGTAAAATCAGCGCGATAATCACCGCTGTCGGAATCAACAGCATGCTGTCGCCAAAATAAGTCAAAGTCTTCCAGAGCATACAACTCCTGCTACCTCTGTCGGTCGTCACGAAAGCGACACACGTGGTCAGTAAACGCGCGTCGCACAGGCCATTTTATTTATAATATGGTGTGACGTTAGTTTATCGGTGAAATCAGTGGCGTCCAAAGGGGAAAGTCTGAAAAGTCCATTCGCCATTTCTCTGGCATCAAAACGTCGAAATCCCTATACTTAGCGCGAACACACCCTCTCCATTTCGGCCCGTCCGCTGCCCGCGAAATGTGTGACCAGCGGCAGGCTCCAGTTATCAGGTTCTAAAAAAGTATGACTGACAAGTCTCATCAGTGCGTGATTATAGGCATTGCCGGCGCTTCCGCATCCGGTAAAAGTTTAATTGCCAGCACGCTCTATCGTGAAATCCGTGATCAGGTAGGTGACGAGCATATCGGGGTGATCCCGGAAGATGCTTATTACAAAGATCAAAGTCACCTCACCATGGAAGAGAGGGTTAAAACCAATTATGACCATCCCAGCGCGATGGATCATGATTTGCTGTTGCAGCATTTGCAGGCGGTCAAAGCCGGACAGGATATTGAGCTGCCGGTCTACAGCTACGTGGAGCACACCCGTACCGCGCAGACGCTGCACCTGAAGCCGAAAAAGGTCATCATCCTCGAAGGCATTCTGCTGCTGACCGACGCGCGCCTGCGTCAGGAACTCAACTTCTCGATTTTTGTCGATACGCCACTCGACATCTGCCTGATGCGCCGCATGAAACGTGACGTCAATGAGCGCGGCCGCTCTATGGATTCGGTGATGAGTCAGTATCAGAAGACCGTGCGTCCGATGTTCCTGCAATTCATCGACCCGTCAAAACAGTACGCCGATATTATTGTGCCGCGCGGCGGAAAAAACCGTATCGCCATCGATATTCTCAAGGCGAAAATCAACCAGTTTTTTGAATAACTCACGTCCGCCCGGACGTGGTGCAGACCGGCGCCAGGCAGCCTGACGTCGGTTCGCTACACTTATGTCATGGAGTTACCGCAATGAGATTATGCGATCGCGATATTGAAGCCTGGCTGGACGATGGCAGGCTGGCTATTGAGCCGCGCCCGCCGGTCGAGCGCATCAACGGGGCCACGGTGGATGTGCGTCTGGGTAATCAGTTCCGCACCTTCAGTGGTCACACGGCGGCCTATATCGATCTGAGCGGTCCGAAACAGGAAGTCAGTGCGGCGCTGGATCGGGTGATGAGCGATGAGATTGTGCTGGCGGAAGGGGACGCCTTTTTCCTCCATCCGGGTGAGCTGGCGCTGGCGGTGACGCTGGAGTCGGTGACGCTGCCGGACGATCTGGTGGGCTGGCTCGATGGCCGCTCATCACTGGCGCGGCTTGGGCTGATGGTGCACGTTACCGCCCACCGCATCGATCCCGGCTGGCAGGGACGTATCGTGCTGGAGTTCTATAATTCAGGTAAACTGCCGCTGGCGCTGCGCCCCGGTATGCTTATCGGCGCGCTGAGCTTTGAGCCGCTTTCCGGCCCGGCTGCGCGCCCCTATAATCGACGTCAGGATGCGAAATATCGTGGTCAGCAGGGTGCTGACGCCAGCCGTATCGACAAAGACTAATTTGAGGATGTAATGAAGAGAGTGATAACCACCCTGGCCATCCTGTTAGTGGTGGTCGTCGCGGGAATGTCGGCGCTGGTGCTGCTGGTGAATCCCAACGACTTCCGTGCCTATATGGTGCAACAGGTTGAACAACGCAGTGGTTATCGGCTTCAGGTCAGCAGCGATCTGCGCTGGCACGTCTGGCCGCAGCTCAGCATTCTGGCCGGGCGCATGAGTTTAACCGCGCCGGGTGCCAGCCAGCCGCTGGTGTCGGCGGAAAATATGCGCCTCGACGTCGACCTCTGGCCCCTGATCTCACATCAGCTAAGCGTCAGTCAGGTGCTGCTGAAAAACGCGGTGGTGCGGGTCACGCCGGACAGCGCCGCGCAACCGGCCAAAAACGCCCCGCAGGGTCCGCGTGACGCCGAGCCTGCCACGCCTTCCAGCGGCTGGTCATTTGATATTGCTAAACTGCGCGTGGCGGACAGCTTGCTGATCTGGCAGCAGCCGGGCGGCGATGAATATAACTTCCGCGACCTCAATATCAATCTGGACCAGGATAGCCACAAACAGGCGACGCTGGCGCTGACTACCAGCCTGATGCGCAATCAGCGCAACGCCACCATCAATCTCAAAGGTCAGCTGGATGCGGCGCAATATCCGCATCGTCTCAGCGGCCAGATAGAGCAGCTGGATTACACCTTATCCGGTGCCGATATTCCGGTGCAGGGGATTAAAGGCTCGCTCAGCCTGCGCGGTGAGTGGAATGGCGACCGTCAGCAGTTCGCCTTCAGCGATCTGCAACTCACCGCCAACGACAGCAGCCTGACCGGAGAGGGGGAAGGTCATCTGGCGTCGCCGCAGCGGCTGGCACTGGATCTGAAAGCCAGCACGCTTAACCTGGATAATCTGCTCACCAATGCCCCCGCCGCCGAAACGCCGGGCGCGCAGCGTGCCACCGTGGCCCGTTCCCCGGTGATTGCCGCACCGCGGGAGAGAAGCAACGCCGACTCTCCGCTCAACGCGCTGGATCTGGCGCTGAAATTAGAGGCTGACCGCGCGGTCTGGCGCGGCCTGACATTGAGCGGGCTGGCGATCGACGCCCGTAACCAGCAGGGCCTGATGACGCTGAACACCCTTCGCGGCAAGCTGGGCAATGGCAGTTTTTCTGTTCCCGGCAGCATCGATATTCGTCAGCCGGTGACGCACGTCAGCCTGAAGCCGCAGCTCAGGCTGATTGCGCTTCAGCCGCTGCTTAAGGCGTTCGCGCTGCCGGAAAGTTTACAGGGCGACCTGAATCTCGACGGCGAGCTGTCGGGCGACAGTCTCACTGTTGAGGCGGCGAAACGCAGCTGGCAGGGCAGGGCGACCCTCAGCGCCAGCAATCTGCAACTGGCCGATCTTAATCTGCAACAGATGGTGCGACGCGCGGTGGCGCGGGTCAGCGATCGGGTCAGCAGCGATGAGCAGAGCGATCAGGGCATTGAGCAGATTGGCGGCCAGGTGGCGCTCAGGCAGGGCGTCCTGACCTTCAGCGATCTCAACGGCAATGGTCAGCACCTGGATCTCCAGGGCGGCGGTAAAGTGGACATGGTTCAGCAGCAGCTGGATGTGACGCTGGGGCTGAAAATCAGCGGCTGGCAGGGTGATAAAGCGCTGGTGACGGCGCTCTCCGATCAGCCGATCCCACTGCGGATGTATGGCAGCTGGAACAGCCTGCAATATTCGCTGCCGGTGGATAGCGTGCTGCGCGACCGGTTGCAGAATGAGGCGAAGTCCCGCCTCAATCAGTGGATCGACCGTCAGCAGGATGAAGAGAAAAAACAGAACCTGAAGAAGCTGCTGCAACCGTAGCGGGCGCGCTGCACTAGGCCGGGATAGCGGGCTGCAACAGGATCTCCACTTTCTGCACCCGATGATTCTCAACCTGTAAGGTGCGCAGCAGATAGTCGCCCAGCTGCAACGTCTCTCCCTCCTGCGGGATATGTTGCAGCTGGTCCATCAGCAGTCCGGCCAGCGTATGGTAGTCGCGCTGGTCATCCAGCGGCAGCTTCACATAGAGCGCCAGATCTTCCAGCGGCATATGGCCGTTGGCAATCCAGTGATTTTCTCCCTCAATCTGAATATCGTAGCGGGCGTCGAGCTCGCCCGCCTCATTCGGCAGATTTCCGGCGATGGTCTCCATCACATCGCTCAGAGTGACAACCCCCTCCACCGAACCAAACTCATCCACCACAAAGGCGAAATGGGTATGCGCCTGGCGAAACTGTTCCAGCGCCTGCAACAGCGTCAGACGTTCAGGAAACACCAGCGGCTGGCGGATCAGGGCGCGCAGATCGAGTGAGTGATGATGCAGCGACTGATGCAGCAGGTCGATGACGTGCACCACCCCCAGCGGCTCGCCGGAACCCTCTGTCACCAGGATGCGGGTGTGCTGGTTACGGTCGAGGCCCGCCATAATCGCGGCCGGGTCATCGCTGAGATCGACATGCTCGACATCGTGACGTGAGGTCATGATGCTGTTGACGTGACGCTGCCCCAGCCCCATCACCCGCGCAATCATGATCCGCTCCTGGCGGTTAAACAGCATGGTCTCGTCGCTGTCCGCAATCAGCGAGGAGGTACGGGCATCCAGCTCCGCCGGTTCCGCCGCCCCGCGCAGCAGCCGCAATACCGCTTCCGCGGTGCGCTGGCGCAGCGGCCGGCCCGCCGAGAGCACCCGGCGACGGTTAAAGTGCGCCAGCTGGTTCAGGGCTTCTATCACCACCGAGAAGCCAATCGCCGCATAGAGATAGCCTTTCGGGATAACGAAGCCAAATCCTTCCGCCACCAGGCTAAAGCCGATCATCAGTAAAAAGCTCAGGCAGAGGATGACGATGGTCGGGTGGCTGTTGACAAAGCGGGTCAGGGGCTTGCTGGCGAGCAGCATCAGCAGCATGGCGAGGGTGACGGCGATCATCATCACCGGCAAATCATTCACCATGCCAACCGCGGTGATCACCGCATCCAGCGAGAAAATGGCATCCAGCACCACGATTTGCGCCACCACTGGCCAGAATTTAGCGCCGCCTTTTTGTTGACCGATCTCCTCATCCTGCCCTTCCAGTCGGGTATTCAACTCAGTGGTGGCCTTAAACAGCAGGAAAATCCCGCCTGACAGCAGCAGCAGATCGCGGGCGCTGAAGGGATGACCGGCCAGCGTCACCCAGGGCTGGGTCAGCGTAACCAGCCAGGAAAGCGAGGCGAGCAGCAGTAAACGACAGAGTAACGCCAGCAGCAGGCCGGCGACGCGCGCACGGTCACGCAGCGGTCCGGGCAGCTTTTCCACCAGGATGGCGATAAAGATCAGATTGTCGATACCCAGAACCAGTTCCAGAACGATTAGCGTCACTAATCCCGCCCACAGCGAGGGATCGGCCATTACCTCCAGCATGCCTTGTTCACCTGAATGTCTTAATTTACGTTTCGTCTGATGATAGTGGAGTGTGAAGTCAGGTACAAATCGCCTGCCTGCGGGGATGCCGCCCTAATCCCGCAACGGAACGGATGAAATATGCGCATTCCGGTGTGACAGTTTGATTAAATTTGCAGGGAAGTTGCCAGAAAAATCTCAGCCAAATATCAGCCGTTAACCGATATTCATCTGTCAGGCTTATGCGATTTAGCAAATCTCAGGTATGGCATTAATCCGAATTTTGCAGAAAGGTTTGCACTGTCTGTCCGGCATCAATACTAATGGCTGGTAGTCTTTTTCCTAAAATAGTCCAGGGATGGCGGGACCTGCTTGTAAACAAGCCAGTAATAACTAGTATAGCAACAAGTTAGCAAACTCTGTCCCTGAGTCGTAATTTGCGTGCCGATTCGACATTAATCGCAATGTCAGGAATAGGTGATTCGCCTGTTAACGTCTGTATGATGCGTTACGGCCAGACTGCATGGGGAGAAATATGAATGATAAGCGGTATTGGCAGCGACAGCCAAGGGCGGTAGCGTGCCTGATTCGTGTTTATCGTTGATAAAATGAGCGTGGCTAACGACAGATAAAAGTCAGAGTAATCTGTTGGTATTAATCACAATATTATTGGTGTCATGGTTAAGATCATTGGCGTAAACGCCGCAGGAGCTCCCCTCAAAATGGCTCAGTCTGGAGAGATGTTATCGCTCAATTAACACACAGGCGAGAGGCGTGGCGGGTTTAAGGAAATAAAATAAAGAGTTAAATATGCGCGATACAGAATTTACGTTTAAAAGTCTTATTACCAAATTAATGCTGGCGTGCTCAGACTTAATTTGTTTCAACGCAGCTTTATTTATAGCGATGATGCTAATTAATGTTCAGTCAGATTCACCGCTGGCAGATATTTCCGAAAAGGAAATGAATTTAAAAATTGCCACGCACATCTGTCTGTCGGTAATTTGTATCGGCTGGTTCTGGGTCAGGCTGCGTCACTATACCTACCGCAAGCCTTTCTGGTTCGAATTAAAAGAAATTTTTCGTACCATTCTTATATTTTCGGTTATTGATCTGTCGATCACCGCATTATCTCAATGGCAGATGTCGCGCTTCGTCTGGTTACTGACCTGGGTGCTGGCACTGATTCTGATCCCAACCTGCCGCGCGCTCTCTAAGCGGCTGCTGAATAAAAATGGTTTATGGAAAAAGCAGACCATCATCATCGGCAGCAGTAAAAACGCGCATGAAGCCTGGCAGGCGCTGCAAAGCGAAGAGGTGATGGGTTTTGACGTGATCGCCTTCTATGACGTTGATGGCACCTGTCCGCAGGAGATCATGAACGGCGTGCCGGTGCTGCGGGATGAGCAGGAGCTGTGGAGCCTGACCAACAGCGAAACCCAGTTTATCGTGGCGGTGGAGTTCGAGCAGAGCCAGCACCGTGATAAGTGGCTTAAGTCGCTGGCGATGCACAACTGCCGTTCGGTCTCGGTGATCCCCACCCTGCGTGGCGTACCGCTCTACGGCACCGACATGGCTTATATCTTCAGCCATGAGGTGATGATTCTGCGGGTCCAGAACAACCTGGCGAAGCGCACCTCACGCTTCCTGAAGCGGGCCTTCGATATTGTCGGCGCACTGGCGATTATCATTATGCTGATGCCGGCGCTGCTGGTGCTGGGCTTCCTGGTGGGACGTGACGGCGGACCGCCGATCTATGGTCATGAGCGTGTCGGTATGAATGGCCGTAAATTCAAATGCCTGAAATTCCGCTCGATGGTGATTAATTCAAAAGAAGTGCTGGAAGAAGTATTGCGTACCGATCCGGTGGCGCGCGCAGAGTGGGATAAAGATTTCAAACTTAAAAATGACCCGCGTATTACCAAAGTGGGCCACTTTATCCGCAAAACCAGCCTGGATGAGTTACCGCAGCTCTGGAACGTGGTGCGCGGCGATATGAGTCTGGTGGGTCCGCGTCCGGTGATTGAAGATGAACTCTGTCGTTATGCCGGTGATGTTGATTATTACCTGATGGCTAAGCCAGGCATGACGGGATTGTGGCAGGTCAGTGGTCGTAATGACGTTGACTATGAAACCCGTGTCTATTTCGACTCGTGGTACGTGAAAAACTGGTCACTGTGGAATGACATCGCCATCCTGTTTAAAACAGTGGGCGTAGTGCTGAAGCGAGACGGTGCGTATTGATCGTGAGGCGAAAGGGCGCGTGCACGCGCGCCCGGAAGTGTTGTGCCGTTGTCAGGCGTGTCGTTGATAGTGACCAACCTCAGGGATACCGCGCTGCATGCTGATTCAGTGATGACGTATGCGGCTCAACGGTTACCCTGGCGGCTGGTGACTACTTATAACAAGTGGAGCAAGGATAATGAACGACAGGTTCAGTGCTTAATCAGGTAGGATTTACTTTTTTGTTGGACGCTTACACAGCGGCGGTTTCGCCTCTATCAATAAATAACTGATAGCGAAGATCTAAATGATTACAATCAAAATGAAATTGATACCCTTGCTGGTATCTGCCACTTTCCTCAGCGGGTGTACGATCGAACCAGGTCAGCGCCTTTCTACATCAGGAAAAGATGTCATTGAGCAGCAGGACAGCAACTTTGACATCGATAAATATGTCAACGTCTTTCCGTTAACCCCAACGCTGGTCGAGAAGATGCGTCCTAAGCCACTGGTGGCACAGGCGAACCCTTCACTCCAGAACGAGATCCAGAACTACGAATACCGTATCGGTATCGGCGATGTCCTGACCGTCACCGTCTGGGATCACCCGGAGCTGACCACACCAGCCGGTCAGTACCGTAGCGCCAGCGACACCGGTAACTGGGTCCACTCTGACGGCACCATTTTCTACCCTTACATTGGCCGGGTCCGCGTAGCGGGTCGTACCGTCGGTGAAGTGCGTAACGAAATCGCCCGTCGCCTGGCACAGTACATCGAAAGCCCGCAGGTCGATGTCAGCATCGCCTCGTTTAAATCACAGAAAACCTACGTTACCGGTTCGGTGACCAACTCCGGTCAGCAGCCGATCACCAACGTACCCCTGACTATTCTGGATGCGATCAACGCCGCTGGCGGCCTGGCCGCCGATGCCGACTGGCGCAACGTAGTGCTGACGCACAACGGTCGCGAGCAGCGTGTTTCACTCCAGGCACTGATGCAGAACGGCGATCTCAGCCAGAACCACCTGCTCTACCCAGGCGATATTCTTTACGTTCCCCGTAATGATGACCTGAAAGTGTTTGTGATGGGTGAAGTGAAGCAGCAGTCGACCCTGAAAATGGACCGCAGCGGCATGACGCTGGCGGAAGCGCTGGGCAACGCGGCCGGGATGGATCAAACCACCTCCGACGCCACCGGTGTGTTCGTTATCCGTCCACTGCGCGGTACCGATGGCACCAAGCTCGCCAACATCTATCAGTTGAACACCAAAGATGCGGCATCCATGGTGATGGGCACCGAATTCCAGCTTCAACCGTACGACATTGTTTATGTCACCTCCACGCCGCTGACGCGCTGGAACCGTGTGATCTCGCAGTTACTGCCGACCATTGCGGGTATCAACGATGTGAGCGAGACCGTACAGCGAATCCGCAACTTCTAAGGTCAGACCATGATTACGTCCGTATTGGTCGTCTGCGTTGGCAACATCTGTCGCTCTCCGACCGGAGAGCGCCTGTTTAAACGCGCGCTGCCCGATTTAGACGTTCGCTCGGCGGGCCTGGGGGCACTGGTTGGCCACCCGGCTGACAAGATGGCGTCGGAAGTCGCGGCGGCGCAGGGTCTGTCGCTGGAGGGCCATCAGGCGCAACAGCTGACGGCAGAGATGTGCCGCAACGTTGACCTGATTCTGGTCATGGAAAAGCGGCATATTGAGCAGGTCAACCGCATCGACCCCGCCGCACGTGGCAAAACCATGCTGCTTGGGCACTGGCTCAATCAGAAAGAAATTGCGGATCCGTACAGAAAAAGCCGTGAGGCCTTTGAAGAGATTTACGGGTTACTGGAAAACGCTACCCAGAAGTGGGTCAACGTATTAAGCCGATAGTTGGGATTATCCATGAATATAAAAAATAAGGTCAGAACTACGCCGGGAGAGGAGTCGAATGGATGGGATCTGGCGCATCTTGTCGGGCAGCTCATTGACCATCGCTGGATCATTGTTGCCGTTACCGCATTTTTCATGCTGGCGGGAACACTCTACACACTGTTTGCCACACCGATTTATAGCGCCGATGCGTTAGTTCAGGTTGAGCAGAAGAACGCCAGTACCGTTCTGAACGAAATTGACAGCATTCTGCCACCGACGCCAGCCTCCGATACCGAAATCGAGATTCTGGAATCCCGTATGGTCATCGGTAAAACCGTCGACGATCTGGGTCTGGACACCGTGGTTGAGCAGAACTATTTCCCGGTGATCGGTAAAGGGCTGTCGCGTCTGATGGGCAACAAGCCTGCCACCATCGCGATTTCCCGTCTGGAAATTCCACGCACTATCGACAAGCGTAACGTTGAGCTGGAAGTCACCGGTCCGCAGAGCTACACCGTCTCGAAAGATGGCGATGAGCTGTTCAAAGGGAAAGTGGGTCAGCTGGAGTCGCACGGCGATATCACCATGCTGGTCAGCGATATTCAGGCGGATGAGGGCACCAGCTTCACCGTGACCAAACTGAACGATCTGCAAGCGATCCGCTCTGTGCTCTCTAACCTGACCGTGGCTGACAAAGGTAAAGATACCGGCGTGCTGGGTCTGGAGTATCTGGGTGAAGACCCGGAGCAGATCAGCAAAGTGCTGAATCAGATTGTGAACAACTATCTGTTGCAGAACGTTGAGCGCAAGTCAGAGCAGGCAGAGAAGAGCCTGGAGTTCTTACGCACTCAGCTGCCTGCCGTTCGCAGCAAGCTGGATGACGCGGAAAACAAACTGAATACCTTCCGTCGTCAGAATGAATCTGTTGACCTGTCGCTGGAAGCGAAATCAGCGCTGGACTCTTCTGTCAGCGTGCAGAGCCAGCTGAATGAACTGACCTTCCGTGAAGCGGAAGTTTCCCAGCTGTTCACCAAGGATCACCCGACCTACCGCGCGCTGCTGGAAAAACGCAAAACGCTGGAAGGTGAGCAGGCTCAGCTGAACAAGAAAATTGCTGGCATGCCACAGACTCAGCAGGAAATTCTGCGTCTGACCCGTGACGTTCAGTCAGGTCAGGAGATCTACATGCAGCTGCTGAACCGTCAGCAGGAGCTGGGCATCAGTAAAGCCAGCACCGTGGGTGATGTCCGCATCATCGACAGCGCGCAGACCGCGAACTCACCGGTGGCGCCGAAGAAGCTGCTGATCATCGCTGCGAGCCTGATTCTGGGTCTGTTTGTTTCGGTGGGTCTGGTTCTGCTGAAAGCGCTGCTGCATCACGGCATCGAAAACCCGGATCAGCTGGAAGAGCTGGGCATGAATGTCTACGCCAGCGTGCCGTTGTCCGACTGGCAGCGTAAGAAGGATACCGAAGCCCTGGCGCGTCGCGGCAACAAGGTGAAAACCGATCCGCACGAAACGCTGCTGGCGCTGGGTAATCCCACTGACCTCTCTATCGAAGCGATTCGTAGCCTGCGTACCAGCCTGCACTTCGCGATGATGGAAGCCAAAAACAACATCCTGATGATCACCGGTGCCAGCCCGGGTATTGGTAAAACCTTTATCTGTGCCAACCTGGCCACCCTGGTCGCCAAAGCGGGTCAGCGCGTGCTGTTTATCGATGGTGACATGCGTCGTGGTTATACCCACGAACTGCTGGGCGCGGATAACAAATCAGGTCTGTCAAACGTGCTGTCAGGGAAAACCGAGTTCAGTCCGGCGCTGATTCAGCAGGGCGTCTACGGTTTCGACTTCCTGCCGCGTGGTCAGGTACCGCCTAACCCGTCTGAGCTGCTGATGCATCGTCGCATGGGTGAGCTGCTGGAGTGGGCGAGCAAGAACTACGACCTGGTGTTAATCGATACGCCGCCGATTCTGGCCGTCACCGATGCCTCAATCATCGGTAAGCTGGCGGGCACCTCGCTGATGGTGGCGCGTTTCGAAACCAACACCACCAAAGAAGTGGACGTCAGCTTCAAGCGCTTTGCCCAGAACGGTATTGAGATTAAAGGTGTGATCCTCAACGCCGTGGTACGTAAAGCCGCTAACGCTTACGGTTATGGCTATGACTACTACGCCTATGACTACGGCAAGACCGACAAAAGCTAATCATTGAGTCATAACGAGGGGGCGGTCTGACCGCCCCTTTTTATCGTCCCTTTGAATGACGACACGCATCAATTTACACAGGCTATTCTGTCCAGACCCACAAAAGCGATGAATCTATACATCGCATGGCGAACGTCACTCAACAGAATTCATTACCAGCATGGCATCGCCTGCACACTCGTTGTCACCGTGCTGACAGGCTTGCTGAAAAGCCAGCCGGGAAGGCGAAGCGGGATAATTGCTGGCATGAGCACTTGTGGAATTAAGGAATCACACCATGGCTCCATATTGGTATGTATCAGGCTTTTTACTGCTGCTTTCACTGTTTGAAATCGCGCTAAAAAAAGACGAACGCACAAATCATATTCTGACCTGGCTGCTCTGTGTTGCCGCCATTATTTTGATTGTTTTCGGTGGGATACGCGGTCTTGGCACCGGCATGGATGACTTCCAGTACCGAAGCTTCTTTGAAGACTTTGTCCGTCGTATTGAGATCAACGGCTTTTTCAAAACCGTTGCGTTCTTCCGTTACGAACCGCTGATTTTTGCGACAGCCTGGCTGACCAGCCTGTTTTCGCACAACGCCAGCATCTTCCTGTTTGTCTTCTGCGCCCTTGCGGTTTCCATCAATACTTACTTTTTCAGGAAGATGTCACCCTATCCGGTGCTGGCGCTGGTGCTCTATTCAGCGCACATCTTTATTAACAAAGACATTAACCAGATTCGCTTTGGCCTGAGTTCTGCCCTGTTCCTGGGCGTTCTATGGTCGATCTATCTCAAGCGCTACTGGTGGGCGTTTGCCTTCTTTATTCTGTCGTTCACCAGCCACAACACCGCGATTATGGTGGTGACGCTGGTGCCGTTCCTGTTTATTCGCGACTGGCGCTGGTGGCCGGTGATCATCATCGTCGCCAGTCTGCCACTCTCGGTTGTGGGCGGCTCCAGCTTTGTTGCCCTGATTGCCGGGCATCTGGGTTCGCTGGGGGAGAGGGCATCGGGCTATAACAACGACCCTTCTTATGCGATGGGCGGCAGCATTCTGGCGGTGTCGAACCTGAAGAACATCATGCTGGTGTTTGTCTTCTTCTATTTCATGCTGACCGATGAACTGAAGCGCGAAAATTACGCCCAGTACCGGCTTAACTATCTGCTGATACTGAGTTTTGCTATTGGCGGTGCCGTCAGGATCTTCCTGTATAACTTCCCGTCAGGTTCGCGTCTCTCCAACTACCTGCAACAGGTCGAGCCGATCATCCTGACCTCACTGATTTATCAGGCCAGACGATCCTGGAAGCCAGCGCTGTACGCCATGCTGGTGTTCTTCCTGCTCTACTACCTCTACTACAACACCATTTCTACCAAGCAGGCAGTTACCGGCTATGAAGTGGCGCGGGAGTTCTGGTTAATTCACTGATCAACCCGCCGATCGCCCCTGCATGAAGCGCGTCACGCAGGGGCGCTCGCCGTTAAGAACCCAGGTTTTTCATCGACCCTTGTCGAATGAGCTGTTTATTTTTGATCTAATTTAATGAGGTGCTGGCTATGAAGGACATTCGTTTCTCCATCGTAATTCCGGCTTACAATGCGTCAGAATCGATTGTAACCACGCTGGATTGCGTGAAAGCGCAGACGTATCGCAATTTTGAAGTCATCATCGTTGATGATAAATCGGCGGATGCCGCCGCGCTGGCGGACGTGGTCCGCAGCGAACGCTACCAGGATCTCGACATTAATCTGGTGCTCTCTGAAGTGAAACTCAACGGGGCCGGCGCGCGTAATAAAGGCATTGAGCTGGCCACCGGTGATTACGTCAGCTTCCTGGACGCCGATGATGAGTGGGCGGCGGACAAACTGCATCAGGTCACTGAAAAAATTGCGCAGCTGGAAGGGCAGGGCAAACAGAACTTCGTGATTTTCAGCCAGGTGAACATCTATCAGGATGGCGCTTTTCTGAAAGTGATGCCGATGCAGCCACCGGGTAAAGATGAAACCGTCGCCGAGTATCTGTTCGGCTGCTACGGCTTTATCCAGACCAGCACCATCGTGCTGAAGCGGGAAGACGCGGCGAAAATTCAGTTCGACACCCGCTACATCCGCCATCAGGATTATGATTTCTGCATCCGTGCCGACCGTATGGGCTATGAGTTTGTGATGATCGCCGCCCCGCTGGCGAACTACCATCTGATCACCAAATTTGGCTCGAAGCACAAAGGCGAGTCGGTGAAATATTCGATGTTCTGGCTCGATACCATGAAGCCGCATCTCACCCCGCGTGATATTCACACCTACAAAGCGTTTAAGCTGCCGCTGCGCTACAAAATGGACGGCAAAGGCCTGATGGCCAGCCTGAGCTTTGCGCGCTACTTCTTCCTCACCAATAAAGACAACCGTGCTTATTTTATGAACCGGGTTAAAGACAAGGTCAAAGCACGATTTGGCGGTGAGAAGGCGGTCTCCTGACGCTCCCCGCATTCCGCTCTGCTCCTGCTGTCAGGAGCCTCCCACTTTTGTTTTGATTTTAATTCAGGTACGAAGATGAACACTTCTGTTGGAACCGTTGGCATCGTCATGCCGATGTATAATGCCCGTCAGACGGTATTACGCGCGGTGCAATCGGTTATCAATCAGCACTATACCGACTGGCACCTCTATCTGGTCAATGATAAGTCGACCGATGATTCGCTCGAATTTGTCCGTGAGCACTGTCAGGACCCGCGCATTACCATTCTCGACAACGCGGTCAACATGGGTGCGGCAGAGACCCGCAACGTCGGGCTGCGCGCCGCCACTGAAGAGATTATCGCCTTTCTCGACAGCGACGATGAGTGGCATGCGGATAAGCTGACGCAGCAGGTGGCCGCCATCGCCGCCGGCGATAATTTCGTGATTACCGAATATCATTACAAAACCCGCAAAGCGGAACATGACATCACCTACAGCAAGCCCTACCTGCAACAGGAAAACTTTGTGAAGAAGCAGTATCGCGTCTGCTTCTCCTCGGTCTGCTTCCGCCGTCCACCTCAGGGCATTTTCTTCCAGCGCAAAGGCCACGAAGATTTCCTGTTTCTCTATGAATTGTTCACCCGCTACCGCCAGGCACGGGTAATTCAGACAATTCTGGTCAACTATTACGAGTTAGGCGATTCCCTTTCACGTAATAAGAATAAAGCGGCGAAGTGGCACCTCGAATTATTAAGAATTATCTATAAAAACAATCCTTTAAAAATCTATTACTATTACGCCTGGTATATGGTGAATGGTGTGCTGTTTACCCTTAAGCATCGTTAAGCCTGTCGGCAGGATTGTCGTTAAAATTTGAGGTGGATAGCGTTTCATGAAAAAAATTGTCCTGGTGATCAAAGATGCTTATTCCTACGCGGGCACCGAGAACATCTGTAACTTTATGTCCGAGTGTCTGGGCGAGACGCACGACGTCACCATCTACTCGCTGGAAGGCAGCGGAAAAACCTTCTATCCGTTTGAGCAGGTCAAACGCATCGTCAGCTTTGAAGGGCAAAGCAATCCGATCAAAAGCGCGGTCGCCCGCATTCATGAAGAGGGTTTTGATACCGTTTTCCTGATCAGCATGGGTCGCCTGAGCGTGATGTTCGCCTTCTGGAATCTGCTGGCGATGAAGAAGAAGCGTTTCAAAGCCTACGCCTGCGAACATATTGCGATTAACTCCTTCAGCAAACCGATTAAGTTCCTCAAGTTTCTGCTGCTGCGCTACTACGACCGGGTGATTGTTCTGACCGAGAAAGATCACCAGGTGTTCGGCCGCTGGCGCATTCCCAGCAAGCAAATTCCCAATCCGGTGGTGCACAAAGGGTTTCAGCGTCAGACGCGCCATCGTCAGGCGCTGGCGGTGGGCCGTCTGGATCATCAGAAGGGTTTCGACCTGCTGCTGGAGATCTGGCGCGATTTTTCCCGCACCCATGCCGACTGGACGCTGATCATCGCCGGTGACGGTGAGCTGCGTCAGCAGCTGCACGACCAGGCCGCGGTGCTGGGCATCAGCGACAGCGTGAAGTTTGTCGGTAAGGTCAGCAATATCAATGACTACTATCGTGACAGCGACGTGGCGCTGATGACCTCGCGCTATGAAGGGTTGCCACTGGTGCTGCTGGAAGCGAAATCCTGGTCACTGCCGGTGGTGGCCTATGACTGCCCGACCGGCCCTCAGGAGATCATCAACCACGGTGAAGATGGCTTTCTGGTGCCAATGAACGACAAAGCGACGTTCCTGGCGCGACTGGATCAGCTCGCCAGCGATGACGCGCTGCTCTACGCCATGAGCGAAAAAACCAGACAAACCGCGCTGAAGTTCGACGGTAAACAGATCAAACAAAGCTGGCTGTCACTGGTTTAACCGGAGCTGGAAAAGCTCACTTGCGACGTGCCTCAGGGACACCGCCATGGCCGCTGGCCTTATTGACTACGGGAATTGATGCATGAAAAGAAGAGAAGTTTTACAGACCGCCGCCTCCGCTCTGGTGGGGGCTCTCTCCGTGAGCACCTTTTCCAGCTACGCTGCAAAAAGTAACGGCATTGCCCTGAAACCGGTTGATGCCACTGCGATCCCGAAAGGCGACGTACCGATCCTGACACCGGAAAACGTCTACGCCATGCCGCCTCAGTTCTGGCAGAACTTCGAGGGTAAACTCTGGATTGGTAAAGCGGGTGTGGATGCCAGCAAACCGGGCAACCAGATCCCGGTCTTCCTGCGTGACGCCAGCGGTAAAGTGTCGGAGATCGCTCAGCCTATCGCGCTGAACAAGGGCAACTTTGCCCAGTTTATTCAGGATAACGCGGCGCTGATCGCCGATCCTTCGCATTCGATGACCGTCGAAGACAATAACGGTGAGACGTTGTTTAACATCGCCGATGTCAGTCGTCCGGGGGCCGCTGATTTCAGTCAGCGTCTGGCGCAGCCAGCGGGCTATCAGCTGATTGGCGAGATCCCGTCCGTTGCCGAGTTACGCAAAACCCGCCCGCTGTTTGAAGGGGCCAAGGTTAAGCTGAAAAGCTGGCATGAGGGACGGGAAGTGGGCGGCGGCGAGTTTGTCGGCAGCTTCCAGAGCGCTGAGAATGATGGCGGCGTAAACTTTGCCGGTGAGGGCTTCTCCTGGCGTCGCGTCGTGGAAGATTTTAACCGCCTGACGCTGTTTGATTTCGGTGCGATTGCCGATGGTCAGACGGATACCGCGCCTGCCATTATGGCGATGTTCAACTGGTCACAGCAGGCTAACCAGCAGATCTGCGTTCAGTTCCCGGCCGGTACCTTTATGGTCTCCGCCTGTAACCTCGGCGACAAGTATCTCAACTTCTTCCGCATGTCCGGTGCGATGGTGAACTTCGGTTACTTCCCGGCGACCACCCTCGTTTCCGATGGTAAGTCCGATTTCGTCTTTCAGATGAATGCCCGTCGGGTTGAGCTCTCCAACCTGATTTTCAACGGTAACAGTGATAAGAAGCCGAACCAGCAGGGCTTCTTCCACAATATCTGTCCCGGCGGCCAGTACTTCCGGGGGGCCTGCCTGCGTTTCAATTTTGTCGGCGGCACCGCCATCAGCCTCCAGGATACGCTGGATTGCAAAATCGACCAGTGGTACGCCTCGCGCTGTAGCGGCGATGTGATTAAGTCGGGCTGGTCAGGGCAGAAGCAGGGCAAGTGGGATCACAGCACCGCGATTGAGCTGTCGAACTTCAATGCCCAGTACTGCCGCGGCGGTAAAGTGCTTAACCTGCCGCGCTGCGGCCAGTCGATTATCCATAACGGCTGGATTGAGCACTGTGACAATCCGGGCGATCTCTCTAACGGCCAGTGGATTGTCGATGCGCTGAGCCTGGAGGATTGTAAGAACCCGCTGATCGCCCACAACACCCGTCTGAATATGCGTCAGACCAGCCTGCAATCGGGCAGCTGGATCGACAACTCGATGCAGGGCGACCGGCTGCTCAGCATCTGGGAGATGGGCTCGACCCGCGTGGAGTCTTATGGCGTCGCGCTGGATGGCAGCCTGAAGTACAACTACATCACCTCGCGCTGGCGTTTAGAGAACAACACCAACCAGGAGACCTGGTTTGATCTCGGCAGCCTCTACTCACCCACGGTGGGTGATTCGTGGGAGATCGAAATTTTCGGTCAGTCGCAGTTCAGCAACGGCAGTGGTGATAAGCCGCTGATGAACCTGATCAGTGACAAGACCACCGGTGGCCGTGCGGTCATCCACGTGCAGCGTAAGAAAGACCGCTCGGAAGCGAGCTGGTCGGCCGAAGGCAGCAGCCCGGTTCTCGACGTGCGCTACGTGGCTGAGCACGACACCGATGTACGCCTCTATGTCAAACTGGCGGGCTGGACGCCTTCCGCGGCGGTGCTGGTGAAAACCACCGGTAAAGATCGCTTCGTCACCGGCCGCTGTGCGCGGGTCAACGCGAAGATGGAGAAGGGGAATCCCCCTGCCGGTGACGCGACGAAACGCGCCCCGCAGCGCTTCAGCCTGCACAACGGCAAAGCGGGCGTCGGTGCCAACGAGCAGGGCGACCTGCTGATGGCGTCCCGTCCGCTCTCTGCCGACCAGGTCGATACCAGCAAGCCGGAAGGATTTGTCTCTGTGGTGATCAACGGCAAACAGGTTGCGCTGCCTTACTTCGCCATCAAGTCGTAACCCTTGCAGCACGGCCGCCACAACGGAGGCGGCCGGTTTTATCAGGAGCAGAACCCTTTGGGTGCGGTATCCCGTATAGCAGTTATTTAAACAGAGTTCATTTTGCCCGTTGCGGATCTGGGCGGCTTACAGAATTAAAAAAATTCATTCGGAGTTGTTATGAAAATTTTATTGGTGGGTAACCATACGTGTGGGAATCGTGGGGATGGCGCGATTCTTCGTGGACTGATTGATTCAATGAGGTCTGCACGCAGTGATTTAGACATTGATGTGATTAGCCGTTATCCAACCAGCTCCGGTTATCTGCTCCAGCAGGATATTCAGCAGGATGCGCTGTATCTGCATAACAGCAAGTCAGGCAAAGGTCTGGTCGGGTCGTTTAAACGTAAAGTGGCGAACCGCCTGATGCCCGATATTATGATGGCGCATCTCGGCAAGGGCGGGATCTATAAGTCGTTCGCCGTGCCGCCGCACCTGAAAGCCTTTACCGAAAGCCTGGCAAAATATGATGCGATTATTCAGGTGGGCGGTTCTTTCTTCGTCGATCTCTATGGTGTGACCCAGTTTGACCATGCGCTCTGCGCGCTGATGGCGAAAAAGCCGATCTACCTGATTGGTCACTCGGTGGGGCCGTTCCAGAATCCGCGCGTTAACGCGCTGGCTAACTTTGTTTTTGATCGGGTCGACAGCCTGGTGCTGCGTGAATCGGTCAGTCTGGATCTGATGAAGCGCGATGGTGTCACCAGCTCGAAAGTCGCCTCCGGTGTTGATACCGCCTTCCTGGTGCAGGCGCGTGAAGTTGAAAACCCAAGCCATAACCTGCTGCACTGGCAGGGCATTATCGACGGACGTAAAACCATCGCCATTACCGTGCGCGAACTGGCACCGTTCGACAAACGTCTGGGCGTGACCCAGAAAGAGTATGAAGCGGCGTTTGGCCGGGTCATCAACGCGATGATCGCCGAAGGCTATCAGGTGGTGGCGTTCTCCACCTGTACCGGCATCGACAGCTATGCCAAAGATGACCGTATGGTGGCACTCACCCTGCGTGACCACGTGACGCAGCCGGAACATTACCATGTCATTATGGATGAGTTTAATGACCTGGAGCTGGGCATCCTGCTGAGCCATTGCCATCTGACTATTGGTACCCGCCTGCACTCGGCGATTATCTCAATGAACTTTGGCACCCCGGCGGTGGCGATCAACTACGAGCACAAGTCGATGGGTGTGATGAACCAGTTAGGTCTGCCGCAAATGGCAACCGATGTGAAAAGCCTGATGGATGGCTCGCTGATCGACAAGGTGAAAACCGTCCTTGCCGATTACGACAACATTAAGCTGAAGGTCGACACGGCCGTTGCGAATGAAAGGGAAATTGGCAACCGGATCACTGAAGAGATTCTCAAAGTATTAGGGTAATGTGATGAAACTGACTTTTTTCACCATGCGTTTCCCGGTTGCCTCTGAGACATTCGTACTAAATCAGGTAACCCATTTTATCGATGCTGGTTACGAGGTGGAGATTATTTCGGTCTTTCCCGGCGATTTAGTGAACCGGCACGCCGCTTTTGACGAGTATGGTCTGGCGGCGAAGACCCACTACCTGCTGCCGGAAGAGAAGATCTCGATTGTCGATAAGCTGAATCAGCGTATCAAGCTGGTGCTGCCCAACGTGACCAAGCCGTCGCTGCTGCGTTCGCTGAACGTGCGGCGCTATGGCGCACAGTCCAGCAAGCTGCTGCTGCCGTCGATTGTGGCGAATGCAAAGCAGACCTTCACCGCTGATGTGTTTCTGGTGCATTTCGGCTATGCCGGTGCGCTGGCGAACAAACTGCGTGAGCTGGGCGTTCTCAAGGGTAAGCAGGCGACGGTGTTCCACGGTGCCGATATTTCCCGCCGTCATATTCTGGAAGAGCACAAGCTCGACTACGTCAACCTGTTCCGTCAGAGCGAGCTGATGCTGCCTATCAGCCATCTGTGGGAGAACAAGCTGATCGAGATGGGCTGTCCACCAGAAAAAATTCATGTGACGCGCATGGGGATTGAGCCGGAGAAGTTTAACTTCCAGCCGCGCCAGGCGTTCCAGACGCCGCTGCGTATCGTGTCGGTGGCACGTCTCACCGAGAAGAAAGGGCTGGATGTGGCGGTTAAAGCCAGTGCCATCCTCAAGCAGCGCGGCGGGCAGTTCCACTACACCATCATCGGCAATGGCGATCAGGATGAGATGATGCGCGATTTCATCGCCCGTGAGGGGATGGAAGATTGCGTCAGCATGCCGGGCTTCAAGCCGCAGGAGGAGATCCGCCGCGCGCTGAGTGAGGCTGACATCTTCCTGCTGCCCTCCAAAACCGCCGCCGATGGCGATATGGAAGGGATTCCGGTGGCGCTGATGGAGGCGATGGCGGTTGGCCTGCCGGTGGTCTCCACCTTCCACAGCGGCATCCCGGAGCTGATTGAGAACAACGTCTCGGGCTGGCTGGTGGAGGAGGATGATCCTGAAGCGCTGGCGGAGACGCTGCTGACGCTGTCACAGGGGAAAGTGGATGTCGCGCCGGTGGTAGCGGCTGCGCGCCACAAAGTTGAAACCGAATTTAATCAGCATATCGCCTATGGCGAACTGGCGCAGATTCTGGAGCGACTGGTGTGAGTGGATTTAAGTCACAGGCGATTTGGCTGTTTGGCAGCACCTGCTTCTCCGCGGTGCTCCAGGTTGCACAGCTCAGTTTTCTCGCCCGCAAACTGGAAACCCACGAGCTGGGGCTGTTAGCCATTATCAACGCCATCCTGGCGGTGGCGGGCGTGTTGCAGGATATGGGGATGAGCAGCTATCTGGTGCATCGCCAGAACATCACCCGCCGCGAGCAGAGCACCATCTACTGGGTGAACGTCTCGCTCAGCCTCTGCACTGGTTTAATCATGCTGCTGATCGCTTTCCCGGTCGCCTGGTTCTACCATCTGCCGGAGCTGGTGGGGCTGATTATGCTGACCAGCCTCAACTTCCTGGTGCTGGGGCATCTGTCGCAGTATCAGGCGCACTACATCAAAACCAAGCGGATGGTTTCGCTGGCGAAGATTGAGATGGGTACCAAACTGTTTGCCTTTCTTTGCGTGGTGGCGATGCTGGAGTTCACCTCGCTGACGGTGGCGGCGGCGATTCTGGGGCTGTTCATCAACGCCTTTACCCGCATTCTCTGTATGATTGCGCTGGGCGAGAAGTCATGGCGTCCGACATGGGAGTTCGATAAAGCGACCTTTATCGGGGCGATCCGCTATGGCAGCTATCAGCTGGGGTCGCAGACCATTAACCAGCTGCGCACCCAGGCAGATGCGCTGGTGGTGGGTAAAGTGATGGGCGCTGAAATGCTGGGCGTCTACTCGCTGGCGAAAGAGCTGGTGCTGCAACCGCTGAAGCTGGTGACGCCGGTGATTAACCGGCTGGCGCTGCCGCGCTTCGCCGAGAAGCAGCATGACCCGGAGCAACTGAAGAAGCTGTTCCTCAAGGGGACGCTGGGGATCATGCTGTTCAGCAGCGCAATGTACCTGGTGATTGGTATCTGCTCGCCGGTGATTGTGCGCGTGCTCTATGGTCCGGCACATGAGCAGGTCTATCACCTGATCCCGCTGATGCTGCTGTTTGGTATGCTGCGGCCGATGGGGGGCCTCACCGGGGCGATCTCCCAGGCTAACGGCCGTACCAACGTTGAGTTCTACTGGAACATCGTGGCCAGTCTGGTCGTGCTGGCGGTGCTGGCGACCACCTTTATCTGGCCCAACGTGCTCTATGTGGCGCTGACGCTCTCGCTGTCGCAGATCCTGATCTCGGCACTGGCGCATCCGTTCTTTATCAAGCCAGTGATTGGCATTCGCTTTATCCCTTATGCCCGCCAGTGGGTGGCGGTCTCGGTGGTCTTTGTCGGGCTGATGCTGCTGGTGAATCACTTTAATCTGTTTGTGATGCCGGAGTGGTTTGAAGGCTGGCTCTGAACAGAATATCGTTATAACAACGGGCGGCCGCGGGTCGCCCGTTTTCATTTATGGCTGGTCTCAGTCGTCCGTCGCAGGTGTCTGTAAAACAGGGCGACAATCATCGATTACTGATTGTCTTTGTTCAGTTTGTGCAGTGCGTGGCAATGGGCAAAATGCCGAATTTCCATGTTGTGACAGAGAGTTACTGTTCGATTTTCAGATAAAGATTATACTTGCTGTTCTGGCCGATCCTGCATAATCGACCCACATCTTCATTTTATTAAACGGAATAAATATGACCAAGCTTAAAGCAGTAATCCCGGTTGCGGGTCTCGGTATGCATATGCTCCCTGCGACTAAAGCCATTCCGAAAGAGATGCTGCCTGTCGTCGACAAACCGATGATCCAGTACATCATTGACGAATGTGTTGCCGCGGGTATTAAAGAGATTGTGCTGGTCACGCATGCGTCGAAAAATGCGGTGGAAAACCACTTCGACACCACCTATGAGCTGGAAGCACTGCTGGAAGCGCGCGTGAAGCGCCAGCTGCTGAGCGAAGTGCAGTCTATCTGTCCGCCAGGCGTGACTATCATGAACGTGCGTCAGGCGCAGCCGCTGGGTCTGGGCCACTCGATTCTCTGCGCCCGCCCGATGATCGGTGACAACCCGTTTGTCGTGGTGCTGCCAGACATCCTGCTGGATGACTCCACCGCTGACCACATGCGTTATAACCTCGCGGCGATGGTTGCCCGTTTTGAAGAGACCGGCCACAGCCAGGTGCTGGCGCAGCATATGCCGACTTCCGATCTCTCTGAGTACTCAGTGATCACCACCGAAGAGCCGATTGATCACCCAGGCCACATCAGCAGCATCACCAACTTTGTTGAGAAGCCAGAGCATCCGGCTGAGCTGAACTCCGACCTGGCGGCAGTGGGCCGTTATGTGCTCTCCGCTGACATCTGGGCTGAGCTGGAGCGCACTGAGCCGGGCGCCTGGGGCCGTATCCAGCTGACCGATGCGATCGCCAGCCTGAGCAAGCATAAAACTGTCGATGTCTCTCTGCTGACCGGTCACAGCTTCGACTGTGGGCGTAAACTGGGTTACATGCAGGCGTTTGTCTCTTATGGTCTGCGTAACAACGCCCAGGGTCGTGAGTTCCGTGAAGCGATCCAGACGATTCTGGCAAAACAACACTAATCGATTCGCCGCGTCTCGCGCGGCGGAATAACAGGAGATTACATGGCTATTTTAGTCACGGGTGGGGCAGGCTATATCGGCTCCCATACGGTACTGGCGCTGCTACAGCGCGGCGATGATGTTGTTGTTCTGGATAACCTCTGCAACGCCTCGCGCGAAGCGATTAACCGCGTAGAGAAGCTGGCGGGCAAAAAAGCGACGTTCGTGGAAGGGGACATCCGTGACCGCGCCTGTCTGCGTGACCTGTTCGCCTCCAACAGCATCTCCGCGGTGATCCACTTCGCCGCGCTGAAAGCGGTGGGGGAGTCGACCCGTATGCCGCTGGAGTATTACGAGAATAACGTCGCGGGAACCGTGGTGCTGCTGGAAGAGATGCGCGCGGCCGGCGTCTGGAACTTTATCTTCAGCTCCTCAGCCACCGTTTATGGCGCAGATGCGCCGGTGCCCTACGTTGAGACCACTCCAATTGGCGGTACCACCAGTCCTTACGGCACCTCGAAGCTGATGATCGAATTCGTGATGCGCGACTTCGCCAAAGCGGAACCGAAGTTTAAGGCGATTGCCCTGCGTTACTTCAACCCGGTTGGCGCACATGAGTCGGGCGAAATCGGTGAAGACCCGACCGGCATACCGAACAACCTGCTGCCGTACATCGCGCAGGTGGCGATCGGCCGTCTGGAGAAACTGGGGGTATTTGGCGGTGATTACGATACGCCAGACGGTACCTGTCTGCGTGACTACATTCATGTGGTCGACCTGGCGGAAGGGCACCTGAAAGCGCTGGACCATCTGAGCAAAGTTGAAGGTTATACTGCCTTTAACCTGGGCGGCGGCAAAGGTTTCTCGGTGCTGGAGATGATCAAGGCGTTTGAGAAGGCTTCCGGTAAGGCGATTCCGTTTGAGATCAAGCCACGTCGTGACGGCGACCTGCCCGCCTTCTGGGCGGACGCCTCGCTGGCGAACCGTGAGCTGGACTGGCGCGTGACGCGCGGTATCGACGAGATGATGCGCGATACCTGGAACTGGCAAAGCAAGAACCCGGATGGGTTTCGCTAATCGGCTCATCTTTGTGAAAAAACCCGGCTCCGGCCGGGTTTTTTATTGCCCCGGTTAAACGTAACTGTAGGTTGATACTCAGCTTTGCCACATCACAGGCAAAATGCGACTACATAATAGCCGGATACGGAATTATCCTGGTCTTGCCAGCGTTATTTTTGCTGACAATGGCGCCTGAACCGACTCTGTGAACAGGCGCAAAGCGTAATCCTGGCTACGCTACTATGCTGTTTTACCAACGATTAACCTTAATGAAGCAAAGTGAGATTAATGTTCAGGCAGACTTACCTTTTGTCAGCGGCAATGAAAGATTAGGCATATTATTTTTGCCGCACAAATTGTACTATTTGCCGTGGTCTCAGAACCCGTATGCGTTTGAATAAAATATAATCAGCGCATCGACAAGCTAACCTGTGATAGCAAATTTCTATCACACAGCATTTGGTTGCTGCAAGCCAGGGGCGGTAGCGTGGCTATTTATTCTGAATGAGTAAAAATTGACCCGCTTTATATGCAATAGCATGCTTAATTTGTTAGAGGATGTGGAATGTTACTTCCCGTAATCATGGCCGGAGGAACCGGCAGCCGTTTGTGGCCCCTTTCCCGCGAACTGTATCCTAAGCAGTTCATCTGTCTGCACGGTGAGCACTCAATGTTACAGGAGACGGTTAACCGTCTTACCGGTATCGAAGCACGCGCACCGATGGTCATCTGCAACGAGGAACATCGCTTCCTGGTTGCCGAGCAGTTGCGACAAATCAATAAGCTATCGCATAACATTATTCTGGAGCCGGTGGGCCGTAACACGGCACCCGCTATCGCGCTGGCTGCGCTGAACGCCGTTGAGCAGGGTGACGATCCGGTCCTGCTGGTGCTGGCTGCCGATCATGTGATTGAAGATCGTGCCGCGTTTCATCAGGCGATTCAAATTGCCACCGCCCATGCCAAACAGGGTAAACTGGTGACTTTTGGTATCGTGCCTACCGGCCCGGAAACCGGATATGGCTATATCCAGCGTGGCGAAGCGCTGCCTGGCGCGGAAAGCGGCCCTTATCAGGTTCAGCGTTTTGTTGAAAAACCCAACCAGAGCACTGCTGAAGAATATCTGCAATCTGGCGAATACTACTGGAACAGCGGCATGTTTATGTTCCGTGCCAAGCGCTATCTCCAGGAACTGGAAAAGTTCCGCCCGGATATTCTTGAGGCCTGTCGTCGTGCCATGGCGAACGTCAAAGAAGGCAACGACTTTATCAGTATTGATAAAGATGATTTTATCGCCTGTCCTGATGAGTCAGTCGATTACGCGGTGATGGAACAGACCGATGCCGCTGTTGTTGTGCCGCTGGCGGCAGGGTGGAGTGATGTAGGCTCCTGGTCCGCCCTATGGGAAGTCAATGAGAAAGATACTCACGGTAACTCTCTCAAAGGCGATACGTTCCTGCACAACACGAAAAACTGCTACATCAATAGTGAAGATCAGCTGGTGGCGGCGATTGGCGTGGAAAACCTGGTGATCGTAAACACCAAAGACGCTGTTCTGGTTGCGCGTAAAGACCAGGTGCAGGATGTGAAACGTGTGGTTGAGTTTCTTAAAAGCGAGTGTCGCAGCGAATACCGCCGCCATCGTGAAACTTACTGGCCATGGGGACGCTGCGACCTGGTGGTTAACACCGGCCGTTTTAACGTCAACCGCATTACGGTTAAACCCGGTGAGGCCTTCCAGTTACAGATGCACTACCACCGCACCGAACACTGGGTGATCCTGTCCGGTACAGCGAAAGTGACTATCCAGGATAAGACGCTGTTACTCACAGAAAACCAGTCAACCTTTATTCCAATCGGTCATCCACATACTTTAGAAAACCCTGGCAAAATTCCATTAGAGCTGTTGGAAATCCAGTCTGGTTCCTATCTTGGCGATGACGACCTCATTTTGATTAAACAACAGTTTGCAAGTAAGTAAGGACAGACACGATCATGGCAGCACTGACCTGTTTTAAAGCTTATGACATCCGTGGCGAATTAGGCACTGAACTGAATGAAGATATTGCCTACCGTATTGGCCGGGCGTATGGCGAATTTATCCGACCCAAAACTATTGTGGTGGGCGGTGATGTCCGTCTGACCAGCGAATCTCTGAAGCTGGCGCTGGCAAATGGATTACGGGATGCGGGTACTGATGTTCTGGACATTGGTATGAGTGGAACAGAAGAGATCTATTTCGCCACTTTTCATTTAGGCATCGATGGCGGCATTGAAGTCACTGCCAGTCATAATCCGATGAACTACAACGGCATGAAGCTGGTCAGAGAGGGTGCTCGCCCGGTCAGCGGCGATACCGGCCTGCGTGATGTCCAGCGACTGGCGGAAGCCAACGATTTTGCCCCGGTCAATGAGAGTGAGCGCGGCAGTTACCAGCAGATTTCAGTGCTGGATGCTTATGTTGATCACCTGATGGGCTACATTGACCTGAAAAACTTCACCAAACCGATGAAGCTGGTGATCAATTCAGGTAATGGTGCTGCCGGCCATGTGATTGATGAAATTGAGAAGCGCTTCCAACAGGCTAATGCGCCGGTTTCATTTATCAAAGTGCATCACGAAGCGAATGGCAATTTCCCCAACGGTATTCCCAACCCGCTGTTGCCAGAGTGTCGTAAAGATACCTCTGACGCAGTGCGTGAGCATCAGGCCGACATGGGCATCGCCTTTGACGGTGATTTTGACCGCTGCTTCCTGTTTGATGAAAATGCAGAGTTCATCGAAGGCTACTATATTGTCGGTCTGTTAGCCGAAGCGTTTCTTAAGAAAGAGCCTGGCGCGAAAATTATTCACGACCCGCGTCTGACATGGAACACCATTGATGTGGTGACGCAGGCAGGCGGTATCCCGGTTATGTCTAAAACCGGCCATGCGTTTATTAAAGAGCGTATGCGTGAAGAGGATGCAGTTTACGGCGGTGAAATGAGTGCGCACCACTATTTCCGTGACTTCGCATACTGCGACAGTGGCATGATTCCGTGGCTGCTGGTGGCAGAACTGCTGGCAGTGAAAGGCCAGACTCTATTTGCGCTGGTCTCCGAGCGAATGGAAGCATTCCCTTGCAGCGGTGAGATCAATTCTAAAGTCGCCAATGCCAAAGAAAAGATTGAAATCATTAAAGAGCGCTATGTATCTGACGAGTGCGAACTAAATCTGACCGATGGAATCAGTGTGGATTTCTCCGACTGGCGTTTCAACCTGAGAACTTCTAATACCGAACCTCTGGTTAGATTGAACGTCGAGTCAAAAAACAATTTAGCGCTGATGAATGAGAAAACAACAGACATCCTGGCTTTGCTAAATGGGGTCCAGAAGTGAGAGAGATACTGATAGCGATATTAAGGTATCGTGGCTTTATATGGAGTAGTGTAAAAAGAGATTTTCAGTCTCGCTACCAGATGAGCATATTAGGGGCAGCATGGTTAGTCTTGCAGCCTCTCGCGATGATCACTGTTTATACCGTAATCTTCTCGCAACTTATGCAGGCAAGGTTACCTCAGTCAACCGGGCCTTTTGCATACAGTATTTACCTCTGTTCCGGTATTCTCACCTGGGGTTTATTCGCTGAAATACTATCCAGAATGCAGGTAGTGTTTATTGAAAATGCAAACTTGTTGAAAAAGGTTACATTTCCAAGAATCTGTTTGCCGGTCATCATCATTTTATCGTGCATACTCAACTTCTTGATAATATTCTCGCTATTTTTGTTTTTCCTGGCCGTAACGGGGAATTTTCCCGGAGTTGAATTTTTCTATATTATTCCAATATTGATCATTCAGGTATTATTCGCAAGCGGGCTTGGCATTACGCTCGGCGTACTGAATGTATTTTTCCGTGATGTGGGGCAGTTTGTCACCGTCCTGCTTCAATTCTGGTTCTGGTTTACGCCAGTAGTGTACGTCTATACAACACTGCCTGTCTGGGCTCAGGGATGGTTAAATTACAATCCAATGACAGCCATAATAAACGGGTATCATGAAATTTTCGTACATAACACCGTACCAGACTTTTTTGCTATGAAATGGACTATTGCTGTCGCGGTGATTTTTTGTGTGTTGGGTCTTTATCTCTTTCGGAAACACGCGGCTGATATGGTGGATGAATTATAATGTACAGCATAAAAGTTGAAAACGTCAGTAAGAGTTATAAACAATATCCACGAAAAATTGATCGGCTATTAGAGTGGGTTTTGCCAGGCAAAAAAAAACGTTTTCATGAAAAACATGTTTTAAATAATGTCTCTTTTGAAATAGAAAAAGGGGAAGCTGTTGGTATTATTGGCGTCAATGGCGCTGGTAAAAGTACCTTATTAAAAATTATCACGGGTACTACAGCAGCGACATCAGGACAGGTAAAATCACAAGGGCGTATTGCTGCACTCCTTGAATTAGGTATGGGATTCCATCCCGATTTTACCGGCAGGCAAAATGCTGTAATAGCAGGCCAACTCCTGGGTATCAATGAAGAAGATATGGATGAAGTCATCCGTGATGTTGAAAACTTTGCGGGTATAGGTGAATATTTTGATTCTCCTGTACGGACATATTCAAGTGGTATGCAAGCCCGCGTAGCATTCTCAGTAGCGACCGCAGTTAAAGCTGATATATTGATTGTCGATGAAGCACTCAGCGTTGGCGACCTGGCTTTTCAGGCTAAATGCATGCAACGCATGAATAAGATGCTTGAAGACAATGTAACTATTCTCTTTGTCAGTCATGCACTTTTCCAGGTGAGACAGTTTTGTTCTCGTGCAGTCTATATCGCCGACGGTGAAGTAAAAGCGTTTGGTGCCGCTGCAAAAGTATGCGATCTCTATCAAAACTCTCTGGTAGAAAATAAAATTTCTATAAAAGAGCAGGAAAATACGGGATTAATTGTTAATCATAAACTCGATCCTGATATTACAGTTAACCCTAATCTCCGCCAGAATTCTCTACAGGAGAATGCGGGGAGTCTGGATCTGGAGTTTCTGGATTTCAAAATGCTGAACGCGGCGGGGGAGGAAGTTGCTACCCTTTACGCGAAAGATAAAGTTACCGTTCAGGCTGTTATCAGATGCAACAGAGATGTCCCTGCTGAGGCATGTGTTGGCATGTTGATCGGTGACAAAAATGGTTTTCCTGTATTGAGCATGAATTCCAACTATTATGATACTCGCCTGGAGAGTCTCAAAGCTGGTGAACACGTCATTATCAGTTGGGATTTTGTCATCCCCTTTTATATGGGCGAGTATCGCATCGATATTGGCATTAAGCCTGAACCTTATTCGTCTGATTTTTATGATCGAATCTTCTGCGTAAAAGTTTTCACAGTAAATACGCCAGTTGAGCTTTTGAAAGAAAACTTTGGTGGTATGCTTCACATCCCGGCAGAAATGAAAATCGTAAAAAAATAACTTCAGTCTGAATTTCAGGAAAGATGCATTAATCACATGAGGTGAGTGCGAGTAATGTCAAATAAGAAATCAAAATATCTATTTTTTTGGCTTCCCTATGACGTCAAATATTCCTATGAAACATTTCTAACCGCTTTTTACCTGAGCGTTAAGCGTTTCTCTTGTAATGACGCAATACATATCGGACATGAGAAGATTTTTCAGGATGTGCCACCGCATTTACCTGAGAACTGGCTGGCAGGTTTTAATACTTCCTTGCCAGATAATGAAGAGTTAAAAAATCTGGATAAAATTATCTGGAGCAGCGATCTTTTTTCTGCTCTGGAAGATAAGCTTAAATCTAAAAACCTCGTATGGCAGCATATTCTTACCCAGGAGTATGAGCCATTGATGGAGCTTTTTGAGTCTGAAATTGTCAGATTCAAAGAAACGTTTGATATTAAAGCTGTGATATTGTGGTCAAACTGTCCTTCAGTAAAAAAAGTTGCACACAAGCACCAGATTCCTGTTATTCATAATGAACTCGGACCATTACGAGAACCTGTTTATTTGCCTACTTGCTATTTCGATTTTAGTGGGGTTAACGGGAACACTGAGGCTGCCCGCCGGTTTGAAAATTATGAGATAAGTAACGATCGATATGCAAATTTTGGGCGGGTAGCGCTGCTTAGTCTTTTTCTTAAAGTCGTAAAACCTATTCGTAAATTCGATAATTACGAAATTGGTGTGCCTCTTCAGGTAGAAGATGATTCAAATATTATTGCTTATAATAACGGATTTGATAATCCAGAAATTATTGATTACGCCAAAAGTAAAACCAGTAGCGTTTTGATTCGCAAACACCCTTACGGGCGGGTCAATTATAAAGATATAGAAAATGGAAGTGAGGACTTAACGCCTCAGGAATTTATCGCTTTATGCGAAAAAATAATTACTATTAATTCGAGTGTGGGTTTCGAAGCATTGTTATGGGGAAAACCAAGCGAGATTTTAGGCGATTCCCCTTTTTCATTTATTAGCCGTGACAGTGCAGTGTTTGTCGATGCGCTAAGATTCGCACTGCTTAACTATCTGGTCCCATTCGATTTCCTCTTCAACAAAGAATACTACGACTGGCGTATCACGATGCCTGATGAAGATAGCATCAGGGAGAAGCATCTGTTCTATTATCTGGAATTAAAACACGGCTGGAATAAAACAAATATAAACATCGATACAATTCCTGTTGAGCTGGAAAATATTTTTTTCAGAAATCTCAATTTGCAGTTTGTTGAAAATGAAAATTATTTTCGTTCTGAAACTGAAGAGTTAAATAAAAAGTTAATGAAACTCAATTCTGACAGGGCGAAAGAAGTGGATTTGCTTAAGTCAGAACTGAGTAAAAAGAAACAAGAGCTGGATAGTGCGGTCAATAAAAATAAACATCTGGCAGATGAACTATGGCGTCATCAGCATCTTATTGAAAACATCTATGCAAGTAAATCATGGCGACTTACTAAACCACTAAGAGTTATAAATAGTCTGAAATCTGATAAAAAAACAACATTTCCCTTTAAACGCAAAGTCGTTGCGCTGGCGTTGCCTATAGCCAGGAAGGTGCTTGCGAATTATCAGGCTCGAAAATTAGTTATAGCTGTAACAAAGAAAATTGGCCTTTACGGTAAGTTAAAAAGTATTTATTTACAAAGTACAGTTCCGGTTGCCTCACCATTAGTTGATGTTTCAAATGAGATCCACAAATCCAGAGACACTGTTATCAATATTAAAAAAATCAAGATGCTTAAAAGTCAAAGAGGGAACGATTGATGCGCATAGCAATTGATATGCAGGGTTTGCAGTCAGAGAGTCGGTTCAGAGGGATTGGCCGATATACACGCGCGATAATTAAGTCTCTGGTTAAACTGGCATTTAATAAAAAATATGAAGTTATTTTAATCGGTAATGGTGCTTTCCCGGTAAAAGATTTAGTCAACGAGTTTTCACCACTGGTTGGCCGTGATGCTATCAAGTTCTGGTACCCGGCAGGACCCTGTGCATTTGAAAATCCTGCTAATCATCATAATAATGCAAATGCAAAAACTATTCGTGAAGCATTTTTTAAAAGCCATAAGCCTGACATCATCTATGTACCGGCTATGTTTGAAGGCTATCAGGATGATAGCGTTTTAAGCGTTAATGAATTCGACACGGAAACACCCGTTGTAACAACCCTTTATGATCTGATTCCACTACACAATCCTGCACAATATCTGGACCCTAACCCCAACTATAAGAAATTTTATCTTGAAAAGATTTCTTATTTGCAGGCATGTAAAAAGTTACTGGCTATCTCTGCTTTTTCCAGACATGAAGGACAAGAGTATTTTAAGGATCAAGCTGATGACATCGTTAATGTCTCTACAGCCTGTGACGATATTTTCAGGGTTATAGAGTCAGATCAAAATGAAATCAATGAGCTGAAACTTAAATTTAAAATAACTAAACCATTTATTATGTATTCTGGTGGGGCGGATGAACGGAAAAACCTTCCCGCGCTGATAACAGCACTCAGTGAGCTTCCTGTTGAAATACAAAAACAATATGATTTTGTATTAGCGGGAAAATTATCGCAATTTGACATTGATAAACTCAATCATCATGCTCGGCAGTGTAAGTTAGAACACATGTCGATGATCATGACGGGTTATATTACTGATGAAGAGCTGGTTCAGCTCTATAACACCTGTAAACTTTTTGTGTTCCCCAGTTGGCATGAAGGGTTCGGCCTGCCGGCTCTGGAAGCGCTGGCTTGCGGTGCCGTTGTGATTGGTGCAGGTAACACCAGCTTACCTGAAGTAATTGGTATCGAAGAAGCGTTGTTTGATCCGTTCAGCGTGTCAGACATCAGAGAGAAGATTATCAATGTGCTTACAGATGAATCACTTTATTCTTCTTTGAAAGAAAAAGGCTTATCGCGAGCACGAGCCTTTTCATGGGATACTTCTGCTGCTATTGCGCTTTCTGCATTTGAAGACGTCATTGAAGGTAAAGACGCAACCGTCATGCAGGACGTCATGAAGGATGCTGGCAGCCTTAAGAAGACATTAGCATTTTTTACACCTCTGAGTCCTGCGCGATCAGGTATTTCTTTATATAGTGAAGAGTTACTTCCAGCGTTATCAAAATTTTATGATATTGATGTAGTTATTGATGAAAGTCAGTCAGATAGAAGAGAGAATAGTGATTATTCTGTCATTACAGCGAGCGAATTTCTAAATAGCTCAAAAATTTATGACCGAATTATTTATCAAATGGGTAATTCCATATTCCATGATTATATGCATGAAATTCTGGAAATTTATCCCGGCATTGTTTGCATGCATGATTTTTATCTCAGTAACTATTTCCGCTATAAAGAAACCTTTGCTGGTCATGAACGTTCATGGAGCGAACAGTTACTTGCTTCTCATGGTTATAATGCGCTTATTCAAAGAGCGAATGTTAATGACGATGAGAAAATAATGTATCAATACCCGTCTAATTTTAATGTGCTGAGTAATGCTACGGCCGTTATAGTACATTCCGATTATTCGAGGAAATTAGCAAAACAGTGGTATTCAAACAGTCGCGCGCTGGAATGGGAACGTATTCCATTACTGCGTGCTGAACCCGTTTCTCTGGATAAGCAACAGGTCAGAAAAGAACTCAATATTTCTGAGGATACAATATTAATTTGCTCATTTGGTATTCTTGATGCTTCTAAGCTCAACCACCTTTTGATTCAGGGGTTAGGGGCTTTAAATAATGAGCTAAAACAAAAGATCAAAATGGTTTTTGTTGGAGAGCTGGGTGGTAGCTATAAAGATCGGATTGAGTCATTAATAAAAGAGTATCATCTTGAGTCGGTTGTCGAGATCACCGGGTGGGCCTCTGATGCTCTTTACCGGCAGTATCTGGTTGCCGCGGATATTGGCGTTCAGCTCCGTGCTTTATCACGGGGAGAAACCTCTGCCGCTGTTTTAGATTGCATGAATTATGGTTTAGCAACAATTATCAACGCTAATGGTTCAATGGCCGAGCTCCCTGATGACAAAGTTATTAAGCTCGCTGACGAATTCATGCTGAGTGATTTGATCACGGCTATTGATAAATTGTGCGAAGATAAACAATTCAGAGAAGATCTTGGCGAAAGCGCACACCATTATATTTCAGCCGAGCACAGCCCCGAAAGATGTGCTGAGTCATGTTTTAATCATATTGAGGCTGCATACAGTAAAAATAATGTTACTGTTAATCAGATTATCAATAAACTGGATATACCAGAAAATCAGTATGAACCTTATGCTAATCTCATAGCTAATAACTTTCCCCGCCTGAAGTCAAACAGAAAGTTATTCTTTGATGTTTCCCTCATCAAAGATTCTGATTTATGGACCGGGATTGAACGTGTTACGCGAGCCCTGCTAATTGAGCTGATTAAGCTATCCGATAATCATTTTAACGTAGTGCCTGTATATCTGAATAAAGAGCAAAGTGGTTATAGTTTACGTGAAGCTAATAGTTTCATGGCGAAACTCTATCCGGGCATTACACCTTATATTGATTACGATAGATGTGTCGATTTTAATTCGGGCGATGTTTACTTTTCATCCGAGTTAGCCTGTGATTTAGTCATAGATGCCCAAAGAAATGGATTTTATGACCATCTTTTAAAAAACAGTGTTAATGTCACATTCATGATTCACGATATTTTGCCTGTTACTAAAAATCATTTCTTCCCACCGGGAAGTAATGAAAGTTTTTCTGCCTGGCTGAATGTTATCATTGAGTATTCGGATAAAATCATTTGCGTTACTGATGCTGTTGTTAGTGAAGTTAAAAAATATATTCTATCCAACAAGCTGGATAATCCACGTTTGCAGCTAGAGTATTCTCATCATGGTGCGGATATTTCCTCAACCATACCTTCAGGCGGCATCGATTCAGGCGATCTTGACAAGGTTAACCTGATTAAACAGAATCTCTCCTTCCTCATGGTTGGTACGCTGGAGCCACGTAAGGGGCATTTGCAGGCTGTGGCCGCCTTTGAACAGCTTTGGGCAGCAGGCAATGAATCCCATCTGGTCATCGTGGGCAAAGAAGGCTGGAAGGGGCTGCCAGATGAGGCGAGGCGTACGATCCCTGAGATTGTCGATAAGATTAGAAATCATCCGCTTCTGAACAAAAAACTCTTCTGGTTTGATAACGCCAGTGATGAATTACTCAATGAGCTTTATCAGAACGCTGACTGCTTACTTTATCCATCTGAAGACGAAGGTTTTGGCCTTCCGTTAATTGAAGCCTCACAGCATAACAAACCGTTGATATCACGTGATGTCCCGGTGCTTCGCGAAGTTGCGGGTGAGGGCGCTTTTTATTTCCAATCCAATCGGCCTGAGGCATTAGCTCGAGCCATAGAAGAGTGGATCGAACTCTTCAAAAACAATGCACATCCTGATTCAGCTGAGATTAGCTGGTTAAGTTGGGCGCAAAGTGCAGAAAATCTTGTTAAAAAACTCTTTGATTAAAAGGTTATCTATAAATGAAAAGTGCGGTTATTACAGGTATCACGGGTCAGGATGGGGCTTACCTGGCAGAACTTTTGTTGAACAAAGGCTATAAAGTTTATGGCACATATCGTCGTACAAGTTCTGTTAACTTTTGGCGCATTGAAGAGTTAGGAATCAAAAATCATCCTGAACTGAATCTGGTTGAATATGATTTGACCGACCTCTCTTCCAGTATCCGCTTACTGCAGGAAAGTCAGGCAACGGAAGTTTACAACCTTGCAGCACAGAGCTTTGTTGGCGTCTCTTTCGATCAGCCACTGACCACTGCTGAGATCACCGGTATTGGCCCGGTAAATCTGCTGGAAGCCATTCGTATCGTAAACCCAAAAATCCGCTTCTATCAGGCATCGACTTCCGAGATGTTTGGTAAAGTGCAGGCTATCCCGCAGAAAGAAGATACCCCGTTCTATCCACGTAGTCCTTATGGTGTTGCTAAGCTGTATGCACACTGGATGACGATCAACTACCGCGAAAGCTATAACATTTTTGCGTCAAGCGGCATCCTGTTCAACCACGAATCTCCACTGCGTGGTCAGGAGTTTGTCACTCGTAAAATCACAGACTCTGTTGCCAAAATTAAACTTGGTAAACTGGATGTACTTGAATTAGGCAACATGGACGCCAAGCGTGACTGGGGCTTCGCTAAAGAGTACGTAGAAGGGATGTGGCTGATGTTACAGGCTGAAGAACCCGATACCTTTGTTCTTGCGACTAACCGTACTGAAACCGTTCGCGACTTCGTTTCAATGGCATTTAAAGCTGCCGGCATTGAATTGCGCTTTGAAGGTAAAGATGACCAGGAAGTCGCTATCGACGTAGCGACGAATAAAGTAGTCGTTAAGGTCAATCCGAAGTTTTACCGTCCGGCTGAAGTCGAGCTGCTGATTGGCAATCCTCAGCGTGCCAAAGATATTCTCGGTTGGGAGCCAAAAACAACGCTTGAAGAGTTATGCGCAATGATGGTTGAAGAAGACCTGCGTCGCAACAAACAAGGGTTTTCCTTCTGATATGACTAATGGCAAAAAAGCACTGATCACTGGGATCATGGGCTTTACCGGCCAATATATGGCAGCGGAATTATCCGCTGCCGGTTATCAGGTATTTGGTTTCGGTTCATCTCCAGCCCAGAAATCACCAAATTACATTCAGGTCGATCTCACTAACCTCGCTGAAGTAAAGCAGGCGGTAGAGAGAGTGTCACCGGATGTAGTTATTCATCTTGCAGCAATTGCTTTTGTAGGACATGCTGACCCAAACGCCTTTTATGATGTAAACCTGTGCGGTTCTCGTAACCTGCTACAGGCTTTATGCGAATCTGCGAAGACTCCCGAAGCAGTTTTAGTTGCGAGCAGTGCTAATGTTTATGGCAACAATACGCCGGGCAGATTAGCAGAGTCTACCCTGGCCAGACCTGCGAATGATTACGCCGTAAGCAAGCTGGCAATGGAGTATATGGCGAGCCTGTTCTATAGCAAACTACCCATTATCATTACCCGGCCTTTTAATTATACCGGCGTAGGGCAGGCGGAAAACTTTCTAATCCCGAAAATTGTTAAACATTTCCGCCAGCGTCTGCCTGTTATAGAGTTAGGGAATATTGATGTATGGCGTGACTTTTCCGATGTTCGTGACGTAACCAGCCGCTATCGTGCGTTATTACACTCTTCTGCGTTTGGCCAGGTCGTCAATGTCGCTTCAGGAAAAATGCATTCGTTACGCGAGGTAATCAGCCTTTGCGAGGAGTTAACGGGTCATAAGATAGATATTGAGGTTAATCCTCAATTTGTTCGTCCGAATGAAATAAAAGAGTTATGTGGCGATATTAGTTTGCTGGATAAGTTAACCTGCGATAATTCGGCCAAAATCCCTCTCAGAGATACGCTTAAATGGATGCTGGAAGCAAAAAGTTAAACGTTGTTTTTTCAACGGACTGCATCAAATATCCCTTAACCGGGATCGGCCGTTATGCGTTTGAACTTGCTAAGCAGTTGCGGGAAAGAGATGAGCTCTCGCTAACCTTTCTTCATGGCACATCCGTTCGTGATTCGCTGGCTGTTGCCAGTGAATCAGCGCAGTCAGTTCAATCCTTTAAACGCAGACTTCAGAAAAGCAAAGCTGTGAGCGAGATTTATCGCCTGACATATCCGGTTATGAAAACCTTTGCATTAAGAGGTTTCAAAAACCATATATTTCACAGTCCCAACTACTATCTGCCTCCGCGGGTGAAGCATTGCGTTGCTACTTTTCATGATTTGTCGGTATTCCACTGGCCACAGTTCCATCCAGCCGGTCGCGTTCACCTGATGCAGAAAGAATTGAGAAACACAACGTTGCGAGCGGCAATGTTGATAACTGATTCTCACTATACCAAAAAAGAATTAATGGAGTTTTTTGGTATAGCAGATGAAAGAATTGCTGTAGCTCCGCTTGCCTGTAATGAGAGTTTTCACCCGCGCAGTGAAACAGATGTCCAGAGCGTGCTTAAAAAGTATAATCTGCGCTGGCGCAATTTCTTCCTTTACACAGGTACAATCGAGCCCCGGAAAAATATACTCACGTTATTACAGGCTTATGACCGGCTGGCCGCCCATGAAAAATCCGCTTTTCCGCTGGTCATTAGCGGCTACAGGGGCTGGGAGAACGAGCAGCTGTTTAAGCTGTTTGATAAGGGTGAGAGAGAAGGGTGGTTGAAGTATTTAGGATTTGTGCCCGGTCAGGATTTACCTCTATTATTCAGCGCGGCAACAAGCTTTGTCTTCCCCTCAATATATGAAGGTTTCGGTTTGCCGGTACTGGAAGCTATGGCATCAGGAACACCCGTAATCTGTTCCAATGCAACATCACTTCCCGAAGTGGCGGGTAATGCAGCATTAATGCATGAACCTGAAGATATTGACGCCTTAACAACCTATATCCAGATGATGATGGATAACGCTCATGAAAAGCAACGCATGATTGATACAGGGTTACTTCGTGCCCGTGAATTTTCATGGTCATTGTGTGCGGATAAAACCATTGAAGCTTATCAGCAGGTCGCGAAATATATATGATCAAAGTTCTACACTGTTATAAAACATACTATCCTGATACATTTGGTGGCATTGAACAGGTTATATATCAGCTTGCAGAAGGTGGTTTCAAAGCAGGTATTCAGTCTGTCGTTTTCACGCATAGTCCTGATTTCGAAAAAAAACAAAATACGCTGGATAATCACCTTATTTATCGTGTCAAGACCCAGTATGAGTTTGCATCAACCCCGTTTTCATATCCAGCGATAAAAGAATTTAAAAAACTCGCTCAGGATGCAGACATCATTCATTATCACTTTCCCTATCCATTTATGGACCTTATGCACTTTGCTGCGGGCATCAACAAACCTTCAGTGGTCAGTTATCATTCTGATATTGTTAAACAGAAGGTGTTGCTCAAACTCTATACCCCATTGATGAACCGCTTTCTTTCCAGTGTTGATCGCATTGTTGCCGCCTCTCCCAACTATGTTGAAAGTAGTCCGGTTTTGCAGCACTTCAAAGACAAGGTAGAAGTTATTCCCTATGGCCTTGATAAACAGTTTTATCAAAATAGCGATCCTGCTGTTCTGCAAAAATGGCAGGCAAGATTTTCAGATGGCTTCTTCCTGTTCATAGGGACGTTCCGCTACTACAAAGGCCTCCACATTTTAATTGAAGCGGCGAAAAACAGTCATTATCCGATTGTCGTCGTTGGTGCGGGCCCGATTGAAGCAGAGTTAAAATCTCAGGCCCGACAGTTAGGCGTGGACAATATCCATTTCCTGGGTGCATTAGAAGATAGCGATAAGTCAGCCCTGCTCAAACTTTGTACCTGCCTGGTGTTTCCTTCCCATCTGCGGTCAGAGGCGTTTGGTATTTCGCTGCTTGAAGGAGCGTTATATTCAAAACCGCTGATTTCGAGTGAGATCGGCACCGGAACCACGTTTATTAATATAGATGGAGTCACCGGTATTGTGGTTCCTCCTTCTGATCCTCTGGCTTTACGTCAGGCTATGGATAAGATATGGAACAATCCAGAGCTTGCAAGGGATTATGGCACGGCAGCACTGGCGCGCTTCGAATCACTTTTCACTGCTGAAAAAATGATCCAAAGCTATACAAGACTTTATAAATCCTTGTTAAGTGTGTGATTTTTTTTCAAATAATTTCATCCTTCTATCGCACCATTCATTACCTTTAATCCGCTATCCTGAGTTAACATGATGAACACTTACAGTATGGTGTTACGGGTAACACCATGCGAGACCACAGACAGGAGTATGTAATGTCCAAGCAACAGATCGGCGTTGTAGGTATGGCAGTGATGGGCCGCAATTTGGCTCTTAACATTGAGAGCCGCGGTTACACTGTTTCTATCTTTAACCGCTCACGCGAAAAGACTGATGAAGTCATCGCAGAGAACCCGGGCAAGAAACTTGCTCCTTTCTACACTGTTGAAGAGTTTGTTGAATCGCTGGAAAAACCTCGTCGTATCCTGCTGATGGTTCAGGCAGGTGAAGCAACGGATAAGACTATCGCCTCACTGACGCCACATCTCGACAAAGGCGACATTCTGATTGATGGCGGTAACACCTTCTACAAAGACACCATCCGTCGTAACAAAGAGCTTTCTGACCAGGGCTTCAACTTTATCGGCACCGGCGTTTCTGGCGGTGAAGAGGGCGCGCTGAAAGGCCCATCTATCATGCCTGGCGGTCAGAAAGAAGCCTACCAGCTGGTTGCTCCGATTCTGGATAAGATTGCGGCGCGTGCTGAAGATGGTGAAGCCTGTGTGGCTTACATCGGCCCGAACGGCGCAGGTCACTACGTGAAGATGGTGCACAACGGCATCGAATATGGCGACATGCAGCTGATCGCGGAAGCCTATGCTCTGCTGAAAGGCGCTCTGGGTCTGAGCAACGAAGAGCTGGCTGAAACCTTCACCGAGTGGAACAACGGCGAGCTGAGCAGCTACCTGATCGACATCACCAAAGATATCTTCACCAAGAAAGATGAAGAGGGTAAATATCTGGTTGATGTGATCCTGGATGAAGCGGCGAACAAAGGTACCGGTAAATGGACCAGTCAGAGTTCACTGGATCTCGGCGAGCCTCTGTCATTAATCACCGAATCTGTCTTTGCCCGTTACCTCTCCTCACTGAAAACTCAGCGTGTGGCAGCCTCTAAAGTACTGAGCGGTCCACAGGCTAAGGCTTTCAGCGGCGATAAAGCCGAATTTATCGAGAAGGTGCGCCGTGCACTCTATCTGGGTAAAATCGTCTCGTATGCACAGGGCTTCTCCCAGCTGCGTGCAGCGTCAGAAGAGAATAACTGGGATCTGCAATACGGCGAAATCGCTAAGATCTTCCGTGCTGGCTGCATCATCCGCGCTCAGTTCCTGCAGAAAATCACCGATGCTTACGCTGAAGATGCCGGTATCGCTAACCTGCTGCTGGCACCGTACTTCAAAGATATCGCTGACCAGTATCAACAGGCGCTGCGTGATGTGGTCTCCTACGCGATTCAGAACGGTATTCCGACGCCAACCTTCTCTGCGGCGATCGCCTATTATGACAGCTACCGTTCAGAAGTGCTGCCTGCTAACCTGATTCAGGCACAGCGTGACTACTTTGGTGCGCACACTTATAAGCGCATCGATAAAGATGGTGTGTTCCACACCGAGTGGTTGGAATAACAGTTATCCAGGTTTAAAAAACCCGGCTTCGCCGGGTTTTTTTATATCTATAAAAAGTTAAAAATTTTTTTTCAACCTTTTTATTTTTCGCTATCATATTTTCTCTGTTTAATCTTTGAATCTAAGTTTGGCGCTATTTTTATAAAATGGAAAAGGTTTGAAGATGATGGCTTTATGCTAAAAGCGACTATATTATGAGTTGCAGCGTAAGTGTTCTACTAAATTAGTATATGACGAGAAGATATGATGTCGGTAGGGGGAGTGCTTACAAGGATGTAATAAATAAGAAAAAGTTTTTTATCGAAGTGTCTATTAATAAATTAACGCAAAGGGTGTTATTTAAATTTAACCGATAGTATTAGTCTTCTCTTACATGAGTATCAGTCAGCCCAGCAGAAAATTCGCCTGAATTACTTCAGGCGAATATAGATTACTGTTTATACATCATCTTGCCTGCAAAGCCGTCCTGACAAATGTATCCTTGTCCGCAAAGAGAAGCTAAATTTTTAGCTGACTCACCAATAAAGTAAATAATTCCTTTTTCTAGTCTTTGTTGCTCAATCAGAGTATCGATCTTTCTATTTTGCTCTGCATCCTTAACTGTATCATATCTGGCCATGTATCCCGCATTTACAGGAAGGCCATGCAGGGCAGCTAAATATATTATATTACTCTTGTCATTAAAGTCCCTTGGTGGATACATTGCCACACTTTGGAATTTCGAATAATCAACATCATAATCGTTAATGTTGTTTTTATTCCAGGCAGCTGCCGTGTTTTTAATTGATGATCTTGACATATCACCGAATTTTGATATGTCGTATAATTGAATTATTGCTATAATAAAAATTAAAGGTAGGCAATATTTTTTATTCAAAAACCATAGTGAAAAAATTGACATTATGATTACTAAATAGCTAATAGGCCAAATGAATCTTCCGCTAGCTCTGAATGTATTAACGGGCCCAACCAGGAAGTGTGGCAAGTTAAATCTAAAGATTTCAAATCCTTGTAATGAAACGACATTGGATATTGAATAGAGAAAGCATCCTATAATAATTAATACTGGCACAACTATAGGAGTTGAAGTCAATGATTTTTTGTTTTCTTCAATTTTTTTCGCACACAAAATGAAAAGTGAAGACAAACAAATAATTACTCCGAATCCTATATATCCTAATCCTTCGCCATTCTGAAGCTGGTTGTTGTTTACTCGTGTAAATCTAGAAAAATCTGGTGAAGATGGGTTAAAAAGCGATAGGAGATCGGCACGATATTCGCCAAAGCCGCCTGCGGCTAATCCATTATGTACTAGAAAATAACCTTCTGCATACATAAAAAACAGGCAAAAAAGCAATGCAGTAACAAAGGAAATTATGTGGTTTCTATAATTTTTTGATTCAACAGCACTAATAATGGTCTTGGCGACGAAAATTAATAAAACCATCATCAATAAATATGCATGCACTAAAGCTGTAATGCATAAAAGTGTGGTCCACTTTTTTGTGGAAAAGGGCTTTAAGTATAAAAGAAAAGCAGCAAGGATCAAGAATTGTCCGCTTAATGCATAATGACCTTGTGTCCGAAGGAGGAATATTGGAGCAAAAGATAAAATGAATCCTCCAACAAGAGAAAATACTTTATTCCCTGTCAGATGGTTAAGTATTTTGTAACCAAAAAGAGACTGCAACATATAGCATAATAGCAGCCAAATACCAGTGTACTGAAATTCTGATGGAAGAAGAAAATTAAAATATTTTAAAGGTATTGCAATTAGTGGGATGCTATCAGTGAAAACGATAGAACTGCTAACAGCCATGCCATAATTATAGTTCGTCCCAATAGGCCACTGGAGGAGGGGGGTATGCCGAAATGTGCTCCAACCAAGATAATGTTGTGCAGGGTCTCCCTTCATAAGCCATGCAATATTTTTAGGATCGATTATGGCTATGTCTGAGAAAATCAAAAACGTAATAATCCCTGTCAAGAGTGACAGCAATATATATACCCTATCTTTAATGTCTTTTGACATCATCGTACCTGTTAACTGAAAATTAAACATATTAAGGTCAGTGTTGTAAACCTGTCCTTAGTGAATTGATTAAGAAATTCATCCAAAACTTCTTTACATTTAACTGCTATTATAACATGCAATTACTCAACATCCCGTTGGAGATTTTTATAAATAATTCAAAAAATCACCAAATTGCTGACAAGGAATGATACCGCCAGTAATGATAAGTAAATATGTCACAATATCATTTCTGCGAATAGCCGTACTGACTTAATTCACAACCTTGAGGCAATAGATGCTTACTGGCAGTAAGCTGCAATTAACTATTTTTTTATCTTTCATAATTTGGACTCCATTTTTTGCTATTTTCTATTGATCTTTTTAGTATTTTGTGTAGGGCATGACAAAATCATCGAAATTTTTCGACAAAGTGAATTTATATGCCTTTCTTTGTTATTGATCATTGCTAGTTCCTTTAACTAAATATCGCGGCCTACGCTTAGCTTCAATATAAATTCTTCCTATATACTCTCCTAAGACACCAATACCTATTAATTGTATACCGCCCAGGAAAAGCATTGAAACCATGATTGAAGTATAACCTTTTACCGGATTCCCCCAAAAAATTGTATTAATTACCATCCATGAACCATAAATGAATGCCAGAGTGGCTACGGCTAACCCTATATAAGTCCAGATGCGAAGCGGAAATGTTGAAAAAGATGTTATTCCTTCTAAAGCAAGATTCCAAAGTTTCCATCCGTTAAACTTTGATTTTCCTGCAATGCGTTCAGCTCGAATGTACTCTACAACTTCAGTCTTGCCACCCACCCAACTTAAAATACCCTTCATAAAGAGATTTCTTTCTTGAAGTAATTTTATATTTTCAACAACATCACGAGACATTAATCTAAAATCACCTACGTTTTCTTCTATCTGAGGTGAACTGATTTTATTGTGTAATTTATAGAACCATTCGGCAGTTTTACGCTTCAAATGACCATCTGTACTGCGATCAATTCTTTTTGCAAGGACGACTTCAGCACCTTCTCGCCACTTCTGAATCATTTGTGGTATAACTTCTATAGGATCTTGTAGATCTACATCAATTGGAACAATAACTTCTCCAGTCGCCTTCGCCAGGCCCGCGAATAATGCTGGCTCTTTACCAAAATTGCGCGTGAAGGAAACAAGCTTTACCTGATCATCTTCTGTCATTATTGTATTTATAATTGATTCGGTTGAATCAGTGCTGCCATCGTTAACAAAAACGATCTCGACTTGATATGACTTAAATAAGTCATAGTCTTTAACGTTCCTGTAAAAAATAGGAATTGATTCTTCTTCATTTAAAACAGGGACTACAAGTGATAATTTCATTTTTTTACCTAAAAACTATAAATTTAGAGTAGATGAAACCACAACATAAGCTAATGGTTGAAAAGACAATTAGGGTCATTAAAGGCTTGATATTTAATATATCAGCTATCCAGCCTGTTATTAAAGCCAGCGAGCCCATAAAGACAACAAATAAAATATAACGAACTGACGTCGCCTTTGATTTGAAGGTCCAATTAGCATTTAAAAAAAAGGAAAAGGTTACTGCGCAACAAAAAGCGATGAGATTAGACGCAGACTGAGCTAAGCCTGATGTATACGCGGTTGTAAAAACAACCCAATGTATCAAGGTATTTATTACACCCACAGATAAGTACTTAGCGAATATTGTGCCCATAACGGCTCCTTCCGAAAATTAGATCCTCGCATTTCATTTTAATTTAAGCAAGTTTTGTTAAGAGTTGTTTGGCACGCCCAATATCACGACGTATAGTCCCTCAGACAACTAATTCTTTTAACTATTTGATTTTTAAGGTTAAGTTTAAAATAAAAACAACTTAACCTTAGTCTGCCATTATATCATAGCCTGTTCCATTCGACTTGATTAGCACATGCTACCCTACCAGCAAATCCCCGCTCCGAATCGCATTCTCACCCGCCAGCCTCACCACCAGCATGCCTGCCGTGGCAAACCTTACCCAGTGTCTCGCATAGAGAATGCCGCCGTACTCAGCCACCAGCGGAGTAATCTGATCGGTAACGGGATCCACAATCTCCGCCACCACCTCTCCCGGACGAATCTGCGCCCCCAGCGGTTTACGATGCAGAATCAACCCAGATACCGGAGAATGAATATATTCACAGCCAGCTAACGGCGTGGGCGGGTTTTTCAGGGCAGGGGAGGCAATCGCCGATCCCTCGCTGTGACGCTCTTTAATCACGCCCGTTTCTCCCGGTGCTTCCGCAACGTCAGGCACGTTTAAGCCAATCGGCCCGTCATTAATTGCCACCACATCATCACCGCCCGCGCTCGCCGGGACCAGCTCATCGCCACCGATCACCGGCGCGGCCACTTCCACAGAAATCGCAGGCTCGCTGTAACCGATGTAACCTCCTTCCTGCAACGCCGAAATAATCGCCTCTGCGTCTTTCTCCGCCTGTTCCGGCGACACATCTCGCACACCGCGCAACTCCAGCGTTACCGGCAGCAATCCCCGTGGCATCGGGTAATCGTGGCCAAACCGCTCCGCCAGCGTCAGCCAGGGCTCACAGCAGGCTTCATCAAACGGCTCACCGCCGGAGATCTGCGCCAGCAGCTGCACTTCGCTGCCCAGCCAGCGTGCCAGTGGCTCAATGTCGGGCCAGGCGTGTGGGGTGGTGTAGAGATGCGGCAGCGCTTCCCAGTCGCAGTGCAGATCGATCATCAGATCGGCCTGGCTGGCCATGCGCATCAGGGTATAGCGCTGCGCATCCAGTTCGGTTTTTGGCACAGTATCGCGATAGTGACGATCGATCGCCTCACGGATCAGGCTCTTATTCTGCGTTTCGCTCTGGGTCAGACTCTCAGCCAGCCCGGCGGCCAGGGTCGCCCCCAGTGAGGGAAACCGGCGGTTAAAGTCCTGGCCGGAGAGGGTATGAAAACGTCCGAGATGGGTGCCGTGCCAGTGCTGGCCCAGCGCCAGCGGATTCGCCACCGGCACCAGCGTAAACGAGGCCCGCAGCTGTCCGGCTGACTCCAGCGCCTGTAAGCGCTGTTTTAAAAACCACGCCACCGCCATGCCGGGCAGTTCGTCGCCGTGCAGGGCCGCCTGGATATAGACCTGGCGTTCGCTATCTCCGCCAAAGTGGAAGCTGATGATTTCACGCTGGGTGCCTAAAGAGGCGCTTAACAGTGGATGATGTTGTTGATGCATACCGTGTTAATGTCCTTTAATCGGCGAAGGACGACAGCGCGCCGTCCCGAAAAGGTTAGAGTATAGTGCCGGATCGCGGTAAGGACGAAAAAGGGCGACCGCGAGGTTACTGCTGAATGGAGATGTCGGTAGCGAAGTAGCGCTTCTGAATCTGGTCAAAGGTGCCGTTCTTTTTGATCTCCGCAAAGGCGTTATCCAGCGCGGTTTTCAGTTCACTGTCGCCCTTGCGCAGGCCAATCGCCGTGCCGGGACCGATAATCGGGTCCTGAATAATCGGGCCAGCCAGTTCAAAATCTTTGCCCTGCGGATGCTTCAGAAAGCCGATAGCCGCCTGCGCCGCATCGGTAAAGACCGCATCCAGTCTGCCGGAAACCAGATCGCTTTCAACCTGCGCCTGATCGCCATAAGGCACGACGGTCACACCATGCGGCTGCCATTTTGCCAGCGCATAGCGCTCCTGCACGGTGCCCTGCTCGACGCCCACCGTTTTCCCTTTCAGGGATTCAACGGTGGGCAACACACCAGCGCCTTTACGGGCAATCAGCTGGGTATGGGTATCGTAGAGCGGCACGGTAAAATCGATCTGCTTCAGGCGCTCTTCGGTGATCCCCATATCGGAGAGAATGGCATCAAATTTACGCGCCTTCAGCGCCGGGATCATGCCGTCAAACTGGCTCTCGACCCAGACGCATTTCGCCTGCATCTGTGCACACAGCGCATTGCCAAGATCGATGTCAAAACCGACCAGCTTGCCCTGAGGGGTCTTCGATTCAAAGGGAGGATAGGTGGGATCAACCGCGAAACGTACCTGATCGATTTTTGCCTGGGCGGCAAACGCGCAGCCGGTCATTACTGCGATAGCCAGCGTCTGACGCAGGCGTTGAGTTAACATCTTCATGATTTTGCTCTTATTGTGTCGTGATGGGTATCACGCAGAGTAACGCCCGGCTGCCAGGATGGCAATCAGCCGGTGATCTCCACCACCTTTGCGCCGCACAGCGCCTGATAGTCTGCGGTGTTGAGGATCACCGAGCGCTCCAGCAAACCGGCGTTAAACGCAATCTCCGGGTAACGTGTAAACAGCGCCGGGTCCGCTACCAGCATCAGGTCGGGATGAAAGCTGAAGGGCGGAATGGCACCGAATACGCAGCCGGTCAGGGCCAGGGTTTCCGCCGGACTGGCGAGTGAGGCGCGTCGTCCGCCAGCGGCAGCGGCCACTTTACTCAGGTCGGCCTGCCGATCGGCCGGTAACACCGCCAGCACATGCTGCTTAACGCCGTTGCCTTTCACATGACAGACCAGCGCTTTCGCACCCTGGCCGATTTCGGTGCCGCGTATCGCCGCGACTGCTTCACATTTGCCGGTCGCCTCATGTTCCATCAGTTGATAGCGAGCCTGGTGCTGGTCGAGCAGGGCGATCAATTTTTCATGGGTAGTCACGGTTCTCTCCCTGGGCAGTGAGTTGCAGCATCAGTGTCTGTAGCATATGGGGTTGACGCGGTAGCACGCCGGTTTTCAGACCCAGCGGTTAAAAGGCCCGGTTGAGCGTACTCAGGGTGGTATTTTCTCTGTCCTGCTCGATATCTGACAGCGTCCGGCGGCTAATTCCTGCCAGCGCTGCATAGCGTTCCTGTGAGAATCCCAGTACGTTTTTGCGAAGCTGCTTCAGCAGCTCACCCTGTGACAATTTTTCTTCAAGAAACTGCTGAAGAAGGTTCAGCAGCATAGCCTCGCGTTCAAAAGGTGACAGCGTTTTCTTCATAGTTGCCAGCCTGCAATACGTTGATCCAGATAATCGAAGACAGGAGCTGGCATAGTCAGAATCGATGCCGGAACGCCTCGCTGCAACAGACGCTCTTTGAGTCCGGTAAGCTGGCGAGCCAGCGAGGCCAGTTCAGCCAGTAATCTTTCGGATGGCACCAGATCACTCAATGCGTCAGCAATCTGTTGCCACTGATAGTGACCACCCTCTTCAAAAGGCGATCACCATTGCGTAGTCCGTACCACGCCTTCGGGATCCGCTTTCATAGGCGCAAAATCATAAATGGGTGCAAGCCACATGCCGCTGTCCTTTTTCAGAATCGCGCTGTTACGTCCATGGTTATCCGAATTGCCAAACTGAATATTGAGCTGGGCAGCATCATGCCAGCGGCCCTTAATGAATAGCTGGAGTGTGAGCATAACAGCTCCTGTTGAGCAATATTACGCTCAACAATAGCGTTTAATTTATTTTTTTGAGAAGGATGCTGCTCAGAATACGCATAAAAACGAAATTATGAGCAGCATATTGCACATTTACTGATGACGGGCGCGCAGGTTGTTGATCACGGCGCTGAAGTCGAGATCCTGATCCTGGAGCAGCACCATCAGGTGATAGACCAGGTCTGATGCTTCATTGGTCAGCTCATGGCGATCGTTAACCGTGGCCGCCAGCGCGGTTTCCACACCTTCTTCACCCACTTTCTGGGCGATACGCTTGGTGCCGCTGGCGTAGAGCCGCGCGGTGTAGGAGCTTTCGGGATCAGCGCTTTTACGCGAGGCCAGCAGCTGTTCCAGCTGATAGAGGAAAGTCCACTCCGGTGCCGCCGGGGAGAAGCAGCTGGAGGTGCCCAGATGACAGGTCGGGCCGATCGGATTGGCCAGCACCAGCAGCGTGTCGTTGTCGCAGTCAGGCGTGATACTGACCACCTGAAGGAAGTTGCCGGAGGTTTCGCCTTTGGTCCACAGACGGTTTTTGGTGCGGGAGAAAAAGGTCACATTGCCTTCCGCCAGGGTTTTTTCCAGCGCCGCCGGATTCATATAGCCATGCATCAGCACTTCGCCTGAGACGTTATGCTGAACGATGACCGGCATCATGCCCTGCGTTTTGTCCCAGTCGAGCTGGGCCTGCTGTTGTTCGGTTAACACGCGCGAATCTCCACTCCGTTGTCGATCAGAAAGCTTTTCAGCTCACCAATATTAATAATCTGCTTATGGAATACCGAGGCGGCTAACGCACCATCGACATTGGCGTCGGTAAAGGCTTCCAGAAAGTGCTGCATGGTGCCCGCGCCGCCAGAGGCGATCAGGGGCACCTTGCAGACCTCACGCATCTTCTTCAACTGCACCAGGTCATAGCCGTTACGCACGCCATCCTGATTCATCATGTTGAGCACGATCTCACCCGCACCCAGCTTCTGCACTTCCTGCACCCACGCCAGGGTTTCCCACTCGGTTACGCGGGTACGCGCTTCGTCGCCGGTATACTGATTGACCTGATATTTGCCGCTGGCTTCATCGAACCAGGTATCAATGCCCACCACGATACACTGGACGCCAAAACGATCGGCAAGGCGGGTGATCAGCGAGGGATCGGCCAGCGCCGGAGAGTTAATCGAAATCTTATCCGCACCAAACTCCAGAATGCGCGCCGCGTCTTCAGCGGTTTTGATGCCGCCCGCCACGCAGAATGGAATATCGATCACTTCCGCCACCCGCGACACCCAGCTTTTATCCACCACCCGGCCATCGGAAGAGGCGGTGATGTCATAAAACACCAGTTCATCGGCACCTTCGACGGCATAGCGCTGCGCCAGCGGCACGATGTCGCCAATGATCTCGTGATTACGAAACTGCACGCCTTTGACCACCTGGCCATCACGTACATCAAGACAAGGGATTATCCGTTTTGCCAGCATGAGATCGCCTCCGAAACTGTGAATTTATCTTCCAGCAGCGCGCGTCCGACAATCACACCCTGCACGCCGCTGCCGCGCAGGGCCGCAATATCGTTGAGTTCGCCAATGCCACCCGAGGACTGGAAAGCAATGTCCGGGAAGCGCGCCGTCACTTCCTGATAGAGCGCGACGTTCGACCCACTCAGGGTGCCGTCGCGGGAAATGTCGGTACAGAGCACATGCTTCAGACCCACCGCCTGGAAATCGGCGATGACCTCTTCCAGCGTGACGCCCGCCGCTTCCTGCCAGCCGCTGATCGCCACCTCTTTACGGTTGCTGGCATCAATGCGCACATCCAGCGCCAGCACAATCGCCTCTGCGCCAAACTCTGCGAACCACTGCTTCACCTCTTCAGGCTGTTTTACCGCGGTGGAGCCGACCACGACGCGACTGGCACCCGCTTCCAGCAGGGCTTTAACATCCTCACGGCTGCGAATGCCGCCACCGACCTGTACCGTGACGTCAACGCCATCAAGCAGGGTTTTCAGCAGCGCAATCTGGCGTTTCGCCGGATCTTTCGCGCCGGTTAAATCCACCAGGTGCAGTACTGTCGCGCCCTGGCGAACATAATCCTGCAACCGCGGCAGCGGATCGCTGCCGTAATCACGCTGCTGGCCATAATCGCCCTGATGCAGCCGGACCACTTTGCCGTCGATTAAATCTAACGCGGGGATAATCATTACATCTCCAGGAAGTTTTTCAGCAGCTGTGCGCCCGCTTTGCCTGAGCGTTCCGGGTGGAACTGAACGCCGAAGAAGTTATCTTTCTGCACCGCGGCGGTAAAGGCTTCGCCGTAGTGACACTGGGCGATGGTATTGGCGTTAACCGGCATCGCGTAGCTGTGAACGAAGTAGAACCAGGCGCCTTCATCGATGCCGCGGAACAGATGGTTGCCCGCCTGGGCGGTGATCTGGTTCCAGCCCATATGCGGCAGCGGCAGCCCGTGCGTATCCATCAAAGAGACCGGCTGGTCGATAATCCCCAGCGTCGGCACGCCGCCGTTTTCATCGCTGCCACGCCCCAGCAGCTGCATACCCAGGCAGATCCCCAGCACCGGCTGAGTACAGGCTTTCACCAGGTCAATCAGGTCACGCTCTTCCAGCTGGTTCATCGCCGCCTGTGCGGTGCCGACGCCCGGCAGAAAGAGTTTGTCGGCGCGCAGCACCACATCGGGATCGCGGCTCACTTCCGGCGTATAACCCAGACGTTCAACCGCCCACTTTACCGAGGAGAGGTTGGCACAACCGGTATCCATGATCACCACGTTCATCACAGCACTCCTTTCGAACTTGGCAGAGTATTGCCCTCAACGCGGATCGCCTGGCGCAGCGTGCGGCCAAAGGCTTTGAACAGGCTCTCGACGCGGTGATGATCGTTCTTGCCCTTGGTTTTGAGATGCAGGGTGCTCATCATGGCGTAGGAGAGGGAGCTGAAGAAGTGCTCCACCATCTCGGTGCTGAGATCGCCCACCCGCTGATAGTTAAACTCCGCTTTGAATTCGATGTGCGGACGGCCGGAAATATCCAGCGCACAGCGCGCCAGGCACTCATCCATCGGCAGCACAAAACCAAAACGGCCAATGCCGCGCTTGTCGCCCAGCGCCTTCAGCAGCGCTTCGCCCAGCGCCAGACCGGTGTCTTCCACCGTGTGGTGATCGTCGATGTAGAGATCGCCTTTCACTTCGATATGCATGCGGAAACCGCCGTGCACCGCGATCTGATCCAGCATGTGGTCGAAGAAGCCGACGCCGGTGTTAATTTTGCTGCCGCCTTCGCGATCCAGCCACAGCTCGACCCGCACCTGGGTCTCTTTGGTATTGCGCTGCACCAGCGCATGGCGGTCACGCTGGGTAAGACGCTGCTGGATGCTCAGCCAGTTTTCGCCCTCCGCGCCGTAGCGGATAGGCTGGATGCCCATGTTCTCCGCCAGCTGCACGTCGGTCAGGCGATCGCCAATCACATAGCTGTGAGCGGTATCCAGCATGCCCTCTGCCAGCCACGCCTCAACCATTCTGGTTTTCGGCTTGCGGCAGTCGCAGTGATCTTCCGGCAGATGCGGGCAGATCAGCACGTCGTCAAACACAATGCCCTGCGAGGTCAGCACCTGCATCATCAGGTTATGCGGACCGTCGAAATCCGCCTGCGGAAAAGCCGGGGTGCCCAGACCATCCTGATTGGTGATCATCACCAGGCGATAACCGGCGGCTTGCAGCGCCAGCAGCGCCGGGATGACGTCTGGCTCAAACGCCAGCTTATCCATGCGATCCACCTGAAAATCTTCAGGCGGCTCGGAGATTAAGGTGCCGTCGCGGTCGATAAAAAGGGTCTTCTGACTCATGCTTGCTCCACAGATAAGGCTTGCAGCGCGGTGATTACCCGTCCGCACTCTTCACGTGTGCCGATGGAGATGCGCAGACATCCCGACAGGCCCGGATTTTTGTTTTGATCCCGCAGGATAATGCCCTGATCCCACAGGGTTTTGAAAACTTTAGCTGAATCGGTGAAGCGTGCCAGCACATAGTTGGTTTCACTGGGGAACACCTGCTCCACGCAGGGGAGCTGAGCCAGCTCCGCCAGCAGCCAGCTGCGGTTATCATTCAGCTGTACCACATGCTCACGCATCAGGGCGATCCCTTGCTCGCTCAGCGCCTGACCGGCAACGTCAGCCACCGGCGTCGCCAGCGGATAGGGCGCAATCACCTTCATCAGCAGGTCGATAACCGGCTTGTTGGCCAGCGCAAAGCCGCAACGCAGGCCCGCCAAGGCAAAGGCTTTAGAAAGGGTGCGCAGGATCACCAGCTGCGGATACTCTTTCAGCCAGCCGGTCAGGGTCGCCTGCGGGCAGAACTCAATATAGGCTTCATCGGCCACCACCAGCGCTTTACCGGCGGTCATCGCCAGCAGCTCGCGAATGTCATCCTGATTGATCAGGTTGCCGGTCGGGTTGTTCGGGCTGCACAGGTAAACAACTTTCACCCCATCCAGCTGTTCCGCGATAGCGGGCAGATTGAGCTGCCAGTCGGTCAGTGCCGGAACGGTACGGTATTCAATGCCGATGGTTTCAGCGCTGACGCTGTACATGCCATAGGTGGGTGGGCAGAACAGAATCGCATCCTGGCCTGGTTCACAAAAAGCACGCATGATCAGCTCAATCGCTTCGTCAGCGCCCCGGCTGACCAGCACCTGATCCGGCGTTAACCCGGCGTAGGCCGCATAGCGCTCAATCACCAGCTTTGGCTGGCACTCGGGGTAGCGGTTCAGCGTCTGCTGCGACAGCTCAAACGGGACGGGCAGCGGAAATTCGTTAGCGTTGAGCCAGACGTCTCCGTTGCCACCCAGACGACGCGCCGACATATAGGGCGTCAGGGCGCGCACGTTGGCGCGCGCCAGTTGCTCAATATCCTGACTCATGCTTGCTCCTTGAGTGCGGCGACGCGCAGGGTAACGGCATTTTTGTGGGCATCCAGCTGCTCGGCGGCGGCCAGGGTCTCAATGGTGGCCGCCAGATTCATAAAGCCCTGCGGCGTCAGCTCCTGCACCGTCATCCGTTTCTGGAAGTCGGCCAGCCCAAGGCTGGAGCAGGTCGCGGTGTAGCCGTAGGTTGGCAGCACGTGATTGGTGCCTGAAGCGTAATCTCCCGCCGACTCCGGCGACCAGTCGCCCAGGAATACCGAACCGGCGCTGGTGATCGACTCCACCAGATCGCGTGGCTGCCGGGTTTGCAGAATCAGGTGCTCCGGGCCGTAGAGATTAGAAATGGCGACACACTGCTCAAGGTCGCGCGCCACGATCAGGCGGCTGCTCTCCAGCGCCTGACGCGCGGTGGCGGCGCGGGGTAGTTGCGCCAGCTGCTGCTCAACCGCTTCGGCGACCGCTTCCGCCAGCTTTAATGACGGCGTCAGCAGCAGCACCTGCGAGTCGGGGCCGTGCTCAGCCTGCGACAGCAGATCGGAGGCGACAAACGCCGGGGTCGCACCCTCATCGGCAATCACCAGCACTTCAGAGGGACCGGCAGGCATATCGATCGCCGCGCCATCCAGACGCTGACTCACCTGACGTTTCGCCTCGGTGACCCAGGCATTGCCCGGCCCAAAGATTTTATCGACGCGCGGCACGGTTTCGGTGCCGAAGGCGAGGGCGGCAATCGCCTGCGCGCCGCCCACCTGGAACACCTCTTCAACGCCGCACAGCTGCGCGGCATAGAGGATCTCATCGGCAATCGGCGGCGGTGAGCAGAGCACCACCCGGCCACAACCGGCAATGCGCGCTGGCGTTGCCAGCATCAGCACGGTGGAGAAGAGCGGCGCGGAGCCGCCAGGAATATAGAGCCCGACCGATTTCACCGGGCGGGTGATCTGCTGGCAGCGCACGCCAGGCTGGGTTTCGACATCCACCGGCGGCAGGATCTGCGCGTTGTGGAAGGTTTCGATATTCCCCACCGCGACGGCCATCGCCTGTTTCAGTTCATCGCTCAGACGACTACCGGCTTCAGCCATCTGCTGCGGCGTGACGCGCAGGTTCTCTACCTGAGCTTTATCAAAGCGGGCGCTGAAGTCACGCAGCGCCGCATCACCACGGTTCCTGACCTGCTCCAGCACATCGCGCACGGTCAGCGTCACATTCTCTGAGGCTGCGATGGCCGGGCGCAGCAGCAGCGCCTGCTGCTGTTCCGGGGTGCACTGCTGCCACTCAATCGGGGTTGAAAAGGCCATGAGTTACTCCATCATTTTCTCAATAGGCAGCACCAGAATCGAACTGGCACCCAGCGCTTTCAGTTTTTCCATGGTTTCCCAGAACAGGGTTTCGCTGCTGACCATGTGCATCGCCACGCGGCTGACATCGCCCGCCAGCGGCAGCACGGTCGGGCGCTCAGCGCCTGGCAGCAGGCTGATCACCTCTTCCAGCCGCTCACTCGGCGCGTGCAGCATGATGTACTTCGATTCACGCGCTTTGATCACGCCCTGAATGCGCGTCATCATTTTGTCGATCAGCTCCTGCTTGGCGGCAGGCATCTCGCCATCGCGCTGGATCAGCACCGCTTTAGAGCGATAGATCACTTCAACTTCACGCAGGCCGTTGGCTTCCAGCGTCGCACCGGTGGAGACCAGATCGCAGATGGCGTCAGCCAGACCGGCGCGGGTGGCCACTTCCACCGAACCATTCAGCATACAGGTTTTAAAGCTGACCCCTTTTTTATCAAGATACTGCTTTAACAGGTGCGGATAAGAGGTGGCGATGCGGGCGTTGTCGAGGCACTGCGGGCCGGTGTATTCATCATCTACCGCCATCGCCAGTGACAGACGGCAGCCGCCAAAGTCGAGGCGACGCAGCGTGAAGTAGCGCGGGTCTTCGCCCTGGGCGCGGCGGGAGAGCAGCTCCTCTTCCAGTACGTTCTCGCCGATAATGCCTAAATCGACCACGCCATCCATCACCAGACCGGGAATATCGTCATCACGCACCCGCAGGATGTCGATCGGCATGTTCTCCGCAAACGCAATCAGGCGCTGTTGCTGAAGGTTGATTTTAACGCCGCAGCGCGCCAGCAGTTCGCGTGAATCATCACTTAAACGGCCAGATTTCTGCATAGCTATGCGTAAACGGGTGTTGTCTAACATGTTCCTGTCCTCTTAATCCTGTCCTGAATGGTGGGTTACGTCAGCCCATAAAAAAACCCCCGGAAGACGATCTTCCGGGGGTTCTCTTGCGTTCACACCACTGGAAGATCCTGAAAGTCTCCCAGCACACATCGCCTGAAAGACTAGCCAGGGTGATGGTGATGATGATGGTTGAACTGAACGCGCGTCATAATAATTCCGTCGATGAATGAGTATTCATTTGTGTGGGGTTTAACCTAACGAAGATGACAGGCGTTGGCAACACTTTTTTAAACGCACCGTTCAGAAAGCGCTGAAACAGGTTGTTCTGGTTTGCAATCCGGGGGCAAACTACGGTGAAGTCAGGGTTGATGTTTCAGGTCAGGAGTCAAAATGAAAAAGGTCGCGATTGTGGGACTGGGCTGGTTAGGCATGCCACTGGCCACGGCGTTAACCGCGCGGGGCTGGCAGGTTACCGGCAGTAAAACCACGCCGGACGGCGTCGAGGCGGCAAGGCGCTGCGGCATTGAGGCATTTCAGCTGGAACTGACGCCGGAACTGCTGTGTGACGCGGCGGATGTTGAACCGCTGCTGAATGTTGATGCGCTGGTGGTGACGCTGCCCGCCAGCCGCACCGCCGAAGGGGGCGAAGCCTATCTCCAGGCGGTGCAGAATGTGGTCGATACCGCGCTGGTCTACAACGTACCGCGCATCATCTTTACCAGCTCGACCTCCGTCTACGGCAGCGGATCTGGCGTTAAACGCGAAACCAGCCCGCTGACACCGGAGAGCGTCGCCGGCAAGACTCTGGTGAAGCTGGAGAGCTGGCTGCACGATCTGCCGGGCACCAGCGTTGATATTGTGCGGCTGGCGGGTCTGGTCGGGCCGAAGCGCCATCCGGGCCGTTTCCTCGCCGGTAAACAGGATGTGGCCAACGGCTCGCAGGGAGTGAATCTGGTGCATCTCGATGACGTCGTGGAGGCGATTACTCTGCTGCTGCATACCCCGAAAGGAGGCCGGGTTTATAATCTGTGTGCGCCGAAGCATCCGTCGCGCGACACCTTCTACCCGGCGGTATCGCGCCAGCTCGGGCTGCAACCGCCGCAGTTTGCGCCTGAATCAGAGCGAGACAGCGGCAAGCTGATCGATGGCTCGCGCATCTGTAACGAGCTGGGCTTTGAATATCGCTTCGACGACCCGGTGAAAATGCCGCTGGAGTAACCCTTTCAGGGCTAATCAGGGGCCATGCGCCCCTGTTGATTCTGGTTGCGAAATCCACCTCGCCAATAGTTACAACATACTGTAGGGCGCTTAAAATCGCAGGGCAAAGAGTGCCCCGCGGTAAGGCCGGATTTTAGCGCAGCAGGCTCTCCGGCACTACACCCCCAGCCGATCCCTCAGCGCATACCACACCGCACCCATGGCGGTCAGCGGCACTCTGAACCGTCGCCCGCCGGGGAAGGGCAGGTGCGGCAGCCTGGCGAAAGCGTCAAAACGTTCAGCGTCACCGCGTAATACTTCGCTGATCAGCTTGCCGGAGAGATGGGTACTGGTGACACCATGACCGCTGTCACCCTGCATAAAATAGACATTATTCTCCAGCCGGCCAAACTGCGGCATGCGCGACAGCGTCAGCAGGAAATTGCCGCTCCAGCTGAAGTCCAGCTTCACGTTCTGCAACTGCGGGAAGGTACGGCGCAGCTTGGGCCGGATCAGCGCTTCAATATCGGCCGGTTCCCGCGCGCCGTAGACCACACCGCCGCCATAGAGCAGCCGGTTATCGGCGGTCAGCCGGAAGTAATCCAGCAGATAGTTACAATCTTCCACACAGTAGTTATTCGGCAGCAGTGACAGGGCCTGATCGGGCGACAGCGGTTCGGTGGCGACAATCTGCGAACCGCACGGCATGCTTTTGCGGCTCAGCCGCGGCTCCAGCTGCGGGGCCAGATAGGCGTTGCCGGCGAAAATCACAAATTTTGCGCTGACCTCACCCTGGGCGGTTTTCACCCGGTTCGGCGATCCGTACGCCACCTTCAGCGCGGCAGAGTGTTCGTAGATACGTCCGCCATGCCGGCGGATCGCCTCCGCTTCGCCCAGCGCCAGGTTGAGCGGATGCAGATGGCCGCCGCGGCGATCCAGCAGTCCGCCCACATAGCGCTCGGTGCCCACTTCACGCCGGATGCCGCGCTCGTCCAGCAGTTCCAGACTGTGGTTGCCATACTGCTGCCACAGAGTCTGCTGTTTACGCAGATGCGCCATCTGACGCGCATTCAGCGCGGCGAAAATCCCGCCTGGCCGGTAATCACAGGCGATAGCGTAGCGATCGATGCGATCGCGGATGATCTCCGCGCCCTCAAACATCATGCTGCCCAGCATGCGGGCGCTCTCTTTGCCGTAACGCTGTTCAATCACATCCACATCGCGGCTGTAGGAGTTCACCACCTGTCCGCCGTTGCGCCCGCTGGCGCCAAAGCCGACCCGCGACGCTTCCAGCACCACCACCTCATAACCCGCTTCGGTCAGGTGCAGCGCCGCTGACAGGCCGGTAAAGCCGCCACCAATAATGCAGACATCACACTGAATACTCTCCTGTAAGGTCGGCCACGGCGCGTGCGGGTTCGCAGTCGCTGCGTAATAACTCGCCACATGATTCATAACAACCTCCTTAAAGCGCCTAAAAGTTGGCCGGCGTGTGGGCGCTGACAATGCGGCAGGGTGTTTCAGCCAGATTGGTAAAGCTGTGCGGTAAACCGGTATCGATCACGTAGCTTTCACCGGCGCAGAGATGGAAACTCTGGCCATTAATCACCAGGGTAATTTCGCCCTCCAGCAGCGTACCGGTCTCTTCACCGGGATGGCGCAATTTTTCGCCGGTGCTGGCGCCCGGCTGATAAGTCTCCAGCAGCATGCCCAGCGAACGCTCAGCTTTGCCGTTGTCGATCAGCTTCAGCGAGACGCCCTGACTGCCCATCTCCAGCAGATCGCTTTGCCGGACAATCACCTTTGGCGCGGCATCGGCTTTCGGTTCCGAGAAGAACTCCGACAGCGACAGGCCATAGACTTTCAGCAGCTTCTGCAAGGTGCTGACCGCCGGGCTGACCTTGTCCTGCTCAATGGTGCTGATGGCGCTGTGAGTCAGTCCGGCCAGCTCGGCGACGCGGCGCTGTGAAAGTCCCATCGTCTGCCGGATCTGCGCCAGCCGTCGTCCTGGTGCCAGCGTGGCATCACTCATCGGCTTTTTCCTTGTGATAGTGAGTGGCGGCGGCGATAAATCCGCTGAAGAGTGCAGACGATCCCGCCATCTGTTCGGGCTGCCATTCGGGGTGCCACTGCACGGCCAGCGCAAAAGGATGGTGACGCAGGCTCACCGCCTCAATCAGACCATCCGGTGCACGCGCTTCAACGCGCAGCTGCGGTCCCGTTTCGCGTACGCCCTGATGATGCAGGGAATTAACCTGCAACGGCAGCGTGCTGCTGAGCAGCGACGCCAGTATTCCATTAGCCTCCGGTGTGACCGGGTGAACGGGCGCATACTGCTGCTCCAGCGGCAGCGTCTCATCTTCATGATGGCGCTGGAATGCAGGCTGCTGGCTGAGATCGCGCCACAGTGCGCCGCCGTTGGCGACCACCAGCTCCTGCATACCGCGGCAGATACCCAACATCGGCATTTTGTGGCTGGTGGCCCAGGTGATCAGCTGAAAGGCGAGCCGGTCGCGGCTGGGGTCGGCGTGCGGCTCATCGCCCGCCTCGCCATAATGCCAGGGTTCGATATTGCTGGGGCTGCCGGTCAGCAGCAGCCCATCCAGCACGGTCATAGCGTTTTCTGATAGATGAGGGGCGTTGAGCAGGCTGTGGGGCAGGGCCAGCGGCACCCCGCCCGCCAGCACAATCGCGTCGCTGTATTTGTTATGCACGGAGCAGGTCGGATGGCCGCCCTGATTTGTCTGGCACATCACTACGCCAATCAACGGCTTGTCAAAAATAATGCCCATTTCCGCTCCTCGCCTCGCTGTTCAAAATATCTGCCGAAAGGGAACCTGTGGCGCTTAACTGTGCAATATTTTGTCAATCTAGCAATCTGCTGTTTGTTCTTCAAACAGATTTGTTACATTTGCACACTTTTTATGTTGGCGCTATGTTAGTGGTGTGGCCGTTATTTTGAGCATTACGCAAACCGAACAGGGGCGGGTGAGATCATGACTAACCTGGTAGAAGTGGAAGACTTCACGCTGCATTGTGAAGAGAAACGAACCAGCGCGTTCCAGCTTGAGGTGAAAGCCTGGCTGGAGCGCCATCCTGAAACGCAGTATGTCGATATTCTGTTAAATGATTTAAATGGTGTGTTTCGCGGCAAGCGTATTCCGGTCTCCGCGCTGCCTAAGCTGGAAAAAGGGTGTTATTTCCCCGCCTCGGTGTTTGCCATGGATATTCTCGGCAACACGGTGGAAGAGGCGGGACTCGGCCAGTCACTGGGCGAACCCGATAATCTCTGTCTGCCCGTCGCCAATACCTTAGTTCCCTCCGCTTCCGATCCTCAGCACATTGCGCAACTGCTGTTAACCATGTGCAACCAAGATGGCACTCCCTTTGACGTTGAACCCCGAAATGTCCTGAACCGGCTGTGGCAACAGCTGCGTAACCGGGGCCTGTTTCCGGTGGTAGCGGTAGAGCTGGAGTTCTATCTGGTTGATAAAAAGCGCGATGCGGAAGGCTTTATTCAGCCGCCCTGTGCGCCGGGCAGTGATGAACGCAATATGCAGAGCCAGGTCTATTCGGTCGATAACCTCGACCATTTCGCCGATGTGCTGCGCGATATTGACGATCTGGCGCGTCAGCAGGGCATACCCGCGGATGGCGCGCTGGCGGAAGCGTCGCCCGGCCAGTTTGAAATTAACCTGCACCACACCCGTGATTTGCTGCGCGCCTGTGACCATGCGGTGCAGCTGAAGCGCCTGATTCGCCAGGTGGCAGAAAACCACGGTATGACCGCTACCTTTATGGCGAAGCCCTATGAGGAGTACGCAGGCAGCGGCATGCATGTGCATATCAGTATGCTGGATGCCGCCGATCACAACGCCTTTGCCTGCGACGACGGCAGCGATTCACCACTGATGAAGCGTGCGCTGGCCGGGATGATCGATCTGATGCCAGCCTCCATGGCGCTGCTGGCCCCCAATGTCAATGCGTTCCGCCGTTTTGTGCCAGACGCTTACGTGCCGTTGCAGGCCTCCTGGGGTCATAACAACCGCACCGTGGCGCTGCGGGTGCCGTGCGGCGACATTGATAATCATCGCATTGAGTATCGGGTGGCGGGGGCGGACGCCAATCCCTATCTGGTGGTATCGGCTATCCTGGCGGGGATGCTGCACGGGCTTGATACCCAGCTGCCGTTGCCGCAGCCGGTCACCGGCAATGGGCATCATGCCGAGGGGCTGGCGCTGCCGATTCGCCAGAGTGATGCGCTGTATGAGTTTGACAACAGCTACCCGCTGCAAAAGCTGCTCGGCGAACGCTTTGCCCACGTCTGGCATAGCTGCAAAAATTATGAACTGATGCAGTTTGAACGGCTGATCACCGCAACCGAGATCGACTGGATGCTAAAAAATGCCTGATCGGCACCTTTTTTTGGCATCCGGTGCCCCGGTGGCTTGTATTACTGCCACAGGTTAGGGCAGAATACGCGGCCTGCAAAATCAGATGATAACCGACGCTCACCGCGCCGGTTATTTTTTTGCATTCTGTTTTAACATAGCGTTATTGCTGACTTAACCGAGGCCGGGCATGCACCCGGATAGATAAACACTGAAAACACGCATAAGCGTGAGATTGAGGATACAAAGATGGGGATCTTTACCACACTGCCAGCCCACGCTGGTACGCGCTTTCGTGACGACTACGGCGCCGCGCTGACTATTGACCTTACTCCCTGTCGCTTAATGCGCAGTTGCCCTGTGAACCAACCCAGTCAGGTGGTCGCACATGGGGGACTGAAGCATGTCGCTTAATACCTCCGCCGCACCACAGCGTGCGCAACTGAAAAAAACGCTTACGTTACTTCCGGTCGTCATGATGGGCTTAGCCTACATGCAGCCTATGACCCTGTTCGATACCTTTGGCATCGTTTCCGGGCTGACCGATGGTCACGTCGCTACCGCTTATGCTTTCGCGCTGATTGCGATTCTGTTTACCGCCGTGAGTTACGGTAAGCTGGTACGCCGCTTCCCCTCTGCGGGCTCCGCTTATACCTATGCTCAGAAAGCGATCAGTCCGCACGTCGGCTTTATGGTCGGCTGGTCATCCCTGCTGGACTACCTGTTCATGCCGATGATCAACATCCTGCTGGCGAAAAACTATTTTGAATCGCTGGTGCCAGGGATCCCGTCGTGGATTTTCGTGGTGCTGCTGGTCGGCTTTATGACGCTCTCCAACCTCAAGGGCATCAAAACCGTCGCCAACTTTAACAGCGTGATTGTGGTGTTGCAGGTGATTGTCATGGTCGGGATCACGGCGATGGTGATCTACGGTGTGGCAAGCGGCGTTGGTGCCGGCACGCTGGTGAGCAGCAAACCGTTCTGGTCCGAGAATGCGCACGTGGTGCCGATGATCACCGGGGCGACGATACTCTGTTTCTCGTTCCTCGGCTTTGATGGCATCAGTTCACTGTCGGAAGAGACCAAAGATGCAGAACGCACCATCCCGCGCGCGATTTTCCTGACGGCGCTGATCGGCGGTGTAATCTTCATCATTGCCTCCTACTTCCTGCAACTCTATTTCCCGGACATCACGCGCTTCCAGGACCCGGACTCGTCTCAGCCTGAAATCATGCTGTTTGTGGCCGGTAAAGCGTTACAGGTCGGCATTCTGATCTTCTCGGTGGTCACGGTGCTGGCGTCCGGTATGGCGGCTCACGCAGGCGTGTCGCGCCTGATGTATGTAATGGGTCGTGATGGTGTGTTCCCGGAACGTTTTTTCGGTTACGTTCACCCGAAATGGCGTACCCCGTCGCTCAACGTGCTGCTGGTCGGCGCGATTGCGCTGATGGCGATTAACTTCGATCTGGTGACCGCTACCGCGCTGATTAACTTTGGTGCGCTGGTCGCGTTCACCTTTGTGAACCTGTCTGTGATTGCGCAGTTCTGGGTGCGTGAGAAGCGTAACCGTACGCTGAAAGATCACGTTCAGTATCTGCTGCTGCCGCTGATGGGCGCGCTGACGGTCGGTGCGCTGTGGGTGAACCTGGAAGAGAGTTCGATGGTGCTGGGCCTGATCTGGGCGGCCATCGGGATTATCTATCTGGCGTTTGTGACCCGCAGCTTCCGTAATCCGGTGCCGCAGTTCAGCGAAGAAGTTTAATCACCTCACGCTTCACCGCCTTCCCGATGTCGATCGGGGAGGCGGTGATTGTCATCAGCTGGCGAGCACCAGCTCCCAGTGACCGGCGCTGAGCGCCACCCGTCCCGCCTCACTCAACTGACCATCGGTCACCACCAGATCAAACTTCTCCAGCGGCAGGGCAAGAAAGGTCGCAATCTTGTTATATTTCGAGCTGTCGCTCAGCAACACCCGCTTACTGCTGACTTCGCTGACCGTCTGCTTTACCATCACCTTATCTTCATCCGGGGTAAACAGCCCGCGCGGCCCCCAGCAGGAGGCGGAAATAAAGGCAATATCAATCGCCAGATGACGCAGACTGCGCGCGGCGGATTCGCCGACGCAGGAGCGATTCTCGCGACAGACGGTGCCGCCGGTGTGGATCACCCGGCAACGACTGGCCTCCATCAACAGATTAGCCACCATAAAATCATTGGTTACCACCAGCAAATCATCCCGGTCCACCACTTCACGCGCCAGCGCCAGGGTGGTGGTTCCGGCATCCAGATAGATGCAGCTATTGCGCGGGATGTGTCGGGCGGCGTAGCGGCCAATCGCCCGTTTCTCATCGTTATAGAGCGTGCTTTTGGTCAGATGTGAGGGCTCGGCTGCCAGCCGGTCCGCCGACCGCACGCCACCCGATACCGACAACACCGCGCCTTGCTCCTCCAGCTTCTGCACATCGCGCCGGATCGTCATGTGCGACACCCCCAGCCGCTCGGTCAGCTCGGCGATGCTCACCACGCCGCGATCGGCTACCAGCGCCAGAATCTGTTGATGACGTTCAACCGGAATCATATTCACTCCCTGACTATTATCATTTTTTCACATTGTAGAGCATCTCTGCGCCGGGCTGAACCGCTAATCGCAGCGCGCCGGTCAGCCAGCATAGCGTGGCGTCTTGCCTCGTGCGGCCTGAGCGCGTGCCGGGCATGATGTTAAAAATTGTTCTGTATCACATTGCAGATGTTGTTTTGTGAGTTCAGACACGTTTTTACCGGCTTAAAGCTGGCAGAGTTAACAGTAACAAACAAATAATCACTTATTTTAACAATGGAGGCCGCCAGTGCCAGTCGAAAATATCTGTGTTATCGGATTGGGTTCTATGGGGATGGGTGCCGCGCAATCCTGTATCCGCGCCGGTCTTAACACCTGGGGCGTCGATCTCAATCCCGTCGCGCTGGAAACCCTGCGTCAGGCGGGCGCGCGTGACGCCCAATCTTCAGCTGCCAGCTTTGCTGACCAGCTCGACGCGGTGCTGCTGCTGGTGGTCAACGCGCAGCAGGTCAACGCCATTCTGTTCGGCGAAGAGGGCCTGGCGGCGAAGCTGCGTCCCGGTACGGCGGTCATGGTCTCATCCACGCTCTCGGCCCAGGATGCGCAGCAGATTGAGCAGCGTCTGGCTGAGCATCAGCTGCTGATGCTGGATGCGCCGGTGTCCGGTGGGGCCGCCAAAGCCGCCAGCGGAGAGATGACGGTGATGGCCTCCGGCAGCGAAGCGGTCTTTGCCCGGCTGCAACCGGTGCTGGATGCGGTCGCAGCCAGAGTGTATCGGGTGGGCAGTGAGATCGGTCAGGGCTCAACCGTCAAAATTATTCATCAGCTGCTGGCGGGTGTTCATATCGCGGTCGGCGCAGAGGCGATGGCGCTGGCGGCGCGGGCAGGTATCCCGCTGGAAACCCTGTATGAAGTGGTCACCAATGCCGCTGGCAATTCGTGGATGTTCGAAAACCGCATGCGTCATGTGGTGGACGGTGACTACACGCCGAAATCGGCGGTCGATATTTTTGTCAAAGATCTCAATCTGGTGGCCGACACCGCGAAATCGCTGCATTTCCCGCTGCCGCTCGCTTCCACCGCGCTCAATATGTTTACCGAAGCCAGCAACGCCGGCTATGGCCGGGAAGATGACAGCGCGGTGATCAAAATCTTCAGCGGTATTACCCTGCCACAGGGTAAGGAGAAAGCCTGATGCGTCTTGGAGTGATAACCGATGATTTTACCGGCGCCACCGACATCGCCAGTTTTCTGGTGCAGAACGGTCTGACCACCATCCAGTTCAACGGCGTTCCGGCCAGCGATGAGAGGGTGCAGGCCGGGGCGATTGTGGTCAGCCTGAAGAGCCGCTCCTGCCCGGCAGAGGAGGCCGTCTCCCGGTCGCTGGCGGCGCTGCGCTGGTTACAGCAGCAGGGCTGCGAACGCTTCTACTTTAAATACTGCTCCACCTTCGACAGCACCGCGCAGGGCAATATCGGGCCGGTGACGGATGCGCTGCTGGCCGCGCTGGGCGAAACCCATACGGTGATCTGCCCGGCGCTGCCGGTTAATGGCCGCACCGTCTACCAGGGCCATCTGTTTGTTGGCGATCAGCTGCTGTCAGACTCCGGTATGCGCCACCATCCGGTGACGCCGATGCGTGACAGCAATCTGCTGCGTCTGATGACGGCGCAGGCCCGCGGTAAAGCGGGGCTGATCCCCGCCGCCCTGGTGGACCAGGGCGCGGAGGCGGTGCGTCAGGCGCTGCATCAGCTGGCGGAGCAGGGCGTTAACTATGTGGTTATCGACACCCTGCATCATCAGCATCTGCTGACTCAGGGCGAGGCGCTGCGTGATATGCGGCTGGTCACCGGCGGTTCCGGGCTGGCGATCGGCCTGGCACGCCAGTGGGCGACCGCCGGCGCGGATGCTGAAGCCGCAGAGCAGGCGGGACGGCCACAGGGCGAGCGCGCAGTGGTGCTCTCCGGCTCCTGTTCGCAGATGACCAACCAGCAGGTCACGGTTTACCGCCAGCAGGCACCTGCCTGTGAAGTGCAGATCGAAGCGTGCCTGCGGGATGTGGAGGGCTATGCCCGGCAGCTCTGCGACTGGGTAGCGGCCAACAGTGACCAGCCACTGGCTCCGCTGCTGTTTGCTACCGCTGACGCGCAGCAGTTACAGGCGATTCAGCAGCAGTATGGCGCCCGCCAGAGCAGTGAGGCGGTGGAACAGCTGTTCGCCGCCGTCACCCGTGAGCTGAAAGCGCGCGGCTGGCAGCGTTTTATCGTGGCGGGAGGAGAGACCTCCGGCGTGGTGGCCCAGAGCCTGGGCGTCACCGCGTTTCATATCGGTCCGACCATCTCCCCTGGCGTGCCCTGGGTACGCGATATTCACCAGCCGCTGTCGCTGGCGCTGAAGTCCGGCAACTTTGGTGATGAACACTTTTTCCGCCGCGCGCAAACGGAGTTTTCCCATGTCTGAATCTTTCTCTTTAGCCGAACAGCAGGCGCGTGACGAGATGGTCCGGCTCGGCGCGTCCTTCTTTCAGCGCGGCTACGCCACCGGTTCGGCGGGCAACCTCTCAATGCGGCTGGCGGATGGCAATCTGCTGGCGACGCCGACCGGCTCCTGTCTCGGTGAATTACAGGGCGATCGGCTGTCGAAAGTCACCCCGGAGGGCGAGTGGCTCGCGGGGGACAAACCCTCCAAAGAGATCGCGTTTCACCGGGCGCTCTACCTGAACAATCCCGACTGCCAGGCGGTGGTCCATCTGCACAGTCACTACCTGACGGCGCTCTCCTGTTTACAGGGGCTGGACCCGGAAAACTGCATCCGGCCCTTTACGCCTTATGTGGTTATGCGCGTAGGAGATGTTCCAGTGGTGCCCTATTACAAGCCGGGCGATGCGCGGCTGGCTGAGGATCTGGCGCAGCTGGCACCGCGCTACCGCGCCTTTCTGCTGGCCAATCACGGCCCGGTGGTGGTGGGGAAATCATTACGCGAAGCGGCAGATAACACCGAGGAGCTGGAGGAAACCGCCCGGCTGATCTTTACCCTCGGCGATCGCGCCATCCGTTATCTCAATGATGCCGAAGTGGCGGAATTAAGGAGCCGATAATGCCGAAGTTTGCTGCTAACCTCTCGACGCAGTTTACCGAACTGCCGTTTGCTGAGCGCTTCGCCGCCGCTGCCGCGGCCGGTTTTGAGGCGGTAGAGTTTCTCTTTCCCTACAACTATCCCGCTGAACAGATCAGGCAGTGGCTGGAGGAGAATCAGCTGCAACTGGTGCTGTTCAATACCGCACCAGGCAATGTGGCCGCGGGCGAGTGGGGTGTCTCTGCCATTCCAGGCCGTGAAGCGGAAGCGAAGGCGGATATTGACCGCGCGCTGGCCTATGCGCTGGCGCTGAACTGTCCGCAGGTGCATATCATGGCGGCGACGGTGCCGGCGGCGGCGGAGCGTCAGCGCTATGTGGAGACCTTTATCAGCAACATGCGCTACGCCGCTGAACGCTTTGCCCCGCACGACATCACGCTGCTGATTGAGGCCCTGAACCCGACCACCAAACCCGGCTATCTCTATGCCAGCCAGTATCAGACGCTGGAGATGGTGGAGCAGATCGATCGGCCCAATGTCTTTACCCAGCTCGACCTGTTTCACGCCCAGTTAGTGGATGGCAACCTCGCTCATCTGATTCGCCACTACGCCGGGCGCTATCGTCATGTGCAGATCGCCTCCGCGCCGGATCGTCATGAGCCGGACGAGGGTGAGATCAACTATCCGTGGCTGTTTTCGCTGCTGGATGAGGTCGGTTATCACGGCTGGATCGGCTGCGAATATTTCCCGCGCGGCGACACCACCGCCGGTCTCGGCTGGTTTGCGCCCTGGCGTACGCGCCGCTAATCGCCCGTAAATGATGCCCCCGGTTGCCACACCATCGGGGCGTCTCGCCGCGGCTTAATAACACCAGTTGTGAAGTAAAAAAAATAACCTGCTGAAAATTATAATTAATTAGAGGTCTTCCCATGTCCACTACGCTGCTGTTATCGATCGCGCTGGTCAGCGTGATCCTGCTGTTGTTGCTGGTAATCAAAGCGAAGGTTCACCCCTTTATTGCTTTGCTGGTTGCCAGTTTGTTTGTCGCGGTCACCACCGGTATTCCGGCTGAAAACATCATGAAAGTCATTCTCGGTGGGATGGGAAGCCTGCTGGGCAGTATTGCGGTGATTATTGTGCTGGGGGCGATTTTTGGCGCGGTGATCGAATCCTCCGGGGGCGCCGACGCGCTGGCGAATCGTTTTGCTGCGCTCTACGGACCACAGCGCATGGTGGCCGCGTTAACCGTGGTGGCCTTTATCCTGGGATTACCGGTCTTCTTCGACGTGGGCTTTATTATTGTGGTCCCGCTGATCTACGGTTTCACCAAAGTGATGCGGGTGTCGCCGCTGAAGTTTGGCCTGCCGATGGCCGGGATGATGCTGATGGTGCACGTTACGGTGCCTACCCATCCGGGACCAGCGGCGGCGGCGGGTCTGCTTAACGCCGATCTGGGCTGGTTAATGATGACCGGCATCGCGCTCTCGGTGCCGGTGGGTATCGTCGGTTATTTCGTCGCCAAAGCGCTCAACCGTAAAAAATACCACCTCTCGGTGCAGGTTCTGGAGCAGTTGCAGCTGACCGAAACCAGTGATCGCCCGGCCGCGCCACGCGATAAAAACGCACCGGGCGCACTGCTGATTGCGGGCCTGATTGTCCTGCCCATTCTGCTGATTATGCTGGGAACCTTACTGCCGCCGCATCTGACGCCGGGCAGTCTGCCGCTGAAGGTACTGACCCTGGCGGGATCGCCCGCCGTGGCGCTGCTGATTACCCTGGCGCTGGCGGGCTGGCTGCTGGGCCTGCGTCGGGGCTGGCCGAAAGAGAAGCTCGAAGCGCTGTCAAACAGTGCGATTTCCAATGCCGCTGGTGTGATTCTGGTTTCAGGTGCGGGCGGCGCTTTTGGTAAGGTGCTGGTGGAGTCAGGGGTAGGTAAAGCGCTGGCCAGTTCGTTGCAGACCATCCATCTGCCACTGATCCCGGCGGCGTTTATCCTGTCGCTGGCGCTGCGTGCCTCGCAGGGCTCGGCAACGGTGGCGATTGTCACCACCTGTGGCCTGCTGACCACCGCGGTTACCGGTCTGGGTGATATGCAGCTGGTGCTGGTGGCGCTGTCAGCCTGTTTCGGAGCGCTGGGCCTTTCGCACGTCAACGATTCCGGCTTCTGGGTGGTGACCCGTTATCTTGGATTGTCGGTTGCTGATGGTTTACGCAGCTGGACGGTGCTGACCACTCTGATGGGGCTGAGCGGTTTTGCTCTGACCTGGCTGGTGTGGGCGCTGATGTAATCCGCCAGATTTAAGGCCCCGGCCGGTGATGCCGGGGCCATTTGCGGATGGCTCAGGAGACCAGCTGCTGGGCATAGAGATAAAGCGCTTTCAGCTGGGCGATCTTCTCTGCATCGGCTTCATGCAGATTAGCCAGTGACTCCAGCTCCAGCATAAAGGCCTGCACCCGATCGCTGTTCAATACCTCACGACGATGCTGCAACCAGCGCTGCTGCTCAGCATCATCCAGCGTGCCGGGGAAGTTACGCGCCCGATAGCGGAACAGCAGCTTCGCCACCCGCGCACTCTCAAAGGTCAAATCCAGCGCAGGCAGATTAGTGGGGGCGGTCTGACGAATAATGTTCATTCCCGCCCGGTCGGCATCACTGAAGAATCCATCATAGAGCTGGGTATCGACATCATCGGACGGGGTAAACGGCTCCGCTTCGGCAAACAGCGTCACCAGTTTCTCCCGCACCTCCGGCTGCTGACGCAGCAGCGCCAGATTCGCCAGGCAGTGCTGACGATCGATACCCAGCCGCGCCGCGTCTTCCGGGCGCAGGGTGCTGGCCGGAGCCAGTACCGGGCATTTATTAATGTGAACCAGCTTCACCGGCACCGCAGGCAGATCGCCAAGATCGTTTTTCGGGGTGTAGAGCCGCTGACGCAGCGTGTCAGCGTCCAGTTGCAGCAGCGGTGACATGTCGCCCGCCAGATCGACCACAATCAGCGCGTTGCGGTTATCGGGATGCCAGGCCAGCGGTACGATCCAGCTGGTGTTGCCGCGCGCGGCGCCAAACATGCCGGAAACGTGCACCAGCGGCTTCATCTGCGGAATATCGATCAGGGTCATCAGTTTGTTTTTGTTACGGTGGGTATACAAAAACTCAAACAGTTTCGGCTGCTTCTCTTTCACCAGCTTCGCCATCGCCAGCGTGGCGTAGACGTCGGACATCGCATCGTGGGCATTTTCATGCGCCACGCCGTTGGCTTTGGTCAGATGCTCCAGCCGGAAGCTGGGGAATCCCTCTTCATTTTCCGGCCAGTTGATCCCTTCCGGGCGCAGGGCATAGCAGGCGCGCATCACATCGAGCAGATCCCAGCGTGAATTGCCGTTCTGCCAGCTCCAGCCATAGGGATCGAAGAAGTTGCGATAGAAGAGGTTGCGCGTCACTTCATCATCAAAGCGCACGTTGTTATAGCCCACCACGCAGGTTTGTTCGGTGGTAAACAGGGTGTGAATGCGTTCTGCGAACTCCGCTTCGCTGACGCCCCGCGCCATCGCCACCTGCGGCGTAATCCCGGTGATCATGACGGCTTCCGGCTGCGGCAGATAGTCATCGGGCGGACGGCAGTAAAAGACCTGCGGTTCACCGACCGGATTAAACTCGCTGTCGGTACGCAGACCGGCGAACTGCGCCGGCCGATCGCGTGACGGGCTGGTCCCGAAGGTCTCGTAGTCGTGGAAGAGGAAGGTAGGTTGTCCGCTATCGTTTTTCAATGTGCATTACCGTTCATCGTTGTTAATTAAGCTGCTGAATTAAAACAATTTTCATCATTTTATTGCCCTGGTTTTTCATCTTTATTCGCAGTGGTTTATTATTGTTTGTGGTTGTACATGACATATTACGTACCATTCTCGTACCAAAACCATTTTTCACTGCGTACCAAAAATTATTATGGCCCTGAGTGACACTAAATTACGCTATATACATGTTAAACCATATTCCGGCCCGGCTGAAATTTCAGATGCGGATGGGCTGGGCGTCCGGATATCGCCAAAGAGCGTGATCCTGTTTCAGCATCGCTACAAGTGGAACGGTAAACCCCAGCGGCTGAGTTTAAGCCGGTATCCTACGTTAGCACTTAAAGATGCGAGGAACCTGGTCAGCGAATTGCGCGTTATGTATGACAGTGGCACAGATCCCCGCCGGTATACTGAGAAAACCACTGGCGAACAATCCATGGCCGTGGGCGACTGCCTAACATACTGGAAAGAGCAGTATGTTGATGTTGCTCTGCGCCCCAAAACCTAGGCGCTTTACAACTCGACAGTTTTAAAATACCTGACTGGCGCATTTCCCGGCCGGGCTATCGGTGACATTACCGTCAAACAATGGATAGATTTTTTTCGCAGGAAGAATGTGAAAACCCACGCCCGCGCGGCAACTGCTTGTGCAGGCGCGATCAGCAATCGGCTGGTGCATCCGCCGGCAGGTCATAGATAACGCCTCAATCATGCGTATAGAGCCGCGTGATATAGGAGTAAGTTCAGAAACTGGCAGTCTTGTTCTAACCTACACAGGGCTGGCGCGAATCTGGCTCGGTATCGAGCGTAGCAGGGCGGCCACGTCTAACAAACTACTGCACCAGATGCTGATGCTGTGGGGTGCCAGGGTTTCAGAACTGCGCCTGTCTGAATGCAAAGAATTTGATTTAACGGAGTGGGTTTGGACGGTTCCCAAAGAGCGCAGCAAAGTGGGCAATATCATACGCCGGCCCATTTTCGAACAGATAAAGTCGCTGATTGAAAAGGCGATGATAACCTATGACAAAATACTTTTTCCTGGTGCTGATATTAAAACACCGCTGAGCACATCAGCGACCAATCGCTACATTGGCCGGATCCGGGATAGCATGAATATTGGGTATTGGCGCACACATGATTTCCGGCGCACGCTCGTTGCCCGATTATCAAAAGAGGGCACTGCACCGCACGTAACGGAGCAAATGCTGGGGCATGAATTGGGCGGGGTGATGGCGGTATACAACAAACACGATTGGTTAGAGGATCAGCGTAAAGCTTTTGAGATTCACGCCGATAAATTACTACGGCATATCAAAAAAGGAAATCAAGCTAATGAGAAAAGGAATTCGAATCTTATTATGTATTTTAATATTTTCTGCTAATTCCTATGCAGAAGATAAAATGATTTGCTATGTTCCTAAAAAGCCAGTCCCGAAGCCTACTGCACCTATCAAGCCGGTAAAAAAAGAAACTAAGGAAACTTCGTCAGTTTCTGATAGTAGTAGTGTCAGTTCTGAACTAACTACTCAGAGTACGCAGGTTCTGATTAATTATCCTCAAAATATTCGCGAGGATAAAAAAAACACAGAAAATATAGAACCTAATTATTATGAGTTAACAAAAGGTCTAGCTTCTTTTTTCATAAAGTTACTTACAATATCCATTTGGCCCCTGCTGATTTTCATTGCACTGCAAAAATTTCAGTATGACATCAAAAAACTTATGGGAAGAATCAAAAGTGGTAATGTTGCAGGTTTTGGTTTCGAATTTCACGATATAGCTGAAAAATACGAAGATGTTGCTGGTCAGGTAACACGAGATCAAGAAATAAAATCAAATCTGGATCCTAGAGGGGCGATAATCTCCGCATGGCTTAATATCGAAACAAGGTTGTACCAACTTTTCGAAGTAAATAGAGAGAAAGTAATGACATCAGGCATTGTTGGCTCAATGAACTCAATGGACTCAATTAATAAGCGGCCACCTGTATTTCAAATCATAAGGTTTTTGAAAGACAAAAAACTACTTAGGGTGAATGAAGTTGAGATATTGGATGATCTGCGAAGAATGAGAAACAGAGTAGCTCATGAGGCTGACCTTGAACTAACGCAAGAGGATGTGACAAAATATTTAGTCCTTGCAAATTTGGCCGAGGTCAGTCTCGAGAAGATTGAAAATCAGGTGCTTTGATTAATTTCTCCGCGTAAAATCCATTCATCCACAGCGCTGCGCAGATAGTCTTAGAATGCGTGCGGATCGGTTTAGGGAAATTGTGCTATTTTCCATATTTGCATATGATTGTGCGTGAGATAATTGCCAGAATTTTCATTACCTCACTTTGTTTGATCAGTGCTGTCTCGTTCATTTTTAAGCTCTTACTTTTATTTCCAGACCGATCCCAAGCCATTGCGTCCAGGCTGGTGGCCAACATAACACTTGCCGCAATGCAGGCAACGATAAACGCTCATTTGCCCGCGGTAGCCATGATGTGATTTTGATTCTGATGCTGTCTTGATGCGCCAGCGTGCCAATCAATTTCAAAATAATGAGTTATGATGATTGGTCTGTATCATCGATCAATCTGCCAGAATTGATCGGCACAACCAGTTAGGGTCTTTGTAAAACAGCGTATATTTTGATCACCGATACAGGGAGTTTAATTCATGAATAGGAGAGCTCCGTGGGTATTATTGATAAATGGATGTGTGATAGCATGGATATTAATGACATTTTCAATGATAAAATTTCATAAAATACAATGATTTACTTTTGATTTGCCAATGCCATCCTTGCTAGCGCCGGCTTTTTTGCGTCTGTTTTATTGTACTTGGAATGTGCTTCGCAAATATGCATAACTATTGTTGTGTCATTAATGAAAACAACTAAATTGTACTCAGCGGAGGAACATATTAAAAACGACTTTGCGGAAAATGCATATAATGAAGCATGTAACACAATTGGGGAGGCTGTCTGGCAGCTGGTTGCCAGCGGTGGAAAGGTATCGCAGGAGGCTATCGCAAGCATGATTAGATCTCTGGCAGGATGTCAGCTTGATTTGGATGATAGTGTTGCATTGTCAGTCCTACATCAAAATTAAAAATACTATCAAGTTAGTGTGAATAATCACGGATGCTATAAATTTCCCGTAAGATAAGGCTCAGTGCCTTTTTAATAAAAAAGGCACTGAGCCTTAATATGGTTGGTGATACTAAGATTTTATTTTATCGAGTTTTATCATGTTAAGAACTGATTTTGCTAATCCTAAGTAAACTCTGTCAGCCTCTTCAATGTTTACCTTGATTCCATTTTCTTTCCCGCCCTTCTCCCACACCCAGCGAGCACCTGACCAATTGCCGTCTTCCTTACTGAGTTCAAAAATGGGTTTAGATAGTCTCTGTGATACGGGAATCAATCCACTGAAGTTTTGAACGCCTCCTAGGTGATATGGAGAGTCATGAGTTACCGATTTTGAGAAATACTCTTTTTTAATCATCATGTCTGAGGATTTTAAGGCAGGCACCAGTCTTCGGTTAGAAACTTCTTTAATTCTATCTAGCCAGTCGCTATAGGCTTTAGACATTTGTTTGGGTTGCTCTACCTCATTTTTGACTGAAGAATTACTTGAGGAAGTATAGATTCTGTAGTTTTGAGTAATGAAACCAAGCATTTTAGGATTAGAGGCTGGCAGTGGAGAATTACCACCATCCTTAAATTGTTTGATCTGCTCGGCCCATTTAGGTAAAACATTGCTCAATGAGTCAATAGCTTGATAGCAATAAAAATCTGGAGAAACTGGAACTATAAAATAGTCAGAACTCATCAGTATACACTGATTGGTAGACGATACGCTGGGACTCATATCGATTAAAACTATATCGATATTGTGTTCAGCTGCAATTTTTCTTATCAGGTGATTGAATGCAGCAACAAATTTACGCAGTACTGGAAGAGTATTGCTGCTTGTCATAGCAGTTGCAATCTGAGTATCTAGCTCAGAGAATCTGATATTCCCAGCTAGAATAAAAAGATTTTCATTTTTTGTTGGTGTGACAGATGTTGCGCTTTGCGGAGAATGTGAGACACCTTCAAGAGAAAACTCAGGTGCAAGGCTATTAAAAATATCTGTGTTTTGTTTGTTGTCATAGAAATTCACCAATGAATCATAATCATCAAGTCCTAATGTTAGACCTGTTAAATTACATTGTGGATCAGCATCAACAATCAAAACTCTTTTACCTAAGGCGGCAATTTTCCAACCTAAATGAAATACAGTGGTAGTTTTACTTACCCCCCCTTTATGGTTGAAAAGTGATATTAAGCTAGCCGCTGTCTTCGGAACTTTATTCTGTTTCTGCTTTTTGTCAAAAGTTTTTGGCGATTTATTTTCCATGCTATTTCCTTATCGCAAGCGAAATGCTTGATTTCCCTGGAAGTATTTAACGTTTCAATCTAGGTTGAATACGTGATTATTTATAGCAAATACTGCAAGTTACCAATGAAGTTCATTTTTATCTTAAAACTTACGCATGAATCATACGACAAATTAAATTTATCCGTTAGTGTAGATTTATACATCCTTATGAGGTTAAAAATCTCCAGCTAGGCTCAAGTAAAACGAGCCTGGATAACTTAACATTAGAATTCTGCTTGAAATTTGCTCAACAACAATCTCTCTACAAAATGTCACCTAGCAAGACTTGAACAAGGAATTTTCATTGATAATTGTGTTTATGCATACAGTATTTGTCAGAGAAGGACTTATCATGCCGTGTGACTATGAAATCAAACATACATTTATTAACGCTATGAGGCAAGGGTCGGAGCAGGGCGTTATTGTAACTACTCAGGAGCTTGTACATCAGCTGGAGTTGCTTAACTGCGGGAGACTAACCAGTGGATAAAGACAAACACGGTGACGTTCCGCGATGCATCAACGCAGGAAGGTGAGGCTAAGACCTACCGTCAGTTCAACCCGAACGGGGGAATATGATAGGGCTTTCCATCACCAGCTAATGACTACGTTGAAGGCCGCATAGATTTGAACAAAATTCCTATGCCTCACCCGGCTCACATGCTGATCATTGAGACACCGGTCGGCTTCGCTATTGTGGATAGAACACTTTAGGGGCAGACAGGCGACAAAGTAGCATTCCAGCTCGCTGAGTCTCCGCAAATAGGAAAATTATTCATGACAGGCATTATCACGTAGGACGGTGAAACGGTCGACGGGTAAGGGCTTGAAGGGATAATTATGCTGGGCAAAGTGACTTATGAGATTACGAGCGTATGGCATGATAATGGGCCTATATAACTGGCCTTAATAAAAATATACTAAATTATGCTACTGGGCTGCTTATAATTAGAAGTTAGGCAGCCCAACATTTTATGAACTAAAATTATACGTCTATCTAATGATTGGTATTAGCTTATTAACCATTCTAAAAGAGAAAAATCAGCTCTAGTTGCCGCTTCATCCTCAAGGAAGTTTAGAAAAAAAGCAAGATAAACAGCGGTAATTTCAATCCTTCCATCCCCGGATGGTAATTTTTTAAATTCACCTTCATCTGGAACATAATTATATAGCCCAGTTTTAGGTAAGCAAAACAATATGTTAGATATTTCGCCCGGATTTTCCCATTTCGACAAAGCGTTATTCAAATCAGTTATGGACTGGTCATATGAAAAACAGCTTACAAAAGGATAATTTGTATTTTCCCCTTCTATTTTTCCGGGCTTAGCTGTTTTTAATCCATTTATGTTATCAGGGTGCAGCGCCCACGCTAAATTGAGAGTTTGGTGTACGCCCTTAGTATCCAAATCGCTTTTAACTTCAATTACTCTATGTACAGAGTCGATAAAATATACGCCCAATCCGTTTTGCTCAATTACCGGAGGGATTTTCCTTTTATCATATATGATTATGTCTGCTTGTGGTGAAAACCTGTCCCATTTGTCAACTACCTGACCAGAACCTATTCCAAAATGCGGTGGTAAAAGAGACTGGATTATAGGTACTAAGAATCCTTCTCTGAAAGTTCCTTTTACCGTTTTATGTGATATGTCTGATACAGAATCAGCATTATCATAAGCTTGCTGTATTTTGTTGTGAAGTATTTTAGTTAAAAGTTTGCTCGGCATGTTATCAATCCTTTGTTTTTAAATGGGTAGAATATTAAGTTAGTGTGGTATTCAGTGGTTGTTATCGGTAAAATCAAAAATTGCTTTAGTTTTAGACAGGATAATCAAAGTGTACCAATATGCGTACCAAGCAAATAAAGATGAAGAATTAATATAAATAAATCATTGGGTTACCAACTAAGTTTCGTAGTCGTGGAAGAGGAAGGTGGCCTGTACGCAATCGTTATTCAAATTTCATTTCCGCTTATTTCGTTCACTGGCTTAATAAACAGAAAGCGATAAAGCGGCTTTCTGTTCGCTCGGTGTCCCACTGCGCGCAGCCGGAGTGAGTTGTGATGGGTAGCGCTGTCGTGCGCGTGCTGTCGCTGCCTGGCTCAACTGAGCCATTATAGCCGTCCCGCGCAGCATCTGACTTGGTCCCGCTATGGTAAACCATATTCCGGCGCGCCTGAAGTTCAGGCTACAGCAACGCTTACCTGTTGCCCGGCGGTGGGCGAAAAGATCGCCGCAGTTCATACTTTTTTTCAATTTATTCAAACCTTCACAACGCTTTTGCCGTAAAACGTGCGGCTGCTTCCGTTTCGTTTTATCCGTTTCCTCTCGTGTGTAATTAAGGATCAAGTGTTGAAAAGGCGTCTGCTACTCACCGTTACTGCTACTGTTTTCTGGGCCTCGCTGGCACAAGCCGATGCGCTCCCGTTTCCTGTGACGCCACCGGCCATTGATGCGGCTTCCTGGGTGCTGATGGATGCCACCACCGGCCAGGTGCTGACGGCGGGCAACCCGGATGAACGGCGCAATCCCGCCAGCCTGACCAAGCTGATGACCGGTTATGTGGTCGATCGCGCTATCGACCAGAAAAAAATCAGCCGCGACGACATGGTCACGGTGGGGAAAGATGCCTGGGCCGCCGGCAATCCGGTGTTTAAAGGGTCGTCTCTGATGTTCCTCAAGCCGGGCGATAAGCTGAGCGTGCGCGATCTGAGCCGGGGAGTCATCATCGACTCCGGTAACGACGCCTGCGTCGTGCTGGCTGACTATGTGGCGGGTAGCGAAGAGAACTTCGTGAAAATGATGAACCACTATGTCGATAAGCTCGGTCTGCAAAACACCCACTTTGAAACCGTACATGGTCTGGATGCTCCGGGTCAGTTCTCCAGCGCGCTGGATATGGCGAAACTGTCGCGGGCGATTATCGATGGCGAACCCGACTTCTACGCCATGTACAGTGAAAAAACCCTGACCTGGAATGGCATTACCCAGAACAACCGCAACGGTCTGCTGTGGGACAACAATCTGCATGTGGATGGGCTGAAAACCGGCCATACCGAAACCGCAGGCTTTAACATCATCGCCTCTAACGTGGTGGGTAAACACCGGCTGATCGCCGTGGTGATGGGCGGCAAGAGCGCCAAAGGGCGTGAAGAGCAGGCGCGTAAACTGCTCACCTGGGGACAGAACACCTTTGACACCGTTCAGCTGTTCCATGCCGGTAAGAAAATCGGCAGCGAAAACGTCTGGTATGGCAACCCGCATCAGGTGGATGTCGGCACCGCAGAGGATATTTATCTCTCCCTGCCGCGCAGTGAAGTGGAAAACGTCAAAGCGAAATACATTATCGATCGCAAAGATCTGGAAGCGCCGCTGAAAGCCAATGAGGTGGTCGGTGAAATTCAGGTGATGGATAAAGATCAGCAGATCGCCCACTATCCGCTGGTGGTGCTGAGCGCGGTTGAACCCGCCGGTGTGATTACCCGTCTGACCGATTATCTTAAACAGAAATTCTGACAGACAGCGTAGCACGACAAAACGGGCGGCCTGCGGGCGGCCCGTTTTGGTTTTAACCCCTCCATATCGCCGGTTCAGCCCGGCCTGCCACGCCACCTCCATGTTGCTGGCAAAAGATAAAGGTTAACAAAGCGTAGGGAAGTTGTTCTTAACCCCTGGACATCTGTGTGAGGGGGATGTTGATAATTGTAAGATAACGTCAAAACGGCTGGAAAAACAGTGCCCGGGCTAAGCCTGCGCCCGATTCAGGGTTAAGATAGCCGGATGAAAATTCTGCTACCGGAAAGCCACTTTGCGTCCTGATAAGCCCATATCAAAACTGGAGTTTTGGTTCTATCGTCACTACCGCGCCGTCCACGGCGTGCGCATCGCCATCGCCTTTCTGCTCTGTTTTATCTTTGTCCGGGCGACAGAGATCCCGGAAGGCACCTGGCCGCTGATCACCCTGGTGGTGGTGATGGGGCCTATCTCCACCTGGGGAAATGTTTTCCCGCGCGCCTTACAACGCATCAGCGGCACGGTGGCGGGATCGATTTCGGGATTGATCGCCCTGAAACTGGAGCTGATCTCAATGCCGGCGATGGTGATCTGGTGCGGCGTCATCATGTTTATCAGCGGCTATCTGACGCTCGGCAAACACCCCTATATGGCGCTGCTGATCGGCATCACCCTGAGCGTGGTGGTGGGCGCGCCTGCCGGCGATTTCACGATGGCGCTCTGGCGCGGTGGCGATGTGATTCTGGGATCGTTGATGGCGCTGCTGTTTACCGCAATCTGGGCGCAGCGCGCCTATACCCACTGGCGTATCCAGCTCTCTGACACCCTGGGAGAGATGGCGAAAATCTATCACGCTGGCTTCTCGCCCAACCTGGTAGAGCAGCCGCGTCTCAACAAACCGCTGGGCAAGTTGCTCAGCAGCGTGATCAAAATGCGGGCACTGCTGGAGCCATCGAGCAAAGAGACGCGCATTCCGAAATCGGTCCTTGAAGCCATTCAGACCATTAACCGTAATATGGTTTACACCATTGAGATGCAGATTAATGCCTGGTGGGCATCGCGTGAAAGCCACCTGATTATGCTTAACGCCCCGGCGCTGCGCCGGACGCAGCAGATGATCGAGCACACCCTGCGGACACTCTCGGTGATGGCGATCAAAGGTGAAAGTGAAGAGGTGCTGGCGAACAGCACTGAACTGACCGGGATCAACGAGGAGCTGCGGCGGCTGATCGCCGAGGCGGGCAGTGACGGACTGGAAGAGACGCCAATCTACGGTTACGTCTGGCTGACGCTCGAACTGACCAAACAGCTGGAGCGGATGACCGAACTGATGCGGATGGCGTTGCGCAAATAATCACCTCAGACAATGACTTAATGTGAAACCGGGTTTCTTTGCGCTAAGATAAGAGCCAGTCTGAATTTAGCTGTGAAAATGGCTTACAGGGCGGGTTAGCCGCTAAGCTGAACGTTTTGACTCTCTCCCTGCGTCAGCAGGCTCAAAGAAAGGTGCCATCATGGAAAATGCCAAGCAATCATTTCAGGACGTACTGGAGTTCGTACGTATGTTTCGCCGCAAAAACAAATTGCAGCGTGAAATTGTCGATAACGAGAAGAAGATCCGCGATAACCAGAAGCGCGTACTGCTGCTCGACAACCTGAGCGAATATATCAAACCTGGCATGAGCGTTGAGGCCATTCAGGAAATCATCGCCAGCATGCGGGTGGATTATGAAGATCGCGTGGATGAGTACATCATTAAAAACGCCGATCTGTCGAAAGAGCGTCGTGAGCTGTCGAAAAAGATCAAAGCGATGGGCGTGGGCGAACACCCGAAAGCCTGAGTCGTCAGGGTGGGGCGTTAGCGCTTCCGCCTGCGATTGCGAACCCGCATCCACTCCGGTGGGGCGGGTTTTTTTATTCGCGGTGCGGGTGCGCGGCCTGAGACAGCAGGGCGCTATTTCCCGGTCAGCCGGCGCGCAATCACCTGCAACTGCTGGGACAGCGCGGCTAAATCGATCCGTTCATCCGCGGGGGCGGCGGTGGTTTCCCTGATCACCAACGTGGTCTCCAGCGCATCCGCTGTGACCGTTTCTCCCCGCAGCCGGGCCAGCATCCGATCCACGCTTTGCGCGCCCAGCGCCTGTAAATCCTGGCGCACCGTGGTCAGCGGCGGCTGATACCAGGCGCTCTCCGCGGTATCGTCGTAACCAATCACCGATATTGCGGCCGGGATCGCCACGCCATACTGATGCAGCGCCCGCATCGCACCCAGCGCCATCTGATCGTTCGCCACCAGCAGCGCCTGGGGCAGGGCGTCAGGCAGCTGCTCCAGCAGCGCCTGATAGCCTGACTGCGCGCTCCAGTCGCCGCGCAGCGAACAGTGCGGTGTTAACTGATGATCCGCCAGCGCCTGTCGCCACGCCGCTTCGCGCTGCCGCGCCGAGACCGAGCGCAGCGGGCCATTTAACAGACCAATCTGGCGATGCCCCAGCGCCACCAGATGTTCAACAGCCGCACGGGCTCCCGACTCATTCGGGTACTGACACTGCGCCACCGCCGCCTGCGGCTCGACATCCAGAAACAGCGCTGGCTTGGCACCGCACAGCAGCTGGATCTGCTGCGCTTCCGCGGCATCCAGCGGCAGGTTGATCAGCAGCCCATCCACCCGCTGCGCCAGCAGCTCATTAACCGTCGCGGCGGCGTCATTGCCGCTGTCCATCGCGATCACCAGATGATAGCCCGCTGCGGCGGCGCGTTGCTGAATCGCCGACGCGATTTGCGCCGGTGCCATCAGCGCCAGGTCGCTGGTGGCCAGCCCCAGCGTGCGCGTCGCTTTACCCGCCAGCTGCTGCGCCACGCGATTCGGCACATAATTGAGCTGCTGCATCGCCGCTTCAACGCGCTCCCGCGTACGGGCAGAGACCTGTTCAGAACGGTTTAAGACACGTGAAACGGTTTGATATGAGACGCCAGCCAGTTGAGCGACATCATCAAGGGTCACAGAGCGGGAAGTCATTGAACTCTCCAAAAGATGAAGCGACGAGTGTAGCAAATTTTCCTGCGGCGCTGCTGCTGTGCACCGCACTTTTGCCGCCCTGCCTTTACCGCCCGCAGCCAGGCTCAGCGCAGCGTCTTCCCCGCCACGGTCCGCCAGCGCTCAGCGCTGTTGCAGGTAGACCTGGAGATTGACATAAACCGCATTAAGCAGCGGTGTGACCAGGCCATTGCGTTTCGCCCGCAGCAGCAGATCGCCGATCACCTGATCGGCTTCAATGTCGAAGCCCTGGGTTAAATCACGATACATCGAGGAGGTCATCGGGGTGGCGGGATTGTTCAGCAGTTCATAAATTCGCGCGGTCACCGCCGGACGCGGCTGATACCCGTCGGCACTGATGACGGTCAGAATCTCGGTGAAAAGTCCCTGTAACAGCGCTTCTCCTCCGTCAGCTTTCAGGATCTGCTGGGTGTCGCCGCGCGCCAGGCAGCAGACCGCCCCTAGGGTGCTCAGCAGCAGCCACTTTTCCCACAGCTCATCCATGATGTTATCGCTGAAAAAGGTCTCTACCTGACTGTCGCGCAGCGCCGCATCCACCCGTTGCAGCCGGGCATCGTTATTACCGTCCAGTGCACCGTAATAGAGCTGGTGCAGCGCTGTCATCTGGATCACTTCGCCGTTGTCACCCAGCGTGGCGTTGATTTTGCACAATCCGCCGATCACCTTCTCTTCGCCAAAACGCTGTTGCAGCGTAGCGATGTGTCGCATGCCATTGAGGATCGGCATGATCAGCGTTTCCGGTCCGACCGCCGGGGCGATGTCATCCATCAGCTGATCGAGGGCAAAGCTTTTCACCGTCAGAATAATCAGGTCGTAGTCACCTGCCAGCGTGCTGGCCTGGGTCAGCTGCGGTTGCAACTGCTCGCGGCCCTGGGGAGTCTGTAACACCAGGCCGTGCGTCTGCAACTGCTGGTAACGCTTTTCACGCACCAGAAAGGTCACATCCTGGCCCGCCTGCGCCAGCCGTGCGCCAAAATATCCACCGGTAGCACCGGCACCTGCTATCAGAATGCGCATACTTATCTCCCTTCGCTGAAAGCCTCTACCTTAAAACGCCGGGGCAGCGCTTACCAGCATTAGCGGGCGATCAGCGGCTGAAGCCTCAGAGGCGGGGCAGGCCGCAGGCGATCGCAGACGCTTCCCACGCCAGCACCGGCTGATAATCGCTGCGCTGCGCTGGGCTGAATCCGCCGATCAGACTGTCGTCACAGACCCGGCGCCAGGCGGCGTCCGACACCAGCTGATGCAGGGTTGCCCGCAGCAGCGTCAGCAGCGGCGCGGAGGTGGAGGCGGCGGTAATCAGCGGCAGCCCCGGCGCGCAGGGCGTTTCGCCAATAATATGCAGGCCGTGCAGTTCATCCGGGGCGTAGCGCGCCAGCAGCGCCCAGCTGACGCAATCGATCGCCGCAATATCCGCCTGTGAATCGCGCAACGCCGCCAGCGACTGACGATGCCCGCCGCTCAGCAGCAGCTGTGAAAAGGTGATGCCCTGTCGGGCCGCGACAAAACGCAGCGCGTTATAGCCGGAGTGCGAATCCCGACTGTTGGCGACCGCCCGGCGACCGTGAAAATCGGCCAGCGTGGCCTGCTTATCCCGCGCCACCAGCCAGCTACGATAATCGGGACCGGCGCAGCCCGGTGCGGTGTAGTGAAAGAGGCCGACCAGCTGAACCGCAGCCAGCTGAGTGACCAGCGGATAGCCACAGGTCTGACTCAGCAGCAATCGCTCATCCTGCCAGTGCGCCAGCAGATCGTCAGGCCAGCCCGGCTGCGCCACGATGTTCTGGCGGCCCAGCAGCGTCGTCATCGCCTGCATCAGCGCCTGCGTGGCGGGCCGGTTAATTGCGTACATCGGCAGGGCGAGCCGGTCATTCATCAGGTTTCTCCGCTGATCCGCACACAGACAAGGCCCCAGGCTGTCCGCTTCGGAGCGGCCCAAAGCGGTCCGCTGCCTGGTCAGCCAGTGCGGGCTTTAAAAAAGGGTGATGCAGTGAAGGGTAGCCCAGATTGAAGCAGCGCACAGTTCAGGGCATTTAAACCGCTGTCCTCATCTGGTCAGCGCGGCTATATCGAAATTCCTGAATATAGCGCTGAAAGATATTGACTATCAGTGGCGGCGCGGACGGCGTAACCTTTGGCTATCGAAAATCGCCTACGCATCCACGGTCGTCTGCCGCCCGTCAGGAGAAATACAGATGAAAAAGATTGGCTTCTTATCCTTTGGTCACTGGACCCCATCCCCGCAATCCGCCACCCGCTCGGCGCAGGATGTCTTACTGCAATCGATCGACTTAGCGGTCGCCGCCGAAGAGCTGGGCGCGGATGGCGCTTACTTTCGCGTCCACCATTTTGCCCGTCAGCTCAGCTCGCCTTTTCCGCTGCTGGCGGCGGTCGGCGCGCGTACCCGTAACATTGAAATCGGCACCGGCGTCATCGACATGCGCTACGAAAATCCGCTCTACATGGTGGAAGATGCCAGCGCGGCGGATCTGATTTCCAACGGTCGTCTGCAACTGGGGCTGAGCCGCGGTTCACCGGAGCAGGTGATCGATGGCTGGCGCTATTTTGGCTTTGAGCCAGCAGCGGGGGAAAGCGACGCCGATATGGGCCGCCGTCATACCGAGGAGTTCCTTGAAGTGCTGCGCGGTGAAGGCTTCGCTAAGCCCAATCCGCAGCCGATGTTCCCGAACCCGCCTGGCCTGCTGCGACTGGAGCCGCTTTCTGAAGGTTTGCGTCAGCGCATCTGGTGGGGCTCCGGCTCCAACGCCACCGCCGAGTGGGCGGCAAAAATGGGGATGAACCTGCAAAGCTCCACCCTGAAAGATGATGAAACCGGCGAGCCGTTCCACATTCAGCAGGCAAAACAGATCCGCGCCTATCGCGAGGCCTGGAAAGCGGCCGGGCATCAGCATGCGCCGCGCGTCTCCGTCAGCCGCAGCATTTTTGCGCTGGTCAATGATATGGACCGCGCTTACTTTGGCCGCAGCGGTAACGACCGTGATTCCGTCGGCTTTCTCGATGAGAAAACCCGCGCTATCTTCGGCCGCAGCTATGCCGCTGAGCCAGAGGCGTTAATCAAAGAGCTGGCGAAGGATGAGGCGATTGCCGAAGCCGACACCTTGCTGCTCACCGTGCCTAACCAGCTCGGTGTCGACTATAACGCGCATGTTATTGAGTCGATCCTGAAGTATGTCGCCCCGGAACTCGGCTGGCGGTAAATCAATGGCACCGCGTCCCACTTAGCGGGGCGCGGTGCAGCGTTCGGCAGGCAAATGCCGCGCTCTTCCTTGCCTCAATTATCTTCTCTGTTTTCCTCTGCTGTTTGGACAGCGCTGAGTTCTGCCTTTTTTACGCTGCACATCTTTTGCTCGCTATCCCGGTTTAGCTGCCGCTCAGGCAGCGATCGGCTGACCGCTGCGCACGATAAGCCGGTTGTGCAACCGCGTCGGTCGGAATAGTCTGAGGACAATCGGTGCCGCTTCGCTCCGGTCTGACTGTGCAAGAAGACACCGGTTTTCCATCGTTGGAAGCTGTCATAAAGCGTCGTATTCAAAGGGATAAGCTATCAAATATATAGGATGAGACAGGTGTGCGTTCCCGCCAATCCTCTATAGAGTAGCGATGAAAATACAAAGAAGAGGTGTGACCATGAGCAGTTCTGTTGATGAAGATGCAAAAGATGCCAAGCCAATTGTCGAAGCCGATCGGGAAGCACCGGCGGGCAAATGTCCTTTTCACGCCGGAAAGTCAAATCAGGCGCCGGGTGGCGGCACCACTAACCGTGACTGGTGGCCGAATCAACTGCGGGTTGACCTGCTGAATCAGCACTCATCCCGTTCTAACCCGCTGGGTGAAGCCTTCGATTACCGTAAAGAATTTGCCAAATTAGACTACTCCGCGCTGAAGGCTGATATTAAAGGCCTGCTCACCGACTCACAAGCCTGGTGGCCCGCCGACTGGGGCAGCTATATCGGCCTGTTTATCCGTATGGCCTGGCACAGCGCCGGAACCTATCGCTCCGTTGATGGACGTGGTGGTTCAGGCCGTGGTCAGCAGCGCTTCGCCCCGTTAAACTCCTGGCCCGATAACGTCAGTCTGGATAAGGCCCGCCGTTTACTCTGGCCGGTAAAACAGAAATATGGTCAGAAAATCTCCTGGGCCGATCTCTACATTCTGGCGGGCAACGTGGCGCTGGAAAACTCCGGCTTCCGTACCTTTGGTTTTGGTGCCGGACGTGAAGATGTCTGGGAACCGGATATGGATGTGAACTGGGGCGAAGAGGCCACCTGGCTGGAGCATCGCCACCCGGAAGCCCTGGCGCAGTCACCGTTAGGCGCCACCGAAATGGGGCTGATCTACGTTAACCCTGAAGGCCCTGAACACAGCGGCGATCCCGCATCCGCCGCCCCGGCGATCCGTGCCACCTTTGGCAATATGGGGATGAATGACGAAGAGATCGTGGCGTTAATCGCCGGTGGTCATACGCTGGGGAAAACCCACGGTGCCGCGCCCGCAAGCCATGTTGGCGTTGATCCTGAAACCGCGCCACTGGAAGCGCAGGGCCTCGGCTGGGTCAGCGACTACGGCTCCGGTGTCGGCGCAGACGCTATCACTTCCGGTCTGGAAGTGATCTGGTCCCAGACGCCTACCCAGTGGAGCAACTACTTCTTCGAGAACCTGTTCAAATATGAGTGGGTCCAGACCCGCAGCCCGGCGGGTGCCATTCAGTTTGAAGCGGTGGATGCGCCGGAGATTATCCCGGATGCGTTTGACGCTAACAAGAAACGCAAACCCACCATGCTGGTGACCGATTTAACGCTGCGCTTTGACCCGGAATTTGAAAAGATTTCGCGTCGTTTCTACAACGATCCGCAGGCGTTCAATGAAGCCTTTGCCAGAGCCTGGTTCAAACTGACCCACCGCGATATGGGGCCAAAGGCGCGTTATATCGGCCCTGAAGTGCCGCAGGAAGATCTGATCTGGCAGGACCCGTTGCCTGCACCGGTTTATCACCCGACCGTGGCTGATATTGCGCAGCTGAAAGAGAAGATCGCAGCATCCGGTCTCACTGTGACCGAGCTGGTTTCGGTTGCCTGGGCCTCGGCGTCTACTTTCCGTGGTGGCGATAAACGGGGTGGTGCGAATGGTGCCCGTCTGGCGTTGCTGCCGCAGCGTGAGTGGGAGGTCAATGCCGTAGCCGCGCGCGTGCTGCCGACGCTGGAAGGTATTCAGCGTGAAGCAAACAAAGCGTCGCTGGCGGACATTATCGTTCTGGCCGGTGTGGTTGGTGTTGAGCAAGCGGCGAAAGCGGCTGGTGTCGGGATTGAAATGCCGTTTACTGCTGGCCGGGTCGATGCGCGTCAGGATCAGACCGATATTGAGTCGTTCAACCTGCTTAAACCGCGTGCCGATGGTTTCCGCAACTACGGCACCGGCTTTGGCAAAACCACTACCGAAAATCTGCTGATCGACAAGGCGCAGCAGCTGACGCTGACCGTGCCAGAGCTGACGGTGCTGGTGGGCGGGATGCGTGCGCTGGGCGCAAACTTTGACGGCAGCCAGCACGGGGTTTTTACCCACCACGTCGGCGCGCTGAATACCGACTTCTTCGTGAACCTGCTGGATATGCGCAACGAGTGGAAAGCCACCGACGGCAGCAATGAACGATTCGAAGGACGCGACCGCGCCACGGGTGAGGTTCGCTTCACCGCTACCCGCGCCGATCTGGTATTTGGTTCAAACGCCGTGCTGCGCGCCTCGGCGGAAGTCTATGGCAGCAGCGATGCCCGCGAAAAATTCGTCAAAGACTTTGTCGCCGCCTGGACCAAAGTGATGAATCTCGACCGGTTTGAACTCTGATTAATCTCTGAGTCGTAAAGGTAACAAACCCGCTGAAGCTAGCGGGTTTGTTTATGGTGAGGGTTTTCTGCGGTGAAGAGAGAGGGGCAGAGGATGCGGCACGAGGGGACAGGCGATTCACAACGGGTGCGCTGTAATGGATTGCGCAGCCTTTTTTTACCGTGCTGCCCACAATGCTTTGTCAGGATTTACCGTATGAGCTTCTGTCAGCGAGATGGCAGCAAAATGGTGAATAGTCGCCTCGTATTAAAGCTCCATTACTTCCAGCAATTTGATCCTGCGCGCAACATAGTTAAGGACAGCTTCCCGCTGCGCTTCAGGCATATGACTTTCAGTGTAAGTATCACTAATAAGCTTATGATTGCTGACAACTTCTTTCAGCCATTTTTTTGCAAGCGCGGGATTAATATCCATACCCTGAGCAAGCAGGATAAAATCTGCTCCCACATATTCGCCATAGTCTGAATCCAGGCCCGGTGCATTTTCGGTATCATTTTCTTCACGCTCAAGCAGAGGGAGGGCTAAATATTCTCCGAACGCCGCAGGATAGGGGACCACGCTAATAAAATCATAGACTGGTGCCAGCCGGGGGGAGTGATTTTCAGGTAGTATGATGCCAATATTCCGCAGATGAAAATCGTTATTACCCAGTACATAGGCATAAACAATGCGCAAAAAGAGGTCGCGTTTACTCTTTAAGCTGTTGCTCACTCTGCTGTTCAGGAACTTAGCGGCTTTCTCATAACTGATAGTTTTTTTGTTACTGACCCTGCCATATTTATCGCTGAGTCCCATCGCACCATCCAGCTGCTCCTGATGCAATCTCCCCTGATTAGCACTCAGGCGATCATACCTTTTAATGACAAACGCCAGTTCGGTTCGCTGGTTTTCCTGCTGCCTGAAGGGCATGAGTCCAAAGGGGGGGACATCAAATTTCAGGCGTTGCATGACGCACATTGTCGCATGCTCATTCTCTGCCAGATGAGGATACTCTTCGGGTGAGGGCTTCAGGATATAGGTGCCGTCATTGTTGACAACCACCAGTTCTCCCTTCTCCAGCCGAAGTGACAGTTTGGGTTGATAGCCAGAAATGCTCATTCCTTTCTGACGCTCAGGCAGTTCCTGAATGAACTGGCTGCGCGTAAAAGGCAGGCTCAGCGCGACATTCTGCTCACCCAACAGATGCAGAATTCCTTTTTTTGAAAAGCCGGTTTTTAAGCCAGAATCATCCAGTGGGTTCAGGTTTATCAGACAGCGTTCCGTATTCATGATGTTATCTCTCTGAACACGACTGCACCGAGCAGGTCGTTACTATTTTGCATCAGTAAGCCAAACAGATCTTTATCGTCAATTTTTTGAATTTCGGAATATCGCTTACGCAACCAGCCCTCAGGGGCTAATCCTTTAAAAAAAGGATGAAGCTCCTCATTCAGATAAGGCTCACGTCTCACCGGCATGCTCAGTGATATTGCACATCCGTTATAATCGGGCAGGTAGCAAAATGAATACCCGCCATCTTGCTCACTTAATATGCCCACGGGTCTGTTGTACAGCCACACCGCTACTTTTCGATCCATACTTTTATACCCAGTTCCCTAAGCAGTGCATGGAGATTGACCGCCTTAGCAGAAGAAGGTTTAGCGATCATTCGCTTAAACGTAGAAAGTGAAACGCCAATCTGAATAGCCATCTCTTCATAGGTGATGTTCTGCCGCTTCAGCTCGCTGACTAAACGTTGCGGCAATAGAGCGAACACTTCAGGCGTCATCACCTGGCTCTTTTCCGTCATAGCTGCATCTGAGGATTGATTCTCCAATGCCCACTTTGCTATCACTTTCTTTTTTTCTGACTCAGGAAGGTTTTCCAGCAGCGAGTCAATGTCGTAAAGGTTCATTTTTGACCCTTTTAGCCATTTATTGAGCTTACACCAGGAGTATAACGCCAGAAAGGGTCATTTTTGAACCTTTATGTCCCTCCGTGGTGAATATCAGCTGTCCGTTCAGGCTAAAGTTGCGCAAAGTGTCATTTATGACCCTGAGGCTATAGAGAAGAGAGCAGTAACAGAAGCGGTATTCTTAGCCGGTCACATCAGGCTGGCAGCTGGATAGCAGGAGATAGCCGATGCCACAGATGGTACAGGCAGGAAACGAACGGTAAACAGCTACAGAAGGTTTTTTCCTTAAGTGAGCGGGATAAGCAAGGTGCCCATAAATTCATTGAAGCCTTCACCTGGCCTGAAGTTAACGGATGTTGAAGGTAAAAGGCCATCCTTCGGACAGCCATCTGGGTTAATTTTTAGTTGGATGTGATCTGATTGATAATCACGCCTTTAACATTATTTTTTTTAAAAAAATATTGAAGACAGTTCATCTGAGTAAAGTTACCGTAATTTTTAGTGTTGTTACAATATTGAACCGTATTACCATTTGGTTTATGCGAAAATAGTGATGAGAGAGTTTCTAATGAAGCGTTTAGCAAGGGAATTTTCTTAACTGTAACGCTTAAATCACCATTATAAGAAGAGCAACTTTTTGGCTGGGCGGTCCTGGCAATTGCTATAGAAGTTAAATCTCCTTGCCCCATCTCATTATCAGAGATAAACCAGTAGTTGATACCTTTAGAAGTAAGACACAGCCATGATGTCTGGTCATCGTGGTTAACAATCACGCCAGCAGTTTTTGCAATATCTGTAAGGCTGCTAAATTCCATCGAGTAGGCATGATCGCCAACAATCACATCAGGCACTAAGTTTTTATTGGTATCGTAGTTAATGATGGATGAATCGTCCTGGTAATAGTTAGCTCCGAAACTTTCCATTTGCGCAGCCATCGCTACGGAAGATGTTACGGAAAAAGCAAGAAGGATATATCTCATTTCACCTTTAACTCCCTATCACCGCTAGCCCAGATGTTCTTTCTGACGCCAAGCGGGGCGATAATACAACCTTCTGATGAATCAAGCGGATGCTTTTTGCTTGCACCATGAATACGGAAAGCCGAACGCCCACACATAGCATTACTTAAATTGGGGGTAAGGTTGAGGGTGTATTTACCCGTATGGGCTGAGTTATGAGGGGAGCCAATTGTATAAGTGCCTCTGGGAAGTGGGCCTTTACCACTTACACATTCCTTTGAGCTATCATTCTTATAACCTGTCGCACCTGCGTAATCTGCCGCGTATTTTTCACCATTCCGGGTGAAGGTGTGTGTTGCTACATCGTATTCCCAGGCCATTATGCAGTCCGTCCTTTCCATGAATCAGAGTGAATAATATTGCCATCCAGGTAGTGCCATGTGATTTTCTCGTAAGCTAAATCAACATATTCAAGGTGGTCATGCCTTTCCCATCGAGGATTTTTTATGTCCATCATAAAAGGCTCAATCTCTGTCACCTTCACGTTCTCCAGTGTAGTCCTGAAATATTCTTCTTCCTGGCCGTTATAGTTGATTCGGTAGAATTTGAATACGGCCTTTTTAAGGGTTTGACCAGAAGAGAGTGCTTTGTATAGATGGGATGATGAGTTATCAACGCTTTTCATAAATGCATATGAACTATGTAAGCGTTTTGCTGTAGCCTTGCCAGTCAGGGGATCGGTAGGCTGTTCAATGGAGTGCATTAGTTCGCTTACTTCTATGCTTCCTTCTCTGCCATTCACATCAACACTGCCTTTTACAGGCGCGCCGCCATCATCCTCAAGCCATAAGTAAACCGGAATAGCCATTCAACATACTCCTTTGTCGAGATAAAGAGGAAGATTATCTTCCTTATCGCCGGTATAGATAAAATGTTAATCAATATTTGATTGATTTGTATCAATCAAATTTCACAATCAACTGATGGTTCTGTGCAAAAAAGAAAGGGATAAATAAGCGCATTCTGAACAATGTTATCACCAGTGTAGTTGATGACTTTTGTCATTAATAATAAATTGGCGGTAACTGCGGGAGTTATTTATATTTATGGCTAAGTGGGGTGCTGACATTAAAATATTATTTAAATTTAAAAAACTGAAATTACCTGGCTATGACCGGGATAAATTCTGTTCTTAATTATGGGTGGACAAAAGCGCGTTCTCTGGTGTGAAAGGGATGAATAAACCTGCTGATGGTGCGAAAACAAGCTTACTTTGGTATCAGTAAGTGTCATTACAGCACTCACCCGCTTGTTGGTAAAAACGCAATCGAACTACCATCATATTTACCAGCCAAAGGGTATGGCTTCGAGTGAACGAGGGGGGAACGTGAAAGAAGGGATAACCAAGTGATAGAAATGCAGAAAGCAGACGTCAGTGAACGTCTGCTTTCTTGAATTTGGCTCCTCTGACTGGACTCGAACCAGTGACATACGGATTAACAGTCCGCCGTTCTACCGACTGAACTACAGAGGAATCGTTTGAACGGGGCGCATAGTAACGGCCCCGCCGGATCATGTCAAAGCTCTTTTTCACAAAATCGCACGACTGCTGAAATAGTCGCCACCGCCGGGTTTGACACCGCTTAAAAAGCCGCGACACCCCCGGAACGGGCTTGCCACCAAAGAAAACCACCGCCGCTAAAAGTGAGGTGTTTATGAGGTGTTTTCTGGCCGTCACCTGCTTGTCAGCCCCGATGGAACGTGGTTTGCCAGGATAGTTTTCTACTATCGTCACAAATATTTCATTCTGGCTTTGTCACCGGCATAAATGAAATTTAGATTTCATTTTACCCCTGAACTGCGTGTGTGGAGTGAAAATGAATAAAGTCAGAATCGGCATGATCGGCAGTGGCTATATCGGACGCTGTCATGCCATTGCTTATGCTCAGGCGCCCGCTGTGTTTGCTCTGAAAGGTGAAATTGTGCGGGAGATGCTGGCGGAGGTGAATCCTGAACTGGCGGCCCGCCAGGCGGCGGCATTTGGCTTTGCCCGCTCCACCGGCGACTGGCGTGCGCTGGTCAGCGATCCGGCGATTGATGTGGTGGATATTTGCGCCCCCAACTTTCTGCATAAAGAGATGGCGCTGGAGGCGATCCGTCATGGTAAGCATGTCTATTCCGAAAAGCCACTGTCGCTAAGTGTGGCGGATGCGCAGGAGATGGTGGCGGCAGCGGAGGCGGCCGGAGTCAAAACCCTGGTCGGCTTCAACTACATGAAAAATCCCACCAGCCAGCTGGCGAAAGAGATTATTGCCCGTGGCGAGATTGGTGAAGTGGTGCATTTTTATGGTACTCACAATGAAGATTACCTCGCCAGGCCGGAAACGCCGCTCGACTGGCACTGCCAGAAAGCGCTGGCTGGGCTGGGGACGCTGGGCGATCTGGCGGCGCATATCGTGAACATGGCGCACTATCTGGTGGGTGAGATTGCCGAAGTCAGCGGCGATATGATGACGGTGATCACCTCCCGACCCGATCCCGGTGATCCGACGCAGCAGCGACCGGTGGAAAATGAAGATCAGGCCAGCGCGCTGCTGCGTTTCCAGAGTGGCGCGCACGGTGTGATTGAAACCTCACGAATCGCCTGTGGGGCGAAAATGGGTCTGACCTATGTGGTGACCGGCACCAAAGGCACGCTGCGCTACACTCAGGAGCGGATGGCGGAACTGGAGCTCTATCTGCATGATGAACCCGCCGGACGCCAGGGATTTAAAACTATTCTGACCGGACCGGCGCATCCTGACTATGCGAACTTCTGTGTCTCAGCCGGGCACGGCATCGGCTTTAACGATCAGAAAACGGTGGAGATCCGCGACCTGATTAACGGTATCGCGGCGGGCGATCGCCTGTGGCCCGATTTCGCAGAGGGATTACAGGTGCAGAAGGTGCTGGAAGCCATTGCTCACTCCGCCGAGCAGCGGTGCTGGATAAGGGTATCAGGCTAAGCCACGCGAGAAGAGCGAGGCCAGCACGGATTAACTCACAGACAGGGCGGGAAACTGCGGCTTCCCGCCCGCACTGAATCAGATCAGACCGCTTTTTTCCCACCAGAGTTTATCCAGTGAATAAAAGCGATCGCGCTCGCTTGCGGGCTGGCTGAGATCGCGCTTCCAGGGCTTGGCCAGAATGTAGTGCAGGTTTTTCACCTCATTCTCGCGCCAGAGTCCGCTGTGCTGAAATGGCAGCGTCTTGAGAGCATTGTAGATGTAAGAGAGCGGCTGCCAGCGGTCGGCAAACACTTCGTTCAGCAGATCCTGCTCGGAGAAGGGATAGGCGCTGAGATCGTCAATGGCGTTAATGCGCTTTTCCAGCGCCGCAAACACCGCGGCGTCGGGCGTCAGTACCAGAAAACCGCCGTTCAGGTAGAGATCCACACTCTCCGGGGCAGCTTCGCCGCGTGCCTGCCAGGTGTAGTGACACTGTTCAGGCTGCCAGTCGGCGGGATAGGAGGCGATCTGGTTAGGGTTACAGCGGCAGGCGTGACAGGCGGCCAGCGGCTTATCAGCCAGATTCAGGGTAAACAGCTCATCCATGTTGCGCAGCACCAGCATATCGGCGTCCAGAAAGACTACGCGCTGGTATTCGGTCAGCTGCCAGACCCGCAGCTTGGTCCAGACCTCCCCGAACTGCGCCGAAGCGTAATGCTGATCGAGGTCGGCGCGCGGGTAGAGCGGATCGACCGGTTTTACCACGCAGCCCGCCTCCTGCAATGCCTGACAGTCAGCCGCGGAAATCGCCGGGGTGGTCATGACCACCAGCGGCCACTGGCTGTGGCTCTGTTGCAGTGAACGGTGCAGCGCTTTTACGCCCACCAGATAATCGGGTTGTGTTAACAGCGTTACCCAGGCAAACATAATGTTCCTCAGTCAGTCAAAAGTGGCGTGATGTAGTCGTTACCCAGCCGGCCCTGCGGGTCAAGCTGGTTGCGCAGGGCGCGGAAGGCGTCCCACTGCGGATAGATCTCACGCCAGTGATAGCGTTCTTCATCGTAATATTTGCCCCAGTGCGGGCGGCCACCCTCTTCGGCCAGCAGTTTTTCCACTTCAGTCAGGAAGTGCAGCCCCTCCTGAGAGAGCGAGCCATCGTCGGCGTAATAGACCACAAAGCCGAAAAAGCAGGTGGGCTGATCGGCGGCGGGACTCAGCCAGGCGGACGAAGCACCGGTGCAGCGCAGAATAATCGGGTAGTGCATATGTGGCCGGTTTTCGGCATACCACTGCTTGATGCGGCGGATAATGGCCGGGGTTTTCCCCAGCGGCACGCCGATTTCCACATTAATCTGCGGCACCGCGATGCCCCGGCAGAAGAGCTGGTAGATGTCACCGGTAACATCGGTAAAGTCGCGAAAGCGGGTCACGGTGCGAAACTGCTTACCGCCTTTACCCTCAATCTGGGTATCGCGATGCATGTGCGCCAGCGTCTGATCGATGGTGTCGTTCAGGCTCTCATCCACTTCACCCTCGTGTTCTACCACCTGGCGATCCTGCTGCTCATAGCGCTGGCGCTCCTCCTCGCTGGCTTGGTGGGCGTTCCAGACGTGCACCAGATTGTCATCGACAAACCACCAGGCTTTACTCAGCGGATAGTCGTTGTTCCAGCGCAGCAGATCCTCTTCCAGGGTATCGGCGGAGACGGCGTTTTTGTGGCAGGTGAAAATGCGAAACGGCTCGGTACGCAGCGTCACGGCGGTGACAATGCCGAGTGCGCCCAGCGAAACCTGCGCCGCCGGGAAATCGGGCTCGCCGCGGATGAACTCGCGGATGGTGCCATCGGTCAGCACCATACGGATCGCCAGCGCTTCATCAGCAATCGAACTCTGCTGGAGTCCCTGGCCGTGGGTGCCGGTCGCCATCGCGCCAGCCAGCGTCTGAATGGCAATCACGCCAGGCGAGGAGGCGAGCATCCGGTTCATTGAGGTCAGGTGGCGATAAACCTGATCAAGCGGCGTCGCGCCGCCGAAGGTCACACTCTGTTCATCACTGGCGATCGCACCGCTTAACGCGCTGAGATCGAGCAGCAGGTCATCATCTTTGACGTGCAGCATCCGGCCGGGTGACAGTTTGCTGCCAATGACGCGGATCTGGCCGCGTGTCTGACGGATCATCTCCTGAAGCTCCGCTTCACTGGCGGGGCGCTGAACCTGGTGGCGGTGACCAATTTGCGCGTTCTGGGCCCAGTTCCATAGCGCATCATCACTGGGGTCGATCCGGGTCTGACGAAGCGGATAGAGGTGTGCGTCTCTGCTCACAGCAGCATTCCTTTTTGACAGTTTTATGACGAATGTTTAGTAAGCGTAGACCATGACTAAGCGAAGCCCGTACGGGTCATGCGGATTTGCGGATATAGCGTAACGTTGCGGTGACCGCCAGCTGGCGATTGCGACGGATACTCTCTTCTTCGCTATTATCCGGGCTGAATAACGCATTGAAGGTATAGCGGTTTGAGACATGATGAACGCAGATACTGCTGATCAGGCGGTGCACATCGATGGTCTGCACATCGGCAGTAAACACGCCCTGTTGCTGACCGCGCGCCAGGATCTCATCCAGCAGATCCAGCGCGCTGCGGTTCAGCGCTTTAATCTGCGGTGACTGGCTGATATAGCGGCCGCGCAGCAGATTCTCGCTGCACACCAGCCGCATGAAATCGGGATGGGCAACGTGATAATCGAAGCTGGCTTCCACCAGGCGGGTCATTGCCAGCTCCGGCGTCATCGCCGCCAGGTTCAGTCCGGTTTCGTGCTGACGGATCTGCTGATAGACCTGCTCCAGTACCGCAATATAGAGCTGTTCTTTATTGCCAAAGTGATAGATCACCATGCGCTTGGTGGTGGAGGCATACTCGGCGATCTGCTCCACTCTTGCCCCCTGCATACCAAATTCAGCAAAGGTTTTCAGCGCCCCGGCGAGGATGCGTTTCTTTAATCCCTCGGGATCGTTTTTACGTCTGGTTATCTCTGACATGGTGCTCTGTAAGGTGATTTTCCCGCGAAGAATGGTAGCACAGCGTTGATCAGATACCGTCAAACGTCAGCAGGCGGATTCTGCTGCCTGGCACAGCCCGGCTGATTACAGGTATAATCCCGGAAAATGCGTTTACAGATTCAGAGGCGATAATGACAAAGCTCACCTTACAGGAGCAGATGCTGAAAGCAGGATTAGTCAGCAGTAAAAAAATGGAGAAGGTCCAGCGCACCGCGAAGAAATCACGGGTTCAGGCGCGTGAGGCCCGGGCGGCGGTGGAAGATAACAAAAAAGCCCAGCAGGAGCGGGATAAGCAGCTGAACGAGCAGCAAAAGCAGGCGCTGTTAGCGAAAGAGTACAAAGCGCAGGTCAGGCAGCTGATTGAGATGAATAAAATTGATGTCGCAAAAGGCAATATCACCTTTAACTTCACCGACAATAACCTGATCAAAAAAATGCTGGTAGACAAGCTGACCCAGACACAGCTGATCAACGGCCGACTCGCCATCGCCCGTCTGGTGACCGATAGCAGCGCGGAGAGCCAGTACGCGATCATCCCGGCCAGCGTCGCCGATAAAATCGCCCAGCGCGATGCCAGCGCCATCGTCCTGAACAGTGCGCTGAGTGAAGAAGCGCAGGATGAAGACGATCCTTATGCCGACTTCAAAGTCCCTGACGATCTGATGTGGTAAAGCCAGGCGCAGCCCGCTTCAGAACGGGCTGTCTTGCGCGGTGACGATGGTCTCGCCGCTGACCGGATGAACAAAACGCAGTTCACTGGCATGCAGCATCAGCCGCGCGACCTGTTCCGTGCCTGGCAGCAGGCGGCCGCCATAGAGATCACATCCCAGAATCGGGTGTCCCAGCTGCTGGCAGTGAATACGCAACTGATGGGTGCGCCCGGTTTCCGGCAATAGCCTGACCCGCGTTACCGGCACGCTCTCTCCCTGTGTCAGCGGATAATCGCCTCGCGCCATAACCTGATAACCTGAGCGCGCCGGCTTGCCGTGGCGGTCGCAAATCACCATGCGCGGAAACTGCGCCGGATCTTTCGCTATCGCGGCATCAATCACCCCCTGATTTTGGGGAAGATGCCCGCACAGCAGCGCCTGATAAACTTTGGTCACGCTTCGCTGGCTGAACTGCTGGCTCAGAGCCGCGTTGATCGCTTTATAACGGGCGACCACCATCAGCCCGGAAGTGCCAAAATCGAGCCGGTGAACCAGCGTGCAGCCGGGAAAATCTCTGACCAGCCGGTGATGCACGGAGTCGAGGTTTTGCGGATTTTTGCCCGACAGACTCAGCAACCCGCTGGGTTTACTGATCACCAGCAGATGGTCGTCCTGATAGAGAATGGCTATCTCATCGTGGCAGGGTGGGGCAATAAAAGTATCGATAATCGCAGACATCGGGCAACCGCAGAGTAAAGGGCAGAGGATAATAACGGATTGTCCGGCCAGTGACGAACCTGACGGCAGCGAATGCCGCTGTCAGGCAAAAAAACGGCGGTGCCGGGTGCCTCCCGGTAGAGAACAGATGTTCTCCGCGCCAGCTTCATCATCCCCCTCAGAATTATGATCGCCAGACGCCCCTTCGCTGAGAAGAGATCCACCGCCGTTTGCAGACGCTTCCTGATTGCCCGCTATCGAAGCGTAGCTGGAGAAAACCGAAGCGGGAAGGCTGAATGAAAATAGATCGCCAGATTTCTTTCTGGCCTCGACCCGGCAGGGCGTGATGCCGTGGCTGGAGGCGACCGCATCCTGCAACGCGGGCGGATATTTTCCCGGTTAACACCGGTTGTACACCTTTTTTCCTGATATTCAGAAATCAGATGGTTTCATAAGTGATTGTCTGAAAACAAATTATCACAGCACTAAAAAAAAGTTCCTTTTTGTGCACAATATTTCTGTACAACTTTGCCTGGTTTGTATAACTTTGCCCTATCGTTCTTCGTTTAATTAATGTACAACAAGGGGTGGTTCATGCAGCAGAATCTGCGCTCGCCTGACTCGTCAGAATTTATTGCCGCTTTTTTTACTAAAGCCTCACAGCCTTCGCAGCAGGAGACGCTGGGAACCGTGGTAGTGGAGATCCTGCGTTCAGGCCGTAGCCTGAACCGCAAAGCGCTCTGTTCACGGCTGCTGGTCCGGCTGGAGCTGGCCGAAACGCCGGATGAAGAGCAGCATTTGCAGACGTTAATCGCCCTGCTGCTGCGCGACTGACGGGTTTCTGCCCGGAACAGAAGATTGTTGCCAGGCAGGTGATTACCCTTTCAGTGAGTCGATCAGATATGAATAAAAAAGAGAAGCTCAGCGAGATTCTCATTGGTGAAGCGGTACTGGCGTTACTTGAAGCGGACGAAGCCATTTCCTGGCGTGCTCTGCTTGGCAAACTCCAGCTTAAGCTCGCCGAAGGTTTGGATGAGGATCGTACGCAGGCCGCAATGCTTGCGATTCAGGAAGTGAAGGCCGAAATGCGTTCGCGCGGCACCCGCAGGGGCGGCGAAGCGGACAACGTCGTTACTCTCACTCGCCATGGCAGTGACAGTGACTCAACCAGACACTGACCCCGACCGACGGGGCAAGGCGGAAGCGCGAAGCGAATATTGCGCGCCGCAGGGAGCAAACTTTGATGCAGCAGACAGCCACCGAAACCGATGTTCTCTCTTTTTTGCATAGCGCTGGCGATCAGCTGGCTCCAGAGGCAGAAGTGCTGGGCACGATTATCCAGTCGATCGTCGCCAGCGGCCGCAGAGTGACTAACAAAGCAATTATTCTTTATCTGATTGGCGAACTGGAAGGTACCACCGATATTGTGCGCATGGACGTGCTGCGCAGCTGCCTGGAGATCGTGGTCGGCCGCACCCCGGATGACAATATCTGATCTTCACTCCGCGACGCCTGTCGCGGAGCCTCTCTCTGCCCGCTTTACCGGTTCTCCTCCGATTCTCCGCTTATCGCTTCACCACTCTGAGTGACCAGCTGCGTTTTATGGCTCTGATGTGATTCAAATCCGCCGTGTGCGGCGAACACGGAGCAGACCGTCGCGGCCAGCAGGGTAAGGAGAATGGAGAGTTTCATCGAGGCGTCCTTTCAGTCATCAGAGATAAAGGGTATTAGCCTGGCAGGCGGAGGGCAGGGCGCAAAGAGAACAATCTGAAACTGGCTGCCCGGCAGAAATTCCCGCCTTCCCCACACCGCTGTTTTCGCCCTTATCACGACGATCTCATCGCAGGAAAAGCCTGGCGAAACCGCCTGTTCAACGCTTTTTTCTCTCTTTTTTCCGCTTTTTTGCAACAAATCCGGGCAGAACTGCGTGTTGCGACTACAGTCTCTGGTGAGGTTGGTATCAATTCCCACTAATGGAGGATTTTCAGTGTTATTTCAAAACGACGAGAAAGGCCACGTCATTATTGGCGAAGCGGCACTCAGCCTTGCATTGGGTGAAAAGGAAATCAGTGTTGCCACGCTTTTTACCGAGCTTGGCCATATGGCCAAATCTGAAAACAACACTGACCGGATGATACAAATTACCCAGGCCAGAAACTGGCTGCGGAGTTTTGAGTCACCGGCGATAGCCCTACAGCGAGTGCCCTACCTGCAAACACTTGCAGGCCTGAACGAAGAGCTGAACTAGCAGTAAGTGAACTGACGCCAGTGGACGTAGTCCGGCTCCGGCCGGAAAACGACGAAGCGAACAACCTCATCGGTTACGCGAGAGCGTATACCGGCCGGAGAAACTGTCAGGGACGACACTTCATCCGCATCAGCCAGCGCCAGAGTTCTGGCTGCCTCAATGCTCACGCTTCTTAATCACACCTTATCCATGCTCCCTGTCGCCGCCAGGCTTTGTGCCAGAGGGGCTGCCGGACAGGCCTGGTGCTGCATAGCGCTTTGCAAGCCGCAGGTATCAGGCACAGACACGATCGTTCCAGCTGTCGCGGTAGAAAATATTGCCTTGATTATGTTTCCAGGTAATCGCCCGATAGCGTAATTCAAGCGTTTCCTGATGCGTACTGCTTATTCCGTTCGGCGCGAGATAGGGGGAAACGGTTGTAATTTTGACATCTTCCAGAATGATATTGAAATAGTCTGACTCCACCCCGGATTCCAGAATGCGGTACATTTTTATTGTGGCTTTTTTCAGAGTCCGGCCTTCACACACCGCGCGATAGAGCAGCGGAGTTGTCACATCAAACTCTTTAACAATAACAATCGGCTTGTGAACACGCTGTCCGGTCAGTTTTCCCCAACTGGGGTCAACCGGAATGGTTACGCCGTGGGAAAAAGATTTTAACTCAATAGAGCCGGTGCGCAGCGGCATGATACAGGGACCGGTAATCGGTGCGCCGTTTTCATCTTCAAGCCATAAATGTGCAGGAGCAGACATCGTGATTTCCTTATAAAATAATTCAGCATAAACGGGTTTATGAGCATTACCATTTCACATAACGATAAAAGATAACTATCGTGATGAAGAAGAATAGAGGAATTAACCAGACAGGACTTTCCGGAAGAAAAAAAGCCTGTACTAACGCGAAGATGATAGTCAGTACGGTAGGGCCGTAATAGGAAATCAATGACCTGAATAATCGCCTGAATATTCTTTGCATACTATTTAACATGATTAGCGGATCATCCTGGTGATGATGTCTGCGATGCGATCATTTGATAAGGGCGGCCTGAAGGCATTTGCCCGCTCAAACAAAGGCTCTACTAGAAAGTACATCATTTCCAGTTGTTGGGCATAAAGCGCAGTGTAGTAAGCGGGATAGAGAGAGTGAAGGCGATGAGCACTGTCGGCTGCCTTTTGAATAACGCCGTATACGCTGATCCCTGTCAATATCCCTGCGGTCCGTTGCCCCAGCAATGCCGTCATTTGAAGGTTAAGGTTCAATCCGATAGCGATGGCAGATGCAATAGCTAAGGTAAATCCGGCGCTTGTCAGCGAGCTTGCAGCAATATGTATATTAACCGTCATTAACTTTCTTTTGATCTGCTCTAGCTGATCGGAGGTTTTATATCTTAATATCTCTGCAAAATACAATCTGAGCATGTCAAAGACCACGCTGTCATGCTGAAGAAGATGTATCACGCCATTTTTGAAACGGATATCCTCGATTTTCTGTTGCTGGCAAACTTCCTGATACGCATCGGTGAAACAGGATGTGTAATAGAGCGCCCGTTTTGCACCAGCCCCGAGAGTGTCAATCTGATTCGAAACGGCGTCAGCCACGCCCGATAAGGCATGGTCAAGTTTAAGGGCGAGAATATGACAGGCTTGCAGATAACGAATCACTTCATCCCTGTAATACATAGCGGCTCCATGCTATATCACGTCGAATCCTGTCAGGAAGAATACGCCTTCCCGATTAATCAGTAAACCAGCGATTATCGGTTAGCCGGAGCTGTTAAATATCAGCGTAATGGATCTTGCTATAATAGGGATTTTATTGCGCAGGGATAATGAATGAAACAGGTCATCTTCCTGGGCCATTAAACAGGTTGTTTGCCCGGCGGGCTATTCTGTCAGGCTGGGCATCAGATTAATTTCAGGATTTTTGCGCGATAATCCGGGTGATGAGCAGAGAAGGGTGGATTTCGTTAGCGAGGTTCAGCAGAGAGTGAAATCTCTGCTCAATATAAGCCAGCCCCGGTTACTCAGGGCTGGCTTATTACAAAACCTTTCCGGCAGGATGATATTGCCGGTCAGCGATTAAAAACTTTCCCAGCTGCCATGGGCTGATGCCTGAGCTGGCGTGCTGGTGACTAAACGCGGTGTGACCAGCGGTGCGGCCTGGGCAGTACTTTTCCGCTCCCCGGCAAGACGGAACACCGCCACTGTTTTCTCCAGTTCATCTGCCTGTGACTCCAGTGAACTGGCCGCGGCAGAGGATTGTTCAACCAGCGCGGCGTTCTGTTGCGTGGTGGTGTCCATTTCAGCCATCGCGGTGGCTATCTGAGAGATGCCGCGGTTTTGCTCATCGGAGGCCGCAGCGATTTCACCCATAATATCCTTAACCTGGCTGACAGAGCGCACAATATCCTCCATGGTATTCCCGGCGCGCTCCACAAATTCAGAGCCATCATTCACCCGGTCAAGCGACTCACGAATCAGGGTTTCAATCTCTTTAGCCGCCAGTGAACTGCGCTGCGCCAGATTCCTTACCTCACCGGCCACCACCGCAAAGCCGCGTCCCTGTTCGCCGGCACGGGCGGCTTCAACCGCCGCGTTCAGGGCCAGGATATTGGTCTGGAAGGAGATGCCGTTAATCACATTGATGATTTCGCCAATTTTCCCTGAACTCTGGCTGATGTTATTCATGGTGACGATAACATCACGAATAATCTCGCCGCCGCGTCCGGCATTGACGGAGGCCTCTGTCGCCAGCTGGCTGGCATGATGCGCGTTTTCGGCGTTCTGTTTCACCGTGGACGACAGCTCTTCCATGCTGGCAGCCGTCTGTACCACCGCGGCCGACTGCTGTTCTGTGCGCGATGAAAGGTCACTGTTACCCGCTGCGATCTCCGCCGACGCCCGTGCCACGCTGCCGACACCGTCACGTACGTTAGTGATGATGTTTTGCAGACTCAGATTCATCGCATCCACCGCCTGCATCAGCTGACCTAACTCATCACCGCGTGTCGTCTGAAGTGAGATGGTTAAATCGCCCCCGGCGATACGCTGGGCGGCATTCAGCGTTTCTTTCAGTGGCAGCGTGATGTTACGGGTGATCCGCCAGGCGATCAGCAGACTCAGCACCACACAAATCACCGCGGCTAACGCAATACGCCACTCCGCCTGTTTAATAAATTCCGCTGACAGTACGGATTGATAGGTGAAAGTATCCGATACTGCGCTATTCAGCCGCTCGGCGGCGGCGGTCAGACCGGTCGATTCGCTCTTCTCGCGCTCTGTCGCCTCTATATAGAGCGGGAAAAACGGGCTCTGTTGAGCCAGCGTGCTCACCACATTGGCGGTTATCGCGGTGATCTCCGCATGGTTAAAACCGTCAAGCTGCTTACTCAGGCCATCAATGGCGGTAAACACCGTCATCACCGCCGCTTTGTTCGCTTCAGAGGGCTTATCAAGAAAGGCGTTTTCAAGATTCGCCGCATCGAACAGCGCTGCGGTCAGACGCATCACCGGCAGGGCGGCATCGGGTAACGTTGTCAAATCCAGAGATTCAAGCTGATGCGCCATGGCAATCAACGCATCCGGTTTTATTGCCGTAAAGTCGGTGCTGGTGGTCTGGGCCGAAGCGATAAATTTTTGCCGCTTCGCCTGATACTCCTGCAAGAGCTGGCCTAACAGCGTGACCTTCTGCTGCCCGGTTTCATCCCACTTAAAGCCATTCAACTGGGTGAAGAGGGCATCTAACTCTTTCAGCGCCTGCGCGTTCTGTGCGGCAAACTTTGGATCTTTGGTGTACTGAAAGAGGGTGCGGTTCAGGCGTGCTTTACCCAACGTATTTACCATCTCTACCGTGGTGGTACGGCGTGCTGAGTTGTCTTTAATACTACGGAAACAGTCAAAAGCAAGAAACGTAATGGCCAGAGAAGCTGCGATGACGATGATAAAACCGACACCCAATTTCTTGCCAATTTTAATATCAGAGATGCGTTGAGAAAGGCCCATGGTTTTTACCTTTAGTAAGAGAGCAGAAGCAAAATAGAGGAATATCAGTAATCTCAATCGTGATCTCCTTATCGTCATGGGCTGATAAACCTTTAATCTGATTTATGCTGAGTTAACGAGGTAATTAATTAGAGGATTAGTATTTCATCGGGTGATTATCTGGCTTAAAAGATTAGGGTTTATATGTAAGCCATTGAAAATAATAAACTATAAATTATTAACTGCTTTTTTTTCTATTCTGGTTTGTTTTTTTTGATCATGATCAATGTATTAATTTTAAAGCAGAAGGGTACGCGGTTGTCTGCCGGAGAGAGAAGCGAACCAGAGAGGAAAAAACAATGAAATTAAATATTAACACCCGTAGTTGATGGGATGACTCCCCATTATTCGCCAGCCGGGCTTTGCCATACCCGATGACTCAAAAGAAATTATCCCTGTCAGATCTGTCCAGGTAAAAATAGTCACGCTTATGTGAAGCAGCGCACATTAGCGCACGCTGTGAGAGTTTCCTTTTCTCAGCCTGACTGTCAGAGAGCAGAAAATCCCCTGGCGTTGGGGTACGCCTGTTTATCGCTGGCGTCCGCTAAAGCAGAGATTACGCCTGATTATCCCGTGCAGAGCCAACGGCAGACGACGGTTGCTTTACCCGCACCCGATGGGATATGAGCTGCGCCGCTGAGTTGAGGGGCAGGGGGAGAAGAAAGAGCCTGAAAACGTTAATGCCGCTGAGGTCAGGCAGGCCGGTAAGCGCCTGACCCATATCAGAAAGAGAAGGCTACTGACCGTCATAACTTTTTAGCTGGCGCGGATACCATGCCGTTAACAGACCTCCTTACTGCAATCGCTGAACCTGTTTCTGGCGAAACCCAGCGGGGAGGTGAATCTGCCCGTTCACATGCCCGGCCAGCCCCCTGTCTTTGACGCTGACGCAACAATGATTTCAATCAGACATTATCGCCACCGGAAATAACAGGCTGCGTGTTTAACACCTGCATCGTCCAGCCCGCCATGGCTGACCATTAAAGCCACATTGATAAAATCGATAGCTGTATCGAAATTATTCACTAGAGGCAGGCTGGGAACTGTTTTATTAATAATAGCACCAGCAGGAATGAATGCTAAAGGGTAGTAAGTTCACTCCATCAAACTGGGTAATCTATTTAATAAAGCATCTCTCCATCCTGAGTTTTGTTAGCCTTTCGATATAAAAAAGGAATTTTCCGTTTTGTAGCGTACAGATTATCAGCGCAATACAAGGGATGGAAAATAAAGGGCGTCTTAAATGTTTATTCGACCACTTAAATTAACCCAGCATGTAGATGTGCAGGGGCCAGAAAATGCGCCGGTTCTGGTGCTTCTTCACTCTCTGGGGACAGATTTGCACCTCTGGGATTTGCAAATGCCGCGTCTGATTGAACGCTATCGTGTCATTCGTCTGGATATTCGCGGGCATGGACTGAGTGCCGTCGACGCGCTTGAGTTTTCGATGTCAGATCTGGCTGATGATGTTATCGCAGCGCTGGATTATCTTCACATTGATACCTTCTACGTTGCTGGCGTATCAATAGGGGGAACCATCGCGCAATGGATTGGCTTCACCATTCCTTCAAGAGTGATGGGAATGATTATTGTTGATACGGCGCTGGTAAATGCCGCGCCACCGGCACTCTGGCGCGCCCGGGCTGAAGATGTATTCCAGCATGGTATAGAACATCTCGAAATGGGCATTTTAAGTAAGTGGGTGACGCCGAAATTCCTGGACTCGCCCTATGCAGACGGGATGAAGCAGATGCTACGGCGGACCACCGTCGAAGCCTTCGCCGGTTGCTCTTATGCCATTGCTGATACGGATTTAACCGACATGAACATCCCGGGGATAAGAGCTGTTGTAGTAAGAGGAAGTGAGGACCAGCTTACGCCACCGGACTATGCGCAACGGCTTGCCAGAAAAAGAAACGCACAATTGCATACTCTGGCGGGTGCGGCTCATTTACCCAATTTCGAACAGCCTGAAGCGCTAACCAATGAAATTATCTCTTTTATAGAGGTGGATAAAAGGCATTAAACAGTTAAGCAGTCAGTTACCTTGCGAGATAAATGCAAAGAGTGAACCAGCGCATCGGGCATTACGGGCGATAAAGCCAGATTCAGAATCGGGAAAAGCAGATGAATCGTCGAATGTTTATTGGTGGGGGGCTAAGCCTGTGCGCAGGAGCAATGATGCTCCCGGCTATATCTAAAGAAGCAATGCAGGAGAGCGACCTCCTTGAGATGGAACTTGAAAGCGGAATAGTGAGCATCCGTTTATTTTCCGATCTGGCACCACGGCATGTCGAGCGTATTAAAGCATTGGTGCAGGCCAGATTTTACGATGGCATGCCGTTTGCGCGTGTTATGAAGGACTTTATGGCACAGACGGGTGAGCCATTGAATATGACGCGAATCAACCCGCGACAGCTACCGACCCTGGCTGCTGAGTTCAGCACTCTGCCGTTTGAGCGGGGTACGGTCGGTATGGCCAGATCACGCCATCCACACAGCGCTGCCCACCAGTTTTTTATCACCACGGGCAGAGCCAGATATTTAGACCAAAACTACACAGTTTTAGGCAAAGTGACAGGGGGTATGGAGCTGGTAGATCAACTTCACTGCGGATCGCATGAGACGGGAGCGGTGTTAAATCCAGAGCTGATAAAGCGCTTAAGATTAGCACCAGTCAGATCAGTTCAACAGGTTTCAGAGAGTTAATTTCATTGCGGAGAGACGTTACAGGATGCCCAGTATTACTCTGTATACATCAGAAAGTTATCGGTTTGATGGTGAATCCTGTGCAAAATTTTCAACGGCCTTAGCGGGTCTTGCACAAGAGATACTCAAAGCTAAACATAACAATATTCATATCAGCTATCTCATCGCAGAGATAGGATTTGGCACGCCCATTTATTTTGAAGCCAGGCTGAGGCAGGAACTGTTCAGAACGGCCGATCTGATGGAAGAATTCATGCAGCAGGTTGATGTACTTATCAAGGAAATGACGGGCGTTTCAGCAAGGATTCGCTGTTTTTCTTTTGACGCGAGTAATATTTATGGAAAGAACTAAGGAGCATTTTATGAACGCCAGTTTTCCAGCAAGAGATCTTGGCAATACAAGGGTGATAGCACTCAGCGATGGATACCTTGAAGTCGGCTTTAACATGCTTTCAAATGTTGATGAAAAAGAGTGCGAGAAGATCCAGCGCGATGCAGAAATCAGTGAGTTGAATGCTGTTCATATTAATACATTTTTAGTTCGCCGTAATGGTAGAAATATACTTATCGACAGTGGCGCGGGTGGAGTGAAAGGCTGGGGCGGCAGATTGGTAGCTAATCTTGGCAAACTAAACATACAGCCCGAAAATATTGATGCTGTGCTTCTGACCCACGCCCACCCTGACCATATTGGCGGATTGTTAAATTCGGAAGGCGAAGCCGTATTTAACCGGGCGGAATTAATCATAAGTAGCGATGAATTTAATTATCTCGAAAGTGATGAAAATTTCGCAGCAGTCAGTGACCGGATTAAAGGAAATTTCCTGTTAGCACGGAGCATATTCAAAAAGTATCAGAAAAAAATTCGTCTGATCGAAAGTGGCGAGGTGTTTCCTGGTATTTTTGCCATTCCTTTAAAAGGGCATACCCCTGGTCATACAGGTTACCGGATTGAAGGAGATCAGAGCAGCCTGTTAATCTGGGGGGATATTGTTCATTTTCCGCATATTCAACTCAGCAGGCCGGAAGTGGCCATCGCCTTTGACTATGATCCGCAGATGGCGGCTGAGACACGTTCAGGCGTGCTTGAGGCCGTGAGTTCAGACAAGGTGCTTGTCGGGGGGATGCATTTCGGCGAACAGGCTTTCGGCTATATCGAAAAACGTGAATCGGGATACGGTATTGTGCATAAAGAATAAATTCAGATGTCAGATTAATTCGCTCGGTTAAAACTTATTTTTGTACGGCAACGCATGATAAATCGCGGGCTTTCGGCCGGGGTTTTTCATTTCGCGTTGCCCTGGGTTTTTTTACATCGTCAATCTGCTATCGGACAGAATTACCGGTATCGGATAATATCCTGGGGAGGTGCTATGAAGTCTGAAGTCAATAAAGAGATCATTATCGATATTAATCCTGATACAGGAAAGTCATCGGGCGAACGCCCAACGCTAAAAGAGAGCTCAGCCTGGTTACCTAAGCTTCCATCCCTTACCGGAAGTCGGTTCTGGGCTGCGTTACTGGTTTTTTTATTTCATTCATCCCTGCCGAGTGATCTTGCGCCCTTCTCAGATCCGACTATTCAGCATGTGTTCACCGTGATTGTTGGAAAAGCGGGGTGGCTCGGTGTTTCATATTTCTTTATTCTTAGCGGATTTATCATGGTCTGGTCAGCCAAAAACCATGACACCGTAGGGGATTTTTATCTGCGGCGATTCGCAAAGATTTACCCTACACATTGTCTGACCTGGATTATAGCCTTTATCCTTGGTGCTGTGAGTCTATATCAGTATAAGCTATGGTTTTCGAACCTGCTTTTACTGAACACATGGGTCGATGATGTTCATTATTTCTTTGTAGGTAACCGGCCGAGCTGGTCTTTGTGCATAGAAGCGATGTTTTATCTTTCTTTCCCTTTTCTTTTCAGAGCAATGAAAGCGATACCTGAAAAATATGATTTACAGGGATTAATCATCGTAACCTTAGCATCCCTGCTGGTACAAACCGGAATCTACTATTGGGTTGAACCGAATCATTTAATGGGTGCCTTTCCAATTTCTCAACGCCACTTCTGGGTGTCCTATATTTTTCCACCATCGCGTATCTTTGAGTTTGTTGCCGGTATGTTTGCTGCCCGGTTGCTGATTAACGGTCGGGCATTGATCCTTACGAAAACAGCGTCACTGACTCTGCTTTTAATCGCCTACATCGGTTCTATGTATCTGCCTTATCAGTTCAGCATGAGCGTGGTTTTCATTATTCCTGTTTGTCTTTTGATCATCTCGATGGCAGGTGATGACCTAAAAAACCGGAACACACCATTGAACACGAAAATGTCAGTATGGTTAGGGGAAATATCCTATTCATTCTACATGGTTCATTTCCTTGTGCTTTTCTACTTTCTCAATCTGACGGCAGGCAAAAAGTTTGACCTTCCTCAGGGCGTGGCACTTATCGCGGTAGCGCTGATTCTTTCAGTCTCATGCGCTGGATTTTTATACAAATATTTTGAGGTCCCCGTGATGAAGTGGATTCTGGAGAAGTGCAGAGCGAAGAAGTTGGTTATTCTGCCTGAAACGGTGTGAAGTGCTCCGGGCAGTTAAGCGTGATGTTATGAAAGTCATAGCCGTTTAGCAATCAGGTTGTCAGGAGAGGGGAGCAAACGTTGGACGTGTGCTCACCCGCTCTCTGTTAAGGCGTTTTTTTAATAAAGATGGATCGGAAAGAAAGCAGTTAAAATTCAGTAACCAGGAGCATTCAGGCGTGGGTCCTGAAACACTGAGTTCATAATACCTTTGAATTTAGTACCTTCTATCTGCATTGCATCTGTACGATAAACCAGCTCTATTCTGAAGTCATTGAACTGCCCGTCAAGCTCATGAATTTTTATTTTATTCTGTACTTCGCTGCTGATTGAGCAACGTAATACCAGTGACACACCTTTACCTGCGGCGATGCTGGAGAACAATACCGGATACGATCCGCATTCCACCACGCGCTTAGGTGTAATCCGGGCCTCATTGAACAGCAGGTTATAATTTCGCGTAGTTGTTGCGCATTTTTTACTACTCAGTAAGAAAACCTCCCCATCCAGAGCAGAGAGATCTTTAATATCGGGATAATCTTTTTCGGTAATAATAACCAGCTCGCTGGTAAGCAGCGTAGAAGATGTATGTTGCGTGTTTGAAAATCCCGCGCCAATGATAACGGCATCAAACTCATTATGGTCAAAGGCTTTCAGCAAACTGATGGTATTTCCAACTGAAATGTCGATATTCCATCCCAGGTCATGGCCCAGGTCAATCAATGCACTGACAATATAGGGCGGTAAGCACTCAATTATACCGATACGTATATTGATTTGTCTGTTTTTTGAGCAGGAAATGTTGTTTTTACAATCATCTGCCAGGTTTAATATTTTTCGCGCATAGTCGTAAAGTATCTGACCCTGTGCCGTCAGCGAACATCCGTCGGCTTTTCGATCTAATAACGTCACATCCAGATTATCTTCCAGGCTCCTGATTCGGTGGGAAATACTCGATTGCACACGATTAAGACGTTCGGCTGCCTGGGTTATGTTCCCTGTCTCCACGACTGTCACGAATGCAAGAAGCTCACTTATCTTCATTTGAAACCTCATGCTTGAAAGTGGTCTATCATTACAGCAATTATTTATATTCTTTATTAACAAATTTGTCACTCGTTTTACAGCAGCTGCCTGCGGAAGTGAACCAAAAAGGGGGGGCTACAATTCGGTCCGATAACAATGCAATTGCTAGTTAAACAGATGTTAATCCTGGTTAAATAAATATCACGATAGATTCTGCTTTTTTGCTTTCTATTTCATCCGCATTCTCAGGCCTCAAAATTCTCCTTTATTACCCCTGGAGATGGCAGGTCATCAATATTTTCGATGAGCACCCCGGTTTTATTCACTGGTCTTTTAATTCCCCGACATTTACGCTTTGAATAAGCGAAAACAACTATTTCTATATAAATCAATTGATTGTCAATTTTTGTAAATTACTTTCTGATGTGATGAGTCTGTATTATCAGTTTTCTGGAAAATTCTTATTCATTTGTGGGGTAAACCATGGCAGGCGCGGAGTACGATAAGGTATTGGTACAACTGGTTGATTACGCTTACGAGCAGACATCGTTCGATGATGAGACTTTATATCTGGCACGTTATTGCCTGCTTGATTCGATAGGTTGCGCAATTGCAGCCTCGACGGATGCTGACTGTACGAGGCTAATGCAGGGTGCTCAGTTCAGTAAGAGTGATGAAGGTGTGCCTGTTGCGGGTACAGCGTTAAGACTGGGGCCTGTTGAGGCGGCTTTTCATATCGGTTCCATGATTCGCTGGCTGGAGTTTAACGATACCTGGCTGGCTCAGGAGTGGGGGCATCCCTCTGATAACCTGGGGGCAATTCTGGCCGCGGCCGCCTGGCACAGCCTCGCGGACACCCATCAACCGGGCATTAATATGACCGCGGTTTTGAATACGATGATTCGTACCTACGAAATCCACGGCGTGCTATGTCTGTCAAACTGCTTTAATGCGCTGGGTATCGACCATGTGGTGCTGGTTAAAATGGCTTCTGCTATCGCTTCAGCACAACTCATGGGCTTGTCAAAAGATCAGGCGCTGAGTGCGCTGTCAAACGCTGTTATTGATGGTCATTCGCTCAGAACTTACCGGCATGCGCCCAATGCGGGGACTCGTAAGTCGTGGGCTGCGGGAGATGCAACGGCGCGTGGTCTGCAACTGGCGCTATTCGCACAAACCGGAGAAATGGGGTATCCCACTGCGCTGACGGCCAGTCGCTGGGGATTCGACGAGGCTGTGCTAAGAGGCAATCCCCTTAATCTGTCGCGTAGTTTATCCGATTTCGTCATCAAAAATATCTTGTTCAAAGTCCCTAATCCGGCCGAATACCATGCTCAGACAGCAGTGGAAGCGGCTATAAACTTGCGCACACATATTCTTGCGGCGGGTTTTTCCCCTGAGAGCATTGAGTCTGTGCGAGTGGAAACAACGCGCCCGGCCATGCAGATTATTGATAAATCCGGCCCGATGAAAAATTCTGCGGATCGCGACCACTGCCTGCAATACATGGTTGCGGTAGGACTGCAAACCGGCAACCTCACTATTAATGATTTCCATGATCCTCTCGCTTCTGATCCGCACCTGGAAGCATTGCGCCTGAAAATTACCTGTACGGAACGCCCTTCATTTACTGAGAGTTATTACGATCCAGAAAAGCGCGCCATTCCGAATTCACTTTTCCTGAAATGTTACGGCAGGGATGAAGAGTTCACTGAAACCATTGAATATCCGCTCGGGCATGTTCGTCGGCGTGAAGAGTGTTTCGACGCATTGCTGACAAAATTCCATCTGAATCTTTCAGGTAGCCCATTACGTGATCGTTCTCCTGCGCTGGCCGGGATCCTGACGTCTGAATCGAAGCTCGATGCCATGACCGTCACCGATTTTTTGAAATTGTTCTCCTGGAACTAATTCGCCCCTGAAACTCTTTCAGTTAATTATCAAGTTCGGAGTAAGAGATGAAAAAAGCAATACTGGCAGGCTGTGGCGCGGAAATTGGCGCGAACCTTCTGATTCAGAACGATCCTGAGAAGGATGGATTTATTATTCAGACCGTGGTGACGAATCCCCCTTCACTGGACAAACATTATCCTGAGTTGCGTCCTATTGATGGCATCGTGGCCCGTCTTGCCATGGCATATCCAGGCATACAGTCCCACATCACTGTTATCAACGATGAAACGCTCCGCATTCATGAACGCGAGGTTAACTTTTTCTTTGGCGATCTTGCTAAAGTAACTCCTCCGCAAGCAGGCCGCTTCGACATTGGCTTTATTGCAACCAGCAAGCTCGACATGGATAAGAACAGCCCTGTTGCCCGTAACATGCAGGAACTTGCCGATGTTGTGCTGGGTGTTGCAGAAGCCAATGCGTTGCCCAGCATCTATGGTTGTCTGGAAGATCTGACTCGTGACGAAATAGGCACCATTGACCGTAAGGTAGTCAGTTCGGGCATGTATTGCCTGGGTTCCTGTCAGACTAATGGGATGCATGCCTCACTGCGTGTCCTTATCGATGCGCTCAGAGCCATTCACTGTAATGCTTCGCATATTCTGTCGGTAGAAACCGATATTGTGCACCCGGATACGCCAAATGGCGTACTTGGCACCCGATCATTCGAGGGGCGTCAGCAGGATGCCCGGGACAATCTTCGCCCGAGTTTTTCACAGATCGCTATGAGTCAGGATAAGGTGATGCCCTGGGCACCTCTGGTAAATACGGTTTCATTACGCGCGCCTGTTCATGCCCCTGGGTATCAGATCAATCGCTTTATCGTCAGGGATGGAGGGGCGTTAACCAGCAGTCTCATTGAGGCCGCGATAGAGAGGGTAAACAGTACCCATCCTCATGTGGTGAAAGCTTCGCGTTCGCCTCTGGGTAGCAGAGCCTATGCCTATGAACGCCGCTGTTCAACCGTCCTTACCGACCAGAATCATCTGCTTACTCTCAGACCCCCCCATCTGGCCAGTCAGAATCTGAGTGAAATCATTATCCAGTCTTTTGTTAATAACACTGTTGGCTACAGCGCAGTCGTCCGTGCCGTGGCACGGAGTATCGCGTCCGGCCTGCCCGTTGCCACTTTCCAGGAGATTGAAAAATGACAAGCTCCCATACCGTTGATTTTCTGAGTTCAGGCTTTGTTGTGAAGACAGCCAGATCCGAACAGTTTAACGGCAAGATAAAAGCCGAAGTCGAACAGATTCGCCTGTTACACGCTATTTATCCGCAACTTATGGTGCCGGTGTTACACGACGGACTGGCTGCGGGACGGCAATTCTATATTCTTGAAAAAATGGATTCCCTGCCGTTATCAGGCATCGTTTTTGATGAGCAGCGCTCACTGGCAGGGCGCAGAATGATCGTGAGAAACGCACTGGAGAAAATACAGGAAGCCATTAGCCTGGAATCAGAAACCTCGTCAGTGATGGTCAGTGATATGGCCGACAGATTGCGGGAGGAGTGGGAAGGGACGCGCTTTGCGCATGAACTGTTTGATAAACCTGTTCTTCTCAATGGAGCGAGCTTTACCACAACCGCGCAAGAAGTTTATGAAAAAGCCTTAAAAATGGCGCTGACAGAAGAGTTCAGGTCGGTGGACAAAGCCCATTTCAATTTTCATTTCGGCAATGTGCTTTATAACGAGGAATTTGCTGAGACACGCTTTATCGATCCTGACTTTTCAGTTCGGGGCCTGGATCCGCTTTTTGGCTTCTCCCGATTTGCCTTTTCTTTCTGGCATGAGTTGGCGGCAGAGGTAAAGGACGCGGTCAAAGTGGTGCCTATGGCTGATGCCCTGATGTTTGTCCTGGCGAAACCCGACTACGGAAATATTCTCACTGAAATTCCTGAGTTGGGCAGCATCTCAGGTCTGCTGCCATTGATGGGTGAGAGCGTGCGTAACCGATTTTATGTGCTGACTACCTACTGTTTCCTGAGAAGCATACGCATCAACGGCAGTAAACAGTCCTGGAAAGCGCCGCGTTCACCTGTTGTTGCCAGCCCTGAAGAGGTCCTGATGCTGGGATTGCTGGCCTACCTCGAAGGAACCGTTGCCGAAACAGCCAGTCTCTGCGCGTGACGCCCACTTACTTAAGGATATTCGGGATATGTCGTTGGTTAGCAGTAATAGAACAGAACAAGGTTTTGCAGCACCAGGGCGCTATCTGGCGGCCGCGGCCATTCTCATCGGCGTGGTAATGGCCGCGCTGGACGGTTCCATTGTTAACATCTCCTTGCCCTCTATTGCTGAGGCGTTACAGGTAGATTCAGCCTCGGTCATCTGGGTAACCAACGGCTATCAGGTGGCCAGCGCTGCAACGATGCTGATCTGCGCATCGCTGGGCTCGCGGATAGGGGAGCGGCGCTTCTATATCGCGGGAATGGTGTTGTTTACGCTGGCATCATTGGGTTGTAGCCTCTCTTCAACTTTCGGCATGCTGGTTGCCATGCGGATACTTCAGGGAGTGAGTTATGCCGTAATGATTAGTGTAGGGTTAGGTCTCTATCGGGTGATTTTCCCAGCCAATGCGTTAGGCACCATTCTGGGTCTGAATGCGCTGGCCTTTGCCGTCGGCACAGCCATCGGTCCGGCGTTGGGAGGTCTGATTATCTCGTGGCTCGACTGGCCCTGGTTGTTTTATATCAACATTCCGTTGGGGATAGTGGCAATCGTGTTCGCGCTGGTCTCACTCGGCACTGATGACGAACGGGAGAGCGGTTTTGACTGGGGGGGCGCGGTCACGTCCGCTGCGGCTATGGGCCTCATGGTTGTTGCTGTCGATCAAATCGGGCGCTGGGACAGCCACACGCTCATTCTTTGTGGCGTTGCTTCAGGCGTATTGATGGCTATTTTCATCATTATGCAGAGACGATCGAAACATCCGTTACTGCCGCTGGATGTCTTTCATTCACGGCGTTATTCCTTTGCTGTCATCTCTTCCTTTTCCATGTTTATTGCTCAGGGGATGGCGCTGGTCGGTCTGCCTTTTGTACTACAGCATACCTATCACTACTCTGTACTGGCGTCGGCGTTCATCTTTACGCCCTGGCCGATTGCCGTGGCGGTCTGTGCGCCGATTGCTGGCAGACTGTCGAATCGGTTAAACCCTACCCAGATTTCAACGGTCGGCGTCGTGATTTTTAGCCTGGGTTTAGGATCGCTGGCAATGTTACCCCCGGCAGCCGCGATGAATGATTTCATCTGGCGTGTAGCGCTATGCGGGATAGGTTATGGACTCTTTCTTCCGCCGAACAATAAAGAGATGTTCTCCAATGTGGCCGCGAACCGGACTGTGACGGCGTCAGGGCTGTTATCGACGGCCAGAACCGCGGGGCAATCGATAGGTGCGGCCCTGGTGGCGATGGTTATAGCATTGTTGAATGGACTGACGGAGGGTGCAGACGCACGTTTTACCCTTTATCTCTTTGGTCTGGCCTGCCTGCTCTCAGCACTTTCATCCCTCTCAAGCATGCTGCGTCTGCATCGATGATCGACGGCATTAAAAGCGTTACAGCCCCCGTCATCAGGGGGCTGTAAAAGGCAACCGCAGGAGAAGCGTGTCCTGTGCAGGCCGGGGGTTTCCGGCCTGCCTGAGGATGCCGATGACAGGCTCAGGCTGTGAGCCCTCGCGCTGCGGATAACTTTCCGCCAGTCACGAAAGCGCAAAAGCAAAAAACCCGCTCAGGTTTCCCTGAGCGGGTTTTTTTAATCTGGCTCCTCTGACTGGACTCGAACCAGTGACATACGGATTAACAGTCCGCCGTTCTACCGACTGAACTACAGAGGAATCGTTGGGACGGGGCGAATATTAACGGCGTCGTTTCCGCTTGTCAAAGCCCTGTTTACTGAATTGCGTTCAGATGCTCGTAAAAGCAGCGGATTGGCGATTTTTACCCGATTTTGCTGGCTTTTCAAACTGCCGACAGGATCTCACTTTGCGGCCATTTCTCCGCAGATGTTAGATGCATGTCAAACTTTTGTTATTTGGCGATGTTAAAACAGGCGTTTCAGTGCTTTTATGATAAAAATTTCAAAACATGAAGTTATGGAATAAATAAACTGCTTATCATCACGGTCGTCATCATTGCAGATAAGTGAAACGACATTTCGAAACTAACTGTTTGTAGATCAAGTGATTGTGAAAAGGAGTGGTCGATCACAAAAATAGCCATAACCTGAAGTCTTACCTCAAATTTCCTGAAACAGACGCCAGCCAGGCGGGAGGAATGTAAAAGATATTTTTCATTCAACCGACAGCCGCTGAGCAAGTTAACAAATAAGAAGGGTCCCTATGAACATTAAAAAAACGATTGTCGCCTCACTGTTAGCCTGCATGTTACCTGCCGCGGTTATGGCAAAAGATCTCTCGGTGGGTGTCTCGATGGCGCTGTTTGATGACAACTTTCTGACCATTCTGCGCACAGCCATGCAGAAAGAGATGCAAAAAGATAACGTCAAAGGGCAGGTTGAGGATGCCAAAGGCGATGTTTCACAGCAGTTACAGCAGGTGCAGAACTTTATCGGTCAGGGCGTCGACGCGCTGATCGTCAACCCGGTCGACACCAACGCGGTGAAACCGATTATGGACCAGGCGAGCAAAGCGGGTATCCCGCTGGTGTTTGTTAACCGTCGGCCACAGGCGGAGCTGACCGGCAAAATGGCCTATGTCGGTTCCGACTCTGAACTGGCCGGGCGCTTACAGATGGAAGCGCTGGCGAAAGCGATGAACGGCAAAGGTAACGTCGCCATCCTGATGGGCGATCTGGCGAATGAGGCCACCCGCGATCGTACCAAAGGGGTAGAGCAGGTTGCCGCCAAATTCCCTGGTATCAAAATCGTGCAGAAACAGACCGCCAAATTTACCCGTAACGACGCGGTGGATGTGGTCAGCAACTGGATGACCGCCGGTGATGAGATCAATGCCATCGCCTCGAACAACGATGAAATGGCGATCGGTGCCCTCCAGGCGCTGGGTAAAAACCCGAACAAAATCCTGATCGCCGGTGTCGACGGCACCCCTGATGCGTTGCAGATGCTGAAGCAGGGCAAGATGATCGCGACGGTCTTCCAGGATGCGCAGGGTCAGGGTGAAGGTGCCGTGCAGACCGCGGTGAAACTGATCAAGGGTGAGAAAGTCCAGAAAGTGATCAACATCCCTTACCAGCTGATTACCAAAGAAAACATGGATCAGTTTACCAATCGTAACCTGAAATAATCGTTCACGACTCAGCGGTACGGAGGTGATGTATGAACGCTTTTGCGCTTGAAGCCGAAGGCATCAGCAAGTTCTTCCCCGGCGTAAAAGCACTCGACAACGTTTCGTTGCGGGTGCGCCCGGGAACGGTACATGCCTTGATGGGCGAAAATGGCGCGGGCAAATCCACTTTAATGAAGTGCCTTATCGGGATGTATCGTCCCGATAAGGGCACCATCAGAATTAAAGGGGAGCCGGTGCAGTTTCAGGACACCATGGACGCATTGCGTTCCGGCATTTCAATGATCCACCAGGAACTGAATCTGGTGCCCTATATGACCGTTGCCGAGAATATCTGGCTGGGCCGTGAGCCGATGAAGTTTGGCTTTGTCGATCACGCCCGGCTCAATCAGGTGACGCAGGCGTTGCTGAACCGCCTCAATATCCGCTTAAAAGCCGATCGGATGGTGGGTGAGCTGAGCATCGCGTCGCAGCAGATGGTTGAGATTGCCAAAGCGGTCTCCTGGGATTCCGACATCGTGATCATGGATGAGCCCACCTCCGCCCTGACCGAAACCGAAGTCGCCCATCTGTTTACCATCATTCGCGACCTGCGTGAGCAGGGCAAAGCGATCATCTATATCAGCCATAAGATGGATGAGATTTTCACCATCACCGATGAGGTCAGCATCTTCCGCGACGGCAGCTGGATTGGCAGCGATCAGACGGCGAAATATACCCGCCAGTCGCTGATCACCCAGATGGTGGGACGCGAGCTGACCCAGCTGTTCCCGAAATTCAACAGCGCTATCGGGGAAGAGGTACTGACGGTTCGCAATCTCACCTGCAAAGATCGTTTCACCGATGTCAGTTTCAGCGTGCGCCGGGGTGAAATCCTCGGCGTCGCCGGGCTGGTGGGCGCTGGCCGCAGCGAGGTGATGGAGAGCCTGTTCGGCATGGAGAGCTTTGACAGTGGCGAGATCTTAATTGATGGCGTCCCGGTAACCATCGACTCCCCCTCAACCGCGATTGAAAAGGGCATGGCGTTCCTCACCGAAGACCGTAAAAAGTCCGGGCTGTTTCTGGTGCTGTCGGTGATGGAGAACATGAGCATCGTCAACATGCCGGAATATAGCGGCAAAAGCGGCTTTGTCAGCCATGTGAAGATGGCGCAGGACTGCATGGATCAGATCCGTCGTCTGAATATCAAAACCCCGACCATGGATCAGATCATCAACAACCTCAGCGGTGGTAATCAGCAGAAAGTCCTGATCGCCCGCTGGCTGCTGGCGCAGCCGAAAATTCTGATTCTGGACGAACCGACGCGCGGCATTGATGTTGGCGCAAAAGCGGAGATTTACCGCTTAATCAGTGAACTCGCTAACCGTGGCGTGGCTATCATCATGGTCTCCTCTGAGCTGCCGGAAATTCTGGGCATGAGCGACCGGGTGATGGTGATGCACGGTGGGCGGATAACCGGCATCCTCGATAAAGAAGAAGCCGATCAGGAAACCATTTTGTCGCTGGCATCCGAATGAGGCGCGAGACCACTATGAGCAATATGAAAGCCACTGCCACTCCGGCAGCCCCGCAGCAACCCTCTTTTTTTGCCAGTCTGCGCCATAAGTTGCCGAAAGATACCGGCATCTTTGTGGTGATGGTGGGGATTGCGCTGATTTTTGAAATGTTTGGCTGGTACGTGCGTGACCAGTCTTTTCTGCTCAACACCAACCGTCTGATCCTGATTGTGTTGCAGGTCGCGATTATCGGGATTATCGCCGTGGGCGTGACGCAGGTGATTATTACCACCGGTATCGATCTCTCTTCCGGCTCGGTGATTGCCCTGACGGCGGTGGTGGCTGCCAGCCTGGCGCAGACCTCTGACAGCCTGTCACCGATGTATCCGTCGCTGGTTAACCTGCCCGCGGTAGTCCCGGTAGCCGCCGGTATTGGCGTCGGCCTGCTGTGCGGCGTGGTGAATGGCGTATTGATTACCCGCACCGGTATTCCGCCGTTTATCGCCACGCTGGGGATGATGGTGTCGGCGCGCGGTCTGGCGCAGTATTACACTCAGGGCAACCCGATCAGCTTCCTCTCCGACGGCTTTACCTCAATCGGGCAGGGTGCGATGCCGGTGGTGATCTTCCTGGTGGTGGCGCTGCTGTTCCACATCGCGCTGAAACATACCCGCTACGGTAAATATGTTTACGCCATCGGCGGCAACATGACCTCCGCCAAAGTCTCCGGTATCAACGTTAATAAGTACCTGATCATCGTCTACACCATTGCTGGCGCACTTTCGGGTCTGGCGGGCGTGGTACTGGCGGCGCGCGTCAGCAGCGGCCAGTCAAGTATGGGGATGTCCTACGAGCTGGATGCGATTGCCGCAGCCGTGATCGGCGGCAGCAGTCTGATGGGCGGGGTGGGCCGCATCACCGGCACATTAATCGGCGCGGTGATCCTCGGCCTGATTAAAAGCGGATTCACCTTTGTCGGCGTCGATGCCTACATTCAGGACATCATCAAAGGGATGATTATTGTGGCGGCGGTCTCTATCGACATGCACCGCAACCGCAAAAAACGCTGACGGGCAGGCGTTGCCCTCTTCAGAATATGGGAGAGGGCAACGGTTGCTTTTTAGCCTTACAGATTCGCCAGCGATAAGAAATCGCGCTGATAGCGGTTACATCTTTTCCCCTCTCATCACGCTTCCCTTCAGGCTCCGCAAGCCTTTATCAGGTGCAGGGCATTTTCACTGCACCAGAACTGAACACCTTGTCATCACTTTTCTGCACGTCTGACTCGCAGCGCCTGCACTGTCTCAGTGCGCCCGCCAGCCTCAGTCAGGGTGATAACGCATTCCTGATGCTTATTAACCCTTAAGAGGTAATCAGAATCGCTTATTTTCCGGGCCGTTAGGAAAAATCTGGCTGGCGGCAGCCCGCGGTTGTTTAAACCTGGCCTGCATCTTGCAAAATCTCTGGTATCAGGGCGAGGGGATTAGACTCCTTTCGCTATTCGGGGTGAGTGACGGAGGCAAGATGAATTTAAGACGACTGAAGTACTTTGTGAAAATCGTCGATATCGGCAGTCTGACACAGGCGGCAGAAGTGCTGCACATCGCCCAGCCTGCGCTCAGTCAGCAGGTTGCGACGCTGGAGAATGAGCTGGATCAGCAGTTACTGATCCGCACCAAGCGCGGCGTTACGCCGACCGAGGCCGGTAAAATTCTTTATGGTCATGCGCGCACCATCCTGCGCCAGTGCGAGCAGGCTCAGACCGCGGTGATTAATGCCGGTCAGGTGCTGAGCGGTCAGGTGTCGATTGGCCTGGCACCCGGCACGGCGGCGTCATCGCTGACTATGCCGCTGCTGCAAACCGTGCGCGATCAATACCCGGAAGTATTGGTTTATCTGCATGAGAACAGCGGCAGTCTGCTGAATGAGAAAGTGATGAACGGTCAGCTGGATATGGCGGTGCTGTACGATCGGGCACCCACCGCCGGGATCAACAGCATGCCGCTGATGAAGGAGGATCTCTATCTGGTCGGGGCCACCGATTGTCCGGGTGCCAGCGTCGATCTGGCGGATGTGGCGCAGATGAGCCTGTTTCTGCCGCGCGACTACAGCGCGGTGCGCAAGCGGGTGGATGAGGCGTTTTCATTGCGCCGTCTGAGCGCGCGCATCATTGGTGAGATTGAATCGATTTCCACCCTGACCGCGGCGATTTCCAGCGGGATGGGCGTAACGGTGCTGCCTGAATCCGCCGCCCGTTCGCTGGTGGGCTCCACCGACGCCTGGATGTCACGCATCAACAGCCCGTCACTGAGCCTGCCGCTGTCACTGAACATCTCGGCCCGCCTGCCGCTGTCGCCGTCCGCCCTGGCGGTGAAAAATATTCTGCTGTCGCTGCTGAATAAGCCGTTGAGCGAGGAGCGGGAGTTGATGTTAGTGAGTTAATGGTTTTTTGCAGCGGTTACACGCTGAGCGGGTTTCGCTTTGCAGCGGGCTGACACTGAGCGGGTTTCGCCCGCCAGGCGTGGGGGAGTTTCAGGCCGCCGGTGCAGGCGGTCGCGTCAAGGGGCGGACGCCCGCCCCTTAACAATCCCGGCGCCCGGCAGCCTGCGCGCCCCGCTTTGCGGGGTACCTTCGTCACGCCCTGCGGCCACGGACCGGCCGGACGCGCCCTCCCTGGCGCGGCCCGTCCTTTCGCCGACGTCCTGTCGGCTCATCCTTGCCTCCGGTTGTTCCTCAGCGCTTCGGATGCCTCCCCAACAGCCCCGCCTGTGAGTTTTTTCTTTTTGGTGGTGCTGCCGCGTTGCCTGTGAACCTGCAAAGCACATCTGCCCATGCCGTGATTAAAAATACGCACAGCGACGAAGAACCTGGCAAAGAAAGAAAAGCTAACAGCGGGAGGGGAGGCCGTCTGAAGCGCTGAGCCGAAGAGGGATTTCAGGACGAGCGACAGGGATGTCGCGAAGAGGCGGGTCAGCGCCAGGGATGGCGCGTTCCGCCGGTCCGTCGGAAATCCCGAAGAGGCGAAGGGACCGCGAAGCGGCGTTGAAGCCGGCCGGAGCCGGGGGTCAAGGGGGCGCGGCGCATGGCGCCCCCTTGTTGTTCGCCCGCAGCGGCGAACCTGAAACTACTGCATCCGCCAGGCGAACAAAACCCTCTCATAGCCTGTTCGCTGCCGAACCCATCCAGCCTGTTCGCTGCTGAACAACCCAGCCCGTTCGCTGCCGAACAAACCCAGCCCGTTCACCGCGTGAACAACTCAAGCCCGTTCGCGCAGCGAACAACCCGCCTCTGCCCACCAGGCACCCCTCCCTTATTCCCTCCATTCATATAAGAATTTTTTTTATTATTTCCGGTTATCAATAAGAGTGCTTACCCTCAGCTAATCAGATCAGCGAAAGGGAGGCAAATACCATGAATTTCCAGCAACTTAAAATCATCCGCGAGGCGGCGCGCTGTGAATTTAATTTAACAGAGGTGGCTAACGCCCTGTTTACCTCCCAGTCGGGCGTCAGTCGCCACATCCGCGATCTGGAAGAGGAGCTGGGGGTTGAGATCTTTATCCGGCGCGGTAAACGTCTGCTCGGCATGACCGAACCGGGCAAAGCGCTGCTGACCATTGCCGAACGCATCCTCGATGAAGCGGGAAAAGTGCGGCGGCTGGCCGATCTCTTTACCAACGAAACCAGCGGTATTCTCACCATCGCCACCACCCACACCCAGGCGCGCTACAGCCTGCCGCGGGTGATTAAGGCGTTTCGTCAGCTCTATCCCAACGTCCGGCTTGAACTCAATCAGGGATCGCCGCAGGAAATTGTCGCAATGCTGCTGGCGGGTGAAGCAGACATCGGCATCGCCAGTGAAATGCTGGCCAGCAACAGCGGCCTGGCCGCCTTTCCCTGGTTCAGCTGGCACCACGCCATACTGGTGCCCAAAGCGCACGAGCTGCTCCAGCACCAGCCGGTGTCACTGAGTACGCTCAGCCGCTACCCGCTGATCACCTACCGCCAGGGGATCACCGGGCGCTCGCGCGTCGATCGGGCCTTTCAGGCGGCAGAGTTAAAACCTGACATCGTGCTCAGCGCCCAGGACTCCGACGTGGTGAAAACCTACGTGAAACTCGGCTTAGGGGTGGGGATTCTGGCCGATCAGGCGTGTGAAACCGAAGCGAGTGAAGAGCTGGTCCGCCTTGATGCCACCCACCTGTTTGATGCCAGCACCGTCTGGCTCGGCCTGAAACGCGGCCAGTTGCAGCGCAACTATGTCTGGCAGTTTCTGGAACTCTGCAACGCCAACCTCTCGCTGGAGGAGATCAAACGTCAGGCGCTCTCATACGGTGAAGATGAACCGGTTATCGACTTCCAGATCTGACCCGCAGGCGCGTCCCCACCGGATGCGCCACGCCTCACACGGCATAAAATTTCAAATCGCCGCGAAAAACTCCCCGGCTGACCTTTCTCGCCCCGCATAACAACATCCTGCGCTGACAGGGCGCGATAAAGTGGAATCAGCTGACCACAAGGGGATGTTATGTCGCGAATAAAACTTACCGATAGCGATCTGCTGCGCCAGCAGGCGCTGTTTGCCGGACGCTGGCAGGATGCGCATCAGGGCGCCACGCTGCCGGTCATCGATCCTGCCACCGGGGAAACCCTCGCCACCATTCCGGCCCTGGGGCGCGCGGAGACCGGGCAGGCGATAGCCTGTGCGGAAAGCGTGCGCATCAGCTGGGGCAAAACCCCCAACGCCAGCCGCGCCGCGCTGCTGGAAAAGTGGCATCAACTGATTATTGAGCATGCGGACGATCTGGCGATTATCATGACCGCCGAGCAGGGTAAACCGCTGGCGGAGGCCAGAGGGGAAGTGCTCTACGGGGCCAGCTTTGTCAAATGGTTCGCGGAGGAGGCGCGCCGCATCTATGGCGACACCATTCCGGCCCCCAGCGATGACCGCCGTATCCTGGTGCTGAAACAGCCGGTCGGCGTCGCGGCCGCCATCACGCCGTGGAACTTCCCGATTGCGATGATTACCCGCAAAGTCGCTCCGGCACTTGCCGCCGGTTGTCCGATTATCGTGAAACCTTCCGAGCTGACGCCGCTCTCCGCGCTGGCGCTGGCGGTGCTGGCCGAGCGCGCCGGTTTTCCCGCCGGGGTGTTGCAGGTGCTCACCGGCCTGCCGACAGAGATTGGCGCGGCGCTAACGGAGAGCCGCACGGTGCGTAAAATCTCCTTTACCGGCTCGACCCGCGTCGGCCAGCTGCTGATGCAGCAGAGCGCCGACAGCATCAAACGGCTGAGTCTGGAACTGGGCGGCAACGCGCCGCTGATTGTGTTCGATGATGCCGATATTGAGATTGCGGTAGCGGGCGTGATGGTCAGTAAATTCCGCAACGCCGGGCAGACCTGCGTCTGTGCCAACCGCATTCTGGTGCAGCGCAGCATCTATCCGCGCTTCACCGCCCGGCTGCTGAAGGCGGTCGCCAGCCTGAAAGTGGGGGATGGCTTCGCACCCGACAGTACCATTGGCCCGCTGATCAACAGTCGGGCGGTGGAAAAGGTGAATGGTCACATCGATGATGCGCTCAGTCAGGGTGCGACCCTGCTGACCGGCGGCATCAGCCAGGGCAACGGCACCTTTGTCGAGCCTACGGTGCTCGGAGAGGTCACCGCCGCAATGCGCATCGCCCATGAAGAGACTTTCGGCCCGGTCGCGCCGCTGTTTATCTTTGATGATGAAGCGCAGGCGATCGCCATGGCCAACGACACTCCCTACGGTCTGGGAGCCTATTTCTTTACCGAAAATATCCGCCGCGCCTGGCGGGTGGCGGAAGCGCTGGAGTTTGGCATGGTCGGCTTCAATACCGGCGCAATCTCATTAGAGGTGGCTCCCTTTGGTGGCGTAAAACTCTCCGGCATTGGCCGGGAAGGTTCCCGCTACGGCATTGATGAATATCTGGAACAGAAAACCTTTCATATCGGCAGTCTGTAAATAAAAAAGAAAAAAGCGCCAGCCGGGTTTACCGACTGGCGTTTTTTTTTGCCTGCGGCGCATGGCGATTTTTATCCGCGTCAAATTATTATTTTTAAAAGATGAAAAATTTATCAGGGCTGTGAAGCCGATCGATAAATCCGTCAGGCCATGACCAGCCTGCCCGGCAATATCCGCTTTGGTGCAATATCTGTGCAGGCTGCACCAGCAGAGCGCATAAATTTTGTGAAGTAAATCATCTGTTTAATTGTTCGGCAATTCCGCAAAAAATCGCTCGCCAATACGGCAGAAAATTTTTTTGCGCTGTTTTAAACGCATTTTTATTTTTTGTCCGGCTGGCATACTTTCTGCATTAGCTTATTAACACCGCAACTATCGGATGGGTAAAACGCTAATAAGTCAGCCACTGATGGGTGTAACAAATAAGGAATTCTTCCATGTTAAGTTTCGACCCTGAAAAAGTTTCTCTTCCGGCCGGTCATTATATCGGCGGCCAGCATCTTCAGAGCCAGGGCGCGCCTTTTGCGGTGAAACGCCCCTCCGATGGCCAGGTTTACGCCACGCTGAATGACGCCACCGGGGAGGATGTCGATCACGCCGTGACCGTGGCGCATCAGGCGCTGAAAAGCAGCGGCTGGTCAGGCTGTGCGCCGCGTGAGCGGGGCCGCGTGTTACGGCGCTGGGCCGATCTGATTGAGCAGGACCCGCTGCTGGCGCAGCTGGAAGCGGTCGGCTCAACCCGGCCAATCAGCGACGTGGTGCAGCATGAAATTCCGTTTACCGCCGAAGCGATTCGCTTCTACGCCGAATGCGCCGACAAATACAGCGGCGACCTGTTTCCCACCCGCGACAGCAGCCTCGGCATGCTGATCGCCGAACCTTATGGCGTCATCGCCGCGATTACCCCGTGGAATTTCCCGCTGTCGATGGCGTCGTGGAAGTGCGGACCGGCGCTGGCGGCGGGCAATGCGGTGGTGCTGAAACCCTCGGAGCTGACGCCGTTTTCCACCGTGCGTATGGCGGAGCTGGCGATCCAGGCAGGCTTACCGGCGGGGGTGCTGAACATTGTGCAGGGCAGTGGCGCAGTGACCGGCAGTGCGCTGGTCAGACATCCGCTGGTGCGCAAAGTCTCCTTTACCGGCTCGACGCTGACCGGCGCGCGCATCATGAGCGACGCCGCGCAGTATGGTATGAAGCCGGTTACGCTGGAGCTGGGCGGCAAAAGCCCGCAGCTGGTGTTTGATGACGCTGGCGACCCTGAGCTGCTGGCGCAGCGCATTCTGCGCGGCTTCACCGCCAACGGCGGCCAGGCCTGTGTGGCGGGCACCCGTCTTATCGTCCAGCGCAACATCGCCGAACCGCTGGTTGAGCGTCTGATTGCGCTGTGCCAGACGCTGAAGCCTGGCGTCACCTGGCAGGAGGAGAGCCGCTACGCGCCGCTGATCGATGAACGCCAGGGCAACAAAGTGAGTTCGGTCATCGCCGCGGCGAAAGCGCAGGGTGCCGAGGTGCTGGTGGGCGGAGAGCGCTTTGCGGATACCGGCGACGGCTGGTTCTGGCAGCCGACGCTGCTGAGCCACGTCGCGCAGGATAACCCGGCGGTCCAGCAGGAAATTTTCGGGCCGGTGCTGACGGTGCAGACTTTTGACGAAGAGGAGCAGGGGCTGGCGATGGCCGCCCATGACACCTACGGCCTCTGCGCCAGGGTGCACACCCTGAGTCTGCCGCGCGCCCTGCGGGCGATGCGCGCCATTGAGGCCGGCACCGTCTGGATCAACCGCTATGGTCGCTCTGGCGACTTCATCATTCCCACCGGCGGCTTTATCGGCTCCGGCATTGGTAAAGATTTAGGCCGTCAGGCGTTTCAGGCCTGCCAGCGCCAGAAAAGTGTACTTATTGATTTCTAAGCGCAACTGACAATGACGAGGGTGTTACATGGCACTGTTTAAACCGAAATTCATCACGTTTGACTGTTACGGCACGCTGATCTTCTTTGACATGGCCGGTGCCGCGCAGCGCTGCTTCAGCGACCGCGTCGACCCGGAGGCGATGCGCGCCTTCACCAACGATTTCTCCAGCTACCGGCTGGATGAGGTGCTCGGTGCATGGAAACCCTATTACGACGTGGTCAGCAATGCGATTCAGCGCACCTGCAAAAAGTGGGGCGTTGAGTGGGATAAAAGCGACAGTGACTTTATCTACACCGACTGCGCCAGCTGGGGACCGCACCCCGACGTGCCTGCCGGGCTGGCGAAAGTGGCTGAAGAGTTTCCGCTGGTGCTGCTGACCAACTCGATGAAAGACCTTATCCCGCACCACATCCCACGGCTGGGCGCGCCGATCCACATGGCGATCACCGCTGAAGAGGCGGGGGCTTACAAACCGCAGATGAAGGGCTTTGAGTACATGCTGGAGAAGCTCGACTGCGGCCCGGAGGAGATCCTGCACGTCTCCTCCAGCTTCCGCTACGACCTGATGACCGCCCACGATCTCGGCATCAAAAATAAAGTCTGGGTCAATCGCGGTCACGAACCGGCAAACCCCTACTACCACTACACCGAAATTAAAGACATCGGCGGCCTGCCGGGCGTAGTCGGACTCTGAGGATCACCCCATGAAACTGGAATCGTTCTGGCAGGCCACCGCGCCCGCATTTACCGGTGCCGCCCGCGAGCCGCTGCCCGCGCAGGCTGACGTCGTGGTGATTGGCGGTGGCTTCACCGGCGTCTCGGCGGCGCTTAACCTGGCGCGCAGCGGCCTCAGCGTGGTGCTGCTGGAGAGTGGCGAGGTGATGAGCCAGGCCTCGGCGCGCAACGGCGGACACTGCAACACCGGCGTGGCGCAGAACTTCGCCTCGCTGGTGGCGAGTCAGGGGCTGGAGCAGGCCAGTCGCTTCTACCGGGCGTTTGATGACGCGGTGAGCTACGTCCAGCAACTGATCCAGGATGAACAGATCGACTGCGATTTCCGGCTGTGCGGCAAGCTCAAGCTCGCCAGCAAAGCCTCGCACGTCGCCGGGCTGCGGGAGGCGTATGAGCTGATGCGCCGCACCGTTGACCCGGAGATTGAACTGCTCGACAAAACGGCAGTGCGCGACGAGATCGCCAGCGACGATTTCCACGGCGGCCTGTTGCAGAAGCGTGGCGGTCAGATGCACATGGGCAAGTTTGGCGTCGGACTGGCGCAGGCGGCGGCCCGCAGCGGCGCGAAGATCTTCCCGCACCACGCGGTGACGAAACTGGAACGTCTCTCGGGTTATCAGCATCGGGTCCATACCGCGCAGGGCGTTATCACCGCGGACAAAGTATTGATGGCGACCGGCTGCTCCAACGTCGGCCCGTTTCCCTGGTTTCAGCGCCGCATCGTGCCGGTTGGCAGCTTTATCGTGGTCACCGAAGCGATCGACGCCGCGCTGCTGCGTCAGGTGCTGCCGAACGATCGCACCTACGTCACCTCACTGAACATCGGTAACTACTTCCGTACCACCGCCGATCGCCGGCTGGTGTTTGGTGGCCGCGCCCGCTTCGCGGTCAGTAATCCCACCTCCGATTCGCGCAGCGGGGAGATCCTGCGCCGGGCGCTGGCGCAGATGCTGCCGCAGCTCAGCCAGGCGCAGGTGGCGTACTGCTGGGGCGGCATGGTCGATATGACCGCCGACCGTCTGCCGCACGCCGGTGAACAGGATGGCCTGTTCTATTCGCTTGGCTACAGCGGTCACGGCACCCAGATGTCGGTGTGGATGGGCCGGGTGATGGCCGATCTGCTGGCCGAAAAACGCACGGAAAACCCCTGGCAACGCGACGCCTGGCCCGCGCTGCCCGGCTATCACGGTAAGCCCTGGTTTCTGCCGCTGGCAGGACTCTATTACAAAGCAAAGGATCGCCTTTCATAACTTCCCATCGAGTGCTGACCCCCAGCGTCAGCTGAGAATGAATCCACGTTCGCTTTACGATTGAGGGTACTGAGATGAGTAAATTTGATAATAACGACGCTGACGCGGGTAATCCGGCACTGACGCGCATGATCACCGAAGGTTCGCTGTCACGTCGCCACCTGATGAAAATTCTCTCCGCCGGGGCGGTGATGAGCAGCGGGCTGATCGGTTTTTCCGGGGCGGCATGGGCCGACGATAAACCGGTCAAAGGCGGCAAACTGCGGGCGGCAATGTCCAACGCCTCCGCCACCGACACGCTCGATCCGGCGAAAAGTAACAACAGCGCCGACTATACCCGTCAGTTTATGTTCTACAGCGGCCTGACCGAACTGGATAAAAACCTGATGGCGCAACCAGCGCTGGCGGAATCGGTGGAATCCAGCGATGGTCTTATCTGGCACATTAAACTGCGTAAAGGGGTCACTTTTCATGATGGCAAACCGCTGACCGCCAAAGATGTGATCTTCTCGCTCAGCCGCCACAAAGATCCCGCCATCGCCTCTATCGCCTTTAAGCTGGCCGATCAGTTCAAAGCGTTCAGCGCGGTCAATGACAATGAGGTGCAGCTGGAGCTGAACAGTGCCAACTTCGACGTCCCTTACATGCTGGCGACGCCCCCGTTTTTAATTGTGAAGGATGGCACCACCGATTTCAGCAAAGGCATCGGCACCGGCCCGTTTGTCTGCAAAACGTTTATGCCGGGTACGCGCACCATTGGCACCAAAAATCCCAACTATTACAAGCCCGGACTGCCACATCTGGATGAGGTTGAGCTGATTGGGGTCACTGACGGCGCGGCGCGCGTCAATGCCCTGATGTCGGGCGATCTGCAAGTGGTCTCTACCCTGAGCGCCACGGATTGCAAGCGCATCAAAGCCAGCAGCGAATTTGGTGTGCTGGAGAGTAAATCGGGCATGTACACCAACCTGATTATCCGCACCGACGTGAAGCCAGGCAGCAATGAAGATTTCGTACTGGCGATGAAATATCTGCAACCGCGCGAAATGCTGGTGAAAACGGTGCTACAGGGCTATGGCGACGTCAGTAACGACACTCCGGTGCCGCCGTGGCATCCGCTCTACAACGCCGACCTCAAACCGCGCGCCCTCGACATAGAAAAAGCGAAGTTCCATATCAAAAAAGCGGGCATGGCAGGCTCCACGGTAGAAATCATCACCACGCCGAATATCGAAGGCGCGAATGAAGGCGGGCAGATGATCCAGCAGATGGCGCGCGGGGCAGGCCTCAACGTAAAAGTGCGACGTGTGCCGTATGACGGTTACTGGTCTTCGCACTGGATGAAAGATCCGGTGGGATATGGCTCGATAAACCCGCGTCCGACGCTCGACATGCTCTTCTCACAGTTTTATCTCTCTACCGCACCGAACAACGAATCGGGCTGGAAAAATCCCCAGTTTGATCAGCTGGTGGTCGCCGCTCGCGGTGAGCGCGATCAGGCGAAACGCAAGCAGATGTATGGCGACATGCAGACGCTGATTTATGACCATTGCGGCACGATTATCCCGACCTTTATCAGCTCCACCGATGGCTACAACAAAAAGGTCAAAGGGATTGAGGCCTGGCCGTCGGGCATGATGATGGGTTATCGCTTTCATGAGTTTGCCTGGCTGAGCGCCTGATTCCGGTTTAGAGCCTGGCCCCTCAGGCGCCATTGTTGCAGACAGTCTGGAGACGGACTGCGCGGAGCAACCGGAGCGTACAGGCAGTACGTGACGATTACGCGCTGTGCCCGCCCCTTCAGGGCCGCCCTGACGGGCGTTCAGGTTGCTAAAGCAGCCTGGGTGAGCACTCTCCAGATTCAGATTGCCAAATAAAATAGCCTGGCGGGGCAGGCTCTTCATAAGGAGTACGCCGATGAACCGTTACATGATGTTCCTGATTGCCCGGCGAATTGGCGCCGGCATCCTGACTTTGCTTATCGTCTCGGCGGTGGTGTTTTTTATCACCAGCCTGCTGCCGGGCGACGCGGCGCAGATGATCCTCGGTCAGAACGCCACGCCGGAGACGGTGGCGGCGTTACGTCAGCAGCTGGGGCTGGATCAGCCGTTACTGATGCGCTACTTCAGCTGGCTGGCGGGCATGGTGCAGGGCGACTTTGGCACCTCGTTCGCCAGTCATCTGCCGGTGTCGCAGCTGGTGGCGCAGCGTATTCCCGCCACCTTTGAACTGGCGGCCATCACCACGCTGATCTGCGTGCCGCTGGCGCTGATTATTGGCATTATCGCCGCGATGAATCGCGGTTCCCGTCTCGATCGGGCGCTGGTAATCGGCACCATGGCGACGGTGGCGGTGCCGGAATTTCTGGTGGCGACGGTGGCGGTGCTGATCTTCGCCGTCAAACTGCACTGGGTGTCGGCGATGTCGTTCGGCAGCCCGGAGAGCGGCCTGCTGAGCTACCTCAAAGCCTATGCGCTGCCGGTGCTGACGCTCTGCTGCGTGCTGGTGGCGCAGATGGCGCGCATGACGCGGGCGGCGATCATCAATCAGCTCGACAGCCCCTATCTGGAGATGGCGCTGCTGAAAGGGGTTTCGCCGCTACGGGCGGTGCTGCGTCACGCGCTGCCCAACGCGGTCGGCCCGATCGCCAACGCCATTTCACTCAGCCTCTCCTACCTGTTTGGCGGGGTGATCATCATCGAAACCATCTTCAGTTATCCCGGCCTGGCCAGTCAGCTGGTGGACGCGGTAAGTAACCGCGACCTGCCGGTGGTCCAGCTCTGCGTGATGCTGTTCGCCGCCTGCTATCTGGTGTTGCTGCTGCTGGCGGACATTCTGACCATTGCTTTTAACCCTAAATGGAGAAGCGCATGAATATTCTTCTGCTGCCCTGGCGTTTCTTACAGTCGCTCTCCGGGTCTGGCCGGCTGGGCCTGCTGATCTCCCTGTTCTGGCTGCTGATGGCGCTGTTTGGCACCGCACTCGCCCCGCACAGCATTGATGACATCGGCGGCGGTCCGCTGCTGGGCGGCCTGACCGCCGATAACCTGCTGGGCACCGACTATCTCGGACGCGACATGCTGAGCCGTATTCTCTATGGCGCGAAGTTCTCTATCGGCCTGGCGCTGAGCGCGGCGCTGCTGGCCAGTCTGATCGGCACCCTGCTGGCGCTGCTGGCGGCGGTGACGGGACGCTGGCTGGAGGAGCTGCTGGGGCGCGTCAACGATGCGCTGCTGGTGCTGCCGGGTAAAGTGCTGTCGCTGATGATTGTCGCGGTGTTTGGCTCCTCGCTGCCGATGCTGATCCTGACGGCGGTCTTTACCTACTGGCCGGGCGCTTTCCGCATCGCCTTCGCGATGGCCAGCACGCTGCGCAGCATGGATTACGTCCGCGCCTCGCGGCTGCGCGGCGAAAGCCGCTGGTATATCGCCATTCATGACATTCTGCCCAACATGGTGCACCCGATGCTGACCGATTTTGGCCTGCGCTTTGTCTACATCGTGCTGCTGCTGAGCGGTCTGAGCTTCCTCGGCCTCGGTGTGCAGCCGCCGTACGCCGACTGGGGCACGCTGGTACGTGAAAACATTCAGGGGCTGTTTGACGGCTCGCCCGCGGTGCTGATGCCCGCGCTGGCAATCGCCAGCCTGACCATCGGGGCCAACCTGTTTATCGACAGCCTACAGGCGATGCGTCCGATGACGCTGGCGAAGGAGGGAGCATGAACGTGACACCACATAGTGCCATGCCGGTAATCTCGGTTGATAAACTGCGCGTCACCGCGCAGACCGATCGCGGCGAAGAGATTGACCTGGTTTCTGATATTCACTTCACCGTTCAGAAGGGCGAGGTGCTGGCGCTGATTGGCGAATCCGGTTCGGGCAAAACCACCATCGCCATGGCGCTGATGGGCTATGCCCGCAACGGCTGCCGTATTGCCGAAGGCAATATTCACGTCGCCGGAACCGACGTCAACAGCCTCTCCGCGAGTCAGCTGCGCGCCTTTCGCGGCAACAAAGTCTCCTATATCGCCCAGAGCGCGGCCGCCTCGTTTAATCCGGGCATGAAGATTATCGATCAGGTGATTGAGCCGGTGGTGATCCACGGCACCCTGACCCGTAAAGCGGCCAAAGCCAAAGCGATTGGCCTGTTCCGTGAGCTGGCGCTGCCTGACCCGGAGCACATTGGCGACCGCTTCCCGCATCAGGTGTCGGGCGGTCAGTTGCAGCGCCTGATGACGGCGATGGCACTGATCGGCGATCCCGATGTGGTGATCCTCGACGAACCGACCACCGCGCTGGATGTCACCACCCAGGTCGAAGTCCTCAAGGCGTTTCGCCGCGTGGTGGTACAGCGCGGCGTCACCGCCATCTACGTCAGTCACGATCTGGCGGTAGTGGCGCAGATGGCTGACCGGATTCTGGTGCTGCTGCGCGGCAAAATGGCGGAGTATGGCAGTACCGCGCATCTGATCGGCGCGCCACAGGCGGAGTACACCCGGCTGCTGATGGAGGCGGCGCGGCAGAAGGAACGCCCCAGCAACTGGTGTCCGGTTGCTGCCGATATTCAGCCGCTGCTGGAGGTGCGCGATCTCAGCGCCGGTTATGGCCCGCGCGGCAGCGACGGCCATCCGAAAGTGCGCATTCTTGAACAGATCAATCTCAAGCTGTGGAAAGGGCAGGCGATTGGCATCATTGGCGAGTCCGGCTCCGGTAAAACCACCCTGGCCCACGCCATCGCCGGGCTGAACGCCCCCAGTCACGGGCATATTCTGTTCAACGGCCACTACATCGCGGGCGATATGCAGAAACGTCCTGACAACGAGCTGCGGCGCATTCAGTATGTGTTCCAGATGGCGGATACCGCGCTGAACCCGGCGCACAGCGTGGAACGGATTCTGAGCCGCCCGTTGACCCTGTTTCACGGCCTGAGCGGCGCGGCCCGTCAGCAGCGCCTCTGGCAGCTGCTGGATCTGGTGCAGCTGCCGCGCAGCGTGCTGTGGCGGCGTCCCTGGGCGCTCTCCGGCGGGCAGAAGCAGCGCGTCAATCTGGCGCGGGCGCTGGCGGCGGAGCCGGATCTGATCCTGTGCGATGAAGTGACCTCGGCGCTGGATACCGTGGTCGCCGCCGCGGTCCTCGACCTGATCAGCGAACTGCGCCGCGAGCTGGGGCTGTCGGTGATCTTTATCAGCCACGATATGCACGCGGTCCGCGCTGTGTGTGACGAGATTGTGGTGATGAAGAGCGGGCGCGTCGTTACCCAGCTGGCGCGTGACGATTACGATAAGCCGACCAGTGAACTCTACTTCGAGCGGCTGAAGCGCGCGGTGCCGGAGCTGCGTCAGGGCTGGCTCGATGAACATGAAGAGATATTAAAAGCCGAGTAGGTTGCCGCTTAACCGGCTCAGCGCCTGAATTTACCCGTCTGCCCGCCGCCTGGTGCGGCGCAGACGGCACCGGTCAGTGCACCGCGGCCAGCGCCGCGTCGTGCCAGACCGACAACTTACAACAGAGGTAGCAATGCTATGCCTGCACCGATTCGTTATGTACAGGACAGTGCAAACTTTCCCGATTCCGCCGATGTGGTGGTGATTGGCGCCGGTATCGCCGGGGCTGCCGCCACCTGGGAGCTGGCGAAACAGGGAATCAAGGTGGTGCTGATTGAAAAAGGGCTGGTGGGGGCGGAACAGTCGAGCCGCAACTGGGGCTGGTGCCGTCAGCAGAACCGCGACGAGCGCGAGCTGCCGCTGATTATCTATGCGCTGCAACGCTGGGGTGAGCTGAACGACGAAACCGGTGAAGAGCTCGGTTTTCGCCGCAGCGGGCTGGTCTACGCCACGCAGGAAGAGTCGGACATCGCCGCCTGGGATAAGTGGATCCAGATGGCAAAAGGCTATGGCGTAAACAGTTCGATTCTCACGGCGGAGCAGGCCAAAGCGATGACGCCGGGCAGCACCACCCACTGGCGCGGCGGTCTCTCCGCGCCTACCGACGGTCACGCTGAGCCACGGCTGGCCGCACCTGGGCTGGTGGCCGGTGCGCTGAAAAAAGGCGCGCTGCTGTTTCAGCAGTGCGCGGTACGCGGGCTGGACATCGCCGCCGGTCGGGTCAGCGGCGTCTGGACCGAACGCGGGCTGATTAAAACCAGCCGGGTGATCTGCGCCGCCGGGGCCTGGACCTCAATGTTCTGCCGTCGTCACGGCATCGATCTGCCGCTGGGCAACGTGATTGGCACCGCCTTCCGCACCCAGCCCATTGAGCAGGCGATCGCCATGCCGCTCTACACGCCGGGCTTTGCCTGTCGGCCACAGCTGGATGGCAGCTACACCGTCTCTGTCTCCGGGCGCGGACGGCTGGAGCCGGGCGCGCAGGGGCTGCGCTATGCCCGCCAGTTCTACCCGACCTTTAAAAGCCGCCGTAAAAATCTCACCCTGAACCTCGGCCTGTCGCCGTTTTTCAACGGCCCGGAAGCGATGGGACGCTGGGCATTTGACCGCGAATCCCCCTTTGAGCGGATGCGTATTCTCGACCCGGCCGCCGATGCAAAAATCGTGGAAGAGGGACTGGCGGCAATGCGCCGCGAATACCCGGCGCTGGCGAACCTGAAGCTGGCGCAGTCGTGGGGCGGGATGATCGACAGCACCCCGGACGCGATCCCGGTGATCTCCGGCGTGGCGAAACTGCCGGGGCTGGTGCTTTCTGCCGGTTACAGCGCGCACGGCTTCGGCATCGGGCCGGGAGCCGGACGGCTGGCGGCCGATCTCGCGACCGACGCCACACCTATCGTTGATCCTACCCCTTACCGCTACAGCCGTCTGGTGGACGGCAGCGGATTAGATACCCCAGGCATGATGTAAGGAGAGCCGCAATGAGCCTGACAATACGCGCAATGACCCCGGACGATCTCGACAGCTGCTACGCCATGACCCAGGCGCTGAAGTGGCCGCACCGGCGCGAAGACTGGACGCTGGCGCTGCAACTGGGCGAAGGCACGGTGATTGAAGAGCAGGGCAGGCTGATCGGCAGCGCCGTGCTCTGGCGCTGGGGCGAGAGCGCCGCCACCGTGGGGCTGGTGATCGTCGATAACCAGCAGCAGGGGCGCGGCCTGGGCAAGCAGCTGATGCTGGCACAGCTGGAAAAGCTGCCCGACTATAACGTGCGGCTGCACGCCACCGAAATGGGTAAGGGCCTGTATGAAAAGCTGGGGTTTGTCAGCTGCGGTGAGATTCGTCAGCACCAGACCCGTGCCGTCACCACGCTGCCCGATGTCGTGATCCCGGCGGGACTCCAGCTGCGCCCGGTGACACCGGCGGATCACGCCACGCTGGTCGCGCTCGATCAGCAGGCACACGGCATGCACCGCCCGACGCTGTTTGACCATCTGCTGCGCGACTGTCAGACGCTGCTGTTACAGGATGCGGCGCAGCAGATTCAGGGCTTCGCCAGCCTGCGTCGCTTTGGTCACGGCTGGGCGATAGGGCCAGTGATCGCGGCCGACTTCCCGCAGGCGCAGGCGCTGGTCGCCAGCCTGATGCAGTCACTGCACGGCGAGTTCCTGCGCATCGACACCGACGCCAGCCTGCCGATGTCCGCCTGGCTGCATAGCCTGGGCATCGATCAGGTCGATGCGCCGACCACCATGGTGCGCGGCACGCCCTGGACGCCGCAGGGGATGCAGGCGTTTGGGCTGATGACCCAGGCGATGGCCTGATGCATATCGTCTATAAATCGGAGCCGGAGCGTGGCCGGATCTGGCAGCGCTGGCTGGCAGAACATGCGCCTGACATTCAGCTGCACATCTGGCCGGAGACCGGCGATCCCGCGCAGGTGGAGGCGCTGGTCGCCTGGCAGCCACCCGCTGACATTCCGGCGCTTTTTCCCCGTCTGAAACTGCTGTTCTCGGTGGGAGCCGGAGCCGATCAGTTTGACTTCAGCGCGCTGCCGCCCGACCTGCCGGTGATCAGGATGATTGAACCGGGGCTGACCCAGGGCATGGTCGAATATGTCACCTTCGCGGTGCTGGGGCTGCATCGTGATATGCCGTGCTATTTTCATCAGCAGCGCCAGCAGCAGTGGCTGGCCCATGCGGCCAGACCGGCCGCGCAGCGTCGGGTGGGGGTAATGGGGCTGGGGGAACTCGGTCAGGCGGCGCTACAGCAGCTGGTGGCGCTCGGCTTTGACTGCGCCGGCTGGAGCCGTACCCCGCGCCAGTTAACCGGCGTGCGCTGCTGGCACGGGGCCGATCAACAGGCTGACTTCCTGGCGCACTGCGACATCCTGGTCTGCCTGCTGCCGCTGACCGACGCCACCCACGGATTACTGAACCGCAGCCTGTTCAGCCAGCTACCGCCGGGCGCGGCTCTGGTGCAGGCCGGGCGCGGCCCGCAGCTTAACGCTGACGATCTGCTCCAGGCGCTGGAGAGTGGCCAGCTGCGCGCCGCCGTGATTGATGTCACCGACCCTGAGCCGTTACCGCCGGAACATCCCTTCTGGCACCATCCCGCTATCTGGCTGACGCCGCACATCGCCAGTCAGACCCACAATGAGAGCGCCATTGCCGCCCTGCTGGAGAACCTGCGCCGCTATCAGCGCGGAGACGCGCTGCACGGTGAGATTGACCGTTCGCGAGGATATTAAGATGGAACACTTAGTGGCACTGCGCCGCGATCTGCACGCGCACCCGGAGCTGGGCTTTCAGGAGCAGCGCACCAGCGACATAGTGGCGAATTACCTGCAACAGCTGGGGCTGGAGGTGCATCGCGGTATCGGCAAAACCGGCGTGGTCGGGATACTGAAAAAGGGCAGCAGCCAACGCAGGATCGGCCTGCGCGCCGACATGGATGCGCTGCCGATGCAGGATCAGAGCGGCACCGCGTGGCAGAGCCAGCTGGCAGGGGTGAGCCACGCCTGCGGCCACGACGGTCACACCGTGATGCTGCTGGGCGCGGCGGAAAAACTGGTGCGCGAGGTCAGCTTCGACGGCAGCGTCTGTTTTATCTTCCAGCCTGCCGAAGAGGGGCTGGCGGGGGCGAAGGCGATGATCGACGATGGCCTGTTCAGCCGCTTTCCCTGTGAGGCGGTCTACGCCATTCATAACTGGCCGGAACTGCCGCTCGGCCAGGTGCAGACCCGGCCCGGCGCAATCATGGCGGCAGCTGACCGCTTCGATATACGGGTGCTGGGCGGGGGCGGACACGCGGCGCAGCCGCATCTGACGCGCGACACGCTGCTGGCGACCAGCGAGCTGGTAGTGCAGCTCAATACCCTGGTGTCACGCGCGCTCGATCCGTGCGAAACGGCGCTGCTCAGCGTCACCCGGATGCAGGGCGGCTTCTCGCACAACATGATCCCGGCGGAGGCGAGCATCACCGGTACGGTACGCACCTTCAGCCCGGCGGCGCAGGAAACCATTGAAGCGCGGCTGCGCCAGATGGCGGAGCATGTTACCGCCGCCCACGGCCTGCACGCTGAGGTCAGCTATCAGCGCTACTACCCGGCGACCCTCAATCATCCCGCCGAAGCGGCGTTTTGCCTGCGGGCGCTGAGCGAGGCGGGTATCCCGGCGACGGCCGCGCCGCAGCCCGCGCTCACCTCGGAAGATTTTGCTTTTATGTTACAGGCGCGCCCCGGTGCCTATCTGTGGCTCGGCTCTGCGCCCGCTAAGCCGCTGCACCACGCCGCCTACGACTTCAACGATGCGCTGATCCCGCATGGCGTTAACGTGTTTGTCACCCTGGTTCGCCAGGCGCTGGCAGAGAAATTTCCCTGCTGAATGCAGCGGGATTTTGACAGGAAATGCCGCTGCCTGCGGAATTACGGCAGCGTGAGAAACCAGCAGGTTGCGATACTTGAGCCAACCGAACGTTACGTGGATGAGGGTTTAAAATGCAGAATGTCATGGCAGAGCAGCAAGCAGTCTCCGATAACAGCCTGTTACTGGATGCACGCGAGCAGAACGTGCCGCGTGGCGTGGTCACCGCCCATCCGTTGGTGATCGAACGCGCCAGAGGCAGTGAAGTGTGGGACGTGGAGGGTAATCGCTATCTCGACTTTGTTGGCGGCATCGGTGTGCTGAATGTCGGCCACAACCACCCGGCGGTGGTCAACGCCGTCACCCAACAGCTCGGTCTGGTGTCGCACGCCTGTTTCCAGGTAGTGGCCTATCCGGGCTACATCGAGCTGGCGCGGCGGCTGAACCGGCTGGTGGGCGGCGATGAGGCGTACAAAAGCGTCTTCTTCACCAGCGGCGCGGAAGCGGTGGAAAACGCGGTGAAAATTGCCCGCTCACACACCCAGCGTCCGGGAATTATCGCTTTTGATGGCGCGTTTCATGGCCGCACCCTGCTGGGGGTGACGCTGACCGGCATGTCCGCGCCTTACAAACAGAACTTTGGTCCTTTCCCTGGCGAGATCTACCGTCTGCCGTTCCCGAACCCGCTGCACGGCATCACCGAAGCGGACTGCCTGAAGGCGCTGGAACAGCTGTTCGCGGTGCAGATCCTGCCGGAGCGGGTGGCGGCGATCATCATTGAGCCGGTGCAGGGCGACGGCGGCTTCCTGCCCGCGGGTCCGGCCTTTATGCAGGCGCTGCGGCGCATCACCACGCAGCATGGCATTCTGCTGATCTGCGATGAAGTGCAGTCCGGCTTTGGCCGCACCGGCACCATGTTCGCCTTCCAGCAGCTGGGGATCAAACCCGATTTAATCACCCTGGCGAAAAGCCTTGGTGGTGGCCTGCCGATTTCCGGCGTGGTGGGGCGGGCGGCGATTATGGATGCGCCGACCCCTGGCGGATTAGGCGGCACCTACGGCGGCAACGCGCTGGGCTGTGCGGCGGCGCTGGCGGTGCTGGATCTGTTTGAGCAGGAGAACCTGTTGCAGCGATCCTGTCAGCTCGGCGAACAGCTCAATGCGCGCCTGCGCCAGCTGGCGGATAAATATGCCTGCATTGGTGACGTGCGCGGCGTGGGCTTTATGCAGGCGGTGGAAATCCTCGATTTTGAAACCGGTCGTCCCGATGCCGCGCTGACCCAGAAGATCCTCGACTGCGCCTGTCAGGAGGGGCTGCTGCTGATCAAATGCGGGCTGCATCGCAATACCATCCGTTTCCTGGCCCCGCTGGTCACCACCGACTCCCAGCTGGAAGAGGCGCTGCATATCTTCGATATTGCGCTGGCCCGCGCCACCGGCCGGTTGGGTTAAATTTGCGTTCCTCATTGATTTTGTTAGGGTAATTTTAAAATCTCCCGCTGGTATAACCACTGCGAAGCGCTGGCGCGTTTACCGTAAAGCATGTTATATCTTCGGGAGGTTCTGAACATTTGATTAACAGCCCATCCCATCAGACTCTCTGATTTGCCAGTCTGAACCCGGGCAGTGCGTCCAACCCTCACGTAGCTTGGTGTACGTTCCGGGTGTGCCGCGCTCTCCCTGTTCACTCTGCCAGCAACCATGACGCCTGATGGGCCAGGCGCTGACAATGAGGGGTGCTATGAACGGCTTAATGAAACTCGACCGCATCGACATCAACATCCTGGTGCAACTCCAGAAAGATGGCCGTATCAGCAACGTTAACCTCGCCGACGCCGTTGGCCTCTCCCCCAGTCCCTGTCTGCAACGGGTTAAACGTCTGGAGCAGGCGGGCTTTATCACCGGTTATGAAGCCCACATCAATCTCACCCGCATCACCGACTCGGTGACGGTGTTTACCGAAGTCACGCTGTCGGGCCATCGCCGCGAAGATTTTATGAAGTTTGAAAGCGCGATGCGCGATGTCGATGAGCTGATGGAGTGCCATCTGATCACCGGCGGCTACGACTATTTGCTGCGCTTTATTACCCGCAGCATTGAACATTACCAGGAAGTGATTGAGAAGATGCTCGACGCCCAGCTCGGCATCGATAAGTACTTCAGCTACATCGTCATCAAATCCCCGATTATGAAAAGCAGCGTGCCGTTGCGCTCGCTGATCGGCAAGCACAATTCGGTGGAGTTCGGCGTATAACGGGCGACTTCGCGTCGCCCCTCTCTGCCTTCCCCGACCGGGGAAGGGCGGTTATCTCTCTTTCACCCGCTGTTAACCGCCATGCTTCACCTCTTCCTCTGACGCGCCGCCAGCCCCTCAGCATAAAATTTCTTTCCGACGCGAAATTCAGGCGCTACAACCGGTTCAGTGCTGCGCTTCAGCCGCAACCGCCGGGTCAACCCTTTTACACTGTTTTCAACCGATACAAGGAGTTGTCATGGACTCATTACAGATTGCCGACCAGCAGTGGCAGCGCGATGCATTCACCGTCTCAACTGAACGCCAGCGGCTGGATACGGAGTGGATCCACACCCAGCTGGCTGAGAAGTCTTACTGGGCGCAGGGGCAGTCGCGCGATAAAACCCTGCGGGCGATTGCCGGTTCCCTGCCGTTTGGCCTCTATCACCAGCAGGCGCAGATTGGCTTTGCCCGCCTGATCACCGACTACACCCGCTTTGGCTGGCTGTGTGACGTGATCATTGACGAAAACTGGCGCGGACACGGCCTGGGTAGCTGGCTGGCGACCTGCGTTCGTGCCCACCCGGAACTGCAAACGGTGCATCGCTGGATGCTCTCCACCCAGGATGCCCACCCGGTCTACCAGCGGCTCGGCTGGCGTGTTGTGCAACAGCCGCAGACGCTGATGGAATTTCCTCCCTCCTGACACCGGAGTTAACCCGATATGCGATACCGCGTTGGCGTGGATATTGGCGGATCCTTCACCGATTTCGCCGTACTCGATCAGCAAACCAACCAGATCCACACCCTGAAAGTGCTGTCACGGCCCGACCAGCCCGGCAGCGAGATGGTCACCGGGCTGACGCAGTTTCAGCAGCAGGGCATCGATCCGGCTGAGATTGGCTACTTCACCCACGGCACCACGGTAGGTATCAACGCGGTGATCCAGCGACGCGGCGTGCGGCTGGCGCTGTTCGCCACCGAAGGCTTCTGCGATGTGCTGGAGCTGGCCCGGCTGAAAATCCCCCATATCCACGATCTCTTCTCCCGCCGTCCCGCGCCGCTGATTAGCCGCGATCGGGTGTTTGCCATCCGCGAACGCAGCGACGCGCAGGGCAACGTGCTGCACGCGCCCGATCGCCAGAGCGTGCTCGACGCGATTGAGCAGGCGCGCGCCGCTGGCTGTCAGGGCATTGTGGTGTCGCTGCTGCACAGCTACCGCAACCGGCACAATGAAGCGGCGGTAAAAGCGATTATCGACGAAGTGGCTCCCGAGCTGCTCACCTCCTGCTCCGCCGACATCTGGCCGATTATCCGCGAATATGAGCGCACCATCACCGCCACCATTAACGCCTATGTGCAGCCGATGGTGATCCACTACCTGGAATCCTTTGAGCAGGCGCTGCAACGGCTCGGCGTGAAGCCGCCGCCGCGCATTACCAAATCCAACGGCGGGGTGATGGGGGTCGATCAGGCGAAACGTGAATGCGTGCAGATGGTGCTCTCCGGCACCGCCTCCGGGGTGATCGGGGCCAGCTATCTCGCCAGCGCCTGTGGCTTTGACAAAATTCTCAGCCTGGATATTGGCGGCACCAGCGCCGACGTGGCGGTGATCATCGACGGGCAGGTGGCGCAGGGCAACGGCGAAATCATCGGCGATTTTCCGATCTTCATTCCCTCTGTGGCGGTGACGTCGGTGGGTCAGGGCGGCGGCTCGCTGGCGTGGATTGATGGTCAGGGCGTATTGCAGATGGGACCGGACAGCGCCGGATCGCTGCCCGGACCGGTCTGCTTTCAGCGCGGCGGCACCCAGCCCACCGCCACCGATGCCTTTGCCGCCTGCGGCATGATGGGCCACGGCGCACTCGGTTATAACGCGGTGAACGTTGACGTGGCCGCCGCCTGCGCCGCCTGGCAGCCGCTGGCCGGGGCGCTCGGCATCACGGTTGAGGAGACGGCGGAAACCGCCATCCAGTTGGCGATCTCCAGCATGTATAGCGACACCAGCGGCCTGCTGTCGCGCTTTGGTCTCGATCCGCGCGAGTTCTGGTTTCTGGCCTTTGGCGGAGCCGGACCGATGATGGGCTGTTTCCTCGCCCGCGAACTGAACATGAAAGGGGTGATCGTGCCGCCGACGCCGGGGGTGCTCTCGGCGCTGGGCGGGCTGGTGGCGGACATCCGCAACGACTTTATCCGCACCCTCTACAGCGACCTGACCCCGGCGCTGGCGGACACCTTAGCCAGCGAAGCGGAGGCGTTACAGCAGCGCGCCAGCGGCTGGCTGGCACAGGAGCATGGCAGCGACATGCCCTACAGCCTGCACTTCAGTGCGGAGATGCGCTATCGCGGTCAGTCGTTTGAGATCGAGGTGCCACTGGAGGCGAGCTGGCTGGCGCAGGCTGACGTCGCCGCGCTGCATCACGCCTTTGATCGCCAGCATCAGCAGCTGTTTGGTCACAGTGACGCGGACGCGCCGGTGCAGCTGATCAACCTGCGGCTGGTGATCGCCTCACCGACGCCCAAACCGGCGCTTAACCGGCTGCCAGCGGCCAGCGGCCCGGTGCCGGTGCTGAAGCAGGTCAGGGCGTGGATCGATGGCGCATGGCATCAGGTGGATGTGGTGCTGCGTTCAGTGCTGTGCGCCGGGCATCAGCTGACGGGTCCGGTGATTGTCGCCCAGGATGATTGCACCACCTGCGTGCCGCCCGGCATGGCGTTGAAGGTTGATCCCTTTGGTAATCTGCTGATCACGATGAGCGAGGCGTAACATGGCGATTGATGGACGTAACCTACAGATCCTGGCGAACTACTGCGCGGCCGCCGCCGATGCGATGGCTTTTACCCTGATGCGCACCGCGCACTCCACCTTTGTGAAAGAGACCGAGGATTTCTCCTGCCAGATTGTCAGCCGCAGCGGGCTGGCGTTCGCCTCGCCGCGCAGCTTTGGCGCGCCCTGGTATAGCGGCATCGACTATGCGCCGGTGCTGGCGCTGATTGAGGAGTACGCCGAAGGGGATATCTGTATCACCAATGACGCCTACGCCGGCAACGTGGCGACCCATTCACCCGATATTCATATCTGGAAGCCGGTGTTTCATCAGGGCGAGATTGTCTGTTTTGTGGTGGGGCATATCCACAACACCGACGTCGGCGGCGCGGTGCCCGCCTCGCTGTCACGCTCGCTGACCGATATTGTGCAGGAGGGGATCCGCATTCCGCCGCTGAAGATTATGCGCCAGGGCCAGCTCAATGAAGAGGTGGCCAGCATTATGCGGCTCAACGTGCGGGTGCCGGATCAGAACTGGGGGGATTTCAAAGCCCAGCTGGCGTCGGTGAACGTCGGCGAGCGCAAAATCCATGACATTATCGCCCGCTTTGGCATCGACGATTTTTTGCAGGGCATTGAAGGTATTCTCGATTACGCCGAAGCGCAGGCGCGCACCATTATCCGTACCATTCCCGACGGTGAATATTTTTATGCCGACTACGCCGATGAAGATGGCGAGGGCGGCTATCCCTGCCGTATCGCTATTACTCTGCGGGTTGCGGGCGATCAACTGGAGCTGGATTACACCGGCAGCGACCCGCAGCTGGCCTCGTCGCTGAACATGCCGACCGGCGGGCGCGAGCGGCATCCGCTGGCGCTGGTGGGCGTGACCTATGTGCTCTCCACCCTCGATCGCTCGCTGCTGCTTAACGCCGGTACGCTGCGGCCTACCCGGGCGATCCTGCCGCCGGGCACGGTAATGAACTGTGAAGCTCCGGCGGCGGTAGGGATGCGCTCGCTGACCTGCGCGCTGTCACAGATTGCCACCGTCGGCGTTTTCTCGCTGGCGATGCCGGACCGTCTGCCCGCCAACTCACCAGGCGGCAACTCGATCATGAATATCCGCACCCAGACCCACAACCGCAGCGTGGTCGCCTCGCTGGGGCCGGTGGGCGGCGGCGCGGGCGGCACGCCGCGCCATGACGGACCCGACGGCTCCGGTGGCCTCTCCGCCTTCCTGAAAAACACCCCGATTGAGATCAACGAAGCGGAAGTGCCGATTCGCTTTCATCGTTACGGGCTGGCGCAGGACAGCGCCGGAGCCGGTCAGTATCGTGGCGGCCTGGCGACCGAAATGGCGTTTGAGATCTTCTCACCCAACACCACCATCACCGCGCGTAACCGCAACCGTTCGGTGTTCGCCTCGGCGGGCGTGGTGGGCGGGCGGAGCGGGGCGCTCTCATACTTCCGCACCCGCCGTGATGGTCAGGTGATTAACCACGGCAACACCGATGTGATTAGCTGCCAGCCGGGTGATGTGGTGGAAGTGCAGGGACCAGGCGCGGGCGGTTATGGCCTGCCGTCGCAGCGCGATACCGAGGCGGTGATGCAGGATGTGCGCTGCGGCTATCTCAGCGTCGCGGCGGCCAGGGCGCAGTATGGCGTGGTGATCACCGATAACCGCGTGGATCACCCGGCCACCGCGCAGCTGCGCGCCGATATGCCGCAGCAGTTTTCGGATCATTTTGAGCACGGCGAAGCACGCAGTCGCTTCGAAGCGCGCTGGACGCCTCAGCGGTATCAGTTACTCACCGATTTTCTGGCCAGTGCGCCGGTGAGCTGGCGTCACTTCCTGAAAACCCAGGTATTCCGGGCGGTGGCGGAGAAAGGCGAAACGGCGGATATGAGGCAAATATTCAGTGATTTGCGTCAGCGATACCCGGCAATGGCGAACAGTTAACGGCGATTGCTCAGCGTCGACTACGCTTTAAGTCTGCATGGACTTACGAGGGGAAACGCGACGATGAGCATGAAAACCAGTGATTTTTTTGTCCAGCGCCTGAAAGAGTGGGGCGTCACACGCATTTATGGCTATCCGGGAGACGGGATTAACGGCGTATTAGGGGCGATCCAGCGGGCGAACGCCAAAGGCGACGGCATCGAATTTATTCAGGTGCGTCACGAAGAGATGGCGGCCTTTATGGCGGCCGGACACGCGAAATTTACCGGTGAGCTGGGCGTCTGCCTCTCCACCGGCGGGCCGGGCGCGACCCATCTGCTGACCGGTCTCTATGACGCCAAAATGGATCATGCCCCGGTGCTGGCGATTGCCGGACAGGCGGAAGCGACGGCGCGCGGTGCCAGCTATCAGCAGGAGATGAATCTGGATCGCATCTTCTCGGACGTCGCCAACTTCGTTCAGGAGGCCTCGACCACCACCCAGGTGCGCCATCTGCTGGACCGTGGCGTGCGCATCGCCAAAGCGCAAAACGGCGTGGCGGTGATCATCATTCCAAAAGATATTCAGGATGAAGAGTGGCAGCCGCCGCAGCATCTGCACGGCTTTACCCATTCCGGCAGCGGCTATCAGCGTCCTAAAGTCATTCCTTACGAAGCGGATCTGCAACGCGCCGCCGAAGTGCTGAACGCCGGTAAAAAAGTGGCGATTCTGATTGGTGCGGGGGCGCGTGACGCCGCCGTCGAGGTGGTGCAGGTCGCCAATGTGCTGGGGGCGGGCGTGGCCAAAGCGCTGCTGGGCAAAGATGTGCTGCCGGACGACGCGCCTTTTGTCACCGGCTCGATTGGCCTGCTCGGCACCAAACCCTCTTCCGATTTAATGCAGAACTGCGACACGCTGCTGATGATCGGCAGCGGCTTCCCCTGGACCGAGTTCCTGCCGGAAGAGGGCAAGGCGCGGGCGGTGCAGATAGACATCGATCCGGCCATGCTCGGCCTGCGCTATCCCAGCGAAGTGAACCTGCACGGTGACGCGGCGGAAACCCTGCGCGCGCTGCTGCCGCTGCTGGAGCACAAAGAGGATCGCAGCTGGCAGGAGGATATCGCGGTTCAGGTACGCGACTGGTGGACGCTGATGGAGGAGCGCGCCATGGCTCCGGCCAATCCGGTCAATCCGCAGCGGGTGGTGTGGGAGATGTCACCGCAGCTGCCGGACAACGCCATCGTCACCTCTGACTCCGGCTCCTGCGCCAACTGGTTTGCCCGCGATTACCGGGTAAAACAGGGGCAGCGCGCCTCGCTCTCCGGCGGCCTGGCCTGCATGGGCGCGGCGGTACCTTATGCGATTGCGGCGAAATTTGCCCACCCGGAAAAACCGGTGGTGGCGCTGGTAGGTGATGGGGCGATGCAGATGAATAATATGGCGGAGCTGATCACCATCCAGAAATACTGGCAGCAGTGGGCCGATCCGCGCCTGATCGTCTGCGTCTTCAACAACCAGGATCTGAATCAGGTCACCTGGGAGCAGCGGGTGATGGAGGGCAATCCGCGCTTTGACGCCTCGCAGCAGCTGCCGGATGTGAAGTATGCCGAGTTTGCGCAGTCGCTGGGGATGACGGGCATCTTTGTCGACAATCCTGACGATCTGGCTACCGCCTGGCAGCGTGCGCTCAGCGCTGACCGCCCGGTACTGCTGGAGGTGAAAACCGACCCGGAAGTGGCTCCGCTGCCACCGCACATCACCTTTAAGCAGGCGAAAGCCTTTATGGCGTCGATGGTGAAGGGCGATCGCGGTGCGGCGCAGATCATCACGGACACCGCCAGCCAGCTGTTCAGCAAAAAGCATTAAGGGCTAAGCCGGGCGGTAACGCCTCACTAGCCTTATCCCGGATGCCTTCGCATCCGGGTTCACCCCGGTTTTCGCACCCTCAACAGGAGTCTTACTATGGCTGTTCAATCAAGCCCTGTCTGGTTTATCTCAGGATGTTCCACCGGCTTCGGTCGCGAACTGGCGCAGCAGACCATCGCGCGCGGATTTAAGGTGGTGGTCACCGCGCGTGATACCGCGAAAGTGGCCGATCTGGTGGCGGGACATGACAACGCGCTGGCGCTGACGCTGGATGTTACCGATCAGGCGAGCATCGATCAGGCCGTCAAAGCGGCACTGGAGACGTTCGGCACGATTGATGTGCTGGTAAATAACGCCGGTTATGGCTATCAGAGTTCCGTGGAGGAGGGTGAGGAGCAGGCGATCCGCGCCCAGTTCGACGCCAACGTCTTTGGCCTGTTTGCCCTGACCCGCGCCGTGCTGCCGACGATGCGGCAGGCGCGCAGCGGCCACGTAATCAACATCACCTCGGTGGCGGGCTTTATCGGCTTTGCCAGCTCCGGCTACTACTCCGCCAGTAAACACGCGGTGGAAGGCTGGTCCGATGCGCTGGCGCAGGAAGCGGGGCCGCTGGGCATCCACGTCACCTGCGTCGAGCCAGGCCCGTTCCGCACCGACTGGGCCGGACGTTCACTGCATCAGACGCCGAGCACCCTGCCGGAATATGCCGATACCGCGGCGGCGCGGATGAAAGCCACCGCCGAATACAGCGGTACCCAGAAGGGCGATCCGGCACGGGCGGCACAGGCGATGATCGCCATAACCGAACATGACAACCCGCCACGCCATCTGGTGATGGGGGCCTGGGGCCATGAGGCCGTGACCAGCAAGCTCAAAGAGCGGCTGGCGGAGATTGAAGCGTGGAAACAGACTTCTGTGGAGACCGATTTTCCAGAGTAACGGTCTGTGCATAAGGCAGCCAGTGTCATTCACAAGCCGGTAAAAACAGTAACGGCCCGTTTAACGGGCCTTTTTTTCGGCAACCCGAGTGCACTGGACATTTTCTCAGCCAGTCCGGGCGTCACAGATCGCGGCGGCCATGAAAGCGGGTCGCCCCATTCAGTTACTCCTGCCGCAAAAACCCACAGCGGTCGCGCCCCCTTATCGCGCAGCCCTGCGCCATCATCGTGCTGAAAAAATAAACAGCGCCACGCCCCGGCATCATAAGAATTCGATCTTGTATCCCAGCCCGTATTCCATCTGGCATCCCCGCAGCAGCCCGGCGTTCAGGCCGTTTTCTGGCACGCTTCCTGCACCGGCAACACTGTGATTTTTTGCCGAGGTAGACCATGTTTGACTCCTTATTAGATGAAGATGCCACCACGATGGCTGCACTGATCCGCCAGGGTGATGTTTCAGCCACTGAACTTACCCAGGCGGCGCTGGCGCGGATGGAAGAACGGGAACCGGCAATCCAGGCGTTTTGTACGCCCACGCCGGAGGTCGCCTTAAAGCAGGCGAGAGCGGTGGATGCCAGACGGGCACGCGGAGAAACCCTGGGCGCACTGGCGGGCGTGCCGCTGGCGGTGAAAGATCTTATCTGCACCGCCGGCGTCAGAACCACCTCCGGGTCGGCGGCGTACCGGGATTTTGTGCCGGAAGATGACGACATCACGGTGGAACGGCTGCTGGCGGCTGACGCCATCCTGCTTGGCAAAACCACCGCGCCGGAGTTTGGCTACAGCGGCGTCGGGCACAATCCGCTGTTTCCGTCGCCGCGCAACCCCTGGGATCTGACGATGACGCCCGGCGGTTCCAGTGCCGGGTCCGGTGCGGCGGTGGCGGCACGGCTCTGCCCGATTGCGCTCGGCAGCGACGGCGGCGGCTCGGTGCGCATTCCGGCGGCGCACTGCGGCATTTTCGGCTTCAAGGCGTCGATGGGACGGGTGCCGCTCTGGCCGGGCTGTCGCGATGAACGCTATCCCGGCGTGTCGAGCTGGGAGTCGCTGGAGCATATCGGGCCGATGACGCGCAGCGTGCGAGACGCCGCCCTGATGATGTCGCTGATGGCGGGACCGGATATGCGCGACCGCCACTCTATCCCCTGTAGCGATGTCGACTGGCTGACCGCACCCCAGCAGCCGCTGGAGAAACTGCGCATCGCCTTTAGCGCCGATTTTGGCTATGTGGCGGTCGACCCGGAGGTCCGTGCGCTGGTCACAGCCGCCGCCCAGCGCTTTGCCGCAGAGCTGGGCGCGGAGCTGGAGCTGGCCGATCCCGGCTTCAGCGATCCCGCGGCAGCCTTTGGCGCGCTGGTGGCGATGGAGAGCGATCTCAGTGGTATGCGTCAGATGATGGCGGAGCAGGGCGATGAGATGTCACCGCACCTGCTCGCCATGCTGCAACGCGACTGGCGGGCGGAGAACTTCACCGATGCCATCGCCACCCGTAAAGCGGTCAGCAACAGCCTGTGGCGCTTTATGCAGCGCTTTGATCTGCTGATCACCCCGACGCTGGCGGTGCCGCCGTTTCCGCTGGGGATGCAGGGGCCGGAGGTGATTGATGGCCGCATGGTGCGCAGCGATCACTGGCTCTCGTTCTGCTTCCCGTTCAACTTCACCGGTCAGCCCGCCGCCTCACTGCCCGCCGGTTTTACCGCCGCTGGCCTGCCGGTCGGTCTGCAAATTGTCGGTCGTCATCTTGATGATGGCTTAGTGCTGGCTGCCAGTGCGGCTTTCGAGCACATTCAGCCGTGGAATCACCTTCAACCCGGAATCGCCCAATGAAAACATCGTCTTCACCTGCGCTGGAGCAGGAGTTTGAACATCAGCCGGTGCCGCTGTCGCACCGTCACTCCACCCGCTCCGTCTCGGCGGTCTGGTTTGGTTTTCCGATGATCCTGACCAACGCGCTGTTTGGCGGGATTATCACCTGGCATCTGGGTTTCTGGCCGGCGCTGATTGCCATCCTGCTCGGGAATCTGGTGCTGTTCGCCTACGTCGGCGCACTGAGCTGGTACGCCGGTAACAGCGGGATGAATTTCGCCCTGCAAGCCAGACGCACCTTTGGTAGTAAAGGCTACATCCTGGTGTCAGGTTTTCTCTCGACGGTGGTGATCGGCTGGTACGCCTTTCAGACCGGGCTGACCGGCACGGTGATCAATCAGACCTTTGGCTGGAATGCGCTGGCGGTGACCGCCTTTGCCATGATCCTCTACACCGGTATCACGTTTCTGGGCGTGCGCGCGCTGTCGGTGCTGGGGATGATCGCCGCGCCGCTGTTTGTGGTGCTGGGGTTGGTGGCGCTGTGGCTGATCGGCAAACAGCATGACTTCTCGGTGGTGACGCAGTGGAAGGGCAGCGCCAGCGCCGCCGGGGCGATGAGCATGGGCACCGCTGTCACTATGGTAGTGGCCGGTTTTGCCGACTCCGGCACCATGACCGCCGACTTTACCCGCTGGTCGAAAAATGGCCGCTCGGCGGTGATCGCCGCGTTCTCCGCCTTCCCGGTCGCCAACGTCATCTCCTATCTGTTCGGGGTGGTGATTGTGGCGGTGGGCGCGGCGGTTGATCCGCTGACCAACGGCGGCAACTTCCTGCCGATGCTGATGGGACACAGTGCCTTCCTGTCGGTGGTGGCCTGCCTGTTTGTGTTTATCAATCTGGGCTCGGTCTGCACGCACTGTCTCTACAACGGCGCGGTGGGCTTCAGCCATCTGTTCAGCAGTAAAATGCGGCTCTGGACGCTGATCCTTGGGGCGGTCGGCGGCGTGCTGGCGCTGGCGGGCGTCTGGTCTTACTTCCTGGAGTGGCTCAGTCTGCTGGGCATTGTGGTGCCGCCGTTTGGCGCGGTGATGATTGTCGATTTGATTTTTATGGCGCGCAGCAGCGAACAGCGTCCGGCCGAGCGCTTTCGCGGCACCGCGTTTGCCGCCTGGGCGATTGGCAGCCTCTGTGCGGTCATCGCCCACGTCGCTTTCCCTCAGTTCGGTGAAGCGGTGATCGGCCTGGTCACCGCCGCGCTCAGTTACAGCCTGATCAGCCGGATGCGCCTGCCACGCCCGGTGATGGAGAAAACCAATGCCTGACTACAGTGTCAACTCCACCCCCTACGCCTGGCCATTTGATGGCGGGTTTACCCCGGCCGACACCGCGCTGGTCGTGATCGATATGCAGACTGACTTCTGCGGGGTCGGCGGTTATGTCGACAGCATGGGCTATGACGTCAGTCTGACCCGCGCGCCCATCGCTCCGCTACAGCAGGTGCTGGCGGCGATGCGCGCCCGGCAGTTCCCGATTATTCATACCCGTGAAGGGCACCGTCCCGATCTCAGCGATCTGCCCGCCAACAAGCGCTGGCGCTCACGCCGGATGAATGCCGGGATCGGCGATGTCGGGCCATGTGGCCGGATTCTGGTGCGCGGCGAACCGGGCTGGGAGATTATCCCCGAGCTGGCCCCGCTGCCGGATGAGGTGGTGATTGATAAGCCGGGCAAAGGATCGTTCTACGCCACCGACCTGGAGCTGATCCTGCGCAGCCGTGGCATCCGCAATCTGATCCTCAGCGGCATTACCACCGATGTCTGCGTCCACACCACCCTGCGCGAAGCCAACGATCGCGGCTTTGAGTGTCTGGTGCTGTCAGACTGCTGCGCCGCCACTGAGCGGCGTCATCATGAGGCGGCGCTGAGCATGATCCATATGCAGGGCGGCATCTTTGGCGCGGTCGCCAGCTCCGCCGCGCTGCTGGATAGCCTGGGCGTATAGCCGCGCCCCGGCGGGTGCGGAACGGCGGGGCGATTACCCCTGCCGTCCGCGCTCTGCCAGCGCGGGCTTCATCAGCGCCGCAAGCTGATCGGCCGGCACCGCCTGACTGAACAGATAGCCCTGCAACTGATTGCAGCCCGCATTCGCCAGCGCCGACATCTGCCCGGCGGTTTCCACCCCTTCAGCCGTGACCATCAGGCCCATGGCGTGGCCGAGTTTCACCACCGATTCAATAATCGCCACCGAATTTTCCGCCACCCCCAGCGACTGGGTAAACGAGCGATCAATTTTAATTTTATCCACCGGAAAAGTGCTGAGATAGTTCAGGCTGGAGTAGCCGGTGCCGAAGTCATCCAGCGCAATGCGGAAGCCCGCTTCGCGCAGCGCCACAATTATCGCGCGGGCTTCACGTTCATCATCAATTAACACCCCTTCGGTGATCTCCAGTTCAAGGCGGGTGGGATCGCCGCCGTGCTGGCGCACCAGCGCCAGAGTTCGCTCAACAAAACCGCTGGCGCGGAACTGCACCGGCGAGACGTTGACCGCCACCAGCAGTTCAGGAAAGCGCTGCTGGGTCGCGCAGGCTTCCGCCAGCACCCACTCTCCCAGCGGAATGATCAGGCCGGTCTCTTCGGCAATCGGGATAAACTCGCCGGGGGCGATCGGGCCGCGTGTTGGATGGTGCCAGCGCAGCAGCGCTTCGATGCCCATCATCTGCTGGCCGCCAATATCCATCAGCGGCTGATACCACACCTCCAGCCCCTCGCCGTTTTGCAGCGCCGCGCGCAGATCGGCGGCGACGATCTGCCGGGTGCGCACCGACTCATCCATCGCCCGCTCAAACTGACGATAGCGGCCGCGCCCGCCATTCTTGGCTTCATATAGCGCAATATCCGCTTTACGCATCAGCTCCTGCCGGTCGACGCCATCCTTTGGTGCCAGCGCCAGCCCGATACTGGCCCCGCTCCAGACCTCGCTGCCAGAGAGCGTAAAGGGCTGGCTCAGCTGTTCGACAATGCGCTGTGCCAGGCTCTGCACCTGGCCGATGTTATCGACCTCCGGCATCACCACGATAAATTCATCGCCCCCCAGACGTCCCACGGTATCGCTGGCGCGCACGATGCGGCTCAGCCGCTGCGCTACCGCAATGATCAGCTCGTCACCGGCGTGATGGCCGTGGGTGTCATTGATGGTTTTAAACCGGTCGAGATCGATCAGCAGCAGGGCGACCCGCTGCTGGTGCCGTGTCGCCAGCGCCAGCGCCTGGGTTAAGCGGTCCTCCACCAGCGCGCGATTGGGCAGGCCGGTCAGCACATCATGAAACGCCAGATGCTGCGCCTGCGCTTCAGAGGCACCGAGCCGCAGCATCGACTGCGACAGGCTCATTGAGGAGGTCCAGAGTCGCCGCACCATGTAGAGACAGAGCAATGAGATCGCCAGCACCGACAGGCCGGTCGAGGGGCCAATGGTGCGCAGCATCTGTGCACCGGGCCGGGCCGGGACCCAGTTGAGATAACCCACCGCTTCGCCCGCCTGGGCAATCAGCAGATAGCGCGCGTCGGTGCCCGGCTGCGAACTGCCGTCGGAGAAATGCAGTCCCTGAAGCTGGTTGCGCTCCGCTAAGCTCGCCAGATAACCGTCGTCGAGGAACTTCAGGCTGACCAGCCGGAAACCGGGCAGGTCACGGCTTTCCCGCTGGATATTTCCGACCGCCAGCGCCGCTGCACGGCCCATCAGCCGGGCATAATCGGCGTTATCCTGGCGGGCCGGAGCGCTCACCAGCGGGTTTTGCAGCACTTCATCCACCAGCGGGTCGCGTTCGGGGGCGGCGAGCGGCTGACCCTCACGCCAGACTCTGACCAGCTGGTTCTGCGGGTTCAGCACCAGGATCAGCTGATGCCCGAACATCTCGTAGAGCCACTGACCCACATTCTCATCCATCCACCCGACGCTGTTGCTGCTGATCAGATGCTGCTCAAGCGGGCCCCAGCGCGACAGGCTGTTCAGCTGGCGCAGATGCTCGCTGAGACTCTGCGAAAACGAGGCCTCAATCATCTGCTGCTGCTGCTGACGGGCCTCGCTGTTGGTCAGAGAGGTACCGACAAACAGCCCGGTGCCCGCACCGATATAGGTCAGGGCTAAAATGGCCACCAGCGGCACCAGTACTTCACGCAGGAAGCTGCGACGGAAATCGGCAGAAAGTTTAATGGTATTAATCATTTTTTAGTTTTTCGCTTAGCCAGAGGAACAGTTTAAAAACTAGCAGACCGGCGCGTCTCGTCCAGACAAACATTCCTGCAAGGTGAATCCGGCAGCGATTATTTTTAACAAAAGGCGGAAGGGCGCGGGTGAGTGCGTGATAAAAATGAGAGCGGCATATCAGATTTTCTAATGCATGCGGGCGCACAGACAGCGGCTTAACCCTGGCCGCGCAGCGGCCCCGGCGGTGGCGGGCAGCGTCGCGCCCGCTGCTGTGGTCACGCCGCGGTCATGACCATTTCCTGTTAACTTCGCCGCTATGGTTCATACTGAAATGCGTTAATTGTCAGCCACGGATAACCGGAACGACAACGGTTACGGATTCTGCAACTTAGCTGACCACCTGGTGTTGTCAGCTTGATATAAGGGGAAATAATGCCACTGTTATTTGGTGAGTTATCTGGCTTTCCATCCTGGGTGCCTGTTGTATTACTCGTCTCTCTCTCGTTTATTGTGGGTTTTCTCGCCCGACTGATCCTGCTCAGGTTCATCCGCTACTGGCAGAATCGCGACCGTAAGCTGTTTAAATCGCTGGAAAAGCACCTGAGCGGCTCGATGTTTTTCTTTTTCCCGTTGATGCTGATTAATGTTGGCGTCAATTACATCAACATTCACCCCGACACCCTCTATTTCATTACCAATACGCTGAATGTCTTTATTATTTTATCGTTCTGTTCGGTTCTTATCCGGCTGACCAACGTGGCGCAGGATATGCTCTATATCCGCTACGATATCAATATTTCGAATAACCTGCGCGCGCGTAAAATCCGCACCCAGATTATCTATGTCAAAAAGGTGGTGATTGTCATCCTGGTGTTGTTCTGCCTCTCGCTGATCCTGCTCAGTTTCCCCGGCGTGCGAAAATTCGGCACCACGATTCTGGCCGGTGCCGGGGTGGCGGGCATCATCATTGGTTTCGCCCTGCAAAAATCGCTGGTTAACCTGTTTGCCGGTATTCAGATCGCCTTTACCCAGCCGATAAAAATCGATGACGCAGTGGTGGTGGAGAAAGAGTGGGGCTGGATAGAGGAGATCAACCTGACCTATGTGGTGGTGCGCATCTGGGATCTGCGTCGGCTGGTGCTGCCCATCACCTATTTCACTGAAAATCCGTTTCAGAACTGGACGCGCAACAACGCGCAGATTTTAGGCACGGTGTTTCTCTATGTCGATTACTCCATGCCGGTTGAACCGCTGCGCAGGCACTTTGAAAAGATCCTCAGTGAAACCCGACTCTGGGATCAGGAAACCCAGGTGCTTCAGGTGACCGATACCACGGAGAAAACCATGACTATCCGTATGCTGATGACCGCCCAGAACTCGCCTATCGCCTTTGATTTACGCTGCTACGTGCGGGAAAAGATGATTGAGTTTATTCAGCAGAACTATCCGCAGAGCCTGCCACAGGTGAGGGCGACGCTGACCGATTCCGCTGGCGATTCCACCGACCGCGCCGCCATCCCGCCTTCTGCTCATGAGTGAAGGAGGCTATGCAGGGAGAAAACAATCAGCAGCAGGCCGCCGCTGATGTTGACATACTTTTTCAGCCGTACCGGATCGGCTTTTTGGGTGGAGAAGACCAGCGCCTGACTCAGGGTGATCAGCCAGAGGCTCATCACCATGACGTGGACCGTCGCCAGGGTCAGATAGCTGGCGACGCCGCCGCCGATCCCGGCAAACTGAGACACCACCGTGAGATAAAAAATAATCGCTTTGGGATTGATGACGTTAGCCAGCCAGGCCTGTTTAACCGTCACCGCGTGGGGGGAATGTTCAATGCGGGCGCGGCTGGCGTGGAAGCCGCTGCGCATCAGCATCCCGCCCAGCCAGAGAAGATAGACTGTTCCGGCTATTTTCAGCAGGCTAAACAGCGCGGGCGATGAGACCAGCACGGCGGTGATGCCGAAACCGATCAGCATCGCATGGGTGTAGATGCCCAACGCGGTGCCGGCCAGGGTGCTGAAAAGCCCTTTACGTCCGCCCGCCAGCGCGCTGCCCATCACCAGGGTAAAACTTGCGCCGGGAGAGAGTGCCACCGGCAGAAGGGCAGGCATAAAGCCGAGGAGGTTAATATCCATATGCTGAAAGCCTATGCCAGATTGCGCTCCGTCGCCAGCCGCAACCGGGCCACCGTCGCGGTGGTGAAATTTGATCTTCATCAGGTTTCGTTTATAGTAAAACGCTGTTCTGCGCTAAGCCACCCCGGTTGCTGACGATGCAGACTTCGCCACCCGCGCTGAACCACTGTGTCAGCCGGGTATATCGGTTCCTGAAGGCACACCGCTGCCGTAAAGGAGAAGTAAAATCATCATGCGTCTTACGCCACCCTGAGTCGTCACCCCTCTCTGCCGCACTGAGTCACCTCAGCTGCGCGCCTGAAAACATCCCTTCTGCGGATATGCTTTTTCGTACCTGAAATCTTTGTGCCCTGACGGGCTGACTGCATTCAAAATTTGAGAAATGACTATGTTGCTGTCCTCGACACGTAAGGACTGGCTCGGTAACGTCCGTGGTGACGTCCTTGCCGGTATTGTGGTCGCGCTCGCGCTTATTCCTGAAGCGATCGCCTTTTCTGTCATCGCCGGTGTTGACCCGCAGGTCGGGCTCTACTCCGCGTTCTGTATTCCGATTGTGCTGGCCTTTTTTGGTGGCCGCCCGGCGATGATCTCCTCCTCAACCGGCGCGATGGCGCTGCTGATGGTCACGCTGGTGAAGGATCACGGTTTGCAGTACCTGCTTGCCGCCTCGATACTGACCGGGCTTTTTCAGCTGGCGGCGGGCTATCTGAAACTCGGCAGCCTGATGCGCTATGTCTCGCGCTCGGTGGTCACCGGCTTTGTTAACGCGCTGGCGATCCTGATTTTTATGGCGCAGCTGCCGGAGCTGACCCACGTCAGCTGGCACGTTTACGCCCTGACCGCCGCCGGTCTCGGCATCATCTATCTCTTCCCCTATGTCAATAAAACCCTCCCTTCGCCACTGGTCTGCATCATCGTGCTGACGGCGATCTCCATCTGGCTGCATCTGGACGTGCGCACCGTTGGCGATATGGGACAGCTGCCCGACAGCCTGCCGGTCTTTCTGCTGCCTGATGTCCCGCTTAATCTCAGCACGCTGCTGATTATCCTGCCTTACTCAGCGGGTCTGGCCGTGGTCGGGCTGCTGGAGTCGATGATGACCGCCACCATCGTCGATGACATGACCGACACGCCGAGCGACAAAAACCGTGAATGCAAGGCGCAGGGTGTCGCCAATATCTGCACGTCGCTGATTGGCGGCATGGCAGGCTGCGCCATGATTGGCCAGTCGGTGATTAACGTTAAATCGGGCGGGCGCGGGCGTCTCTCGACCCTGACCGCCGGTGTGGTGCTGTTCTGCCTGATTATCTTCCTGCGTCAGTGGGTCGCTCAGATCCCGATGGCGGCGCTGGTGGCGGTGATGATTATGGTTTCGATCGGCACCTTCTCCTGGCGCTCTATCGCCAACCTGCGCACCCACCCGCTGTCAACCAGCGTGGTGATGCTGGCGACCGTGGTGGTGGTGGTCGCCACCCATAATCTGGCGTTTGGCGTGCTGACCGGCGTGCTGATTGCGTCACTGAACTTTGCCACTAAGGTGGCCCGTTTTATGGCGGTCTCCAGCGAGCGGAAAGCGGATTGCCGTATCTACACCGTGACCGGTCAGCTCTTCTTTGCCTCGGCCGATCGTTTTACCCGCTGTTTTGACTTCCGCGAAGCGGTGGAGCGGGTGGTGATTGACGTGACGCACGCCCATTTCTGGGACATCACCTCCGTCAGCGCATTGGATCGGGTGGTGATCAAATTCCGCCGGGAAGGCACCCAGGTAGAGATCCGCGGCATGAATCAGGCGACCCGCACGCTGGTTGACCGCTTCGGGGTGCATGACAAGCCGGAAGAGGTGGAAAAACTGATGGGCGGCCACTAATCAACAGGAGATGAAGTCATGAAAAAGAGTGTTATCGCCTGCGTAGACGGCTCGCCGTCAACCCGCGCAGTCTGTCTCTATGCCGGCTGGGCAGCCCGCCTGCTGAATAGCCCGCTGACCCTGTTGCACGTGCTGGAGAAGAGTGACCAGCCTGCCGTCTCCGATCTCACCGGCAGCCTCGGCGTTGACAGTCACGAGCAGCTGACCGAGGCGCTGGTGCGTGTTGAGAATGAGCGCAGCCGCCTGCTGATGGCGCAGGGAAAAGCGGTGCTGGCAGGCTGCGCCGAACTGCTAAAGCAGGGACATCCTGAGGTGCAGCAGCTTCAGCGGCATGGCGCGCTGGATACCATCCTGGCGGAGCTGAGCGAGGCCGGTCTGATGGTGCTGGGCCGCCGGGGGAGGGAACATCCGGTTGGCAGCCATCTGGAGAGCGTGATCTGGTTGCAGAAACAGCCGGTGCTGGTGGTACCGGAAACCTTCTCTCCGCCGTCGCGGATGATGTTTGCCTATGACGGCAGCGATGTGGGCCGCCGAAATCTGGCGCGCCTCAGCACCAGCCCGCTGCTCAGCGGACTCGACTGGCATATCGTGATGGTGAACGGGGAACCGGCAGCGATGCAGGAGGCGCAGGCGATGCTTCAGGAGGCGGGTATCCACGCTGACGCCGCGCTGCTGAGTGATGAATCGGTGACCGGTGCGCTGCGACGTTATGCGGATGAGCATGAGATTGATCTGACGGTGATGGGGGCTTATGGACACTCCCGGCTGCGCCGCTTTTTTATTGGCAGCCACACCTCGGCGATGCTCGCGGAGAGTCGGCAACCGCTGCTGATGCTGCGGTAAACGGCACGGATCGCACCGGCGCTGGCCTGCTTAAAAGGTCAGAACACCCGTTGCCATCGCCTGGCAGGCTGAAAAGTCTGGCCTGACGTTGCGCAACGGTATTTTTCCAGCGACGTTTGGGGAGAAATATGCGTCAGCTATTTCGTTTTATCTTTCAGCACGGCCACTCTCTGACTTTTGGGGCCATCCTGATGGCGATGTCGAGCTTTGGACAGACTTACTTTGTTTCGCTCTACGGACAGGATTTAAGGCAGAGTTTTGGACTCAGTGACGGCGGGCTGGGCGGCCTGTACGCCGCCGGGACGATAATGAGCGCCGTGACACTTAGCTGGGTGGGACAGCTGATTGACTATACTACGACCCGTCGCTTTACGCTGGCCGTTACGCTGCTACTGATGATCGCCTGCCTGCTGGTTGCCGGTGCGCAGGGGAGCTGGATGCTCTGTATTGGCTTCTATTTTCTGCGGCTGGGCGGTCAGGGGCTGATGGTGCATACCGCACTCACCGCAACGGCACGACAGTTTCCGCTTGATGCAGGTAAAGCCCTCGGGGCAATCGCGCTGGGTCTGTCACTGGCGCAGGCCCTGTTTCCGGTTGTAGCGGTGCAGATAACCGATGTGACAGGCTGGCGTACCGCCTGGCTTATTAATGCCGTGCTTCTGGCTACAGGCGTCGCGGTGGCAACCCGCTTTTTGCCTGCCGGACGTGAGGTGCCGTTGCGCAGGTTCAGAAAGCCCGGCGAAGCAAAGGAGCGGCCACTTTCACTATGGAAAAACCGCAATCTTCTGCTGGCGCTGCCGGTGGTGCTGGCCTCTCCTTTTATTACGACGGGCTTCTTCTTTCACCAGGCGCGGCTTGCTCAGGAAAAGGGCTGGGCGCTGTCATGGGTGGCGGCGTGGTTTATCGCTTACGCTCTCACTCAGGCCGTCTCGCTGCTCTCTTTTGGTCCTGTCATTGACAGATTGACGCCGCGCCGCCTCCTGCCGTGGTTTCTGATGCCACAGGCCGCCGCCATGCTCGCGTTATGGCTGAGCAGCAGTCAGTGGGTTACTCCGTTTTATCTCATCATGACCGGCATCTCATCGGCCATTGCTTCCACGCTTGCGACCGCACTCTGGGTACAGTTGTTCGGTCCGGCGCAGCTGGCGAGGGTGCGATCAGCGGTCGAGGCCGCAACGGTCATCGCCAGCGGCGCTTCGCCGCTGATCATTGGTGTTCTGCTTGATCACCACATTACGCTACGGACGCAGGCGCTGGTGTGTCTGATTTACATCCTCACTGCCAGCGTTCTTGCTACCCGCATCAAAACCCAGGGCTGAAACCTGTCGCTCTTGCCGCGCGCTGACTTGCGATAACTGTGACTCCGGCATGCATGACAACCAAAGGGGGAGCTCGGTTTACGGGGAGAGGTGACGCTTTTCAGCGCTGAGGTTTAGCTTTACGTTTGCGGGTTGCATCGGGAAAACTGTCCCTGTTTTCCGCACTGCCCTGTGCCGGTCGCGGCCGCTGTAAACACCAGCGCGCCATTCTCCTGGTTCGCTACTTTCCCTGCTGCTGAAGCCTGGCGGCTGCTTTTAATGTCGCCTGTCGCCTCTTTTCAAGAAAGGGTGCAGCCTGCGCCTGTGCATTTTTCAGCTGCTCTTCAGAGGCTGTTCGCGGTGAGCCACTGTTAAAGGGTGGGGCGGGGTCATACTCCATTTGCAGTTGAATATTCTGAGCCACCTCGCTTCCATATAATTCCGCCACGACAGTGAGGGCAAAATCGATTCCTGAAGTCACACCTGCGCCTGTTATACGGTTGCGGTCACGCACCACGCGCTGATTGACCGGCACCGCACCTAATAACGCCAGCTGATCCAGCGAAGCCCAGTGGGTGGTGGCTTTATATCCCGTTAACAGTCCGGCAGCACCCAGCACCAGCGATCCTGTGCAGACGGACGTTACCCACGTTGCCTGTTTGCTCTGCGTGCGGATAAACGCAAGGGCTTCCTCATCCGTCATTAAATCTATTTGTCCCGGTCCGCCGGGAACACAGATGAGATCCAGTGCCGGACAGTGGCTAAAGGTTGTGGTGGGTTGTATTGCCATCCCACGGTCAGAAACGACCAGATCCCGGTTTTTCCAGATGAGATGAACCTGCGTGTTGGGCGCTCTGACAAACACTTCATACGGGCCGGTAAGATCGAGCTGGGTAAGTGACGGAAACAGGAGCAGGCCGATCGACAGGGGAGGAGAATTATTCATAAAAAATCCTTTGCCTAAAAAGTCATCATTACGGATCTGTCGATTAAAGCAACCCCCGTTCTTTGCCCTGAAAGCCCGAACTTCTTTTTCAAACCCTTCAACACTCAACACTCATCGCTTTTTCACCACCCGCTAAGGTTCTGTCATCTGATCCCAGCAAGCTGACACTATTCCGCCGCCGCTTTTCACCATATCCACGCTGTAATCCGCGAGGAATTGCTCGTGATGGGGTTATCTGAACATCTGACCACTATCTGTCAGGCGGTTGCCGCCCAGCGGGAGCAGGCGCTGAAAGCGCGCTATCGCTGGGCCTGGCCGTCGACGATCGGGGGCAAAAAGGGTTGCTGCAAAGGGTCACGGCGTCGGCATTCTGGTGCTGATGCGGCTCTATGACTTTCGAAGCAGGCTCACAGGCTGAAGCTATGGCAGATGGGTGCCAGAAGCGGACGTAGCTAACAACATTTTGGTGTGGAGTAACTGGGGGCAGTTCAGTACGCTTCAAGCCAGATACATACATACGATTATATCTTTTTTTCAATCCAGGTGGAGAACGACATATTAAATTTATCATAAAGCGATATAGCATATGATTTTTCAGGTCAGCAGATTCAAGCTTTTCGGATATAAAAAGTGTTGGGAGGGAATAAAAAATATTGCATTAATATCCTAAAGTTATGATTTATCTTGCCGATAATATTTTTTATTTGAATGGTGCATGCAAGTGAGTAATTTTTTTGTTAGATTAACAATGGCCCTCATCATGACACTCAGCCTGTCCGGTTGTGGTACTTTGCTGGGAAGTAAGTTTTACGATGTCGACATCCATCCTAAAAGATATAATGATACCCGTCATAAGTTCACAGAATATACTAACACCGTTTTACTGTCTGAAAATATTGATGGTAGTCATAATTTTATTACAGATGGTGGTACCGTATTTCTTCTGGTTGCTGGCACAGGGAATTTTACTAAAGAAAATATAAATCAGAGACTTAAGCCTTTTTATGATTTCTTGACCTGGGCTAAGCTGGAAGGCAGTGAAAGCGAAAATAAACGTATTTTTTACAATATGCAAAAGGAAATGAAGCGGCGTCATATAGAGTTTCGTTACTTTCCAGACGGCACGCCAGCGTTTGTTGATACCAATGACGGGAAAACAGCTTTTGAGAAAGCTATTTTCCAGAATATTTCAGATTATTATACGACACAGCAAATCGCTGAGCTTGTTTTAATCGCTATTAGTGTCACTTACCAGCGTGAGTCCAGGGAGGTTATAAAATGAAAATCAATTATAAAAATAATCAGCAGCCATTTTGGTTAATTGCCATTAAATCTTCGACATTCCAGTCTAAATAGACGGATACAGCGTTATTACCCGCTTTAACAGGCAGGATGACCATGCAGCAGATTGCCGATGAAATTGCTGCTGCAAAATCTGCCTGCCGGGAGAAAATTCGATGGCTCAGCCACGTTACACTCCCGGATTGGCATCCGTGAAACTATGATAATCAGTCCTGTCGCGCGAACGCTTTCAGCTTTCGTTCATTTCTTGTAAAGCTGGTATGATGTCCGCTTTGTGGCAAAAGCGGACGTTGAAATATGTCACAAGTTCAAACGTGTGATTAACCATTTTTTCATTTAATGCTACAGTTTTAATGCATTATATCAGTCCATTTTTATTAGGCATTCATGATAAATAAGAGGAATTATGAAGTTTGAATTTGGTGATTTATACAGGTTTATCGTTTCATTGGGTATTTTTCTGATAAGTTCTGCATTTATTTTTCCATGGTTATTTTTAAAGGAAAAGCTGGAATTAAATACTGATACTATATGTAAGATATCAAGTCTTGATTGTGACGTTGCGCATACAAAAAAAGAAATTATTTACTATATACTTAAATCAATACCGGTTATTTCCCCTGTGTTTTTTATCGTAGGGGTATTGGTTGTTATTTTTGGCATGGCGAAATGGAGAAAGAATCAATTACTATTGGATGAGCAAATAAAAATTGAGCACGATTTGAAACAAGCCAGTCTGAGACCTGCTACTCAGGATGAGATCATTGACAAACTTGAGAGTGAGATCATAGAGTCAGAACCTGAAATAAGTTGCGTGAATAACTTTTCGGAGAAGGTAAGTGTTTGGGAACGTATGGAGGATAAAATTGCCGGAAAATTAACAAACACTAATGTAGGCAATGGACTGGAAAGAAATGTTATCATAGCAAATCATGAAGTGGACTTTATTGTTAAAGGTAACTTTTTCAGAAGGGATTGTTTGGTAGAATTAAAATACATACGCAAAGGATTTAATTTTGGTTGGTTAAAAGAGGTGTTTCTAAAGCATCTTTATAAAAAAAATTTATATGAACAGTTCAGAGGAAAAAAAGCAATCGCTCTTGTGTTAATATTAATAGAGGACGAGGTTTTCAGTAAAGATAAATATGAAGAATTGCAGACAAGATTGATTCATTCAAATGTTTATCATGATAAAAATGACAGGATAAAAATCTTCCCAGTGAGTCAGTTTATGAACATTGAAGCATCCAAAATGGATTCAGTATTGTTTGGCTAAACTTACAGACGTATACTTTCTCAGTTGCATGTAAGAACCATATATATGGCAGCTCTTCGCTCATAAGGGACAACCATACTCAAATCTCCCACATTGTAGGAGATTTGAGTATGAACACGTCACCGTGGAACAAAGACCGTATCATCGGCCAAAAAAGACCACTTCAGATATCTCATATCTGGGGGATCCGAATCCGGCTTGAACTGGAAGGTAAAACGCGCGATTTAGCTCTGTTCAATATGGCCTTGGACAGTAAGCTACGAGGCTGTGATCTGGTCAAACTCAAAGTATCTGATGTTGCATATGGTAGCTCTGTTTCAAGCAGAGCTACGGTGTTGCAACAGAGAACCGGTAGCCCTGTGCAGTTTGAGATAACCAAAGGGACAAGAGAAGCTGTTGCTCCATTGATAAAGCCTGGTAATTTGCATAGTAAAGACTTCTTGTTTCGGTCTCGAATCGGAACTAACCAGCCCATATCTACCCGGCAATACAACCGAATTTTTCATGGGTGGGTAGAAAAGCTTGGTCTCGAAGATTCGCTTTACAGCACACATTCCATGAGATGAACAAAACCTTATCTAATCGACAAGAAAACCAAGAATCTCCGAGTGATCCAGCTTCTGTTAGGCCATAAGAAACTGGAAAGCACAGTCCGTTATCTGGGCATTGAAGTCGATGATGCATTAGAGATCTCTGAATCGATCGAAGTCTAAGGTTGTCAGGGCTGCAACAGCAGCCCAGTGCCAAGAGCGGAATCTGGAGCGCCAGAGGTCCTCTAAAAATTGATGGTTCGTTTTGCAGGGATACTTACAGTAGAGCATCTAGCTTTTCAGTAGGAATTATGTGTTCTAAGATTGATGAAATTTTTAACTCGAGCAAATGTTATGACAAAAAAGCTAGAGCAATGGAAAAATTCACTTGCCGTTGAGAAAATTGTAGAAGGCATGAATGCTGCATCATCTAACGCACAAAGGCTTCTGAACGATGCCTCTGCTTTGTTTGATTTAGAACGCTATCCCTCTGCTACCTCTTTAGCAATCTTGGCTATAGAAGAAGCAGGAAAGGTGTCAATACTTCGAGAGATGTCGCTGTTGAAAGATGGCAAAGATATTAAACAGATTTGGCACAGGTATCGCTCACATACTGAAAAAAATATGATGTGGGTGTTTCTTGATGCATTTAAAAAAGGCGCTAGGAATCTCAACGATTTTGCACCAATTTTCAGCGATCAATCAGAACATCCCTTTGTATTGGAGCAATTAAAGCAAATATCATTTTATACGGATTGTCTTGGTAAAGCACATTGGTCGATACCAGACAATGTAATCGATAGAGGTACAGCTATAAGCATCATAGAAGCCGCTAAACCTTTAGTGTCGTCAAAATTACACACAGTCGAGGAGGTTGAACTCTGGGTGAAGTACTTGGGACCTGTGTGGAAAACTGATGATGCTATTAAGCGTGAGGCATTAAAAAGTTACTTCGATGCCATGTCCGCAAAAGGACTACTTTCAAATAAAACTGCCGTCTCAGCATTCTTAAGCATCTGAATCAATATTTCTTTAGGGATATTGCTGTTGGCGCTGCGAGAGACCTGAGATGGTTGAGCTGCTCCCCGTTGATTAACACGCCGCAATGTTAGTAACGTGACTGTTTGGCTACGAGATAAACTGCGAACTTCCGCTGTTCGCTCATAGCAGACCTTCATCTCAATCAGCCTGTCCGCTTTGTGCCATAAGCGGAAGTATTAGGCCTTCGACGGCTGCGGAAAACGCGTTGTGAACGGTGAGTCTGGGCCGATAAGATTACCTGTTCTTCGGCTCGGATTATAGCGGCGATCGTGGCGCGTCATCCTGCCCGGGGAATAATCTCCGGGTCATGCTGCCAATACGGCTCTCGTTAGACGCTTATTGAGAGACTCAAACTATCTTCACTAAAAATACAGTTTTCAGTGAAGTTATCATTTCTAATTCTCCTGATAAGGATCTGTATGGTCCTCCTTTCGGTAAAACTCTCTGCGTTATTTCTTATTTTCAAACCTACCAATATATCAAGAAGGCACGCGAAGTATTTTAAAGAAATTTCTAAATTTCTGAAACATAGAATTTTTTCTTGGTATAATCGAGATTGAGATGCACGTGGTCTCGCGAACCCTGCTGGGCAAGCACGGCAGGGATTTTTTTTCAATCAATATGGAGAGGAGCCTATGGCTTAATCTGTTTATAGAAGGAGAATTAAAAATGACCAAATGGACATTTGATAAAACTGTTGTTGCAAAAGGGATTGCTGCACAAAACAAATCTGGACGTATTCCGGCGATTGACATTCAACAAGGCCCTAGTCTTTTGAAGCGTCATCAAAGGAAGTTGTATAAAAGCGCAATCAACTTCAGCGCGCCAATTGAGAAAGACGACTGTGGGCGATACAACCCTCCCGGGGGAAGTGTGGCGGTATGGTATGCTTCTGACTCGGCGTTAACGGCGGCGGCGGAAGCATACGGGCGTTTGTTCCATCTCAAAGGAACGATTTCTTATCCTGAAACGGTACTTTCACAACATTATATGTGCTCTGTGGATGTCGCGAGAACGGTGAAAGTGATTGATGTTGTGGCACTCTGTGAGTTGTTACATATCCCTTTGGATAGCTTAGAGAACGAGGATTACACCTTTCCTCAGTGGCTAATGGAACATCTTTATACGCATTTCGGGCGTGACTATGACGGGATTGCCTATACCTCAAGACATAAGCGCTATAAGCGTTGTTATGCCTTTTGGGAACGACCGGGTAGTACACCAGCCTTTACCGATACCCCTCAGGGGATGTGGCCTTATGCTAGTTACGTCGAAACTGACGAAGGCATGTTCCCTAAGGGGTGGCACAAAGGAACGATGTCAGGTGAAGAGATGTTCGAAGAATTGCTTGGATTCGAAATTACGCCAGAACCAGTGTAAATCAAAGAGGGGCGGGCTGGCCCCCTTTTTTTAAATCCGTTAACTAGCTACTTGATTTCCGAACTGTTTAGCTGCACGTATGGCCAGACTAAGTTCACACTTTTTAGCACCGTCCAGCATGATTTGAATCGGCGTCTTTTGTAGGCCTTCACTATTAACCTCTATCGGTGATTTCAGCACACCCAACCGCAACATTGGATGTGTATCCTCTTCGAATGCCGCCATCACATCTTCAAAGCCGGGAATTAGCCCATTATCAGCGAACTGAAATTTCGGGAAAATAAAATCCCTGTTTTGTTTGAATGCTAAAAGCTTGTTCTTCTTAACGCGAATGTTGATCGCCTGGCGTGTGATACCAAGGATATCGACCACGTCGTTCACTTTAAGCGTACCGCCCAATTCCTGAAGCTCACGATAAAATCTTTCCAGATTTTCGCGACGACGGCGCACTTTACGCATTTCGTAGTCGTTGACGCGTGTCTTCTGCTCGAGTTGAACGGTATAGAGCAACTGCATCAGAGAACCGTCATCTAGCGTGATAGCATCCATAGCCTGATTTTTGTCTTCAAATTCAGGCATCAGGGAAATAGCGAGGTTGTTAATCCTTTTCAGAAGGTTCAACTGGAACTCATTCAGCTTTGCTGAAGTGTTGATTTCTCTTTCTGCTGTGGTGTGTTTAATCATTATGCACCTCCATTTGACCATTATCATAATTGATTTTTTAGGAATGGTCAAATAATGGATGTTTTTCGAACAATCCATGATCACGCAAGGCGTAAGACTTTGACCTGCTCCCGGTCGATTCATACACCGTGATGGCAGCATGCATACAATTATGGATGTCCGCTCCTCGCTCATAGCGGACATTAGCTTTTTCGTGAGTCCATTCTGCGCCAGAAACAGATGTCCAGGCAGCAATCCAATTACTCCCATCGTTGCGTAATGAAACAGATGACGAATAGTGTTTGTTTTACGTATGGTAGAGGCTGATTTTGCAGCAAAATAGAGGGAGTTAGCATGGGCAGATTTCAGGGTAAACGGATATTAATTACGGGAGGTACCAGCGGCATGGGGCTGGCAGGCGCTCAGCGTATTGTCACTGAAGGCGGCCATGTAGCCATTACGGGTCTCAATGAAGAACGGCTGGAGCGTGCACGTAGCCTGCTTCCTGCGTCATCGCTTATTCTGAAAAGCGATGCTGCGAGCGAAGCTGATATAAATGGGCTTGAAGAGGCTATTAGCGGCTGGGGTTCACTTGATGGATTATGGCTTAATGCGGGCTTTGCAGAGGTAGGTTCTCTGGAATCTGTAACGGCAGACTCTTTCAATCACATGATGAACGCTAATGTGCGCGGTCCGATGTTACAGCTGGCAGCTCTCTCCAAATCACTTAATTCAGGCGCATCCGTTCTGGTTACTTCCTCTTCCTCAGTATATGAAGGTGCGGCGATGACAAGCCTGTATGCAGCAACGAAAGGCGCCGTTATCGCTATGGTCAAAAGCTGGGCATCAGCGCTGGCTGAACGTGGCATCCGCGCTAACACGCTAGTACCGGGTCCGATTGAAACCAACTTCAGGCACTTTATGCCAGAGAAGTCGCGTCAGCAGTTTGAAGATTTTGTGGTGAGCCAGGTTCCTTTGGGGCGCGCAGGGACAGCCGAAGAGGCCGCGGCAGTTGCACTTTTCCTCCTTTCAGATGACGCATCCTATGTGACCGGCAGCCAGTATGCTGTAGATGGCGGTCTGGTTCATTACTGATCGTTAGTAGAATGCAATAAAGCAATTGAAATTAACCCCATGCTGTCCGCTTCTCGCTCAAAGCTGTCTCTGGCCGATCCTGGGGCAGCTTTGAGTCAGAAGCGGAAATAGATAGCCCGTCCAGGCTATCTGGTACTTATGGCAAGTTTAGCCGCGAAGCATAAAAATAAGCCTCCTGTTGCTCTGTCCATAACCTGGACAACGCGATCTTTCTTCAATACGGCTGACGCAAAATGTGTGGATAAAATGAGAGTCACTGACCACATAGTTCCAATCGTTACGTGGATGCTGACAAGGATGAAAGTCCATATTAAAGGCGAGTGGCCGGTGGGTATAAACTGAGGCAAAAAAGAGACATAGAAAATGCCCATTTTAGGATTGAGCACATTTCCAAGCATTCCTCTGATAAACCAGTTCCTCTGAGAACCGTTGTTCCTCTCGCTGTTATTGAAAGACGATCGCGGGCGTATCAGGAGTTGCAAGCCCAGCCAGCTCAGGTAGAGCGCTCCACAAACTTTGAGTATTGTATAAGCCACCTCTGAAACTGCCAGTAAAGCACCAAGACCTAATGCTACCAGCGCACCCCATATAAAACAGCCCGCATCAATACCAAGAGCAGCCTGAAAAGCCTTCTTGCCACCCTCAGTACAAGCGGTGCGAAGAATAAGTGCCGTATCGAGGCCGGGAGTAAGAGTCAGTAACAGTGCGGCGAGAGAGAATGTCAGGAGGGAATCGTTAACAGTCATTTTCTTTGTCCGAAAGAGCAAATGCTAATCATTTAGTTCCACACAATCAATCCGTCAAATATTCCTTTTTTAAACGTCCTCCCTTTCGCTCATCGCCACCGCTGGCTCCGCCATTCACGCCAACAGCCCGCACTGGCAGCCGTGCTTTGCTCCGCCGTGACGCTCAGAAGAGCCTGTGAAATCTATGCCGCGAACCCGGTCTTAAAACTCATCTCAGAAAAGAGGTTATGTCAGTCTGGATAAACAATCCTGCGAAATAACCGCCATAAAACAGTAATTACTCTCATGTCTCAGGCCGATTGAGAGTTGATGCAGGCACCCCTGTTCAGTAATTTAATTAACACATACAGCCATTTAAGAAAGTGATCGCTTCCTTTCAGCTCTGTTTCTATTCGTCGCTTACACCGGTCTGCCATCCTTTCACCCTGAGTACTCACCGCGCCGCGATACCCACGGCATCCCCAATCCTCTCGCGTCACGGCCTGAGCCGGAAGAGGTAAATCACAGTAATGATTAAGGATTGCGACACTTCCCGCTAAATATAAAAATAACTGTTTAGTTTCACCGCTTGACTATAAAGTGTGATTCGGGCAGGCCGATAAAGGAAAGGTATCTTGACTTCTGCCTCGGGTAACCTGAAATGACTATTTTAAAGAAACTTACGCTGGTATTTACCTTTACGCTGCTGGCGCTGCTTTTCCTCGGCGTCATCGGAATCCGTTCTCTGAGCAACGCCCAGGACCGGTTCGACTATGTGACCACTAACTCTCTGCCCAGCATCAATAAAATCAGTGAAATCTCTCAGTCTCGCGAAGAGGCGAGACGACAGATACTGATGGGTCTTCTGGGTACCGACAAAAGTGTATTTGAAAAACATCTGGTTTCCGCACGGGGGTATCTGAACCAGACCCGCGAAGCTATGGATTACTATAAAGCCCATCTGATTTCCGATGAGAAGGATGGGCAGGCAATAAACCAGACCATTCAGAACTTCAGTCTCTATCTGGACAAAGTCAACAAGATGGCAGGCGTCTATCAGAGCGGCGGGATCGAGGCTGCCAGGGCGATGGTCTCCGATCAGGGTGAGACGGCGGCGGCCTCCGTGGTTGTCAGCCAGAACCTGAAAGACCTTCTGGCTTATAACTATCAGATAGCCAAAAACTTTGCAGCGGAGAACCATGCGCAGTATCTGCATACGCTCTGGCTTCTGAGCGGCATTATTGCCGCGGCGGTGATACTGACAGCGCTTTCTTCCTACTCTGTGCTGAGCTACATCAGAAAAGGCTTACAGAATTTACAGAGCACCATGAAAACCATTGAGGAAAACCTCGATCTGACCCTTCAGGTCAACCTGAATAAAAAGGATGAACTTGGCGCGACGGCGGGCAGTTTTAACGCCCTGGTCGCGAAGTTCCGCGACGTTCTGGCGGGCGTCAGGGATGCCAGCAAAGAGGTGGATACGGCGTCGGAAGAAATCGCGCTCAGCAATAACGATCTTTCCTCACGCTCAGAGTCTCAGGCCTCTTCACTGGAGCAAACCGCGGCAAGCATGAATCAGCTGTCGGCCACAGTGAAACATAATATGGATAACTCAGCAGAAGCGAATAGCTTCATCGGTAAGGTGCAGACGATCGTTAACCACAGCAACCGTGAACTTAACGATTTGAAAAGCGCCATCAACGATATATCCCGCTCTTCAAATAAGGTTTCAGAAATTATCTCGATTATTGACGGCATCGCATTCCAGACCAATATCCTGGCGCTTAACGCCGCCGTGGAAGCGGCCCGAGCCGGGGAGCAGGGCAAGGGGTTTGCGGTGGTCGCCGGTGAGGTGCGCTCATTGTCGCAGCGTTCTTCGGTTGCAGCTCAGGATATTCGGGGTCTGATTGAGGAAGCCATCCAGAATGTGGACAAAGGGGTGGTCTATGCCGCCAATGTGACGTCGCGAATGGATGAAGCCCTGAATGTGGTCGACGAAACGACCCAGTTGATTAATCAGGTTAATAACTCATCGAAAGAGCAGAGTTACGGTATCGATCAGGTGAACATTGCGGTCACGCAGATGGAAAGCAATCTGCAACAGAACGCCGCGATGGTCGAGCAGATGTCCGCGGCCGCCAGCTCATTGAGTCAGCAGGCTGGCAGGCTGCTGACAGAGGTCAGCGCCTTTAAGCTCTGAAGCCGCACATAATCGCTGACGCATCACCCTCTGGCCGGAAATGTGACTGACACCTTTCCGGCCTTCGCCGTTCTGCTCCATTCTGCTGTATGCCAATCCCCGGTTAGCGCCTCGCGCTCTGCGCTAAACCCAGGCCGGTTGGCTGTCGCTCACGCACGATGTCCATATTCACCGCTCCTTCACCCCCCCGTCACGGTTCTGTCATCTGATCCCCGCAAGCTAACCCCATCCCGCAGCTGCTTTTCACTGCGTTCCCACTCTGTAATCCGTGAGGAGTTCATCGTGATGGAGTTATCCAGACATCCGACCACTGTCTATCAGGCGGTTGCCGCCCAGCTGGAGCAGGCGCTGAAAGAGCGTTATCGCTGCGGCGACTATCTGCCCTCGGAGCAGCAGCTGGCCGACCACTACGCCGTCAACCGTCACACGCTGCGCCGGGCCGTCGATGAGCTGGTGCAAAAAGGGCTGCTGCAACGGCGTCACGGCGTCGGCATCCTGGTGCTGATGCGGCCCTATGACTATCCGCTGCATGCCCAGGCGCGCTTCAGCCAGAACCTGCTGGAGCAGGGCAGTCACCCGACCAGCGAGCGGCTGCTGGCGGTGCTGCGTCCGGCCAGCAGTGACGTTGCCAGCGCGCTGGCGGTGAAAGAGGGCGACAACGTGATTCATCTGCGGACCCTGCGCCGTGCCAACGGCGTGCCGCTCTGCCTGATCAACCACTTCCTCGCCGACCTCAGCTGGTGGCCGCAGCTGCAACATTTTAACAGCGGATCGCTGCACGACTTCTTAGTTGAGCACACCGGCAAACAGCTGGTGCGCACCCAGACCCGCATCAGTACCCGCCGGGCGCAGGCGAAAGAGTGCCGCCAGCTCGATATTGCCCTGCATGCGCCGCTGCTCTGCGTACGCACCCTCAACAAAACCAGTGACGGCGCGCTGGCGGAATACTCCGTCAGCCTGACGCGCGGCGACATGATCGAACTGACTCTGGAGCACTAATGGAACAGCAAACCGATCGCCAGCGCTGGCTCTCAGTGCTGGCACACAGCAGCGCCGCCTTGCTGGAAGCGCACTGGCAGGCGCTCAACCTTCAGCCTGCCTTCACCCTGATCCGTCCGGCAGAGATCGGGCTGACCCGGTTGCAGGCGCGGATGGGGGCGACCGGCAAACGCTTTGTGATGGGCGACGCCACCGTGACCCGCGCCGTGGTGCAGCTGGGCGACGGCACCCTGGGCTACAGCTATCTGTTAGGGCGCGACAAAGCCCACGCCGAGCGCTGCGCTCTGCTGGATGCGCTGTTGCAGCAGCCGGAAACCCGGCCACTGCTGGAAGAGAAGATTATTACCCCGCTGGCGGCCTGGCGCGATGAGCAGCGACAGCTGCGCGCCCGTGAGATCGCCAGCAGCAAAGTGGATTTCTTTACGCTGGTTCGCGGAGATAACTGATGACTTTACTGGCAAGTTTTAACCATCCGGTGGCGGATGCGCAGCGGGCGTTTCGCCGCATTCTGAAAGCGATGAGCGAACCGGGCGTGATGGTCGCGCTGCCGCTGCAACAGGGCTGGGGCGCGCTGTCGCCGGCCGCCACCGCGCTGCTGCTGACGCTGGTCGATCAGGAGAGCCCGGTCTGGCTCGATGCGCGGATCGACACGGAACAGCTGCGCAGTAACCTGCGCTTCCATACCGGCGCACCCATTACCAGTCAGCAGGATGCGCCCTTTGCCCTGAGCCATGCGGCGGCGCAGCCCGACCCGACGCAGTTCGCGGCAGGCGATAATCTGTCGCCGGAAAAAAGCACCACGCTGATTATCGAAGTGCCGTCGCTGAATGGCGGCCTGACGCTGCGCCTCTCCGGTCCCGGCCTGCGGGAAACCCGTGCCATCGCGCCGCAGCTGCCGGAAAGCGTGCTGGAATATCTGCGCACCCGGCCGCATCCGTTTCCGCAGGGGGTGGATCTGATCTTCACCTGTGGCGAAGCGATGATGGCCGTGCCGCGCACCACCGTTGTGGAGGTGTGCTGATGTATGTCGCGGTGAAAGGGGGCGAAAAAGCGATTGCCCATGCTCATCAGCTTCAGGCCGATCTGCGGCGCGGCGACCGGGCGCTGGCGGAACTGAGCTGCGATCAGCTGGCGCAGCAGCTGGGGCTGGCGGTGGATCGGGTGATGACCGAAGGCGGGATTTACGATCCTGAACTGGCGGCGCTGGCGATTAAGCAGGCGAGCGGCGATCTGGTCGAGGCGATCTTCCTGCTGCGCGCCTATCGCACCACGCTGCCGCGGCTGGCGCAGAGCGTGCCGCTGGAGAGCGGCTCGATGCGCATCGAGCGCCGCATCTCGGCGGTGTATAAAGATCTGCCGGGCGGCCAGGTGCTGGGGCCTACCTATGACTACAGCCACCGTCTGCTCGACTTCACCCTGCTGGCTAATGGCGAAACCCCGGCTGCGCCGCGTGACGATCGGGCGATGCCTGAGTCCTGCCCGCACCTGTTCAGCATGATGAGCGGGGAGGGGCTGGCGGCCGCGGAGGTGGATGATGGCAGTGAACCCACCGACATCACCCGCGAGCCGCTGAGCTTTCCCGCCTCACGCGCGGCAAGGCTGCAACAGCTGGTGCGCGGCGATGAGGGTTTTCTGCTGGCGCTCGGCTACTCCACCCAGCGCGGCTATGGCCGCACCCATCCGTTTGCCGGTGAGATCCGCACCGGCTACCTTAGCGTCAGCCTCTGCCCGGAAGAGCTGGGGTTTGAACTGGAGATTGGGGAAATCCTGCTGACCGAATGTGAAATGGTCAACGGCGTGGCCCACAGCGAGGAGAGTGCGCCGCACTTTACCCGTGGCTACGGACTGGTGTTTGGCCGCGCCGAGCGCAAAGCGATGGCGATGGCGCTGGTCGATCGCGCGCTGCAAAGCCGCGAGCAGCAGGAGCGCATCACCAGCCCGGCGCAGGACGAGGAGTTCGTCCTGTCCCACGCCGATAACGTCGAAGCCGCCGGGTTTGTCTCCCATCTTAAGCTGCCGCACTACGTCGATTTCCAGGCGGAACTGGCGCTGCTGAAGCAGCTCCGGCACGATTATCAGGAGCGCGACCATGACTAAGCTCACCGGCTATAACAATGGCTATCTCGATGAGCAGACCAAGCGCACCCTGCGGCGTGCCATCTTAAAGGCGGTGGCGATCCCCGGCTATCAGGTGCCATTCGCCGGTCGCGAGATGCCAATGCCCTACGGCTGGGGCACCGGCGGTATCCAGCTTACCGCCAGTCTGATTGGCGATCAGGATGTGCTGAAGGTGATCGATCAGGGTGCGGATGACACCACCAACGCGGTGTCGATCCGCCAGTTCTTTCAGCGGGTCAGCAATGCGGCGACCACCGAACGCACCGCCGACGCCACCCTGATCCAGACCCGTCACCGCATCCCGGAAACCCCGCTGGAGGAGGATCAGATCCTGATATTCCAGGTGCCGATCCCGGAGCCGCTGCGTTTTATCGAGCCGCGCGAAACCGAGACCCGGACGATGCACGCGCTGGAGGAGTATGGCGTGATGCAGGTGAAGCTCTATGAAGACATCGCCCGCTATGGCCATATCGCCACCACCTACGCCTATCCGGTGAAGGTCAACGATCGCTATGTGATGGACCCGTCGCCGATCCCCAAATTCGACAACCCGAAAATGCACATGATGCCCGCGTTGCAGCTGTTTGGTGCCGGGCGTGAAAAGCGTCTCTACGCCTTGCCGCCCTATACCCGGGTAGAGAGTCTCGACTTTGACGATCACCCCTTCACCATCCAGCAGTGGGATGAGCCCTGCGCGCTGTGCGGCTCGCGCCACAGCTATCTCGATGAGGTGGTGATGGACGATCAGGGAACGCGGATGTTTGTCTGCTCCGACACCGACTTTTGCCATCAGCAGCAGGAGCAGCACCATGCAGAGTAATCAGCCGCTGCTGGCGGTCAACCAGCTCACCCATCTCTACGCGCCGGGCAAAGGCTTTGAGCAGATCAGCTTCGACCTCTATCCGGGCGAAGTGCTGGGGATTGTCGGCGAATCCGGCTCCGGTAAAACCACGCTGTTGCAGAGCCTCTCGGCGCGCCTGACGCCGCAGCAGGGCACCATTCTCTACCAGGGGCGCGACCTGTGGCAGATGAGCGAAAGCGATCGCCGTCGCCTGCTGCGCACCGAATGGGGCGTGGTGCATCAGCATCCGCTGGAGGGATTGCGTCCGCAGGTCAGCGCGGGCGGCAATATCGGCGAACGGCTGATGGCGACCGGCCAGCGCCACTATGGCGACATCCGCGCTGAGGCGAGCCGCTGGCTTCAGGCGGTGGAGATTGACGCCAGCCGCATCGACGATCTGCCAACCACCTTTTCCGGCGGGATGCAGCAGCGTCTGCAAATCGCCCGCAACCTGGTGACGCAGCCGAAGCTGATGTTTATGGATGAGCCAACCGGCGGGCTGGATGTCTCGGTGCAGGCACGGCTGCTGGATCTGCTGCGTACCCTGGTGCGTGAGCTGAATCTGGCGGTGGTGATTGTCACCCACGATCTCGGCGTGGCGCGTCTGCTGGCCCATCGCCTGCTGGTGATGAAACAGGGGCGGGTGGTGGAGAGCGGCCTGACCGATCGGGTGCTGGACGATCCTCACCATCCTTACACTCAACTGCTGGTCTCTTCGGTGCTCAACTAAATGACGACGACAACTCCCCGGCTGCGGGTCAGCCAGCTGTGTAAAACCTTTGTGCTGCACAATCAGAACGGCGCGGCGCTGCCGGTGCTGCATAACGCCAGCCTGACGGTCAACCGCGGCGAATGCGTGGTGCTGCACGGTCACTCCGGCAGCGGTAAATCGACGCTGCTGCGCGCGCTTTACGGTAACTATCAGCCTGACAGCGGCCAGATTCTGGTCGGCCATCAGGAGCAGTGGATCGACATGGCGCAGGCCCCGGCGCGCCAGATCCTCGCCCTGCGGCGCGACACGCTCGGCTGGGTCAGCCAGTTTCTGCGGGTGATCCCGCGGGTGCCGGCGCTGGAGATTGTGATGCAGCCGCTGCTGGAGCGCGGGGTCGATCGCGCTATATGTGAAGCGCGCGCCGCCGAACTGCTGACGCGGCTCAACGTACCGCCGCGTCTCTGGTCGCTGGCCCCCTCCACCTTCTCCGGCGGGGAACAGCAGCGGGTCAATATCGCGCGCGGTTTTATCGCCGACTACCCGATCCTGCTGCTGGATGAACCCACCGCCTCGCTCGACAGCGTCAACTGCGCGGCGGTGGTGAGCTTAATTGAACAGGCGCGCGCCCGTGGTGCCGCCATTGTCGGTATTTTTCACGATCGGGCGGTACGCGAGCAGGTGGCCGACCGGCTGCACCTGATGCAGGCCGACACAGGAGCGCAGGCATGATCATCAATAACGTCAGACTGGTGCTGGAAAACGAGGTGGTCGCCGGATCGCTGGAGTTCCGCGATGAGCGTATCAGCAGCTTCAGCGAAACCGCCAGCCAGCAGCCGGGCGCGCTGGACGGCGAGGGGGCCTGGCTGCTGCCGGGGCTGGTGGAGCTGCACACCGATAACCTCGACAAATGTTTTACGCCGCGGCCGAAAGTGGACTGGCCGGCGCACTCGGCGATGAGCAGTCACGATGCGCTGATGGTCTCCAGCGGCATCACCACGGTGCTGGATGCGATTGGCGTCGGCGATGTGCGCGACGGCGGGCACCGGCTGGATAACCTCAGCCGGATGATCGACGCCATCCGCGACAGCAACCGCAAAGGGCTGAACCGGGCCGAGCATCTGCTGCATCTGCGCTGTGAACTGCCGCATCCCACCACCGCGCCGCTGTTTGAAGCGCTGATGGGGACGCCGGAGCTGGCGCTGGTGTCGCTGATGGATCACTCGCCGGGGCAGCGGCAGTATGCGTCGCTGGTGAAGTATCGCGAATATTATCAGGGCAAATATCAGCTCAGTGATGGCGAGATGGATCAGTTTGAGCAGGAGCAGCTGACGCTGGCGGCTACCTGGTCGCAGCCCAACCGGCAGACGATCGCCACCCTGTGCCGGGAGCATGGCATCGCCATCGCCAGCCACGATGACGCCACGGCGGCCCATGTGGAGGAGTCCTACGCGGCGGGCAGCCGCATCGCCGAGTTTCCCACCACACTGGAGGCGGCACGCGCCTCGCGCTATCGCAACATGCAGGTGCTGATGGGTGCGCCCAATATCGTGCGCGGCGGCTCACACTCCGGCAACGTCGCCGCCTGGGAGCTGGCCTCGCACGGGCTGCTCGATATTCTCTCCTCCGACTACTATCCGGCCAGCCTGCTGGATGCGGCGTTCCGGCTGGCGGCGGATGAGCGCAACAGCCTCGGCATGGCGCAGGCGGTTGCGCTGGTGACCTGCAATCCGGCGCGGGCGCTGGGGCTGGTCGATCGCGGAGTGATCGCCGAAGGCTGCCGCGCCGATCTGGTGCTGGCCCACACCGCACACGGCTACCCGCACGTGCGGCACGTCTGGAGCAAAGGCCGGCAGGTTTACTGATGGCGCGGCTAATCTGGCTGATCGGGCCGTCGGGATCGGGCAAGGATAGTCTGCTGAACGCGCTGCGGGCGGAACCGCCGCCGCAGCTGCTGGTCGCCCATCGTTACATTACCCGCGCCGCCGATGCGGGCGGTGAAAACCATGTGGCGCTGAGCGAGACGGAGTTCGCCCGCCGCGAGGCGCTGGGGCTGTTCGCGGTCAGCTGGCAGGCGCACGGCTTCCGCTATGGCATTGGCTGTGAAACCGAGCAGTGGTTAGCGCGCGGGCAGCATGTGGCGGTGAACGGCTCCCGGTTGCATCTGGCTCAGGCGCTGGCCCGTTTCGGTCCCCGGCTGCTGCCGGTCTGTTTGCAGGTGACGCCTGCGGTGCTGGCGACGCGGCTGCGCCAGCGCGGACGGGAAGATGAGGCAGCGATCGCCGGGCGGCTGGCACGCGCCGCCCAGCCGCCACCTGATGGCGCGCTGATCCTCAACAACGACGGCGCGCTGCCGGAGACCCTGCGGCAGTTACGACAGCTGCTGGCGGCGCACCCGTGACACCCACTTTTTCCGGCAGCGATCGGCCGGATAGCGGAGCAGACCGATGAAACTCACTTTTCTGGGCACCGGCGGCGTCACCGCCGCGCCGCTGCCGGGCTGCGACTGCCGCGCCTGTCAGCGGGCGCAACTCAACAGCAGCACTGCGCGCGCCCCCTGTAGCGCGCTGATTGAATATGGCCGTGAACGTATACTGCTGGATGCCGGGCTGCCGCTGCTGGCGTCGCGCTTTCCGCCGGGCAGCCTGACCCGCATTCTGCTGACCCACTACCATATGGATCATGTGCAGGGGCTGTTTGCGCTGCGCTGGGGTAAAGGGGCGGCGATTCCGGTCTGGGGGCCGCCCGACCCGCGCGGCTGTGACGATCTCTATAAACATCCTGGCCTGCTCGATTTCCGTCCCGCCCTGACGCCGTTTGTGGCGCACGCTTTCGGCGAGTTGCAGCTGACGCCGTTGCCGCTCCAGCATTCGCGCCTGACGCACGGCTACCTGTTCGACTGGCACGGCAGCCGGCTCGCCTGGCTGTGCGACACCTGCGGGCTGCCACCCGACACCGCCGATTTTCTGCGCGGGCAGCCGCTCGATCAGCTGGTGATTGACTGCAACGATCCGCCGCACGCCGCGCCGCGCAACCACAACGATCTCACCCTGGCGCTGGCGATTGTGGCGCAGCTCCAGCCGCGTCAGACCTGGCTGACCCATCTCAGTCACGAGATGGACAACTGGCTGGCCGACCACCCGTTGCCGGAGGGGGTGCTGCCTGCCCGTGACGGTCAGACGCTGCGCTGCGGCGCGCACTGGCCTGTCACGGTTTGATCAACTGACTGTCATCCCGTGTTCATCGCGTCACGCCTTAATAAGCGGCAGAACGCATTCAGCGATGACGGAGAACAGCATGGCACAGGCACTTCTGAAAACGGTGGTCGATAACGATCTGCCACCGGCCAGCCTCAGCGGACAAAAAGTGTTGTCGGTGCAGGGGTTGAGCAAAACCTACGGCGACACCCAGGTGCTGGATCGGGTCAGTTTCGATCTCCATGCCGGTGAACTGGTGGCGGTGATTGGCCGGTCGGGAGCAGGGAAATCGACCCTGCTGCACATGCTCAACGGCACCATTGAGGCCAGCGCTGGCGCGATTATCAGCGTGCAGGGTGAGGCGGAACGCAACGTGGTTAATCTCAGCCGTCGCCAGCTGCGTGAATGGCGCAGCCAGTGCGGCATGATCTTTCAGGACTTCTGTCTGGTGCCGCGCCTTGACGTGCTGACCAACGTGCTGCTCGGCCGTCTGAGCCAGACCTCCACGCTGAAATCCTTCTTTAAAATCTTCTCTGACCGCGACCGGGCGCACGCCATCGAACTGCTGCAATGGATGAACATGCTGCCGCAGGCGCTGCAACGGGCGGAGAACCTGTCGGGCGGCCAGATGCAGCGCGTGGCGATCTGCCGGGCGCTGATGCAGAACCCGAAAATCCTGCTGGCCGATGAGCCGGTGGCGTCGCTCGACCCGAAAAATACCCGGCGCATCATGGAGGTGCTGCGTCAGGTGAGCGGGCAGGGCATCAGCGTGATGGTCAACCTGCACTCGATTGAGCTGGTGAAAAGCTATTGCAGCCGGGTGATCGGCATCCAGCGCGGCGTGGTGCTGTTTGACGGTCATCCTTCGCAGTTGACCGACGAACTGCTGCACCAGCTTTATGGCGATGAACTGAATCAGATCCACTCACTTCCACAGTAAGAGAACAACCTCGAATGAAACTGACTTCTTTAGCGCTCTTGACCGGTGTTATGGCTTTTGGTGTGAACGCAGCGGATGCGCCGAAACAGCTCAATCTGGGCATTCTGGGCGGTCAGAACGCCACCCAGCAGATTGGTGACAACCAGTGTGTGAAGACCTTTTTTGATAAAGAGCTGGGTGTCGATACCCGGATGCGCAACGCCTCAGACTACTCCGGCGTGATTCAGGGGCTGCTGGGCGGCAAAATCGATATGGTGCTGAGCATGTCACCCGCCTCGTTTGCCTCGGTCTATTTGCAGGACCCGAAAGCGGTAGATGTGGTCGGCATCGTGGTGGATGACAAAGATCAGTCACGCGGCTACCACTCGGTGGTGATCGTCAAGGCGGACAGCCCCTATAAAAAGCTGGAAGATCTCAAGGGTAAATCGTTCGGCATGGCCGATCCTGACTCCACCTCCGGCTTCCTGATGCCCAACCAGGCGTTTAAAAAGGAGTTTGGCGGCTCGGTGGATGACCAGTACAACCACACCTTCTCCAGCGTCACCTTCTCCGGTGGCCACGAGCAGGACATTCTCGGCGTGCTGAACAATCAGTTTGACGGCGCGGTGACCTGGACCTCGCTGGTGGGTGACTACAACAGCGGCTACACCTCGGGTGCCTTTGGTCGTCTGATCCGTATGGACCATCCCGACCTGATGAAGCAGATCCGCATTATCTGGCAGTCACCGCTGATCCCTAACGGTCCGGTGCTGGTCAGCAACAAGCTGCCCGCCGACTTTAAAGCGAAAGTGGTGTCGGCGATTAAAAAGCTGGATAAAGAGGATCACGCCTGCTTCGTGAAAGCGGTGGGCGGCGAGCAGCACATCGGCCAGGCAACGGTGGCGGACTATAAAAATATCATCGATATGAAGCGCGACCTGATGAAAGGCAGTCGCGGCTAAGGCCAGCGACTCCCTGACTTTCCCCGCCCAGGCGGGGAGAGCGGGACGCGGCAACCCCGCCTGTGTCCCGCTGCTTCAACGCCGGAGATCCCCTTTGACCGAATTCGAACTCTACTACCAGCGCATCCGCCGCCAGCAGAAACGTGACACCCTGCTCTGGTCCCTGCTGCTGCTGGCGCTCTATCTGGCCGCAGGCAGGGTGGCGGAATTTAATCTGTTTACCATCTGGCAGTCGCTGCCGCACTTCTTTGACTACCTGCACGAAATCCTGCCGGTGCTGCATCTGCCGCTGCTGTTCGCCGACGGCAAAACGGAAGGCTCGCTGGCTTACTGGGGCTACCGCCTGCCGATCCAGCTGCCGCTGATCTGGGAGACGCTGCAACTGGCGCTGGCCTCGACGCTGGTCGCGGTCGCGCTGGCCGCCGGGCTGGCCTTTTTCGCCGCAGATAACACCGGGACGCCGGTCAGCCTGCGCGTGGCGATCCGCGCCTTTGTCGCCTTTCTGCGCACCATGCCGGAGCTGGCGTGGGCGGTGATGTTTGTCATGGCCTTTGGCATCGGGGCGATTCCCGGTTTCCTGGCGCTGGCGCTGCACACCGTCGGCAGCCTGACCAAGCTGTTTTATGAGGCGGTTGAGTCGGCGTCAGACAGGCCGGTGCGCGGTCTGGCGGCCTGCGGAGCCAGCCGGCTGCAACGGATGCGCTTCGCCTTCTGGCCGCAGGTCAAACCGATTTTTCTCTCCTACAGCTTTATGCGGCTGGAGATTAACTTCCGCTCCTCCACCATCCTCGGGCTGGTAGGGGCGGGCGGCATCGGCCAGGAGCTGATGACCAATATCAAACTCGACCGCTACGATCAGGTGAGCATGACCCTGCTGCTGATCCTGATTGTGGTGTCGCTGCTGGATACGCTCTCCGGCCAGTTACGTCGTCGTGTCACAGGAGCACGCGCATGATCACCGCCTCGCCCGATATTGCCCGGCTGAAACAGCAGCACCGTGAACTCTTCGCCGCCCAGCCGCGCTATCTGCGTCGCCTCGGCCTGCTGGTGCTGGCGGCGCTGCTCTACTATCTGTTCTTCTTCTCGGTGTTTGGCCTGGAAGGGTCGCGGCTGCTGGCGGGCTGTCAGCAGCTGGGGCGCTACTTCCTGCGGATGTTTGTCTGGCACGACTTCGTCAACTGGCCGTTCGGCTACTATCTGTCGCAGGTCGGGATCACCCTGGGGATTGTGTTTGCCGGGACGATTACCGCCTCGCTGCTGGCGCTGCCTCTCTCGTTTCTGGCGGCGCGCAACGTGATGCAGGGGCGGGCCGCCTGGCCGCTGGCGTTTCTGGTGCGGCGGCTGTTCGACCTGCTGCGCGGCATCGACATGGCGATCTGGGGGCTGATCTTCGTCCGGGCGGTCGGCATGGGGCCGCTGGCCGGGGTGCTGGCGATTATTCTTCAGGATGTCGGGCTGCTCGGCAAACTCTACGCCGAAGGGCATGAAGCGGTGGAACGCTCGCCATCGCGCGGGCTGAGCGCGGTGGGGGCCAACAGCCTGCAAAAGCACCGTTTCGCTATCTTCACCCAATCCTTCCCGCAGTTCCTGGCGCTGAGCCTCTACCAGATCGAATCCAATACCCGTTCTGCCGCGGTGCTGGGCTTTGTCGGGGCCGGTGGCGTCGGCCTGGTCTATGCCGAGAACATGCGGCTGTGGAACTGGGATGTGGTGATGTTCCTGACGCTGATTCTGGTGGGAGTGGTGATGGTGATGGACATCCTCTCCAGCCATCTGCGTAAGCGCTACATCAGCGGGAAGCCGGTGCCGTTGTGGCAGCCTGCCGGGCACGATTAAGCCGGGTGCTGCGCTGCCAGGCGCGCTGCAACGCCTCAGACAGCTGCCCCTGCTGCCAGGGTTTCGCCAGCCGCTCACACAGCGGCAGCGTCACCGGCTGATGGCGCAGATCCTGACCGCTGATGAGCAGCGTCGCCAGCTGCGGCCAGTTCTGCTGCGCCTGGCGGATCACCTCTGCGCCGTTGATCTCCCCCGGCAGCATTAAGTCGCTGATCAGCAGGTCAACATCGGGCGTCTGACGCAGCAGCGCCAGCGCCTGTTCGCCGTCGCCGCACTCCAGCGTCAGATACCCCAGCTGGTGCAGATGCTCACACAGGGTCTGGCGCACCGCCGGTTCATCATCCAGCACCAGCACCAGCTGATTAGTGGCCGCTTCGGCGGGCGCAGGCGGGGGCGGGGCGATCGCCGGGCTGAGGGCGGCGGCTTCCGGGGCTCGCGGTAACAGCAGCCGTACCGTGGTGCCCTGGCCCGGCGCGGTTTCCAGCTCTATCTGCCCGCCTGACTGCCGCACGAAGCCATAGACCATCGACAGCCCCAGTCCGCTGCCGCTGCCGGTCGCCTTGGTGGTGAAAAAGGGTTCAAACACCTGTTCACGCACCTCCGCCGACATGCCGCAGCCGCGATCGATCACCTCAATTGTGACCCGGTCACGTTTTTCAGGTCCCTCCTGACGTCGCTGATTCCAGATGCGCAGCCGGATCTCCCCACTGCGCTGCTGCATCGCATCACGCGCGTTCACCACCAGATTCATCAGCGCGTTCTCCAGCTGGCCGGCATCAATCCAGGCGGGCCAGCCGGGACGCCGGGCATCGATAATCAGCTGCTGTCCCGGCAGCAGCGAGTGCTGCAACAGCCCCTGTAAATTCTCTACCAGCGTTACCACAGACACCGCGCGCGGATAGAGCGCCTGTTTGCGCGAGAAGGCCAGCAGCCGCTGGGTCAGCTGGGCGGCGCGGTCAGCCGCCTGGCGCGCCCGCTCAATCCGGCTGGCGAGCGGGCCGGGCGGCAGCTGGCCTTCGGTCAGCGCCAGACTGCCAATAATCACCGCCAGCAGATTGTTGAAGTCGTGCGCCAGTCCACCGGTCAGCTGACCCACGGCTTTCATCTTCTGGCTGTGCAGCAGCGCCTCCTCCAGCGTTTTACGCGAGGTGCGATCCAGCACGGTGTTGACCATGCCGCGGCGGGGAATCGGGCTGAAGCGCAGCTCCAGCGTGCGGCCATCGGCCAGCCGGATCTCCTGCGGCTCGCCGGGATCGTGCAGATCGACCGCCAGTGGGGTCAGCAGTTGCTGATAAGTGACGCCGCGCCGCAGCTCGCGTGGCGCAATGCCGAGCAGCTCCGCATACTGCGCGTTCCACACCACCAGCTGACCATGCTGATCAAACAGCGCAAAGCCGTCGCGCATGGCGAGGAAGGTTGACTCCAGCTGATTGCTTTTCTCTTTCAGCAGTCGCGAGGTGTGGGCCAGCGAAGCGGTATTGCGGGCAAAGACGTTAAACGCCCGCGCCAGTTCGCCCAGCTCATCGCGGCGTTGCAGCCCCGGCACGCTGACGTTCTGCTCGCCCTGCGCCAGCCGCGTCATCGCCCCGGCAATCGCCGTCAGGCTCGACCCGAGATTGCGGTAGATGTAGATCCCGGCATAGCCGGTGATCGCCAGCGCCAGCAGCACAAACAGTGCGATAAAGCCGATGATCGAGTCGAGTTCGCGGTGGGTCGCCAGGGTGCGCGCCTCACTCTGTAGCGCCACCTGCTGCACCGAGGCGCTGATATCTTCATTCAGCATCGCCACCAGCGCTTTAATCCGGTAGGTCGAGTAGGCGATCGCCAGGTCGCTCTGCTCCAGCGCCTCCGCCAGCGGCACCAGACGCTGCTGGGTCGCCAGCAGCCGCTGCACTTTTTCGCCGGTCACGCCCTCCAGCGGCACCGAGCGCCACTGCGCCATCACCTGCTGAAGCTGATCCACCACAGCGATGGGAGAAGGTGTGCGGATGGCGATGGCGATCAGCCGTTCAGTCTGTTCGCGCAGTGCGGCAGCCGGGAGCGTCCGCTGTTCGCGCTGCACCAGCTGGTTGATATGCGCCAGCAGCAGCTGCGACTGCCACAGCTCGCTCAGCATGGTGTTGCGTTGCAGATGGCGCTGATGGCCGGTCAGCAGCAGCCGGCTGATGGTCTGCTCCAGCATCAGACTGCGGGCACGTATCCGGGCGATGCGCTCCGGCTGACGCGCCGCCAGCGGCGCGCTGGCCAGCAGGCTCAGCGACTGTTGCAGCGCCTGCTGATTCTGTTGCAGCCGCTGCGATTCACTCTGATACTCCAGCGCCCCGACCACCTGCGACAGCCGCACCGCCGCGGTCGCCACATTGGCGGTATCCCGCGCCAGCGCCAGGCTGCCGTTCATATCCGCCAGGGTCTGCGCCTGGGCCTGCTCCTGAATGGTTCCGGCGTGGCGAAAGCCGAGGATCGCCACCACGCTGACCATCAGCGTCACCGACACCACCAGCAGATTAAACATCAACAGGCGACCACGCGCCCCGGCCTGCCACGGATAACTGCGCTGCATCCCACGACCTCTTCATCACTGCAACAGTGGGCCGAGTATAGGAGCGCGCAGGCGGCCATTTATGACAAATATGAACGGCCGCTGACATTTTCCATTTATCTGGCGCGGGTTAACTGGCGGCTCTCAACAGTCAGCAGGAGCGAGGCGATGACAGCCACACCGATACTGGAAATGCGGGAGATTACCCGGCGCTTCGGCAGCTTTTATGCCCTGAAAGGGGTCGATCTCACCGTTTATCCTGGTGAGGTTCACGCCCTGATGGGGGAGAACGGCGCGGGCAAAAGCACACTGATGAAGATTCTGGCCGGTGCCTATAGCGCCAGCAGCGGGGAAATTTTAATTGAAGGCAAGCCTTACGCCCTGAAGGGGCCAAAAGAGGCGCTGGCGGCCGGGATCACCCTGATCTATCAGGAGATCAATCTGGCACCCAACCTGACGGTGGCGGAGAACATCTTTCTCGGCAGCGAGATCGCCCCCGGCGGGCTGGTGAAACGTCGCCAGATGGCGGAAGAGGCGCAGCGGGTGATCGACCGGCTCGGCGCACAGTTCAGCGCCTGGGATTTAGTCAGTCGCTTGAGTATCGCCGAGCAGCAGCAGGTGGAGATTGCCCGGGCGCTGCAACGTAACAGCCGCATTCTGGTGATGGATGAGCCGACCGCCGCGCTCTCCAACCGCGAAACCGAGCAGCTGTTTGCGCTGATCAAGCGGCTGCGCAGCGAGGGCATGGCGATTATCTATATCAGTCATCGGATGGCCGAAGTCTATGAGCTTTCCGACCGGGTCAGCGTGCTGCGCGACGGCCAGTATGTCGGCAGCCTGACGCGCGAGCAGCTCAACGCCAGCGAGCTGGTGCGGATGATGGTCGGGCGGCCGCTCAGCGATCTGTTCAACAAAGATCGCACCATCCCGCTCGGTGATATCCGGCTGGCGGTCAATCACCTCAGCGACGGCGGCAAAGTGCATCCCAGCAGTCTGGCGGTGCGGGCCGGTGAAATCGTCGCGCTGGCCGGGCTGGTGGGGGCGGGACGCAGTGAACTGGCGCAGCTGATTTTCGGCGTCCACAAACCCAAAGATGGCGAGATCTGGATCGATGGCGAAAAAGTGACTATCCGGTCGCCGCGTGAAGCGATTGCTTACGGCATCGGCTTCCTCACCGAAAACCGCAAAGAGCAGGGGCTGTTTCTGGAGATGGCGGCGCAGGAGAACATCGTGATGGCGACGCTGGAGCGCGACGCCAGTTTTGGCCTGCTCAACCGGCGTAAAGGGCAGGGCATCGCCACCGAGGCGATCGCCTCACTCAATATCCGTGTGCCCCATGCTCAGGTGCGGGCGGGCGGCTTATCGGGCGGCAACCAGCAGAAGCTGCTGATCTCGCGCTGGGTCGCCATCGGCCCGCGCATTCTGATCCTCGACGAGCCAACGCGCGGTGTAGACGTCGGGGCCAAAAGCGAGATCTACCGCATGATGCAGCAGATGGCGCGGCAGGGCGTGGCGATTTTAATGATCTCCAGCGAGCTGCCGGAGGTGGTCGGGATGAGCGACCGCGTTTACGTGATGCACGAAGGCACCATCGTCGGTGAGCTGGAGGGCAGCCACATCAGTCAGGAAAATATTATGACGCTGGCAACCGGTGCGCACAGCGCGTCAGCCCCCGCGATTTAAGGAGACCACCATGACACAACTGGCCCGCACCAAAGCGCCGACGCTGAAACGCGCCCTGATGGGCGATCTGCTGCAAACGGTGGGTATCCTGCCGATCCTGATCCTGATCGTGGCGGTGTTTGGCTTCGTCACGCCGAACTTCTTTACCGAAGCCAACCTGCTGAATATTACCCGCCAGGCGTCGATTAATATCGTGCTGGCGGCAGGGATGACCTTTGTGATCCTCACCGGCGGCATCGATCTGTCGGTCGGCTCAATGCTCGGCACCACCGCCGTTGTCGCGCTGGTGGCGTCGCTGGACCCGATGCTCGCCTCAATGACCATTCCGATGGCGCTGGGGGCGGGGCTGGTGATGGGGCTGTTCAACGGCATCCTGGTCGCCTGGGCCGGACTGCCGCCCTTTATCGTCACCCTCGGCACCTATACCGCGCTGCGCGGCGCGGCTTATCTGCTGGCGAACGGTACCACGGTGATCAACTCCGATATTAATTTCGAGTGGATCGGCAACGGCTATCTCGGGCCGGTGCCGTGGCTGATTGTGATCGCCTTTGCGGTGATCGCCATCTGCTGGTTCATCCTGCGCCGCACCACGCTGGGCGTTCACATCTACGCGGTCGGCGGCAACATGCAGGCGGCGCGCCTGACCGGGATTAAAGTCGGGATGGTGCTGATTTTTGTCTACGGCATGAGCGGCCTGCTGTCGGGGCTGGGTGGCCTGATGAGCGCCTCACGCCTCTACAGCGCCAACGGCAACCTCGGCGTCGGCTATGAGCTGGATGCGATTGCGGCGGTGATCCTCGGCGGCACCAGCTTTGTCGGTGGCATCGGCACCATTACCGGCACCCTGATCGGTGCGCTGATTATCGCCACGCTGAATAACGGCATGACGCTGATGGGCGTCTCCTACTTCTGGCAGCTGGTGATCAAGGGCGCGGTGATCATTATCGCGGTGCTGATCGACAAATACCGTACCCGTCATCATGTGAGTTGAGGCTTAAAAGGGGGGATGCGCTGTTGAGCCTCCGCCCTCCAAAAAAACGCCATTAAGCGGTTGGCATCTTGAAAACAGCAGGAGAAGGTCTATGCGTTTTAATCCGATTGTAACCGGGCTGCTGGCGGCGACGCTGTTCAGCACCGGCCTGGCTCAGGCAAAAGAACTCAAATCTATCGGCGTCACGGTCGGCGATCTGGCTAACCCGTTCTTCGTGCAGATCACCAAAGGCGCAGAGATGAAAGCGCGCGAACTGGCGGGCGATAAGGTCAACGTGACGCTGGTCTCCAGCGGCTACGATCTCGGTCAGCAGGTTGGCCAGATTGATAACTTTATCGCGGCGAAGGTCGACATGATTATCCTCAACGCCGCCGACTCCAAAGGGATCGCCCCGGCGGTGAAGCGGGCGCGTGACGCCGGTATCGTGGTGGTGGCGGTCGACGTGGCAGCCGATGGCGCGAATGCGACCATCACCTCCGATAACACCCAGGCAGGCGCGATGGCCTGTAAATATATCTCTGACCGCCTGAAAGCCAAAGGCAACGTGGTGATCATCAACGGACCGCCGGTTTCCGCCGTGCAGAACCGCGTTGAAGGCTGCATGAACGAGCTGAAAACCCATCCTGACATCAAGCTGCTCTCTTACAACCAGAACGCCAAAGGCAGTCGCGAAGGCGGGCTGGAGGTGATGACCGGTCTGCTCTCGGCGAATCCAAAAATTGATGCGGTGTTCGCCATCAACGACCCGACGGCGATTGGCGCGGACTTAGCGGCGAAACAGGCGCAGCGCAGTGAATTCTTTATTGTCGGCGTCGATGGTTCACCGGATGGCGAAGAGGCGCTGAAGCGTAAAAATTCGCTGTTTGTCGCCACCCCAGCCCAGGACCCGCAGGTGATGGCGGCCAAAGCGGTTGAGATTGGCTATGACATTTTGCAGGGCAAACCGGCCCCGGATAAACCGGTGCTGATCCCGGTGAAACTGATCGACCGCGATAACATCGGCAGCTATCAGGGCTGGACGGTGAAATAAGCGTCAGGGCGGCACCTTTAGGTGCCGTTTCAGACTTCTGACAGACTTAAATCAGGGTGAATCTGGCAGCAGCGAATAACCTTATCGCGCAGGGAACCCGGTCAGAGGAGGAAAGCGTCCCGCGCCAGGGACGGTGCGGGCCGAGCGGCCAGGGATTGGCCTTAGCGACTTTCCGATCTGACCGGGTTTTCTGAGCAGGCTCGTTCTTACAGCTAACCCGGGCCAGACTTTGTCAGTATCCTCAGGAGGCCACCATGCAACGTTCCGAGGTTAACCACTATCTGCAACAGACCCGCGAGTTTTTCCGGCAGCAGAATGTGCATCTGCCGCCGTGGGCTGATTTCGGGCCGGGTCAGTGGCAGGCGCAGGATCGCGCGGTGGCGCAGGAAATTCTGGCGCTGCGGCTGGGCTGGGATCTCACCAGCTTTGGCTCGCCCGACTTTCTGCATACCGGCCTGACGCTGTTTACCCTGCGTAACGGCTCGCCAGAGGGGCAGCCGTGGCATAAACCCTACGCCGAGAAGATCATGCATGTGCGCGAAGGGCAGCTGACGCCGATGCACTATCACCCGCGCAAGATGGAGGACATTATCAATCGCGGCGGCGGCAACCTGATTGTCGAACTGCACAACCGCGAGGGCGACGGGCTGGCGCAGTCGGCGGTGGCGGTGTCACTCGACGGCCTGCGGCAGACCCATGCCGCCGGTTCGCAGCTGCGGCTCTCACCGGGTGAAAGCGTGACGCTGGAGGCGGGGATCTGGCACAGCTTCTGGGGCGAGCGCGGTTATGGTGATGTGCTGGTGGGCGAGGTCTCGCTGCCCAATGATGATGAGAACGACAATGTGTTTCTGACGCCGCTGGCTCGTTTCAACGCGCTGGGGGAGGATGAAGCGCCGCGCTGGCTGCTGGGTAATGATTACGCTGACCGGCTCTGATGAGCCGGTCAGTCGTAGAGATTCAGGCGATCTGGCTGGCGCGTGCGGCCGTTTCTGGTCTCAGCACGTCAGCTGAAAAGACATAGCCCAGCCCGCGGATAGTGCGGATCAGGCTCGGCTGATGTGGATTGGTTTCGATTTTGCGTCGCAGCCGCATGATCAGCACGTCAATAGTGCGGTCAAAGACATCCAGGGTTTCGCTGTGGGTCAGCTCCAGCAGCTGATCGCGGGTCAGCACCCGGCGGGCGTGACAGACCAGCGCGCGCAGCAGGCTGTACTCCCCCTGAGTCAGCGGCACCAGCTCGCGCTGCGGATTAAACAGCTGGCCGCGACCTTCGTCGAGCTGCCAGCCATTAAAGCGCCAGCCCGCCTCGCCAGCGTCAGCCTGGGTGACACGACCGCTACGGCGCAGGGCGGCGCGGGCGCGGGCCACCACCACGCGGGGATTAAAAGGTTTAGCGATGTAGTCATCCGCCCCCATCTCCAGCCCGACCACCATCTCAGACTCCGATCCCATGCCGGTCAGCATAATCACCAGCAGATCGGGCCGCTGACGCTGGAGCTGCTGCAACACCAGCAGGCCGTTAGTATCGGGCAGCATCATATCCAGCATCACCAGCGCAATCTCCGGGTGATCGGCAAGCATTTTCAGCGCCTCTCTTCCCTGATGACAACGATAAACCTTTAACAGATGTTCACTTAACGCATCCTGCAACACGTCGCAGACAGCAGGATCATCATCCACCACCAAAATCGCTGGCTTCATGGCGCGGCCTCAATGTTACGAAAGAGTTAATTCAGGAGTCTACACAGGCCAGAAAAGGTTGCTGAGGCAGCGTGCTGAAACGTGACCAGCTTCGCCTGTCAGAGTGCGGAAGCGTGCGCTGGCGCAGAGTTTTTGGCGGCTCACTCTCTGCCGCAGGAAAACGATTGCGCGGTATCGGTGCATTGCACCATAATCGCGCCTCGTTTTGGTTCGGAATTCTCTTAGGCTCTGCCGGTGCTGCCAGGTAATCGATTGCGTCGCCAGGTGGCATGGCAATTGCTTAGGGCAGTGGGTCAGTCAGCGTTTTTCAAACGATTTCAGACTTGTGAGTATGCAGCAGTCGAGGTCGCCGTCCCGGAAACAGAATAATCAGCATGCAAACCCCTTTGGCAAGCGAGACGCACCGCGGTGCGCGCTCCTGTATCGAGAGATGATGATGTTAGAAAAATTATTCAAACTCAAAGCACACAACACCACGGTTCGTACCGAGATTATCGCCGGGATCACCACCTTCCTGGCGATGGCTTACATTCTGTTTGTCAATCCCAGCATCCTGGGCGCCACCGGCATGGACAAAGGCGCGGTGTTTGTCGCGACCTGTCTGGCGGCGGCGATTGGCTGCGTGCTGATGGGCCTGATTGCTAACTACCCGATCGCCCTGGCGCCGGGTATGGGTCTGAACGCCTTTTTCACCTATACCGTGGTGCTGCACATGGGCTACACCTGGCAGATTGCGCTGGGCGCGGTGTTTCTTTCGGCGGTGATCTTCTTTGCGCTGTCGATCTTTAAAATCCGCGAGTGGATTATCGCCAGTATTCCGCTGCCGCTGCGCGCCGGGATCGGTGCCGGTATTGGGCTGTTTCTGGCGCTGATTGCGCTGGAAGGGGCGGGCATCGTAGTGGATAACCCGGCGACGCTGGTGGGCATTGGCGATTTGACTAAGCCGGGCCCGCTGCTGGCGATGCTGGGTTTTATCGTGATTGTGGTGCTGGAAGCGCGTCGCGTGACCGGCGCAGTGCTGATTGGCATTCTGCTGGTGACCTTTATTTCGATGGGCATTGGCCTGTCGCCGTTTGCCGGTGTTTTTTCGGCACCGCCGTCGATTGCTCCGACCCTGATGCAGCTCGATATTGCTGGCGCGTTTAACGTCGGCCTGGTGAGCGTGATTTTCGCCTTTCTGTTTGTCGATGTGTTCGATAACACCGGGACGCTGCTGGGCGTGACTAAGCGCGCTGGTCTGGCGGATGAGCAGGGCAACGTGCCGAAGATGGGCCGGGCGCTGATTGCCGACAGTGCGGCCGCGCTGTTTGGTTCGCTGCTGGGCACCTCAACCACCACCAGTTATGTGGAATCGGCGGCCGGCGTGAGTGCTGGTGGTCGCACCGGTCTGACGGCGATTGTGGTCGCGGTGCTGTTCCTGCTGGCGCTGTTTTTCTCGCCACTCGCCTCCAGCGTGCCGGTTTATGCCACTGCGCCTGCGCTGCTGTTTGTTGCGGTGCTGATGGCCTCAGGTCTGGCGGAGATTGACTGGAAAGATATTACCACCGCCGCGCCCGTGACCGTGACGGCACTGGCTATGCCGCTGACTTATTCGATCGCTAACGGCATCGCGTTTGGTTTTATTACCTGGACGCTGGTGAAGCTGCTGAGTGGCCGCACCAAAGAGGTGAATGCTGCGCTGGTGATTCTGTCGATTTTGTTTGTGATTAAGCTGGGATGGTTGAGTGCTTGATTTGAGTCTGGTGGCGGGCAGGGTGTAGCGCAGCGGTTTTGCAGCGGTTACACGCTGAGAAGGTTTCGCTTAGCAGCGGGCTGACATTGAGAAGGTTTCGCCCGCCAGGCGTGGGGGAGTTTCAGGCCGCCGGTGCAGGCGGTCGCGTCAAGGGGCGGACGCCCGCCCCTTAACAATCCCGGCGCCCGGCAGCCTGCGCGCCCCGCTTTGCGGGGTGCCTTCGTCACGCCCTGCGGCCACGGACCGGCCGGACGCGCCATCCCTGGCGCGGCCCGTCCTTTCGCCGACGTCCTGTCGGCTCATCCTTGCCTCCGGTTGTTCCTCAGCGCTTCGGATGCCTCCCCAACGGCCCCGCCTGTGATTTTTGTTTTCCTGGTGGTGCTACCGCGTTGCCTGGCATTAAGGGCGCAGGGCCGGTTAACTCGACAGGGGTTCGCTGTGCAGCGGTTACACGCTGAGAAGGTTTCGCTGTGCAGCGGGCTGACACTGAGTGGGTTTCGCCCGCCAGGCGTGGGGGAGTTTCAGGCCGCCGGTGCGGGCGGTCGCGTCAAGGGGCGGACGCCCGCCCCTTAACAATCCCGGCGCCCGGCAGCCTGCGCGCCCCGCTGTGCGGGGTACCTTCGTCACGCCCTGCGGCCACGGACCGGCCGGACGCGCCATCCCTGGCGCGGCCCGTCCTTTCGCCGACGTCCTGTCGGCTCATCCTTGCCTCCGGTTGTTCCTCAGCGCTACGGATGCCTCCCCAACGGCCCCGCCTGTGAGTTTTTTCTTCTTTGTTGTGCCACCGCGTTGCCTGTAAACCTGCAAAGCACATCTGCCAATGCTCTGATTAAAATAGATACAGCGATGAAGAACCTGGCAAAGAAAGAAAATCTAACAGCGGGAGGGGAGGCCGTCAGAAACGCTGAGCCGAAGCGGGATTTCAGGACGAGCGACAGGGATGTCGCGAAGAGGCGGGTCAGCGCCAGGGATGGCGCGTTCCGCCGGTCCGTCGGAAATCCCGAGGAGGCGAAGGAACCGCGAAGCGGCGTTGAAGCCGGCCGGAGCCGGGGGTCAAGGGGGCGCGGCGAATGGCGCCCCCTTGTTGGTCGCCCGCAGCGGCGAACCTGAAACTGCCGTATCCGCCAGGCGAACGAAACCCTCTCAGCGCCCGTTCGCTGCTGAACAAATCCAGCCCGTTCAACGCGTGAACAACCAGCCCCGTATCCGCCAGGCGAACGAAACCCTCTCAGAGCCCGTTCACCGCGTGAACAACCCAGCCCGTTCGCTGCCGAACCCATCCAGCCCACTCGCGCAGCGAACACCCCCCACCTTTAGCGCCTTACAATCAGAACCCGCGATAACTCCGCTGCGCGGTACTCACCTTATACAGATAACGCCGCGACTCCGCCGACGGATGCTGACTGGTCAGGATCTGATAAACCCGGTTTGGCGGCATGTTGTTAATCATGGCAAACGCCCGATCCTTATCGCTGGAGAAAACGCGAAGCACGCTGCCAGCCCCGCCATTGTAGGCGGTAATCACCGCGTAGCGGCGTGACAGCGGATCCTGAATGCCGCCCAGATAGCTGCGCTGCAACAGCGACAGATAAGCCGTACCGGCATCGATATTATTCTCAGGATCCAGCAGATAGCTGCGGCTCGGCTTGCCCCATTTCCCCTTCATGCGGAACACGTCAACACCAGCGGTATGCTGCACCACCTGCATCAGACCCAGCGCATCAGCATGGCTGACGGCGTAGGGGTTAAAGCTCGACTCGGTCTGCATGATCGCCAGGATCAGTGAGGCGTCCACTCCATACTGCTCGGCGGCTTTACGCACCATCGGCAGATATTTGTGAGCACGCTTATCCAGGTGGTTCGGCACCATCGGAATGGAAATGGTGTAAATCACATGCAGGCCGGAGGTGCGGCGCTGCAATTTATGCTGAATCAGATAGTCGGCAAAGGCTTCGGCGCGCCCCTGCCAGCGGATCGGCTGACCGGTATTATCCAGCACCTGGCCATAGAGCAGCGGCTCTTTACTGATCACAATATCGTTGGCGTCAGAATAGAGATCGACATTACCCGGATCTTCACCAATCAGCAGGGTGGTGACAATCGCCTGACGCAGGCTGGCCATCGGATCGGTGCCGGAAATCGTCTCAATGGTCAGCTTACCGCTTTCGAAGTTGATGTGGCTGCGGGTGTAATAGTTGTCGCTGTATTTAACGTAATCTTTGGGTCCGGCAATCAGGACCTCGTTGATACCCCAGATATTCTCAATATTATGAGCAAACTGCCCCATCAGAATATCAAAGCCATTGGTATCTTTTACCCACTCTTCATGAGACTGCTGATTCTTTGACCCGGAACAGGAAGCCAAAAGTGGTGCTATCACCAGCAGGGCGATTAATTTTTTATTCATTGGAAGTGCAAGCCTGACCTGGATAAAAGGCCCCAGCGATGAGGCCCTGAATGTTTATGCTTCTGGCGGTGTATAGCCTTCGATGTGAACGTCTTTACCTTCGAACAGGAAATTGATCATCTCCTTCTCCAGCACTTTACGATCTTCGGGATTCATCATGTTGAGCTTCTTCTCGTTGATCAACATGGTCTGTTTCGCCATCCACTTCTGCCAGGCTTCTTTAGAAATTTCGTTATAGATGCGCTTGCCCAGATCGCCTGGATAGAGCTGGAAATCCTGCCCTTCCGCGTCGCGTTGTAAAAAAGTACAAAAAATGGTGCGGCTCATTACTCTTCCTCATTAATCTCACAACTGTTCAAAGCCAGTTGCTGGGGATGGCGCAGCTCGTGTAACAGCCGCTCAACAGGTGCGGCTAATCCTACCGAGGGTGGCAGCGCTAAGTTATACCAGAGACCGCCTGCTTCATCCATCGCCGCCCCGACAAGAGGCCACGCCAGCCACATCGGAACAATATCGAGATGGAAATGGCTGAAGGTGTGACGAAACGCGGTGAGCTGCTGCGGTTTAGCATGGATTCCGCGCGCGGCCAGCCAGTCGGTCAGCGCCGCTTCGCTGCTGAACTGCGGGAAGCAGAACAGACCGCCCCACAAGCCCACTGGTGGTCGCTGCTCCAGCCAGACATCGTCGCCATCCTGCATCATCAGGAACCAGCCGCTGCGCTCAGGCAGCACCTGCTTCGGCTTTTTGCCGGGATAGCTGGCCCAGCTGCCGCTGGCATAGGCTTCGCAGCCGCTGTTCAGCGGGCAGATTTCGCACTTCGGCTTAGAGCGGGTGCAGACGAGCGCGCCGAGATCCATCATCGCCTGATTAAACTGGCTGACGCCCTCGGCGGGCGTGACTTCTTCACTGATCTGCCAGAGACGCTTTTCGACCTCTTTCTTGCCCGGCCAGCCGCTGACGGCGTAGCAGCGGGCCAGCACCCGTTTAACGTTGCCATCGAGGATCGGAAAGTGCTGCCCCAGCGACAGCGACAGAATTGCGCCCGCTGTGGAGCGTCCGACGCCGGGCAGGGCGGCGACATCGTCGAAATTCTGCGGAAACGCGCCCTGATGAACCTCAACCACCTGCTTCGCGGCTTTATGCAGATTACGCGCCCGGGCGTAATAGCCGAGGCCGGTCCACAGATGCAGCACTTCATCCAGCGGAGCCGCCGCGAGATCGGCCACCGTTGGAAAGCGCGCCATAAAGCGTTCAAAGTAGGGGATCACCGTGGCGACCTGGGTCTGTTGTAGCATCACTTCAGAGAGCCACACCTTGTAAGGCGTTTTCTCCAGCTGCCACGGCAGGGTTTTGCGGCCAAAGCGCTGATACCAGTCCAGCACCTGTTGCGCGAACTGCGGCGCTTGCATCATAAGAAGGAAATTTTCCGTGTTTACTCTACACTCAGGCAGGAATTCCAGCACATGCGCACCTGGGTGTAAACCGGAAGATTGCAAAGGCTTGCTTCTGCTTATGAACTTTGCATAATGCCCGTTTCCCGGAACAGGCTAACCAGCAGGCTTTTACATGATTAATGACGTCATCACCCCAGAATTTGATGAGAACGGGCGGCCATTGCGCCGGATCCGCAGTTTTGTGCGCCGCCAGGGTCGCCTGACCAAAGGTCAGCAGCAGGCGCTGGATACCCTGTGGCCGGTTATGGGCGTGGAATATCAGCCCGAGTCGATCGATCTGCCTGAGCTGTTTGGCCGTGACGCGCCGGTGACGCTGGAGATTGGCTTTGGCATGGGCGCCTCGCTGGTGACCATGGCGCAGAACACCCCGCATCAGAACTTCCTCGGCATTGAAGTGCACGCGCCGGGCGTAGGCGCTTGCCTGGCCGCCGCTAAAGAGGCGGAGGTCCAGAACCTGCGGGTGATGTGTCATGACGCCGTAGAAGTGCTGGAGAAGATGATCCCGGATAACTCGCTGCGTATGGTCCAGCTCTTCTTCCCCGATCCGTGGCACAAAGCGCGTCACAATAAACGTCGTATCGTGCAGGTGCCTTTCGCCGAGCTGGTGATGCGCAAGCTGAAGCTGGGCGGCGTTTTCCACATGGCGACCGACTGGGAAGCCTACGCGGAGCATATGCTTGAAGTGATGAACAGCATTGATGGCTACCGTAATCTCTCGGAGCAACAGAATTATGTGCCACGTCCTGAGACGCGGCCACTGACCAAGTTTGAGCAGCGCGGGCAGCGTTTAGGCCACGGCGTATGGGATTTAATGTTTGAGAGGGTGAAATAATGGCCACACAACGCAGCCGCCGTTTACGTAAAAAACTGCACATTGATGAGTTTCAGGAACTGGGCTTCTCCGTCGCCTGGCGCTTCCCGGAAGGCACCAGCGAAAACGAGATTGATGAGACGCTGAACCAGTTCATCAATGAAGCGATCGATCCTAATGGCCTGGCCTTTGATGGCAGCGGTTATCTGGTGTGGGAAGGACTGATCTGCCTGCAAAAAACCGGCAAGTGCACCGATGAGCATCGCGAGCTGGTGCGCAAATGGCTGGAAGACCGTAAGGTGCAGGAAGTGCAGGTGACTGAACTCTTTGACGTCTGGTGGGACTAATAACCTGTCCCCTGCGGGACAGGTTTTACCTCACACAGCGTCGGGCTGACGCCCGCTCTTCAGGAACGGTTCCACTCAGAGGTTAGGGAGATTATATGATGCGTAAAGCGCTTCTTGCGCTGCTGCTGGTGGCAGCGAGCCAGGCTCAGGCAGCCTATGAATGCAGCGTTAAGCCGCAGGATGATGTGGTGATCAAGCCGCAAAGCGTGCAGGTAGTTGGCGCCAACGGTAATCTTGAGATCTCGCCACAGGGCGACGTGCAGTTCAACGGCCAGAAGATCACGGTCAACACAGCCGAACGTCAGCAGGCGATCGACTACCAGAACGCGCTGCGTCGCGATCTGCCGTGGATCGACAGCGGCGCAACCTCCCGTCTGGAGAAAGGGCGTGCGGCGCTGGATCGCGTCATCGTTGAGAAACTGGGCAGCGACAGCAACGTACGTAATCGCCTGACCACCCTGAATGGTCAACTGAAACAGCAGATGAACCGCATCATTGAGCACCGTGACGACGGGCTGACTTTCCACCATCAGGCGATTGACCAGGTGCGCGCCGAAGGGGAAAGGCTGGTGCAGTCGACGCTGGGCGGCGTGATGCAGGATAGCCTGAATGAAATGGGCAGCAAGCAGGCCAGCAGCAGCGGCAATCCGTTGCAGGCGATTATGGGCAATCTGGGCGGTCTGCAACAGTCGATTCAGGCGGAGTGGAGCAAGCAGGAGCAGGATTTCCAGAACTTCGGCCATGAAGTCTGTAATCGCGTGGTGTCGCTGGAGAATCAGCGCAAACAACTGACCGGTGCACTGAAAAAATAACTACCACGCCTCAGCCTGCCGGGCTGAGGCGCTTTTCTTACTCTTCCGCTAAAAACAACTCCAGCAGCGAATTCAGGAACAGCTTTCCTTTCTCAGTAATCTGCCACAGCTCCGCAGTTTCCGTCACATAACCGGCGGCAATCGCGGCATCCATCTGTGGGCGGATCACCTGCTCTGACAAACCGGTGTAGCGGCTGAACTCGCTGCGCGGCGCCGCTTCAAGCAGACGAAAGCGGTTCATAAAATATTCAAACGGCTTGTCACTCGCCGCGACCTCATACTGCTTCTCGCGGTAGTTGCCCTGCATAAAGCCGCGCGGATGACGAGTTTTCACCGTGCGGATAATGCGGCCATCAGGCTGGGTCAGCTTACCGTGCGCACCGCAGCCAATCCCCAGGTAGTCACCGAAGCGCCAGTAGTTGAGGTTGTGTTCACAGCGATAACCGGGCTTCGCATAGGCGGAGGTTTCATACTGCTCGTAACCAGCGGCGCGCAGCAGCTGATCGCCCTGTTCGAAAATATCCCACAGTGCATCATCATCCGGCAGCACCGGCGGCCGTGAACCAAACAGGGTGTTGGGTTCAATGGTGAGCTGATACCAGGAGAGATGCGGCGGATTAAGCGCAATCGCCTGGCGCAGATCGTCGAGCGCCTCCTCCAGCGACTGATCGGGCAGGCCATGCATCAGGTCGAGGTTAAAGCTGCGCAGCGACAGCGACTGCGCCAGTTCAGCGGCGCGGATCGCCTCTTCCGGGCCATGAATGCGGCCAAGACGTTGCAGCTTCTGCGGACTGAAGCTCTGCACACCAATGGAAATACGGTTGATCCCGGCACGCTGATAGGCGCTGAAGCGGTCAGCTTCCACTGTCCCCGGATTCGCTTCCATCGTCACTTCCGCATCTTCCGCGAGCGTCAGGCGCGCCCGCACGCCATCCATCAGCATCTGCATTGCGCTACTGCTCAGCAGGCTGGGCGTACCGCCACCGATGAAGATAGTACGCACTTCCCGGCCATTGATCAGCGGTAAATCGATCTCCAGGTCGCGCAGCAGGTGCTGCACATATTCAACGTGCGGCACCTCATCTTTCAGCGCGTGGGAGTTGAAATCACAGTAGGGGCACTTCTGGACGCACCACGGAATGTGAATGTAGAGACTTAACGGCGGCAGATTAGGCATTACGCATCGCTTCCAGCAGCAGCGTCAATGCTTTACCCCGGTGTGAAACGGCACCTTTTTCCGCTTTGCTCAACTCGGCCGCGGTTTTACCCAGCGCCGGGACAAAGAAAATCGGGTCGTAACCAAAGCCACCTGCTCCGGCGGCGGCGCGGGTGATCTCCCCCTGCCAGCTGCCGTGGAACACCAGCGGCGTAGGATCTTCCGCATGACGCAGATAGACCAGCACACAGTGAAACTGCGCCTGACGCTCTCCGTCCGGCACGGTTTCCAGCGCCTGCAACAGCTTCTCCAGATTCTGTTGATCGCTGGCCCCTTCACCGGCGTAGCGCGCCGAGTAGATGCCAGGCGCGCCGCCCAGCGCGTCGACCGCCAGACCAGAGTCGTCGGCGATGGCTGGCAGCCCGGTTATCTGCGCCGCGTGACGCGCTTTGAGAATCGCGTTCTCAATAAAGGTCAGGCCGGTCTCTTCCGCCGATTCGACGCCAAGATCGGTCTGCGCGACGATGTCCAGACCAAAGGCGGAGAGCAGCTCCGCCAGTTCACGCACTTTGCCGGGATTACCGGTGGCGAGCACAACTTTTTGCATAACAGTTCCAGTTTGATTCATTTACAGCAGATACCAGAGACCCGGGAACAGGTCCATGCCGAGAAAGTTCAGGGCATACAGCACCAGGATGACGATCATCGCGGAGAAATCGATGCCGCCCATGGCAGGCAGAATACGGCGGATCGGGGCCATCATCGGTTCGGTTAACTGCACCAGCAGATAGTCGACCGGGCCACGACCCTGGCTGATCCAGCTCATCAGCGAGCGGATAATGATCACCCAGAAGACCAGATAACCCGCCGATTTAATCAGCGACAGCAGGCCAACCAGCAGGTTGGTGGGATCGACCGAGAAAGCACCTACCTGAATCAGCAGTAAAATCGGGTATTTCAGCGTGGTCAGCACAAACGCCAGCAGCAGCGAGGCGGTGTCAATCGGACCCAGCGCCGGTAGCACGCGGCGCAGTGGCTTAACAACCGGCTGCGTCACTTTCACCACAAACTGCGCCACCGGATTGTAGAAATCGCAGCGGGACCACTGCATCCAGATGCGTAGCAGCAGCACCATGACGTAGAGATCGATCAGCGTTTTTACTAAAAACGTCAGTGTTAACATGAAGTTCCTCTATTATTGTTGTGGGTTGTGCGCATAATCTCGTGCGCCAAATATGGCGGTGCCGATACGCACCATCGTACTGCCTGCGGCGATAGCCGCCTCCATGTCATCGCTCATTCCCAGCGAGAGCGTATCAATGCCAGCATACTGCTGTTGCAGCAGCCGGAAGGCCTCAGCCATCTGCTGACACACCGCCAGCTGCCGCTGATAATCCTGCTCCGCCGCCGGGATCGCCATTAATCCGCGCAGACGCAGCTGCGGCAGAGCCGCGATCTGCTCAGCCAGCCCGGAAACCGCATCCAGCATGATGCCAGATTTGCTGTTCTCGTCACTGATATTTACCTGAATTAACACATTCAGCGGCGGCAGCGTCGCCGGCCGCTGATCGTTGAGCCGCTGGGCGATGCGCTGGCGGTCAATGGTGTGGCACCAGGCAAAGTTCTCCGCCACCAGACGGCTTTTGTTGGACTGCAACGGGCCGATGAAGTGCCACTCCAGCTGAGGATGTGTAGCCAGAGCCTGGACCTTTTCAACCCCCTCCTGAACGTAATTTTCACCAAAGGCGATCTGCCCGGCGGCCGCCGCTTCTTCGACCGCGCTCGCAGGTTTAGTTTTGCTGACTGCAAGCAGGGTAATTTCTTCTGGGGCGCGGCCGCAACGCGCGGCGGCGGCGGCGATTCGCTGCCGCACTTGCTGTAGGTTGTGCTGGATTGAAGTCATAGTCAGGAGAAATCATGAATCTGGATGAAATGGTGGGCCTTAGTGTAAAGCATAATGCCGCCGATCTGCACCTTTGCAGCGGACATTTGCCTTACTGGCGGCGGCAGGGCAGGCTGGAGGCGATCCCGCACCTGACGCCGCTCTCATCCGGCTGGATGGCGCAGTTTGTCGCCCAATGGCTCGACGACCCCCAGCGTCAGCAACTGCAACGCGAAGGGCAGCTCGATTTCGCCCTGAGCCTGGAGAGTGGTCAGCGGCTGCGCGCCAGTCTGTTTATGCAGCGTAACGGCCTGTCGCTGGCGCTGCGCCTCATCGCCAGCGCGTGCCCGACGCTGGAGAGCCTGCAACTGCCCGCCATTGTCCCGGCGCTGCTGGAGCAGCAGGATGGGCTGATCCTGGTGACGGGGGCCACCGGCAGCGGCAAATCCACCACGCTGGCGGCGCTGGTCGATGCCCTGAACCGCCAGCAGGCGCGCCATATCATCACCCTGGAAGATCCAATTGAGTTTATCCATCACAGCCAGCGTTCCCTGATCCAGCAGCGTGAAATCGGCCTGCACTGCGGGTCGTTCTCACTGGGAATCAAAGCGGCGCTGCGGGAAGATCCCGATGTGATTCTGCTGGGCGAACTGCGCGACAGCGACACCATCCGTCAGGCGCTGACGGCGGCGGAGACCGGTCATCTGGTGCTGGCGACCCTGCACACCCGCGGCGCGGCGCAGGCGGTGGATCGACTGGTGGATGTCTTTCCGGCGGAGGAGAAGCATCTGGTGCGCACCCAGCTGGCGGGTAGCCTGAAAGCGGTGATTGCTCAGCGGCTGGTGCCTGCTGTGGATGGCGCGCGCATCGCACTGTTTGAGGTGCTGATCGCCACGCCGGGCATCGCCAACCTGATCAGAGAGGGCAAGATGCACCAGATCCCAGGGCTGTTACAGACCGGGGCGCAGGCCGGTATGCAGACCTTTGAGCAGAGCAGGCTGGCACGGCAGGCGGCCGGACTGATTCAGTAATGGTTTTCGAACCAGTCCTGCAAAATGATGGCGGCAGACTGGGAATCGACCGATCCTTTGTTGAGCGCGCGGTAGCCGCCGCGCTCAAACAGGCCAGCTCGCGCTTCAACCGTGCTGAGGCGCTCATCCTGCAACTCAACCCGGATGCCAAAGCGACCGTGCAGGCGATTAGCAAATTTACGCGCGCGCGCGGTTAACGGCTGCTCGGTGCCATCCATATTCAGCGGTAAACCGACCACCACGAAATCGGGTTGCCACTCTTTCAGCAGTTTTTCAATCAGCAGCCAGTCTGGGGTGCCATCCTGCGCTTTCAGGGCGGTAAGGGGACGGGCGCTACCGGTAAGTTGCTGACCCACGGCGACACCAATACTTTTGGTGCCGAAGTCGAATCCTAACAGGGTTTGTGTTGACATCAGGCGTGTCCGGCGTCGCTGGCCATATTGTGAATATCGACGCCAATACTGCGCGCCGCTTCGCGCCAGCGCTCTGAAATCGGCGTCTGGAACAGGATATTGCTGTTGGCTGGCGTGGTCAGCCAGGCATTTTCCATCAGCTCATTCTCCAGCTGATCTTTTTCCCAGGCGCAGTAGCCGAGCGCCACCAGCACATTACTGGGCTGCGACGCAGTACCAATCGACTCCAGCACATCACGGGAGGTGGTGATGATCGTGTTGTCTGAAATACGAATGCTGGAGGTAAAGGTGCGTTGAGCTGAGTGCAGAATAAAGCCGCGATCTTCCGCCAGCGGACCGCCGGTAAACACCGGTTTGTCCAGCTTGATTGCCGGATCGCGATTGTCAGCAGAGATTTTGAGTTTCTTCAGAATCCCCTCAACCGTCAGGTTTTCCATGGGTTTATTGATGATCAGTCCCATTGCTCCTTCTTCATTGTGTTCGCAGATGTAAACCACAGAACGCTTGAAGAAAGGATCCTGCAATGAAGGCATGGCAATCAAAAAGTGATGTTGTAAATTCATTCTCACAGGATGTACCAAAAAAATGACCGGCACGCGAAGACCGCACCGGTCTTGGGTTGATCACGGAGCCTCGCCCCGGCGTTATGCTCAGCCCAGGCGCTTCTCAATGGCATCCATCAACATGCCGGTGATGGAGATCGGGAACGCAGCCTCAATTTCACGAATGCAGGTTGGGCTGGTCACGTTAACTTCAGTCAGTTTATCACCGATGATGTCCAGACCGACAAAAATCAGTCCTTTTGCTTTCAGCGTCGGCCCCACGCGGCGGGCAATTTCCCAGTCGCTTTCACTCAGCGGACGCGCTTCACCGCGACCACCGGCCGCGAGGTTGCCGCGCGTTTCGCCGCCCTGCGGGATGCGTGCCAGGCAGTAAGGCACCGGTTCGCCATCCACGACCAGCACGCGCTTATCACCTTCGGAGATCGCCGCGATGTAGTTCTGCGCCATGCAGAAGCGACTGCCATGCTCGGTCAGGGTTTCGGTAATCACGCCAAAGTTAGCGTCATCTTTCTTCACGCGGAAAATAGAGGCGCCGCCCATGCCATCCAGCGGCTTCATGATCACATCGCCATGCTCCTGCCAGAAGGCGCGCAGCTGCTCTTTGCTGCGGGTCACCAGCGTGTCTGGCGTGAACTCAGCGAACCAGGCGGTGTAGAGCTTTTCGTTACAGTCGCGCAGGCTCTGCGGTTTGTTCACGATCAGCGTACCCAGCTCCTCTGCGCGCTCCAGAATGTAGGTCGCATAGATAAACTCGGTATCGAAAGGCGGATCTTTGCGCATCAGCACCACGTTCAGATCGGCCAGCGGGATCACCTGCTCAGTGCCAAACTGATACCAGTTGTCCGGGTTCTGCTCCACGCTCAGCAGCCGGGTGCGGGCAGAGGCCACGCCACCGCGCATCGAGAGATCGTGCATCTCCATGTAGTGAATTTCGTAACCACGGCGCTGTGCTTCCAGCAGCATAGCGAAGCTGGAGTCTTTTTTAATATTGATGGACGAAATCGGGTCCATCACGATGCCAAGTTTAATCATTATTATCTCCTCGGGGAGGCGGCGTTTACCGTCTCATCTGGTTCGGTCAGCAGCGGGCCGATGGGCCAGGATGCGATGTCTGCTCTGCTGCCCGCTGAAAGTATCGCTTAACCCAGGTCGCCAAACCTCACCTGAAGTGCCGTAATGGCCGTCAGGGCGGTGGTTTCGGTGCGTAAAACCCGTGGGCCAAGCAGAATGTCGGTAAAATCGTGCTGCGCCGTCATGGCAATCTCATCGGCGGACAATCCGCCTTCAGGACCAATCAGCAGCCGGACCCGCTCAACGGGCTGCGGCAGCGTATTGATACTCTGGCTGGCCCGTGGATGCAGATTGAGCTTCAGGCCGCTATCCGCTTCCGCACACCAGGCTTCCAGCGTCATCGCTTCGCGAATTTCCGGCACGCGATTACGGCCGCACTGCTCGCAGGCGGCAATGGCAATTTTCTGCCACTGTTGGATCTTCTTCGCCAGACGCTCAGCATCCAGCTTTACGCCACAGCGCTCGGAAAACAAGGGTGTAATGACATTCACGCCCAGTTCGATCGATTTCTGGATAGTGAATTCCATTTTTTCACCGCGCGACATCACCTGGCCCAGATGCAGAAAGAGCGGGGATTCGCGATCGTCCGGCTGGCTCGCTGTGACCGATACTTTTACACGCTTTTTATCAACATGCGTGATCTCTGCTGCAAAAGTCAGATTAGTGCCATCAAACAACTCCAGATGCTGACCTGCGGTCATCCGCAGCACCCGGCCCACATGATTGGATGCATCTTCATCCAGCGTAATTTCACTGCCAAGGCTTAATGGCCCGGCGTGATAGATGCGAGGTATGCGCATAAGATCCCTGAGGAGCAGACGCCGCGCTGAAAACCGCGACGTCGTTGGAAAACCGCTAGTTTAGGGCAGGGTTTTCAGCGCTGGCAAGCCTGGAGCACATAAGGGTTATGATTGCCCTGTACCCGCGCGATGCGCTGGTCGCGTTCGCACTCCCATTTTGTCACCGGATAGAGCTTATCCCAGGCGGTAAACAGCTGGGTTTGCTGGCGTGAAAGGCGCAGATGGTACTGGTCACGCATATAGAAGTAGGTGCGGGCAATGGCACCGCGGGCGCGGGCGGGCGGCTGCGCCTGTTTGAGTCTGAAGTCGATCTTCATATCACACTGGCCATACTGCTGCTCACTGCCGTTCCACTGGCTGTAGGCGAAGTTGCCGCGGTCACCATTCACTTCCCCCACCGCCGGTTGCAGGTTATGCAGATCGGTTTCGATGCGGCGGTAGTCAGGATCTTTGCTGCAATTTTTGCGGCCGCCCTCCTGCCAGCACTGGCGCTGATGACCAAACTCCCAGGCGGGCATCACATGTTCCCACTCAATACGTGAGGCGCGATTAGCGTTTTTACGCACCTGATAGCCACAGCTGTTGAGGTCGGGGATCCCCTTTTTTCCCTGCCACTGAATCTTACAGCCGCAGTAAAAGGAGCCCGGTGCATCGGCGTTGATCGCCGCCGCAAAGGCTTTGGCCTGCTGGAAGTTATTCTGGTGGTAATTATTCAGGTTCAGGGCGTTGGCGGCAGGCGTGAACAGCAGCACCAGCGCCAGACTCATTATGCGAGACATATTCCAGATTTCTACTCAGTGCGAAAAAGGGCGGCAGGTTAACAGAATGTCGGATAGGGCGGAATGGGAATCCTTCTCAGGAAGCGGCAAATTCACCCGCTGTCAGCAGGCTGCCGCAGTGAACGCAGCGATATTCACTCTCTTTGCGCAGCACGCGATTGTGGCGGCGCACCGTCAGCTGATGCTGCTGGCACTGACAGCGGTAAGCAAAGGTGCGGCTGCGCACAGAAGCGATCTCAAACTGATGGGTACGGCGGGCGGGCACCCCCAGCACCTGCTCCATCATCCACTGCCACTCTTTGCCGTGCGGCGCGACGCGACCAAACTGCTTCCACACCAGCAGATGCGCCAGCTCATGCGGCACTACTTCATCGATAAACGCCTGCTGATTTTCCAGCAGCAGCACCGGATTGATACGGATCTCCCAGGCGGCGAGCCAGGCGGTACCCGCCGCCGTACCGCGCTGCTGATAGAGCAGTTTCGGTTCAGGATAGTCGGTTTTCAGCGTCTGGTTCGCCCGTTCAAGTGACTGGCGCAGCGACCGCATGACGGCTTGTTGCAGGGCGATGGGGAGGCGAGGTGTTTTCATGCTGCTCAGAATAATCGCCACCGCGCCGGAACTCAATCTCGCCAGCGAAAACCACCCGCCATGCGATGCTGCTCTCAGGCGGCAGAGCCAGAGCGGGAGATTGATCAGGGGTAATAAGATCGGGCGCGGGAATGCTTATTATCCGCCGCTGAGCGGGGTGGCCACGCAGCCGGGGAAATTTTGGGGTTTAAATATTGTTATGGCCTTTTTTAGAATATTCTATTGTTAAAATTTATGGCGGGATGAATGGATGAAAAGCGAAAGGCACGGGGCACGGATAAAGCGATGAATGATAAGAACAGGATCAGGAAACAACGGATTGTGCTGGTAACGGATTTGATGGCGGGTCGCGGCGGGATGGAAAATGTGACCTGTCAGTTGATTACGGCTCTGAATGCGCAAGCCAACACCGAAGCGGGACTGTTTATCATCAACAGTGGTGAAGAGAGCCACTCCCGCGCCTGGACCGCCAACGCCGTGTTAGCCGAGAGTGTCTGTACCCTGCGCAATAAGAAAATAAAGAACCTGATACATACGCTGAGAATGGCGGCCTTTTTACGTCGGTATCAGCCCGATCATGTGCTGACCCTTAACACCATTCCCTGTCTGATGACGCGCCGGGCTATCACTCTTTCGCGCCGCAACATCGTGCTGTCGAGCTGGATGCACCTGCCACCGCGTGAACGCTATCGCCCCCACTATCTGCTGCGCGCCGACCACCATTTCGCTATCAGCAACCAGATTAAGCAGCAGCTGGTGGAGCTGGGCGCCCGCGCCGCCGACGTTGATGTGATCTATAACCCGATCAAACGTAACGACACGGTGATCGGCAGACCGCAGGCGCTGACGTTTCTCTATATCGGCCGCATCCATTTTAAGCGTCAGAAACAGCTTAAAGATCTGTTTGATGCGTTACAGCAGCTCGATGTGCCCTGGCGGCTGGAGGTAATAGGCGACGGGGAAGATCTGGCGCACTGCCAGCACTATGTGACGCAGCTTGGCATTCAGGATCGCATCACCTGGCATGGCTGGCAGGAGCACGCCTGGGATTATGTGGTCAGCCAGATTAAACAGGTGAGCTGTCTGGTGATGACCTCTAACTTTGAAGGCTTCCCGCTGATCCTGCTGGAGGCGATGTCGCGCGGCGTCTATTGCGTCTCATCGGACTGCATCAGCGGTCCGGCGGAGATTATTCAGAACGGGGTCAATGGTCAGCTCTATCCCACCCATGACACCATGGCGCTGGCGGCGATTCTCAACGCCATGGGTGCGGATTTCACCTTTCCCGATCATCAGGTGATTAAATCGAGCATCGCCGGTTTTTATGAGGAGAACTATATGAAGCACCTGATGGACGTCTTTAATCGCCTCTCTGAGGTTAAGCATGACGAATAGATCTGAACAGCGTGGATTAACGTTAATGGTCAATTTTTCAGTGCTGGCGCTCTGCCTGGCGCTGGCGCTGAATATGTTTGTGACCGGTTTGCCGCAGAAAATATTTTACGTGGTCTCTTATCTCTCGGTGGCGTCAGTGCTCTATGGCCTGGTGCGCAGAAGGGAAGATTTCCGGGGAAACGGCTTTTATCTCGCCCTGTTTGCGGCGCTGATCATCTTCGCCCTGATCCGCCTCGCCTGGGCTGTCCACGTTAAGGGGATTGAGACCGCCCCCTCAACCGATGCCATCACCAACATCAGTAACTATCTGCTCGGGGCGAAGCGGCTGCTGCTGGGGGCCTTTGTGCTGCTCAGCCTGGCGGTTTATGGCCATCGCGTCTCGTTAACCACGCTGCGCGCGGGCAGGGTGCTTCTCCTGCTGGGGCTGCTGATTACGCTGGGCTTTGGTATCCATGAGCATCTCTATACCGCCAATATCCGCATCAAGCTCACCACCGAAGCGGCCTCGATGTCCTCCTATATGATTCTGTTTATCTACTGCGCCTGGCTCTGGCTGAGCCGCTATGAGACGCACTCCTGGTGGAAGGTGGCCGATGTTGTCGTGCTGGCGGTGACTTTCGCGCTGCTCTACCTGTGCGCGACCCGCGTGACTCTTATCGCGCTGATCGCTGTGGGGCTGCTGTTCCTGTTGCAGACCTACCGGCTTTCCCTGCTCACCAACTGGCGTATTGGCACGCTGGCGCTGGGGGTGCTGGCGGTTCTGGTCCTGATGACCAGCAACCGCTGGCTGGAAGGGGTGCAGGACATTGAGAACTTTGGCACCAACAGCTCAACGTCGCTTGGCGCGCGTGTGGCGATCTGGGGCGGGGCGATGGACTTTATTGAGCATCACGGCGGTTTCGCCACCCCGGATGCGCGCACCACCGAGGCGCGCCAGTTCATCACCGCGCACTATCCTCACAACGTGGAAGGCTACACCAACGTTAAGTACAACATGCACAACGAGTTTCTGGAAGTGACCACGCTTCAGGGCTGGCTGGGTACGCTGTCGCTGGCGCTGCTCTATCTGGTGGCGCTGGCGGGCGGGATGAAGCGGTGCGACCTGCGTGGCGTGGCACTGCCGCTGCTGGCGCTGTTTATCGCCGGGCTGACCGATTCAGTGCTGCCCTATAATCAGACCGCCACCATTTTCATCATGGCGCTGGCGCTCTGCTGCTTACCGCGCTCGCTGCCGACGGCAGCGCTTACGTCAGAACGATAAACTACGGCACAAACAAAAACGGCGGGGTTTCCAGAGAAACCCCGCCGTTTTTTTTATCGCTCTGCGTTAGTCGCGTGAACCGATGTCGCGCAGTTTTTTACCAGCCATCAGATTACGTTCGATGTGCTCCAGTGAGACGTTTTTGGTCTCCGGGATCAGCATCAGCGTCAGCAGAATAAAGAACAGGTTAAGCGCCGCGTAGACCCAGAAGGTGTTGGCGTTGCCCAGCGTGTTCAGCATGGTCAGGAAGGTTGCCCCGACAATCATGTTGGCGATCCAGTTGGTGGTGGTGGAGACGGTGATACCGAAGTCGCGGCCTTTCAGCGGCTGAATTTCGGAACAGAGTACCCAGATCAACGGACCGGCTGACATCGCAAAACCGATGATAAACATCAGCAGCATACCCACCGCGAAGTACTGTGCGCCCTGCGAATGGATGCCGAAATGCAGCATGGTACCCAGTACGCCCATACCGGCCGCCATCACCATAAAGCCCAGAATCAGGGTAGGTTTACGGCCCCAGCGATCCACCAGACCAATGGCGATAAAGGTGGCCAGCACGTTAACCAGACCCACAATCACCGTACCCCACATCTGCTGGGTGGTATTGGCGAAGCCCGCGATTTCAAAGATTTTTGGCGCGTAGTACATGATGACGTTCATGCCGGTAAACTGCTGCATCACCTGCAACAGGATGCCGAGGTAGACCGCACGACGGAAGTGGCTGCTGCTGGTGAACAGACCCCAGCCAGACTGTTTGATCTTCAGACTTTCACGGATCTCATCCAGCTCACGTTTCGCCTGCTCACTGGTGTCACGCAGACGATCCAGCACCCGTTGTGCATCGCGGAAGTTTCCTCGCGCCGCCAGCCAGCGCGGGCTGTTAGGCAGGAAGAAGACGCCGACCAGCAGCAGTAAGGCGGGGATGGTGATGATGCCCAGCATCCAGCGCCAGTTGCCGGTAAAGCTGAAAGCAGTATCGGAGAGATACGCGCCCAGAATACCGATGGTGATCATCAGCTGATAAAGCGAAATCATACTGCCGCGAATCTTTTCTGGTGCAATTTCAGAAAGATAGAGCGGAGCGGTATAAGAGGCGATACCCACCGCCAGGCCCAGCAGAACGCGGGCGCTGATCAGCATTTCCGGGTTAGGCGACATGGCTGACCAGAGAGAGCCGATGACGAATAAAATCGCGCCGGCCATCAGGCTTTTTTTACGGCCGAGGCGGGATGACATCCAGCCGCTGCCGATAGCCCCGACCGCGGCACCAAACATCATGGAGCTGACGATCCACTCCTGCTGATGTGCGGTGACGTTAAAGTCTTTTGCGATAAATGGCAGAGCACCGGCGATTACCCCGATGTCCAGACCGAACAGCAGACCCGCAAGGGCCGCCAGAAAGCAGACAAATAAGGTCATCGCCTTATTTGAGGTTCTGCTTTTGTGTGTATTGCCAGGCATTGTAGCCTCCAGGTTTATCCATCGTTGTTTTTATCAATGTTAAGAAACTCTTTGCGCGAAAAAAGTGAAACCGATCACATCGGTGTAATCGTTTACACACGCTGAAACCCTGAAATTCAGCATTTTTTACCCGGAAAGGTTAATTAACCAGTGAGGTATAGCACTCATTAAGTTTCTGACAATGCTCTGTTTATTGGCTATCAGACGACGCTGAAAATAACGCATTTTCAGCAGAATAACTACGTGGCGTAAATCCTAAATAGAAGATAAACAAAGCGTTTCCATTTGTAATCGTTAACATATGGCCGTCAGAAAAGGCGCAAGGAAGTGTAGCTGAGATCAGAAAATTTGCCGCAGGCGGGGCAGGGATCGGCGGATTTGCGCTTCAGAGGCGGGGTTCAGGCATAAAAAAACCCTGCCGCAGCGGCAGGGTTCTGATTGCGGACGCTAACCTTACAGGCCAGCCGCTTCGCGCAGCAGTGCCGCTTTGTCGGTTTTTTCCCATGGGAAATGTTCGCGACCAAAGTGACCGTAAGCGGCGGTCTCTTTGTAGATCGGGTGCAGCAGGTCGAGCATCTGAATCAGACCGTAAGGGCGCAGATCGAAGAACTCACGCACCAGCAGGGTCAGCTGTTCAGTGGAGACTTTCTCGGTGCCAAAGGTTTCCACCATGATGGAGGTCGGTTCTGCCACGCCGATGGCGTAAGAGACCTGAATTTCACAACGGTCAGCCAGACCGGCCGCAACGATATTCTTCGCCACGTAGCGCGCCGCATAGGCTGCTGAACGGTCAACTTTAGACGGATCTTTACCTGAGAAAGCACCGCCGCCATGACGCGCCATGCCGCCGTAGGTATCGACGATGATTTTACGGCCGGTCAGACCGCAGTCGCCCATCGGGCCGCCGATCACAAAGCGACCGGTTGGGTTGATGTGATATTTGGTGGAGGCGTTCAGCCACTCGGCAGGCAGCACCGGCTTGATGATCTCTTCCATCACCGCTTCCTGCAAATCTTTCTGGCTGATGGACTCAGCGTGCTGAGTCGACAGCACGACTGCGTCGATGCCGACGATTTTGCCATCGTCATACTGGAAAGTGACCTGGCTCTTGGCATCAGGACGCAGCCACGGCAGCGTGCCGTTTTTACGCACTTCAGCCTGACGCTGTACCAGACGGTGCGCGTAGGTAACGGGCGCAGGCATCAGCACATCGGTTTCATTGGTGGCATAGCCGAACATCAGGCCCTGGTCGCCCGCGCCCTGTTCCAGTGGCTCGGTACGGTCAACGCCCTGATTAATATCCTGAGACTGTTTACCAATCGCGCTTAATACCGCGCAGGAGTTGGCGTCAAAGCCCATATCGGAATGAACATAGCCGATTTCACGTACGGTATTACGGGTGATCTCTTCAATATCGACCCAGGCGCTGGTGGTGATTTCACCGCCAACCAGCACCATACCGGTTTTAACGTAAGTTTCGCAGGCCACGCGCGCTTTAGGATCCTGTTCAAGGATGGCATCAAGCACGGCATCGGAGATCTGGTCGGCGATTTTATCAGGATGTCCTTCTGATACGGACTCGGACGTAAAAAGGTGTTTAGCCATTCTGTTCTTTACCTTACATATGATTTGAAGACGACTGCATAGCGCAAGTGAGTGCAGGCTGACTTAACGCCGGTTCAGGCAAAGCTGCGAGCAGTGAGGTTGTGTCAGCACTAGCGGCCAACACCGCCTGGATATTAACCTGTTTAGATGGAAAACCATCTGGACGGCTATTTTAGGATAGAGGCTGAACGAATTGCCAGCCCTTTTTCCGTTTCCGCACTTTATCTGCAAAGGTTATCGGCATAATTTCCTGACTCTGCACGCAATTATCCGATAATCTTTTTGCATTTTACCCCGCCAGACTGTATAAAACGCCGCTGCTTCGAGAGCAGCAAGGATGACGCCGCTGATGGCGTTGCGCCCGTCAGACTCTGGTCTGGCTTTCACCCAGGTTGTTTTCCATATGCCCCTGGCATGTGTGGAGGTGATACGAGTAATGAACCACGTTTTTTCGCTTCCCGGTTCTCTGCGCTGCGGCGCTGCGCTGGCTGTCCCCTGCCTCCCATCTGTTTCTCTTTCCTGTCGGCAATATGTTCGATGCGGTAATTTTACCGACACAGGCGCCGGTTAACCTGTACCACTATCCTTACGGTTTTGTCTCTTTGCTGCGCGCGCGCAGCGGAACGACACACGTTATCTATGGTCCTCTTATTACAGATCTGTTAAATGCTCGCTGTTTCAACGGATATGGCCAGGGTGTTTTACACTTAACTCATGCGTGAATCGCGCTGACGACGACGTCAGCTGAACAGGACATTGCGTTTAATGTGGCAACAGGTTTTCAGATTAGTAGCCGTAAAGCCGGTTAACAGTTCTATCTTTCAACGGAAAATTGAGGTTCGCGATGTCTGACGACATGAAGAATATCAAAGGTTCGTCAGCTGGCGAACAGGGTGCACTCCGCTCCATGCAGGAGGTTGCAATGAACGATCAGGATGCGAGCAAAATGTTGCGTACCTACAACATCGCCTGGTGGGGTAACAACTATTACGACGTGAACGAACTGGGTCATATCAGCGTCTGTCCCGACCCGGATCGCCCGGAGGTGCGCGTTGATTTAGCCCGGCTGGTTAAAGAGCGCGAAGCGCAGGGCCAGCGTCTGCCCGCCCTGTTCTGTTTCCCGCAGATCCTGCAACACCGTCTGCGCTCAATTAACGCGGCGTTTAAACGGGCGCGTGAATCTTACGGTTACAAAGGCGACTACTTCCTGGTCTATCCGATTAAAGTTAACCAGCACAAACGGGTGATCGAATCGCTGATCCACTCCGGCGAACCGCTGGGACTGGAAGCGGGCTCGAAAGCGGAGCTGATGGCGGTGCTGGCCCATGCCGGCCAGACCCGTTCGGTGATCGTCTGTAACGGCTACAAAGACCGCGAATATATCCGTCTGGCGCTGATTGGCGAGAAGATGGGCCATAAGGTCTATCTGGTGCTGGAGAAGATGACGGAAGTGCGGCTGGTGCTGGAAGAGGCGGAGCGTCTGAATGTGGTGCCGCGTCTCGGCATCCGTGCGCGTCTCGCCTCACAGGGCTCCGGCAAATGGCAGTCAAGCGGTGGCGAAAAGTCGAAGTTTGGCCTGTCAGCCACGCAGGTGCTGAAGCTGGTTGAGATCATGCGTGAAGCGGGCCGCATCGACAGCCTGCAACTGCTGCATTTCCATCTCGGTTCACAGATGGCGAACATCCGCGACATCGCTACCGGGGTGCGTGAGTCGGCGCGCTTCTATGTGGAGCTGGCGAAGCTGGGCGTCAACATCAAATGTTTCGACGTCGGCGGCGGTCTGGGCGTCGATTACGAGGGAACGCGCTCGCAGTCTGACTGCTCGGTAAACTACGGTCTCAACGAGTACGCCAATAACGTGATCTGGGCGATTGGCGACGCCTGTGATGAGCATGGTCTGGAGCATCCGACGGTGATCACCGAATCGGGTCGCGCCGTGACCGCGCACCACACCGTGCTGGTCTCTAACATTATTGGCGTTGAGCGTAATGAGTTCAGCAAGCCGGAAGCGCCGGAGATGGCTGACGCGCCGCGCCCGATCCTCAGCATGTGGGAAACCTGGCAGGAGATGCATGAGCCGGACACCCGCCGTTCGCTGCGCGAATGGCTGCACGACAGCCAGATGGATCTGTTTGATATTCACACCGGCTACTCGTCAGGGATTTACGATCTCAAGCAGCGCGCCTGGGCTGAGCAGCTCTATCTGAGCATCTGCCACTATATTCAGCAGCATCTCGATCCCAGCAACCGCGCGCACCGTCCAATCATCGACGAATTGCAGGAGCGGATGGCGGATAAGATCTACGTTAACTTCTCACTGTTCCAGTCGATGCCGGATGCATGGGGTATCGATCAGCTGTTCCCGGTGCTGCCGCTGGAAGGGCTGAACAAGAAGCCGGAGCGCCGCGCGGTGCTGCTCGATATTACCTGTGACTCCGATGGCACCATCGATCACTACGTGGATGGCGACGGCATCGCCACCACCATGCCGATGCCGGAATATGACGTGGATAACCCACCGATGCTCGGCTTCTTTATGGTCGGTGCCTATCAGGAGATCCTCGGCAACATGCACAACCTGTTCGGGGATACCGAGGCGGTGGATGTTTACGCCTTCGAAAATGGCGATGTCGAAGTGCAGCTCTCCGATGAAGGCGACACCGTGGCGGACATGCTGCGCTACGTACAGCTTGATCCCAACGAGCTGATGGCGCTGTTCCGTAACCAGGTGCAGTCCTCCGATCTGGATGAGGAGCTGCGGGCGCAGTTCCTGGAAGAGTTCGAGAGCGGCCTCTATGGTTACACCTATTTAGAAGATGAGTAATCGATGCTGACGACCGGTAATCGGAGATTGCAGTTGCCGTTAATTCTGTCGATAATCTGACACACTCAATCCCTTCCTCGTCGGGCCTAACGACGCGGCGGGGATTTTTTATATCTATACCTTCATGACTGGCGGGCCTGGCCCGACTTACGCATTCAGAGAGAGCAATTTATGTATAACACCCTTGGCCATCAGTACGACAACTCACTGGTTTCCAACGCCTTTGGTTTCATGCGTTTTCCGCTGAATTTCCAGCCTTACGACAGCGACGCAGAATGGGTTATCACCGGCGTTCCGTTTGACGCCGCCACCTCGGGTCGTCCGGGCAGCCGTCTGGGGCCGGGCGCGATCCGCCAGATCTCCACCAATCTTGCCTGGGAAGGCTGCCGCTGGCCGTGGGATTTCGATCTGCGCCAGCGTCTGAACGTCGTCGACTGCGGTGACCTGGTTTACGCCTTTGGCGACTCGCAGGATCTCTCCGACAAGTTACAGGCCCATGCTGAAAAACTGCTGGCCAACGGCAAGCGCATGATGACCTTCGGCGGCGACCACTACGTGACGCTGCCGCTGCTGCGCGCCCATGCCAAACACTTCGGTAAAATGGCGCTGGTCCATTTTGATGCGCATACCGACACCTACTCCAACGGTCCGACCTTCGACCACGGCACCATGTTCTTCACCGCGCCGAAAGAGGGACTGATCGATCCCAACCATTCGGTGCAGATCGGTATCCGTACCGAATTCGATAAGAGCCTGGGATTCAACGTGCTGGATGCGGCGCAGGTTAATGATCGCAGCGTCGACGATATTCTGGCCGAAGTGAAGCGCACCGTCGGCGATCTGCCGGTCTATCTGACCTTTGACATCGACTGTCTGGACCCGGCTCATGCGCCTGGCACCGGTACGCCGGTGATTGGCGGCCTGACCACGGACAAAGCCACCAAGCTGATCCGCGGTTTGCAGGGGATGAACATCGTCGGGATGGATCTGGTGGAAGTCGCGCCGGGTTACGATCATGCCGATCTCACTGCACTGGCCGCCGCCACGCTGGCGCTGGATATGCTGCATGTGCAGGCCGTGAACAAAGGCTGATACGCCAGAGCCTGCCGGGTTGACCTGGCGGGCTCTGTACCCTTCGCAGCACGCTTCTTCTCCTTCCTGTTATTCCGCTCTCCTTTCTGCCCGCCCGAGTCCTGACGCGGCTTGCGCCAGGCGTGATAGCCCATCAGCAGCTAAACTTGTTCACATCGATTTTTAGTGTGGAGGTAATCACATGGGCTTTCTTGATGAACTGGTGGGATCGTTACAGGGCAGTGAAGGGCATCCGCCCGGCCAGTTGCAGGCGGTCTGGCACTGGGTGCAGGAGCAGGGCGGTATTGAGGTGCTGCTGCAAAAATTTCAGCAGGGCGGGTTAGGGGAGCTGTTTGCCTCCTGGATAGGCACCGGTCATAACCAGCCGATTGCCCATGATGAGATCCAGTCGGCGTTTGGTCAGGCGGAGTTGCAGTCACTGGCGGATAAGCTGGGGACGGATGTGCATGGCGCGGCGGGCACGCTGGCAACTATTCTGCCGCAGCTAATCGATAAATTATCACCGCAGGGACAGATGGATGAGGCGTCGCTGCATGAGAATAAGCTCGACCTGGGTTCGATGGTCGATCAGATATTTAAGCGCTGATTTACGCCTCCGCTGCCGCGGGAGCGCGTAACCGGAGCACGCACCGTCACGGCGGGCGTGCTCCGCGTTAACTATTTCTTCGCGTCGGCAGCAATCCGCTCACGGATATGCTGGGCGCGGGCTTCCGAGGCGGGATGCGAGTCAAACATCGAGCTCTGACGGCCCTGTTCCAGCTTCGCCAGTTTCTCGAAACTGTCCACCAGACCCATCGGGTCGATGTTGCGCTTCTTCATCAGGTCGTAAGAGTAGTCATCAGCCTGGGACTCCTGGGTCTGTGAGAACTGTGCGTTGACCAGTTTTTCACCCAGCTCACCCAGCTGTGACTGCGACAGCGAACCAATCACGCCGCCAACCGAGGCCGCCGCGGTGCGAGCCGCGGTGGTGGCATAGGCCAGCTGCATCGCTTTACGGGTATGGCCCAGCGCAACGTGGCCCATCTCGTGGCCCAGCACGCCTTCCACTTCATTGTCGTTCATCATATCCATCAGGCCGCTGTAAACGCGGATACAGCCGTTGGCCATCGCCCAGGCGTTGACATCTTTGGTCAGATAAACTTTGTAGTTGGCGGGAACACCATTGATGTTGTCGCCCAGCGCGGCGGCGATTTTATTCAGGCGCTGCTGATAGTCGCTGCTGGCCGGTGCAATCTGGTTCTCTTTATCCATCTGCTCACAGGATTGATCGCTCAGCTGCTTCACCTGATCGTCGCTCAGGGTGTAAGCCTGATACGCCTGCGCGCCCGATTGCATCAGCGCATTATTGTCCAAACCCTGACAGCCGCTGAGCAGCGTCGCCAGTCCAAGAGCTAACACCGTTTTCTGGATTTTCATTCCATTTCCCATTCATAACAAGGTAAGAAAAACAAACACCTGAAACTCTGTCAGATGATTAAACGATTTGGTTATAGCGCGCCACCCACTACTTTGCTAGCAGAGTTGGCCGGAAAAGCCATACGAAGCGGTTACATTTAGCGTTTTACAGCATGTACTTTTGCCATGATTTTCATGTACATTGATGGGCAACTTTTTCCTTGTTTTGCCCGGTAACTCATTAATAACAATAAGTTAAGGCGCGAAGCATTAATCCGACCTGGAGTAGAAAATGCCCTCTCGTAAAGAGCTTGCCAACGCCATTCGTGCGTTAAGTATGGACGCAGTACAAAAAGCCAAATCGGGACATCCGGGTGCCCCGATGGGCATGGCGGACATCGCCGAAGTACTGTGGCGCGGCTATCTGAACCACAACCCGACGAACCCGCTGTGGGCCGACCGCGACCGCTTTGTGCTGTCGAACGGCCACGGCTCCATGCTGATCTACAGCCTGCTGCACCTCACCGGCTACGATCTGCCGATGAGCGAGCTGAAAAACTTCCGTCAGCTGCATTCGAAAACGCCAGGTCACCCGGAGTATGGCTACACCGCCGGCGTGGAAACCACCACCGGTCCGCTGGGGCAGGGCATCGCTAACGCGGTCGGCTTCGCCATCGCCGAGCGCACCCTGGCGGCACAGTTCAACCGTCCGGGTCATGAGATCGTAGACCACAACACCTATGTCTTCATGGGCGATGGCTGCATGATGGAAGGGATCTCGCACGAAGTCTGCTCGCTGGCCGGTACCCTGAAGCTGGGCAAGCTGGTGGCGTTCTATGATGACAACGGCATCTCCATCGACGGCCACATTGACGGCTGGTTCACCGACGACACCGCGAAGCGCTTTGAAGCCTACGGCTGGCACGTGGTGCGCGGCGTGGACGGTCACGACGCTGACGCGATCGCTAAAGCGATCGACGAGGCGAAAGCGGTCAGCGATAAGCCTTCCCTGCTGATGTGCAAAACCGTCATCGGCTTTGGTTCACCGAACAAAGCGGGCACCCACGACTCGCACGGCGCACCGCTGGGCGATGACGAAGTGGCGCTGACCCGTAAACAGCTGGGCTGGAACCACGCACCCTTTGAGATCCCGTCTGAAATCTACGCTGAGTGGGACGCGAAGGAAGCGGGCCAGGCGAAAGAGTCGGCATGGGATAAGAAATTCGCCGCCTATGCGCAGGCGCATCCTGAACTGGCCGCCGAGTTTAAACGTCGCGTCAGCGGCGGGCTGCCTGCGAACTGGCAGCAGGAGTCGCAGAAGTTCGTTGAGCAGTTGCAGGCCAGCCCGGCCAAAATCGCCAGCCGTAAAGCCTCGCAGAACGCCATCGAAGCCTTTGGTAAACTGCTGCCGGAGTACCTGGGCGGCTCGGCCGACCTGGCCCCGAGCAACCTGACCCTCTGGTCCGGCTCTAAGCCCATTAACGAAGACGCGGCGGGCAACTATATCCACTACGGCGTGCGTGAGTTCGGCATGACCGCCATCGCCAACGGCCTGGCGCTGCACGGCGGCTTCCTGCCTTACACCGCCACCTTCCTGATGTTCGTTGAGTACGCGCGTAACGCGGCGCGTATGGCGGCGCTGATGAAGATCCGTCAGATTATGGTCTACACCCACGACTCTATCGGCCTGGGCGAAGATGGCCCGACGCATCAGCCGGTTGAGCAGATGGCGAGCCTGCGCACCACGCCGAACATGAGCCTGTGGCGTCCGTGCGACCAGGTGGAATCGGCGGTGGCGTGGAAATATGCCATCGAGCGTCAGGATGGCCCGACGGCGCTGATCTTTTCCCGTCAGAACCTGGCGCAGCAGGAGCGCAGTGCCGCCCAGCTGGCTGACGTGGCGCGCGGCGGCTACGTGCTGAAAGATTGCGACGGCACCCCGGAGCTGATCCTGATCGCTACCGGTTCAGAAGTGGAACTGGCGGTCGGTGCCTGGGATAAGCTGACCAGCGAAGGCCGCAAAGTGCGCGTGGTCTCTATGCCGTCAACGGATGCCTTTGATAAGCAGAGCGATGCCTACCGTGAGTCCGTGCTGCCGAAAGCGGTCAGCGCGCGCGTGGCTATCGAAGCGGGCATCGCGGATTACTGGTTCAAGTATACCGGCCTGAACGGCGCGATCGTCGGCATGACCGGCTTCGGTGAATCCGCCCCGGCGGACCAGCTGTTTGAGATGTTTGGCTTCACCGTCGACAACGTGGTGGCAAAAGCGAAAGCGCTGCTGGCGTAAGCGGGCCTGCTGGTCTGGCACTAAACTTCGGGGGCGACGCTGTCGTCCCTGTTTTTTATTCCTGTAGTAATAACGCTCTTTTACTCAGATTTGTGACGCAGATCCAAATATAAGCAGTCGGATTGATCACAATCATTCCTGTTATTCCTTCCTTCTATTATTGTGGCTGAACCGTTTCAGTTGCCGGGCGACAGGCTCCGGTTTCGGACAATGCCGGGTAAGAATCTCCTGTACAAAATGCAGCGAAACGCTCAGGCTAACGGCACGTTTTTTTCAGTCTGACGTGGCAGGAGAGAAATGACGGTACGGGTAGCGATAAATGGTTTTGGCCGTATTGGACGCAATGTCCTGCGCGCGCTGTATGAAACGGGCAGACGTGCTGAGATCACCGTAGTCGCCATTAATGAACTGGCGGAAGCGACCGGTATGGCGCACCTGCTGAAATATGACACCAGCCATGGCCGTTTCGCGTTTAACGTGCGCCAGGAGCGCGATGTGATGTGGGTAGGGGACGATACCCTGCGCATTCTGCATCGGGCAGAGATTGCCGATTTGCCGTGGCGTGAACTGGGTGTGGATGTGGTGCTGGACTGCACCGGCGTCTATGGCTCGCGCGCCGATGGCGAAGCGCATTTGCAGGCGGGCGCGAAGAAAGTGCTGTTCTCCCATCCCGGCGGCAACGATCTCGACGCCACCGTGGTATTTGGGGTTAATCAGCAGGAGCTGAGCGCCAGCGACCGCATCGTTTCCAACGCCTCCTGCACCACCAACTGTATTATCCCGGTGATTAAACTGCTGGATGATGCGTTTGGCATCGAATCCGGCACCGTTACCACGATCCACTCCGCGATGCACGATCAGCAGGTGATCGACGCTTATCACAGCGATCTGCGCCGTACCCGCGCCGCCAGCCAGTCGATCATCCCGGTGGATACCCGGCTGGCCGCAGGCATCACCCGCATTTTTCCGAAATTCAACGATCGGTTTGAGGCGATAGCCGTTCGCGTGCCAACGATTAACGTCACGGCCATCGATCTCAGCGTTTCCGTGCGTCAGGCGGTAAAGGCGTGTGAAGTCAACACCCTGTTGCAAAGCGCGGCAGAGGGGGCATTTCGTGGTATAGTTGACTATACGGAATTACCGTTAGTCTCAGTAGATTTTAACCATGATCCGCACAGTGCCATTGTGGACGGCACCCAAACGCGGGTCAGCGGTCAACACCTTATCAAGACCCTGGTCTGGTGTGACAACGAATGGGGCTTTGCTAACCGAATGCTCGACACGACGTTAGCGATGGCCGCAAGCGGTTTCAGGTAAGACGCGGTCTGCGTCTGGCAAAACTTATGAGAATCAACGAGAGGGTTCACCATGTCTGTAATTAAGATGACCGATCTGGATCTGGCTGGCAAACGCGTTCTGATCCGTGCCGATCTCAACGTGCCGGTTAAAGAAGGTAAAGTGACGTCTGACGCACGTATCCGTGCTTCCCTGCCTACCATTGAAGCCGCGTTGAAACAGGGCGCGAAAGTAATGGTTACCTCTCACCTGGGTCGTCCGACCGAAGGTGAATATAACGAAGAGTTCTCGCTGCTGCCGGTAGTTAACTACCTGAAAGAGAAGCTGAGCGGTACAACCGTAACCCTGGCAAAAGATTACCTCGACGGCGTGGAAGTGGGCGCAGGCGAGCTGGTGGTGCTGGAAAACGTTCGCTTTAACAAAGGCGAAAAGAAAGATGACGAAGCGCTCTCCAAAAAATACGCCGCCCTGTGTGACGTGTTTGTGATGGACGCCTTTGGTACCGCGCACCGCGCGCAGGCTTCAACCCACGGCGTTGGCAAATTTGCGCCTATCGCCTGTGCCGGTCCGCTGCTGTCAGCAGAGCTGGAAGCCCTGGGCAAAGTGATGAGCAACCCGGAGCGTCCGCTGGTGGCTGTGGTGGGCGGTTCTAAAGTCTCCACCAAATTTGACGTACTGCAATCGCTGGTCAAAATCGCGGACACCGTGATTGTCGGTGGCGGCATCGCCAACACCTTTGTTGCCATCGACAACAACGTCGGCAAGTCACTCTATGAGCCAGACTTCGTTGAAGCGGCGAAAGGTTTGCGCGATCAGTATGGTATTCCGGTGCCAACCGACTCCCGTGTCGGCACGGAATTCTCTGAAACTGCGCCAGCAACCGTGAAAAAGGTTTCTGAAGTCGCGGATAACGAAGAGATTATGGACTTCGGTGATGAAACCGCGCAGGCGATGGCTGCCATTCTGAAGAATGCGAAAACCATTCTGTGGAACGGTCCGGTTGGCGTATTCGAGTTCCCGAACTTCCGTAAAGGCACGGAAATCGTGGCGAACGCGATCGCTGACAGCGAAGCCTTCTCGGTTGCTGGCGGCGGCGATACCTTAGCGGCTATCGACCTGTTTGGCATCGAAGACAAAATTTCCTACATTTCTACCGGTGGTGGCGCGTTCCTGGAGTTCGTGGAAGGCAAAAAACTGCCTGCCGTTGCCATGCTGGAAGAGCGTGCGAAGCAGTAATCCTTTGGGGGCGATGCCCAGCGGCATCGCCTGAAGTCTTGCCCGGTCTGGGCGTTTAAATCGCGGTCCCCACAGGGGATCAACGGTCACGAAACAGGACACAATCATGTCTAAAATTTTTGATTTCGTTAAACCCGGCGTTGTCACTGGTGATGACGTACAGAAGATCTTCAAAGTTGCAAAAGAGAACAAGTTTGCACTGCCAGCAGTAAACTGCGTCGGGACCGACTCTATCAATGCGGTACTGGAAGCGGCGGCCAAAGTTAAGGCTCCGGTTATCGTCCAGTTCTCCAACGGCGGCGCGGCGTTTATCGCCGGTAAAGGCTTCAAAACTGACAAACCTCAGGGCGCGGCGATTTTCGGTGCTATCGCGGGTGCACACCATGTTCACCTGATGGCTGAACAGTATGGCGTGCCGGTTATCCTGCACACTGACCACTGCGCTAAGAAACTGCTGCCGTGGATCGACGGTCTGCTGGACGCCGGTGAAGAGCATTTCAAAAAAACCGGTAAGCCGCTGTTCTCTTCTCACATGATCGACCTGTCAGAAGAGTCACTGGAAGAGAACATCGAAATCAGCAGCAAATATCTGGCGCGCATGGCGAAAATCGACATGACGCTGGAGATCGAACTGGGCTGCACCGGTGGTGAAGAAGATGGTGTGGATAACAGCCACATGGACGCATCTGCACTCTACACCCAGCCAGAAGATGTGAACTACGCTTACGAAAAACTGAATGCCATCAGCCCGCGTTTCACTATTGCGGCCTCATTCGGTAACGTGCACGGCGTTTATAAGCCAGGTAACGTTAAACTGACCCCAACCATCCTGCGTGATTCACAGAAATATGTGTGTGAAAAACATGGCCTGCCGCACAACGCGCTGGACTTCGTTTTCCACGGTGGTTCAGGTTCTTCCGCAGCAGAAATCGAAGAGTCTATCAGCTACGGCGTGATCAAGATGAACATCGATACCGATACCCAATGGGCGACCTGGGACGGCATCCTGCAATACTACAAAAAGAACGAAGGCTACCTGCAATCGCAGCTGGGTAACCCGGAAGGCGCTGACAAGCCAAACAAAAAATATTACGACCCACGTGTCTGGCTGCGTTCTGCCCAGGCCTCTATGGTGGTGCGTCTGGAGCAGGCTTTCAAAGAGCTTAACGCTGTCGACGTGCTGTAACTGAAGCTACGTTACCGTACAAAAAAGGCCCGAAAGGGCCTTTTTTTATGCATCTGTCGCGGAAAATCCCCCTTAAACCACCCGCTGTTTGGCGCTTCAAACAATAATTGATTACCCTTTAGCACGGAGTGTCGGATTACATCTGGCAATTTTGGTCTATTCCCGGCGGGAATCTAACAACAGGGCTTATGAATGGAAGAGTTAAACGTCGTCGACGGCTTAAATAACGCAGGCAGCTGGCTGGTGCGTAATCAGGCGCTGATCCTGAGCTACGCCGTTAATATTGTTGCGGCTATCGCCATCATTATCGTCGGGATGATTATCGCCCGTATCATTTCTAACACCGTAAACCGTTTGCTGCGCGCCCGACACATTGACGCCACCGTGGCCGATTTTCTGTCGGCGCTGGTGCGCTATGGGGTGATTGCCTTTACCATTATCGCGGCGCTTGGCCGGATTGGGGTACAGACCGCCTCGGTGATCGCGGTGCTGGGTGCCGCCGGTCTGGCCGTGGGCCTGGCGTTGCAGGGCTCGCTCTCCAACCTGGCGGCTGGCGTGCTGCTGGTCACCTTCCGCCCGTTCCGTACCGGTGAGTTTGTCGACCTGGGCGGCGTCATGGGGACCGTACAGCAGGTGCAGATCTTCTCCACTACCCTGAAAACCGCTGATGGCAAAATCGTAGTGGTGCCAAACGGCAAGATTATCAGCGGCAACATCGTCAACTTCTCGCGTGAACCGATTCGCCGTAATGAGTTTATTATTGGCGTCGCCTATGAGGCTGATGTCGATGAAGTGATCGCCCTGCTGCAACAGGTGGTTGAAGCAGACAGCCGGGTGCTGAAAGAGATGGGAATTCAGATTGGCCTGAACGAACTGGCGGCCTCCTCGATGAACTTCGTGGTGCGTTGCTGGAGCAAAAGCAGCGATCTGCAAAATGTTTACTGGGATCTGCTGAAGAACTTCAAGCGGGCACTGGATGCCAAAGAGATCGGCATTCCTTATCCGCAGATGGATGTGCATCTGCATCAGAAATCGCAGCCTGAGACGGTCGATCCTCAGGTTCAGCGCTAATCCTTGTTCCCTCATGGGCGACCCGCGTCGCCCATTCATTTTGCTAATCGCAGATTAATTTTTTCAATTTCCGCTAATCCTCCGCGCTCCTTATACTTCTCCTCCTCTACCGATGTGAGGAAATCATCCCATGTTATCTCTCTACTTTCAGGGGCTTGCCCTTGGGGCCGCGCTGATCCTGCCGCTGGGGCCACAGAACGCCTTCGTGATGAATCAGGGAGTAAAGCGTCAGTACCACCTGATGACGGCGGCGCTCTGCTCGCTAAGCGATATTCTGCTGATTTGCGGCGGCGTCTTTGGCGGTAGCGCCCTGCTGAGCCAGTCTCCGCTGCTGCTGATGCTGATCACCTGGGCGGGCGTCGCCTTTCTGCTGTGGTATGGCTGGGGCGCGCTGCGTAGCGCCTGGCGCGGCGATGTGGATTTAACCGACGGCCAGCCGTTGAAGCAGAGCAGGGGACGGATTATCGCCACGCTGCTGGCGGTAACCTGGCTCAATCCGCACGTCTATCTCGACACCTTTGTGGTGCTGGGCAGTCTTGGCGGCCAGCTACCCACCACCACGGCGCGTCAGTGGTTTGCCCTCGGCACCATCAGCGCTTCGGTGCTGTGGTTTTTCGGTCTTGCTCTGCTGGCGGCCTGGCTCTCACCGCGTCTGCGTACCGCCAGAGCACAGCGCATTATCAACCTGCTGGTGGGGGCGGTAATGTGGTTTATCGCGCTGCAACTGGCGCGCCAGGGCATTGCCGGTTTCTGACGAGAGTGCGACCAGGCTGCGGTTATTGCCGCGCGGCGGCCGAACTTTTGCCATAATGACCACTCAAAGCATGGCGCATAGCGATGCGCTGCTGGGCTTCGCCGGTTGGAAGCCGTCATAGTGACCTTTTCAAGGAGGACTTTCATGAAACTGAAAGCATTGGCTCTGGCCGCAATTATGAGCGCAGGGGCATTGCCCGGCGTACAAGCTGATGAGTTACCGAACGGGCCGCACGTGGTGACATCAGGCAAGGCGACGGTTGATGCGCGTCCCGATATTGCTACGCTCTCAATCGTGGTGAACGTGTCGTCAAAAGATGCCGCGGATGCGAAAAAGCAGGCCGATGACCGGGTTGCGCAATATTTCGATTTCCTGCAAAAAAACGGCATTGAGAAGAAAGATATTGATGCGGCAAATCTGAGCACCCAGCCAGAGTACGATTATACCAAAGAGGGCAAATCGGTACTGAAAGGCTATCGGGCGGTGCGTCAGGTGCAGGTGACTCTGCGTCAGCTGGATAAACTGAATGACCTGCTGGATGGCGCGCTGAAGTCAGGTCTGAACGAGGTGCGCAGCGTTGAGTTAGGCGTGGCAAACCCGGAAAGCTATAAAGAGCAGGCGCGTAAGGCCGCGATTAAAAATGCGATTCAGCAGGCCTCGCAGCTGGCTGAGGGCTTTAACGCGAAGCTGGGATCGATCTACAGCATCCGTTATCAGGTCGCCAACTATCAGCCGATGCCGATGAACCGCATGTTTAAGGCCTCCGCTGCCCCGGAGACTTCGGCACAGGAAACCTACGATCAGCAGAGCATTAACTTTGACGATCAGGTTGATGTGGTGTTTGAGCTGAAACCCGCGACGCCATAAAGCAAAACGGGGCGCAGGCCCCGTTTTTATTTTCAGGCTGCGACCTCATCCTGACGCAGAACCCGATGACCATGCGCAATCAGCGCGTCGGTCACCCGCCGCATCAGCCGGCTCTCCGGCGCAAAACGGTGCCAGTAAAGCATCCGGCGCTGGCAGAGGCCCGGCGTTAAATCGATCAGCTCACCGCTCGCCAGTTCACGCTCAATCTGCAAGTGCGGGATCATGCAGCAGGTCGAACCCTGTCGCGCCATCTGCACAAAGGCTTCAGAAGAGTTCACGATATGGCAGGGCACGCTGCCAGGTGAGAGATCAAAATTCTGTTGCAGGAACGCCTGATGCATATCATCAAGGTGGTCAAAGGCCACCGCAGGCGCTTTCAGCAGGGCAGAGCGGGTGACGCCGTTGGGGAAAAAGCGATCGGCGAAGTCGCGCGACGCCACAAACAGATAGTCGAGCGCGCCGAGCTGATCCACCAGACAGCTTGGCAGCGGCTGAGGCTGAATACTCACCGCTCCCACCACTTCACCGCGCCGCAGACGTTCCTGGGTGCGGGTCTCATCTTCAACCTGTAAATTCAGGCGCACCGGCGAATCAGCCAGCACATCCTTGAGCGCCGGCAGCAGCCAGGTCGCCAGACTGTCGGCGTTAACCGCCAGCGAGAGCAGCAGCGGGGTGGTGCCGCTGTTCTCATCGCCCAGCCACTCCTCCTCCAGCAACTCCACCTGATGCAGCAACGCCAGCAGTTTCTGACCCTGTTCGGTCGGACGCGGCGGCACGGTGCGCACCAGCAGCGGCTGACCAAACAGGTTCTCCAGCTGCTTAATACGCTGTGAAACCGCCGACTGGGTGATACACAATTTTTGTGCGGCACGTTCAAATCCGCGTTCACGAATCACTGAATCCAGCGCCTGAAGCGTTCGATAATCCGGGCGTTTCATTGTTCTTCTCTCTCCTTCAGGGTGGACGTTACTATGCCACAAAAGTGTCACCGCGGAGGGCACTCCTTTTTTGTGGGCTGGCTTCCAAAGCGATAAATCGATGACGGTCAGCCGCGCATTTTCAGCGGGCCTTGTTTTATACTACGCGCACTTCGTTGTCGCACAGGTTTTAAACATACCATGACCCAGGATGAACTGAAAAAAGCCGTTGGCTGGGCTGCACTCGATTATGTGCAACCTGGAACCGTTGTTGGCGTGGGCACCGGATCGACCGCTGCTCACTTTATCGATGCGCTTGCCACGGTCAGGCACAAGATTGAGGGAACAGTCTCCAGCTCGGATGCGTCAACCCAGAAGCTGAAAAGCCTGGGCATTCAGGTGTTCGATCTTAACGAGATTGATGAGCTGTCGATCTATGTTGATGGTGCGGATGAGATCAACCCGCAGATGCAGATGATCAAAGGCGGCGGCGCGGCGCTGACGCGCGAGAAGATTGTGGCGGCGGTGGCGCAGACCTTTATCTGTATCGCAGACGCCTCAAAAGAGGTCGACGTGCTGGGACGTTTCCCGCTGCCGGTTGAGGTGATCCCGATGGCGCGCAGTTATGTGGCGCGTGAGCTGGTCAAAATGGGCGGCCTGCCTGAGTATCGTCAGAATGTGGTCACGGATAACGGCAACGTCATCCTGGATGTCTACAACCTGCGAATTCTCGATCCCATTGAGCTGGAAAAAACCATTAACGCCTTGCCGGGCGTGGTCACCGTCGGTCTGTTTGCGGCACGCGGTGCCGATATTGCCCTGATTGGCGGACCGGATGGGGTTAAAACCATCAAAAAATGATCTGTCCGGCGTCGCCCGGACGCCGGTTATTTTTACCTGCAAATCATCTTTTCTCCGCGGGGTGAAATTTGGTGACTTATGTCACATAAGCGTCATCCACCTCCGGTTCGTTCTTCCATCATCACCGACCTCATGATTTTGTCCGGCAATGTGCGGTTGCCAGGCTGTGGCGTGCTGGCAGCCGGGCAATCGTTTGTATTGCCCGACGCGAATTTTTTGATATTTTGACAGAAGGCTGGCTTATGGTACTCCTCATTGAATGCTGAATAGGATTGGGAAATGGCAAAGGTATCACTGGAAAAAGATAAGATTAAGTTCCTGCTGGTGGAAGGTGTCCATCAGAGCGCGCTGGAGAACCTGCGGGCTGCGGGCTACACCAACATCGAATTCCACAAAGGCGCGCTGGACTCCGATGCGTTAAAAGCATCGATCCGCGATGCCCACTTTATCGGTATCCGTTCCCGCTCCCAGCTCACTGAGGAGATTTTCGCGGCGGCTGAGAAGCTGGTCGCCGTTGGCTGTTTCTGTATCGGTACCAACCAGGTCGATCTCCAGGCGGCAGCGCGCCGCGGTATTCCGGTGTTCAACGCGCCGTTCTCGAATACCCGCTCGGTGGCGGAACTGGTGATTGGTGAGATGCTACTGATGCTGCGCGGCATCCCGGAAGCCAACGCCAAAGCACACCGCGGCATCTGGAACAAGAACGCCAAAGGCTCGTTTGAAGCGCGTGGTAAAAAACTCGGCATCATCGGTTATGGCCATATCGGGATGCAGCTGGGCGTGCTGGCAGAGAGCCTGGGGATGCATGTTTTCTTTTACGATATTGAAAACAAGCTGCCGCTGGGTAACGCCACCCAGGTTCGCCATCTGGCCGACCTGCTCAATATGAGCGACGTTGTCAGCCTGCACGTGCCGGAAACCGTGTCGACGCAGGATATGATCGGTGCGGAGCAGCTGGCGCAGATGAAGCCTGGCGCGCTACTGATTAACGCCTCGCGCGGTACGGTGGTGGATATTCCGGCATTGTGTGAGGCGCTGGCCAGCAAGCAGGTGGGCGGCGCGGCTATCGACGTCTTCCCGGTCGAGCCAGCCACCAACAGCGATCCCTTTATCTCTCCGCTGAGCGAGTTCGATAACGTGATCCTGACACCGCACATTGGCGGCTCGACGGAAGAAGCGCAGGAGAACATCGGTATTGAAGTGGCAGGCAAGCTGGCGAAATACTCCGATAACGGTTCAACACTCTCCGCGGTTAACTTCCCGGAAGTATCACTGCCGATCCATGGTGCCAGCGCCAGTCGTCTGCTGCACATCCACGAAAACCGTCCTGGCGTGCTGACCGCCATTAACCAGATTTTCGCCGAGCAGGGCATCAACATTGCCGCTCAGTATCTGCAAACCTCGCCGTTTATGGGCTATGTGGTTATCGACATTGATGCTGAGCCGGAAGTGGCTGACAAAGCCTTGCAGCTGATGAAGGCGATTCCGGGCACCATCCGCGCCCGCCTGCTTTACTAAGCGATATCTACCGCAGGTGGCGCTGATAGCACCCCCTGCGGTGGCTGCAAAGTCTCCGATCTGCTCTTCTACTCCCACTGCCAGAGTCTGGACGGCGTCAGTACCGCCGGCAAAGGCACATCCCACTCAGCCACCGGCAGGCTCTCCACCCGCTGACAATCATGCGCCAGACCCACCGGCAGAAAACCGTGCTGCCGCCAGTTATGCAGTGTGCGATCGTAGAAGCCACCGCCCATTCCCAGCCGTTGTCCCTGCTGATCAAAGGCCACCAGTGGCACCATCATCACATCCAGCTGATCCAGGGTGATCAATTGCCGGATGTCCAGCGGTGGCTCAGGAATACGCAGTTTATTGCGCACCAGTTGGGTGTCGGGAGAGTAGCGCAGGAACAGCAGATTACCGGGTGAGAAGGGGTGTAAAACCGGCAGAAAGATCGTTTTTTTCTGATGCCAGAGTCGGGCGATCAGCGGGCGGGTATTGAGTTCACCATCAACCGACAGAAACAGCGCGATGTTATCGGCCGCCGCCAGCGGGGCGTAATTGAGAGCGTGTTCAGCGAGTTGTTCTGCCGCCAGCGCCTGCTGCTCATCGGTTAAGGCCCGACGCAGATGGCGCACATGCTGGCGTATCGCCTGACGTTGTGTCATTGAAGGTTCAGACATGATTTCCCCGCCCGATAAGTCGCCTGGCAGCCACTATAACATGTCGATCAGGGGAAAAAAGCAGGACTACCAGAACTACAGGAAGGGAGATCTCCGAGATGCCGCCGTAGGCTGTAACCCTTGAACCCTTGGTTCAAGGTGAACATGCCGTCACAACCATCAGGCTTCTCGGACGAACCGAGCATGCTCACAGGTTGTGGAGCGTCACATTCTGTTTTTTTGAAATATCGGCTCAGGGGACTGGCCCACATGCAAACATCTCAGAGAAAATTTACCTCACCGTTACCGTGACAAAGTAACCATGAAGTTTTATTCGAACTTCGCACCCTCACGTTCAGAGATGCGACCCTGCTCAACCAGTGCCTGTTCAATCGTCTGCTGCAACATACGGATACGCTGTTCCATATTAGCAGCATAATCGCGCGTTTTCACTTTCTCTTGCGCCAGCTCATGGCAGACGTTTAACGCGGCGATGAACACCAGTTGTTCTGTATTTGTGACTCTAGTGCGAACTTTTAGATCTTGCAACCGTTGATTGAGATCTTCAGCCGCGTTATTGAGCGCATCTTGCTGCTCTGGCGGACAATTCACTCTCAACGAACGACCAAAAATTTGTAAATCTACCGGTTGTGCAGACATGCCACCTTCCTGACTGATTACTTCGCTCGCAACTCCCTTAGCAGTCAATGGCTTGGGAGGCGGGCAACTATATAGACCCACGAAATAAGATACAACCCCTTTTCTGGAAACCTTGAGGCAGCTAGTGGTAGCATAACACGAACTTATTCTGCCAACGACGATGAAAACTTATGTCCTTACAGAACGCAACCCCCGATTACAACGCGCTGGCGGCGGTGCTCTTACAGCAGGGCACAGGAATGACGCCCGCGGAAATGCATGGTCTGCTGAGCGGTATTCTCTGCGGCGGCAACCAGGACACCAGCTGGAAAACGCTGGTGCACGATCTGGCCAACGAAGGCATGGCGTTTTCACACTCGCTGTCGGTGCCGCTGGAGGCGCTGCACGAGCACACCGCGACCACGCTGGAGGATGAAGGTTTTCTGTTCCAGCTGCTGCTGCCCAGCGATGATGACATCACGGTTTTTGATCGTGCCGACGCGCTGGCTGGCTGGGTTAACCATTTTCTGCTCGGCCTGGGCGTAACACAGCCTAAACTGGATAAAGTCACCGGCGAAACCGGCGAGGCGATTGACGATCTCCGTACCATCGCGCAGCTCGGCTATGAGGAAGATGAAGACCAGGAGGAGCTGGAGCAGTCGCTGGAAGAGGTGATTGAGTATGTCCGTGTCGCGGCACTGCTCTGCCATGATACTTTCACCCGTCCGCAGCCCACCGCGCCTGAAGTGCAAAAACCGACGTTACACTAAACCTGACGTTTCAGGTCATTGAGTCCAACCGGTCCGTTTACAGGGAGTGCAGTGATGATTTCACTGGAGAGATTCCAGCAGCGTCGCCAGACGCTGCTCGCGAAGATGGCACCTGGCAGCGCAGCACTGATTTTCGCTGCGCCTGAGGTGACGCGCAGCAACGACAGCGAATACCCGTTCCGCCAGAACAGTGACTTCTGGTATTTCACCGGCTTCAATGAGCCGCAGGCGCTGTTAGTTCTGATCAAAAGTGATGAGAATCATAATCACAGTGTGCTGTTCAACCGCGTGCGTGACCTGACCGCGGAAATCTGGTTTGGCCGTCGGCTGGGCCAGCAGGCCGCCCCGGAGAAACTGGGCGTCGATCGCGCGCTGCCCTGGAGCGACATCGCTGAACAGCTGCACCTGTTGCTCAACGGCCTGGATGTGGTTTACCACGCGCAGGGCGAGTATGCCTATGCTGATACGCTGGTCTTCAGCGCGCTTGATAAACTGCGCCGCGGTTTCCGTCAGAATTTCAGCGCCCCTGCCACGCTCACCGACTGGCGTCCCTGGGTGCATGAGATGCGCCTGTTTAAAGATGCGGATGAGATTGAGCTGCTGCGCCGCGCGGGCAAAATCAGCGCGCTGGCGCATACCTGCGCTATGCAGGCCTGTCGGCCTGGCATGTTCGAGTATCAGCTGGAAGGGGAGATTCACCACGAATTTAACCGGCACGGTGCGCGCTTTCCCTCCTACAACACCATTGTGGGGGCCGGTGAAAACGGCTGCATTCTGCATTACACCGAAAACGAAAGTGAAATGCGGGACGGGGAGCTGGTGCTGATCGACGCAGGCTGTGAGTTTCATGGCTATGCGGGCGACATTACCCGCACCTTCCCGGTCAACGGCAAATTCAGCGTCGCGCAGCGCGCTATTTATGACATTGTGCTGGCCTCGCTTAACCGTGCGCTCACCCTGTTCCGGCCTGGCGTCAGCATTCGCGAAGTGAATGATGAAGTGGTGCGCATTATGGTCAGCGGCCTGGTGGAGCTGGGTATCCTGCATGGCGAAGTCGACAGCCTGATCGCGGAAGAGGCGCATCGGCAGTTCTTTATGCATGGCCTGAGCCACTGGCTGGGGCTGGATGTGCATGACGTCGGCCATTACGGTACTCCAAGCCGCGACCGCGTGCTGGAACCGGGCATGGTGCTGACCATTGAACCGGGTCTCTATATCGCACCGGACGCCGATGTGCCGGCGGAATATCGCGGCATCGGTATCCGCATCGAAGATGACATCGTGATCACCGAAAACGGTATCGAAAATCTCACCGACAGCGTGGTGAAAGAGGCTGATGCTATCGAGGCGCTGATGGCGGCGGCGAAACAGGCATGACGATTCTGATTGCCGGGGGCGGCATGACCGGGGCGACGCTGGCGCTGGCGATCTCCCATCTTACCCAGGGCAGCCTGCCGGTGACGCTGATTGAGAGCAGTGAACCAGCCAGCCGGACGCACCCCGGCTACGATGGCCGCGCCATTGCGCTCTCAGCCGGAACCTGCCAGCAGCTGGCGGATATTAATCTCTGGCAGCGCATCGCCAGCTGTGCCACGCCAATTACCGATATTCATGTCTCCGATCGCGGTCATGCGGGCTTTGTTTCGCTGGCCGCAGCTGACTACGCGATTCCGGCGCTGGGCCAGGTGGTTGAGCTGTTCGATGTCGGGCAGCGGCTGTTCGCTGAACTGAAAAAAGCACCCGGCGTTTCGCTGCGCTGTCCGGCCCGCGTGGTTGCGGCGAATCGCAGCGAGCAGCAGGTCGAGGTGACGCTGGACAGTGGCGAACAGCTCAGCGGCCAGCTGCTGGTCGCCGCGGATGGCACGCGCTCTGCGCTGGCGGCCTCCTGTGGCATTCAGTGGCAAAAAGACGATTACCAGCAGCTGGCGATGATCGCTAACGTCTCCAGCGCGCTGCCTCATCAGGGCCGGGCGTTTGAGCGCTTCACCGAGCATGGCCCGCTGGCGCTGTTGCCGATGTCCGGCAATCGCCTGTCACTGGTCTGGTGCCATCCGCTGTCGCAGCGGGATGTGCTGGAGCAGTGGAGCGACGCTGAATTCCTCAGCCAGTTGCAGCGCGCCTTTGGCTGGCGGCTCGGCCGGTTTACCCACACCGGTCAGCGAGAATGCTATCCGCTGGCGCTGCAACAGGCACAACAGCTGGTGACGCATCGCGTGGCAGTGGTGGGCAATGCGGCGCAGACGCTGCATCCGATTGCCGGTCAGGGCTTTAACCTTGGCCTGCGCGATGTGATGTCGCTGGCCGAAACGCTGGCCGCCGCCCATCGGCAACAGCAGGACCCCGGCAGCTACGCGGTGCTGGATCACTATCAGCAGCGTCGCCAGCCCGACCGTAACGCCACCATCGGCATGACCGACGGGCTGGTGCGTGTCTTTGCGAACCGTTATGGCCCGCTGATCGCAGGACGAAATCTGGGCCTGCTGGCGATGGATCATCTGCCGTGGCTACGAAATCAACTGGCTGAGCGCACGCTTGGCTGGGTTAAGCGTTAATTAAGAGGCTGAGATGCAAACTTTTGATGTGGTGATTGCCGGTGGCGGTATGGTGGGACTGGCGGTAGCCTGCGGATTGCAGGGCAGCGGGTTGCGCATCGCCGTGCTGGAAAAAGCGCCTGAGCCGCCGCTGACGCTGAGTGCGTCACCCTCGATTCGCGTGTCGGCGATTAATGCCGCCAGTGAGCGGCTGTTGCAGAAGCTGGATGTCTGGTCAACCATCCTCTCGCTACGCGCCAGTGCTTATCACGGCATGGAAGTGTGGGATCAGGACAGCTTCGGCGCTATCGCCTTTGATGATGAGCAGCAGGGCTTGTCACATCTGGGTCATATTATCGAAAACCCGGTTATCCACAGCGCACTCTGGCAGCGCGCCAGCGCCTGTAGCGACGTTACGCTGATGGCACCCGCGCAGTTACAGCAGGTGGCGTTTGGCGATAACGAAGCCTTTATCACGCTACAGGATGGCAGCATGCTGAGCGCGCGGTTAATGATCGCCGCTGACGGTGCCAACTCCTGGCTGCGTAACAAAGCGGATATTCCGCTGACCTTCTGGGATTACGATCACCATGCGTTAGTGGCTAACGTCCGCACTGAGAAGCCGCACGATGCGGTGGCGCGCCAGGTGTTCCAAGGTGACGGCATTCTGGCTTTCCTGCCGATGCAGGACCCGCATCTGAGTTCAATCGTCTGGTCGCTCTCTCCTCAGGAGGCGAGCCGACTGGAGACGATGCCGGAAGCGCTGTTCAATCAGCAGCTGTCGGTCGCCTTTGATATGCGGCTGGGTCTGTGCCAGCTGGAGAGTGAGCGTAAAACCTTCCCGCTGGTGGCGCGCTATGCCCGTAACTTCGCGGCGCACCGCCTGGCGCTGGTGGGCGACGCGGCCCACACCATTCATCCGCTGGCGGGTCAGGGGGTGAACCTCGGCTTTATGGACGCCGCCGAGCTGATTGGCGAGATTCGTCGTCTGCATCAGCAGGGGAAAGATATTGGCCAGCATCTCTACCTGCGCCGCTACGAGCGCAGCCGCAAACACAGCGCCGCCATGATGCTGGCGGGCATGCAGGGCTTCCGCGAAATGTTTGCCGGTAATCATCCGGCGAAAAAACTGCTGCGCGACGTCGGCCTGAAACTGGCTGACAGCCTGCCGGGAGTGAAACCGATGATGCTGAAACAGGCGATGGGGCTGAACGATCTGCCTGCCTGGCTACGATAATTTTCTGACCCATTGAAAAGCCAGCCTGCGCTGGCTTTTTTTATGCCTGAAGCGCCCCTGCACCAGCAAAAGGCAGCGTTGCACCAGCAGCGTTCATCGTTTGATTTATTCTAATTTTGCCACTGAATTCGCATTACTTTTTCTTATCCAGCGTCGTTTGCAGGCCGGGATTTTTTTAACATCCTGAACGCCATCCCGCATAAATTTGCTGCGTATATTTAAACACCCTGCATTTATTGCGCGATTAATCACAAAATTGCAGTTTTTTATCCTGTCAGTCAGCGATCCTGGTTAGGCTGTGCCTCTGCTTTCGACCCCGGTTTGCTTATGGTTAATCGTCAGATTCGGTGGTAACGTCAGCCGTAAGAGAACGTTTGCGTCGGCACGGTTTCCGGCGCGCTTTGCCCTCATTCGCTTCTGCACAGGATGGTTATGACTCAGCAAACAGCTCTGTTTGAACAGCATCAGGCCTGCGGTGCCCGCATGGTGGATTTTCATGGCTGGATGATGCCGCTGCACTACGGCTCCCAGATGGACGAACATCACACCGTGCGCAGTGACGCCGGGATGTTTGATGTCTCGCACATGACCATTGTCGACCTGACAGGCCCGCGCACCCGTGAGTTTCTGCGCTACCTGCTGGCCAACGATGTGGCCAAACTGACTCAGCCAGGCAAGGCGCTCTACAGCGGCATGCTGAACGCTTCCGGTGGCGTCATCGACGATTTGATTGTTTACTTTATGAGCGAGGAATTCTTCCGGCTGGTGGTGAACTCCGCGACCCGTGAAAAAGATCTCGCCTGGATAGCCGATCATGCGCAGGGTTATGGCATTACCCTGACCGAACGCGATGACCTGGCGCTGATTGCCGTCCAGGGCCCACAGGCGCAGCAGAAAGCGCAGACGCTATTCAGCGATGAGCAGCGTCAGGCTGTCGCTGGCATGAAGCCCTTTTTTGGCGTGCAGGCGGGCGAACTCTTTATCGCCACCACCGGCTATACCGGTGAGGCGGGCTATGAGATCGCTTTACCGGCAGAGCAGGCGGCTGACTTCTGGCAGCGCCTGCTCTCGGCTGGCGTCAAACCCGCCGGGCTGGGGGCGCGTGACACCCTGCGTCTGGAGGCCGGTATGAACCTCTATGGTCAGGAGATGGATGAAGGCGTGTCGCCGCTGGCTGCCAATATGGGCTGGACCATCAGCTGGGAACCAGCCGATCGCGCCTTTATCGGTCGTGAGGCGCTGGAACAGCAGCGTGAGCACGGCACCGACAAGCTGGTCGGTCTGATCATGACCGAAAAAGGGGTGCTGCGCAGCGGCCTGCCGGTGCGTTTCACCGATGAGCAGGGAGAGCCACAGCAGGGGATTATCACCAGCGGTTCCTTTTCGCCCACGCTGGGCTACAGCATCGCTTTAGCGCGCGTACCCGCCTCGATTGGCAGCAGCGCGATAGTTGAGATCCGTAACCGCCAGATGCCGGTGCAGGTTACCCGTCCCATTTTTGTCCGCGCCGGTAAACCGGTTGCCCAGTAAATTTTATTCAGGAGAAATGGCCAATGAGCAATGTGCCTAACACATTAAAGTACCGCGACAGCCACGAATGGGTGCGCAAAGAAGACGATGGCAGCTACACCGTGGGCATCACTGAACATGCGCAGGAGTTACTGGGCGACATGGTGTTTGTCGATCTGCCTGAAGTGGGCGCAACCTTCTCAGCCGGTGAAGAGTGCGCGGTTGCGGAGTCGGTGAAAGCCGCGTCAGATATTTATGCGCCGATCAGCGGTGAGATTGTCGCGGTGAATGAGGCGCTGAGCGATTCACCAGAGCGGGTCAACAGCGAGCCTTATGAGGGCGGCTGGTTATTTAAAATCAAAGCCAGCGATGCGTCTGAAATCGACGCGCTGCTGGATGCGGAGGCGTACAAAGCCTCTATCGACGAGTAGTCGTCAGGCGGCCTTGTCGTGAGGCCGCAGATTTCTGTTTGCTCCCCCGGTTCCCCAGCCCGATTCAGGATTTACTGCTAATGACTCAGACTCTCAGCCAGCTTGAACACAACGGTGCATTCATTGAGCGCCATATCGGTCCTTCACCCGAGCAGCAAGCCCAGATGCTTGACGCAATTGGCGCCCGTTCGCTGGAGGCGTTAATCGGCACGATTGTACCGGCGGACATTCAGCTGCCCGGCCCGCCAGCGGTGGGCGAAGCGGCCACGGAACAGCAGGCGCTGGCGGAACTGAAAGCGATCGCCAGCCAGAATCTGCTTTACAAATCCTGGATCGGCATGGGCTACAGCGCGGTGATCACCCCGTCGGTGATCCTGCGCAACATGCTAGAGAATCCGGGCTGGTACACCGCCTATACTCCCTATCAGCCCGAAGTTTCACAGGGTCGACTGGAGGCGCTGTTAAACTTCCAGCAGCTGACGCTCGATCTCACCGGCATGGATATTGCCTCTGCCTCGCTGCTGGACGAAGCGACCGCTGCCGCCGAAGCGATGGCGATGGCGAAGCGCGTCAGCAAAATTAAAAACGCCAATAAATTCTTTATCGCTGATGATATTCATCCGCAGACGCTGGATGTGGTGCGCACCCGCGCGGAGACCTTCGGCTTTGAGCTGATTATCGATCGTGCCGATAAAGCGCCCGACCACGACGACCTGTTTGGTGTGCTGCTGCAACAGGTGGGCACCACCGGCGAAGCGCACGATTACACGTCGCTGATTAGCACGCTGAAAGCCCGCAAAGTCGTGGTCAGCGTGGCGGCGGATTTTATGTCGCTGGTCCTGCTGGAAGCGCCAGGCAAACAGGGCGCAGACATTGTCTTTGGTTCCGCTCAGCGCTTCGGGGTGCCGATGGGCTATGGCGGACCACACGCCGCGTTCTTCGCCAGCCGCGATGAGTATAAACGCTCCATGCCGGGCCGCATCATCGGTGTCTCGCGCGACGCCGCAGGCAACACGGCGCTGCGCATGGCGATGCAGACCCGTGAGCAGCATATCCGCCGTGAAAAGGCCAACTCCAACATCTGTACTTCGCAGGTGCTGCTGGCCAACATCGCCGGTCTCTACGCGGTGTTCCACGGTCCGGCGGGCCTGAAGCGGATCGCATCCCGCATCCACCGTTTCACCAATATTCTGGCGGCCGGTCTGCAACAGGGCGGCCTGAAGCTGCGCCATCAGCACTGGTTCGACACCCTGACAGTGGAGGTTAACGATAAAGCGGCGGTGCTGAATCGCGCCCTGAGTTTCGGCGTTAACCTGCGTAGCGATATTCATCACGCGGTTGGTATCACCCTGGATGAAACCACCTGTCGGGAAGATATTCTGGCGCTGTTTGCCATTCTGCTGGGCGACGACCACGGTCAGGATCTGGAGAAACTCGACCGCGAAGTGGCCAGCGAAAGTCACTCCATCCCGGCCGGACTGCAACGTAACAGCGCAATCCTGACTCATCCGGTGTTTAACCGTCATCACAGTGAAACCGAGATGATGCGCTACATGCACAGCCTGGAGAAAAAGGATCTGGCGCTGAACCAGGCGATGATCCCGCTCGGCTCCTGCACCATGAAGCTCAACGCCGCCGCTGAGATGATCCCGATCACCTGGCCGGAGTTTGCCGAACTGCATCCGTTCTGCCCGGCGGAACAGGCCAGCGGCTATCTGCAAATGATCGGTCAGCTTTCGCAGTGGCTGGTACAGCTCACCGGCTACGATGCCCTCTGCATGCAGCCAAACTCCGGTGCCCAGGGGGAATATGCCGGGCTGCTGGCGATCCGCCGCTACCATGAAAGCCGTGGCCAGGGCGATCGTCATCTCTGCCTGATCCCCAGCTCGGCACACGGCACCAACCCGGCCTCCGCCCAGATGGCGGGGATGGATGTGGTGGTGGTGGCCTGTGATAAGCAGGGCAACATCGACCTCGGCGACCTGCGTGAAAAAGCGGCTCAGGCGGGCGAGCAGCTCTCCTGCATCATGGTGACCTATCCTTCCACCCACGGCGTCTATGAAGAGACAATCCGTGAGGTGTGCCAGATCGTGCATCAGTATGGCGGTCAGGTCTATCTGGATGGTGCCAACATGAACGCCCAGGTGGGCATCACCACGCCTGGCTACATTGGCGCGGATGTGTCGCACCTTAACCTGCATAAAACCTTCTGCATTCCGCACGGCGGCGGCGGACCCGGCATGGGGCCGATTGGCGTGAAAGCACATCTGGCACCTTTTGTGCCGGGCCACAGCGTGGTGCAGATCGATGGCGTGCTGACGCAGCAGGGCGCAGTCTCGGCGGCTCCGTTTGGCAGCGCCTCCATTCTGCCGATCAGCTGGATGTACATTCGCATGATGGGTGCGGAAGGGCTGAAACAGGCGAGTTCAGTAGCCATTCTGAATGCCAACTATATTGCCAGCCGCTTGCAGTCTGCCTATCCGGTGCTCTACACCGGTCGTGACGGCCGGGTGGCGCACGAATGCATTCTCGACATCCGTCCGCTGAAAGAGCAGACCGGCATCAGTGAGCTGGACATTGCCAAACGCCTGATCGATTACGGTTTCCACGCCCCGACCATGTCCTTCCCGGTCGCCGGTACGCTGATGGTGGAGCCGACAGAGTCTGAGAGCAAAATCGAGCTGGATCGCTTTATCGACGCGATGCTGGCTATCCGTATCGAAATCGATCGGGTGGCGGCGGGGGAATGGCCGCTGGAAGATAACCCGCTGGTTAATGCGCCGCATACCCAGCAGGAAATCGTCAGTGAGTGGTCACATCCTTACAGCCGTGAACTGGCGGTCTTCCCGGCGGGCAGCCATAACAAATACTGGCCAACGGTAAAACGGCTGGATGATGTGTTTGGCGACCGCAACCTGTTCTGCTCCTGCGTTCCGATGAGCGACTATCAGTAAGTCGCGGTGCAGCAGTAAACCGATCACCCAGGGCCGATTCGTCGGCCCTTTGTTATGGAGAAGCAGCATGAAACTCGCACTAGTGACAGGCGGCAGTCGCGGTATCGGGCGGGCCACGGCGCTGCTGCTGGCAGCCCGCGGCTATCAGGTCGCGGTGAACTACCGTCAGCGCGAGTCTGAGGCGCAGCAGGTGGTCAGCCAGATTCAGCAGCAGGGCGGCGCGGCCTTTGCGGTTCAGGCTGATATTGCCGATGAAGCGCAGGTGATGGCAATGTTTGCCCAGCTCGATCAGCACACCGCACCGCTGACGTTGCTGGTGAACAACGCCGGGATCCTGTTTCAGCAGTGCCGCACCGAGCAGCTGGACGCGGCGCGCCTGCACCGGGTCTTTGCCACCAACGTCATCGGCACCTTTCTCTGCTGCCGCGAAGCGGTGAAGCGGATGGGCACCCATCACGGCGGTCAGGGCGGGGCGATTGTCAACGTCTCATCGGCGGCGGCACGCATCGGCGCGCCGGGTGAATATGTCGATTACGCCGCTTCCAAAGGGGCGATGGACACGCTGACCAAAGGGTTGTCACTGGAGGTGGCGCAGCAGGGGATTCGGGTCAACGGTGTGCGGCCGGGATTTATTTACACCGAAATGCATGCCGACGGCGGAGAGCCAGGCAGAGTCGATCGGCTTGCCAGCGCGATCCCGATGGGGCGCGGCGGCAGAGCAGAGGAGGTGGCGGAAGCGATTGTCTGGCTGGCCAGTGACGCGGCCTCTTACGTCACCGGCAGCATCATAGACGCTGCCGGTGGGCGTTAATCTTAAGCGCCGCTGCGTCGCGGATCAGAGGTTATCGCCGTTGCTGGCGATAACCTGCTGATACCAGCTGAAGCTCTTCTTCTTCGAACGGGAAAAATCGCCAGTGCCATCATCGTTTTTATTCACATGAATAAAGCCGTAGCGCTTGTTGTACTGGCCGGTGGTAAACGAGACGCAATCCAGGCAGCCCCACGGCGTATACCCCATCAGTTCAACGCCATCCAGCGCCACCGCTTTTTTCATCTCTTCGATGTGCGCGCGCAGATAGTCGATGCGGTAATCATCTTCAATTACGCCACCGGCGTCAGGCTGGTCGATAGCGCCAAAGCCGTTTTCGACAATAAACAGCGGCTTCTGATAACGCTCATAGAGTGCGTTCATCGCATAGCGCAGGCCCACCGGGTCAATCTGCCAGCCCCAGTCTGACGCTTTGACATGCGGGTTTTTCACTACGCCTTCAAAGCCGGTGATTGGATCGTCGACGCCGCTGGCATCGGTCTTCACGGCGTTGCTCATGTAGTAGCTGAAGCCAACATAGTCTGCACAGCCTTCGCGCAGCGTTTCGGCATCCTCCGCTTCCATCTGAATCTCATAACCCTTGCGTGCCCACTCTTTCAGGACGTAGGCCGGATAATAGCCGCGCATCTGCACGTCACTGAAGAGATAGCGCTGATGCATCGCCTCCTGGGCCAGCATCACATCGTCCGGGTGACAGGAGAAGGGATAGACCGGCACCATCGCAATCATGCAGCCAATCTGAAAGTCAGGATTGATGGCGTGGCCGAGTTTTACCACTCTGGCGCTGGCGACAAACTGATGGTGGATCACCTGATACATCGCCTGTTCAGGCTTCTCATGCTCAGTGAAGATCACCCCGGAACAGCAGTAACCAAACAGCGGATAGTGCCAGTTACGCTGGTTGTTGATCTCGTTGAAGGTCATCCAGTACTTCACTTTGTTTTTATAGCGGTTCAGCACCACTTCACTGAAGCGCACAAAGAAGTCGACCACTTTACGGTTATGCCAGCCGCCATACTCTTTGACCAGGTGATAGGGCATTTCGAAGTGCGACAGGGTGATCACCGGTTCAATACCATACTTCAGCAGCTCATCGAACAGGTCGTCATAGAATTTCAGACCCGCTTCATTGGGCTGCTGCTCATCACCATTCGGGAAGATGCGGGTCCAGGCAATCGAGGTGCGGAAACATTTAAAGCCCATCTCAGCAAACAGTGCGATATCCTGTTGGTAGTGTGAGTAGAACTCCACGCCCTGATGGTTGGGGTAGAAATGACCGGGCTGCACGCCATCGGTGATCACACGGTCAACGCCATGTGAGCCACCGGTCAGTACGTCCGCAATACTGACGCCTTTGCCGCCCTGATCCCAGCCGCCTTCAACCTGATGTGCGGCGACCGCGCCGCCCCAGAGAAAACCTTCCGGTAACTGTAATTCTGCACTCATGCTTCACTCCATGACGGATATTGAAATTGAGCTGAGTGTAGCAAGGCAATAAGCAAAGTCACGATATAACAACGCCGGGAAATGTCTCTTTGTCACATCGTAAAAACAGGCTGTTTTATTTTCCCAGCTGACGTCCGATGGCTTCGATAATATAGGTGACCGGCACCTGGGTGGTAATGTCAGAATTATCCGCCATCCGGATAATCGGCACATGGTAGCAGAGATTAAAATCACTGATTTTCGCCAGCGAGCAGCTCTCAGTGTTGGTTATCGCAATGATTTTGCACTTGTTCAGGCTGAACTGGCTGGCGATGCGCAGGATTTCCGCGGTCTCACCGGAGACCGAGAGAATAATCGCGATGGCGTTTTCATAGAGATCGGGGCTGACCGGATAATAGGGATCGTCAATCGCGTGACTGAATTTACCGAGGTTGGAGAAAAAACGGGCACCATATTTTCCCAGGCTGCCGGAGGTCCCGACGCCAATAAAAAAGACCCGCTCAGCCTGATTAATTTTCTGCGCCGCGTCAGCAATCAGCTGTTCAAACTCCGGGTTATTAATACTTTTAAAAAAGCTCAGCATCTCGCTGACGCCAGCCCGGTTGAGTAGCGGCGCAGGCTGCTGTTCATCCAGACGCAGCCGGATACGAAACTCCGCCCAGCCTTCGCAGTCCATCTTACGGCAGAAGCGCAGCACGGTGGTGGTGGAGACGCCCGCCTGCTTCGCCAGCTCGCGGATCGTCATGTAGCTGACACTTTCGCGGTGTCGGATGATGAACTGATAGACCTGCATTTCCAGATCGTTAAGGCGGGCGAGATCGCGATGCGAAAACATGGGTGACTCATTGAACAGTTGACCAGCCAGCAGTCTACCAGATTCGGCTGCGGGTTTGAGCGTTACACCGTCTCACAGATTAATTTCAGCGTACATGTGTACACTGAAAAGGTTATTGGCTACGCTGTGTCACGTTCTTACCGTGATTGATCAGTCTCAGGACACCACTATGACCATCGCAACGACTTCCACACATCGACCTGCCGCGGGCTATTCCGTCGCCGAAGAAATTGCCAACAGTATCAGCCACGGTCTGGGCTGCCTGTTCGGCATTGTCGGACTGGTGCTGATGCTCAATCAGGCGATTGAGAGCGGGGCCGACACCATCACCTTTATCAGCTACAGCCTCTATGGCGGCAGCATGATCCTGCTGTTTCTGGCCTCTACGCTCTATCACGCCATCCCGGCGGGTCCGGCCCGACCCTGGCTGAAAAAAGCGGACCACTGCGCCATCTATCTGCTAATCGCCGGCACCTATACGCCGTTTTTGCTGGTGGGTCTGAGGACGCCACTGGCATATGGCTTAATGGCGGTGATCTGGGGGCTGGCGCTGGCAGGCATCCTGTTTAAGCTCACGATTGCGCATCGCTTTAAGGCGCTGTCGCTGGTGACCTACCTCTGCATGGGCTGGCTGTCGCTGATTGTGGTTTATCAGCTGGCGATGATCCTGCCGCCGGGCTGCATCTGGCTGCTGGCCGCGGGCGGGATTATCTATTCGCTGGGGGTGATTTTCTATGTGGCGCGCCGCATTCCCTTTAATCACGCCATCTGGCATGGGTTTGTGCTGGGTGGCTCTCTCTGCCACTTCTGCGCGATCTACTTTTATGTGCGGTAAGCTGTCCATGCCCTTCCCCGGCGGGAAGGGCGCAGCGATAAATTACTCCTCTGCCAGCGAGTAGGGCAGTGGCTGAATAGTCAGGTGGCCGCCTTCATCCCCTTCGACGCGCAGCACGCTATCTGGCTCCAGGTCATTATTCATCACCACCTGAATCCAGCTGATGCCGTCATCTAACTGAACGGCGGCCAGCACGCTGCCGGTACGACGCCAGCGTTCACCCATCTGCAACTCCAGCGGGCCGTTGGCCTCTGGCAGATGGCTGGCCTGACCCGCCAGCCAGTAAAGCGCGCGTTTATTGGCACCGCGATATTTTGCCCGCGCCACCATCTCCTGACCGGCATAGCAGCCCTTTTTAAAGCTGATGCCGTCCAGCGCCTGTAGGTTGGTCGCCTGCGGAATAAACTGCAAACTGGTGGCTGGCTCGATTACCGGAATACCGGCTTCAATATCCAGCGCCAGCCACTGCTGACCATCGTTGAACTGCGCATCCTCAGTGAGCTGCTGCTTCAGCGTTTCCGCCTGCGCTGGCGAAGTGACCATCAGGAACCGTTCCGCGGGATGGGCAAACCACAGCAGCGTGGTTTCGCCCTGCTGCACTACCGGCTTCTCACTGTCGGGCAGGTTCTCAAACAGATTCGCCAGCGCGGCGCGTGCCTGGAATCCGGCGACGCCCAGCACCACCGACTCATCATCGGCCGTCATGGTCACTTTGGAGAACACCGCGTATTTCTTTAACTCGGCCAGCTGGCTGTCGCGCAGGGCGCGACGAATCAGATAGGCGTAGCCTTCGCCGCGATGGAACAGGCGCAGCGTGCTCCACATCTTGCCTTTGGCATCACAGTGGGCGGCAGGCGCGTGATGGTCCGCATCCAGCGCCGCGACATCCAGGGTTAACTGACCCTGTAAATAGGCGGTGCTGTCGGCACCGGTAACGGAAACCAGCGCCCAGTTATCCAGTGACATCAGGGTTAACGGCAGACGTGACGACGCGGCAGGCTGGCGCGGCGGTAAAGTAAAAGTGGGCATGGAGGTATCCTGTATATGAAGGTTCATCCGAAACAATGTCATCAATGTTAAAAGAGCCGACTGCCAATGCAACCTGTTTACCGAAAACGGCGCACAAAAGGCGTGATACCCCTGCAAACATCCTGCCGGAAATGCGGCACGTTGCACAGCCCGCGATGCTCTGCCTGCGAGCCGCGTTAAACCAGGTTACACTAGTCGCCACGTTGTGAATTGTGGAAACTGACGTATGGATATTGATGATAAATCACGAATTCAGTGGGCCTGCCGCCGTGGCATGCTGGAACTGGATATCGCTATTATGCCGTTCTTCAAATATGAGTATGACACGCTGAGCGACAGCGATAAGCAGCTCTTTATTGCCCTGCTGAAAAGCGACGATCCCGACCTGTTTAACTGGCTGATGAACCACGGCGAGCCAGCCGATCCTGAGCTGAAGCGGATGGTGCGTCTGATCCAGCAGCGTAACCATGAACGCGGTCCGGTGGCAATGTAAGCTGCGGCCCTCCCGCCTGGCGCGCGGATTACAGTACGCCTGGCTGGTGGCCGCGATGACGGGCGTGCTGCTGCTGCCGCTGAGCGGCGGGCTGATAAAAGGGGGCATTATTCTGCTGCTGCTGGCGGAAGGCGGCTGTAATTATCGGCGGCTAAGGCAGCGACACGGCCTGTTGCAGCGGGAGAGCGCCCACTGCTGGATCTGGCAGGGAAAGCGCTGGCGACCCCTCCAGCCACTGCGCTGGCTGCCGATTGGCGTGCTGCTGGTGGCGAAAAATGAACAGGGGGCGACGCTGCGCTGGTGGCTGATGCATGACAATATGCAGCCGGGCGAATGGCGTGCGTTACGCGCCTGCTGTTTCAGCAGGGCGCGGGATTAACGGCTGACGAAGCATGCTGGCCGGTTAAAGCAGGTCGGCGGTTTCGGTCAGCACCTGCTCACACCACTGCTCCACCCGCTCGTCAGTCACCTCGAACTGGTTCACATCATCCAGCGCCAGGCCGACAAACTGCGTGCCATCGGCGCTGAGCGGTTTCGGGCTGGTGAATTCATACCCTTCCAGCGGCCAGTAGCCGACAAAACGCACGCCCATCGGCTGCAACAGATCATGCAGCATACCGAGCGCATCCAGGAACCATTCACCATAGCCAATCTGGTCGCCCATGCCGTAGAGCGCCACAATCTTGTTGCGCAGATTGAGGGTCGACAACTGTGGCCAGATCGCTTCCCAGTCCTCCTGCAACTCACCGAAATCCCAGGTCGGGATGCCCATGATCAGCAAATCGTACTGCTCCATCAGGCGCGGGTCGTCATCTTTGACGTTATGCAGGGTGACTAACTCTTCGCCAATAAAATCGCGAATTTTCTCCGCTACGATTTCGGTGTAACAGGTACTGGAACCGTAAAAAAGACCGATTTTCATGCAGATAACACTCTGTAAATACTGACTTTGGCGCAATTGTACCAGAAGCGCTGCTGAATCAGGCATAATGAGCATGTTTTTACACCGAACGGCGGAGATAACGTGCAGGACAGCGAACTGACCGACCAGTTTCTTGATGCGCTCTGGATTGAACGTAATCTGGCGCAGAACACTCTCTCCTCCTATCGCCAGGATCTCCAGACGCTGACCGGCTGGCTGACGCAGCATAAGCTGACGCTGCTGAGCGTAACGCCGCTGGATCTACAGCAGTTTCTGGCGGAGCGACTGGAGGGAGGCTACAAGGCGACCAGCTCTGCGCGGCTGCTCAGCGCCATGCGTCGGCTGTTCCAGTATCTTTATCGCGAAAAGCTGCGCCCGGACGATCCCAGCGCATTACTTGCTGCGCCCAAACTGCCGCAGCGCCTGCCAAAAGATCTCACGGAAGCGCAGGTCGAGCGGCTGCTTCAGGCCCCGGATGTCAATATCCCGCTGGAACTACGCGATAAAGCGATGCTGGAACTGCTCTACGCCACCGGGCTGCGCGTCTCTGAACTCACCGGCCTGACCCTCAGCGACATCAGCCTGCGTCAGGGCGTGGTGCGGGTGATCGGTAAAGGGGATAAAGAGCGGCTGGTGCCGTTAGGTGAAGAAGCGGTTTACTGGCTGGAGCAATATATGGAGCATGGTCGTCCCTGGCTGCTCAACGGTCAGACGATTGACGTGATGTTTCCCAGCAATCGGGCACAGCAGATGACGCGCCAGACCTTCTGGCATCGTATCAAGCATTACGCCACGCTGGCGGGCATCGACAGTGAAAAGTTATCACCCCATGTGATGCGACATGCCTTTGCGACCCATCTGCTGAACCACGGGGCCGATCTGCGTGTCGTACAGATGTTGCTGGGCCACAGCGATCTCTCCACCACCCAGATTTATACGCACGTCGCTACCGAGCGTCTGCGTCAGTTGCATCAACAACACCATCCGCGAGCATAATCCGCGGCGATAAGGATAAAGATGAACAAGCATTTTGCCATGCTGGCGCTGTTAGCCAGCGCCTTTTCCGGTCTGGCACAGGCCGATGAGAGCGCCATTCAGCAATCCCTGAAAAAGCTCGGTCTGAACCAGACAGAGATCAGCCCATCCCCGCTGCCAGGCTTTAAAACCGTGCTGTCGGAAAGCGGCGTGCTCTACGTGACCGATGACGGCAAGCATATGATCCAGGGACCGCTGTATGACGTCAGCGGTAAGCAGCCGGTTAACGTCACGAACCAGTTGCTGGACAAAAAAGTCGAGGCGCTGGTGCCGGAAATGATCATCTATAAAGCGCCGAAAGAGCAGCATGTGGTGACGGTCTTTACCGACATCACCTGTGGCTACTGCCACAAGCTGCACGAGCAGATGGCCGATTACAACGCCCTTGGCATCACCGTGCGCTACCTGGCGTTCCCGCGCGAAGGTTTAAATGGTCAGATTGAACCGGCGATGAAAGCGATCTGGTGCAGCGCCGACCGTAACAAAGCCTTTGATGCGGCGATGAAAGGCGACACGCCGAAGATGGCCGCGCCGGACAGCTGCAAAATCGATATTGCTCAGCACTACAAACTGGGTGTGCTGTTCGGCATTCAGGGCACGCCCGCGATGCTGACTGACACTGGCATGATGATCCCAGGTTATCAGGCACCGCAGGAGCTGAAACAGGTGCTGGACAATCAGAAGCGTGGTGGTTAATCGGTGGTAAAACAGGATGTAGAACTCCGTCGCCGTGAGGTGACGGTGAAAGATGCGTTACCGGCGACGCTGCCGCCGCTGCTGAAACGCCTCTATCTGCAACGCGGCGTCAGCGATGCGGCTGAGCTTGAGCGCGGCGCAAAAAATCTGCTGCCGTTTCAGTCGCTAAGCGGGATCGACAGCGCGGTGGCGCTGTTACATCAGGCGCTGCTGGATGGCCGCCGCATTATGGTGGTCGGTGACTTTGATGCCGATGGCGCCACCAGTACCGCGCTGACGGTGATGGCGCTGCGCAGCATGGGCGGCGGCAACGTACAGTATCTGGTGCCTAACCGCTTCGAAGATGGGTACGGCCTCAGCCCGGAAGTGGTTGAGCAGGCGCGGGCGCGTGGTGCCGCGATGATCCTGACGGTCGATAACGGCATCTCCTCCCACGCTGGCGTGGAGTGCGCGCATCAGCACGGGATTCCGGTACTGATCACCGACCACCATCTGCCCGGTGAAACCCTGCCCGCTGCCGAGGCGATTGTTAACCCCAATCTGCCGGACTGTAATTTTCCCTCGCGGGCGCTGGCGGGCGTCGGGGTCGCTTTTTATCTGATGCTGGCGCTGCGTGCCTACCTGCGTACCCAGGGCTGGTTTGGTGCCACCCGCAGCGAACCCAATCTGGCGGAGATGCTGGATCTGGTGGCGCTCGGCACGGTTGCCGATGTGGTGCCGCTCGACGTCAATAACCGCATTCTGGTGTGGCAGGGGCTGAGCCGTATCCGCGCCGGTAAGTGCCGGCCAGGCATTCGCGCGCTGCTGGAGATCGCCAATCGTGACGCGCGTCAGCTGGCGGCCAGCGATCTCGGTTTTGCGCTGGGACCACGCCTCAATGCGGCAGGCCGGCTCGACGATATGTCAGTGGGCGTGGCGCTGTTAATGACCGACGACCTCAGCCAGGCGCGGATGTTAGCCAGTGAACTCGACGCACTGAACCAGACGCGCAAAGAGATAGAGCAGGGCATGCAGAGCGAGGCGCTGGCGCTCTGTCAGGCGCTGGAGCGTGAGCAGCGCGATCTGCCGCTCGGACTGGCTTTCTATCACCCCGAATGGCATCAGGGTGTAGTGGGGATCCTCGCCTCACGGCTGAAAGAGCGCTTCCATCGTCCGGTCATCGCTTTCGCCCCCGCCGGAGACGGCACGCTGAAAGGGTCGGGCCGCTCGATTGCCGGCCTGCATCTGCGTGATGCGCTGGAGCGGCTCGATACGCTCAATCCGGGGCTGATGCTGAAGTTTGGCGGCCACGCGATGGCGGCGGGTCTGTCGCTGGAGACCGCGCGCTATGAGGAGTTCCGCCAGCGCTTTGCCGATCTGATCGGTGAGTGGCTGGATGGCGAGTCGTTGCAGGGCATCATCTGGTCTGATGGCGCGTTACAGCCGCAGGAGTTCTCTTTGCAGACCGCTGAAATGCTGCGGGAAGCGGGTCCCTGGGGACAGGCTTTCCCGGAACCGGCGTTTGACGGCAAATTCAGACTGCTGCAACAGCGGCTGGTGGGCGAACGGCATCTTAAAGTGATGGTTGAACCGCTGGGCGGCGGGCCGCTGATTGACGGTATCGCCTTTAATGTCGATACCACTTTATGGCCCGATAGCAGCGTGCGCCAGGTTGAGCTGGCCTATAAACTCGATATTAATGAGTATCGTGGTAATCGCTCGGTGCAGCTGATTATCGACCATATCTGGCCACTGAACTGAGTTAAACAGGCTGACGCGCGTCAGCCTGCTGGTCCCCTGCGTTAACCTGTCGGGCAAGAGGCTAATGCGACACGTCATGCAAGCCCGGCATCAGCCCGCTGTCTCAGCGCTACAATCTGCCGCCAGTTTCGGGTAAACTTGTGCGTTAATTTTCCTATCCCATCGAACGTAAAAAAGACGCTAAAGCCATGTTTGAAATTAACCCGGTCAAAAACCGTATTCAGGACCTCAGTGAGCGCAGCGACGTTCTTCGGGGGTATCTTTGACTACGATGCCAAGAAAGAACGCCTCGAAGAAGTAAACGCCGAGCTGGAACAGCCGGATGTCTGGAACGAACCTGAACGCGCCCAGGCGCTGGGCAAAGAGCGCTCCTCACTGGAAGCGATCGTTGAAACGCTGGATCAGATGTCGCAGGGCCTTGAAGATGTGCAGGGGCTGCTGGAGCTGGCGGTAGAAGCAGAAGACGAAGAGACCTTCAACGAAGCGGTCGCCGAGCTGGATGTCCTGGAGGGCAAACTGGGCGAACTGGAATTCCGCCGCATGTTCTCTGGCGAGTATGACAGCGCCGACTGCTATATCGATCTCCAGGCGGGTTCCGGCGGCACCGAAGCGCAGGACTGGGCCAGCATGCTGATGCGTATGTATCTGCGTTGGGCCGAAGCCAAAGGCTTCAAAACCGAAATTATCGAAGAGTCTGAAGGCGAAGTCGCTGGCATTAAATCGGTGACCATTCGCGTGTCAGGCGACTACGCCTTTGGCTGGCTGCGCACTGAAACCGGCGTGCATCGCCTGGTGCGTAAAAGCCCGTTTGACTCCGGCGGTCGTCGTCACACCTCCTTCAGCTCTGCCTTTATCTACCCGGAAGTGGATGACGATATTGACATCGACATCAACCCGGCCGATCTGCGCATTGACGTCTACCGTGCATCGGGCGCGGGCGGTCAGCACGTTAACCGGACAGAATCTGCGGTACGTATTACCCACATTCCAACCGGCACCGTGACCCAGTGTCAGAATGATCGTTCTCAGCACAAGAACAAAGACCAGGCGATGAAGCAGATGAAGGCGAAGCTGTACGAGCTTGAGATGCAAAAGAAAAATGCTGAGAAGCAGGCGCTGGAGGACAATAAGTCCGACATTGGCTGGGGAAGTCAGATCCGTTCTTACGTTCTCGATGATGCGCGCATCAAAGATCTGCGCACCGGCGTAGAAACACGTAACACCCAGGCGGTGCTGGACGGCGATCTGGATCGATTCATTGAAGCTAGTTTAAAAGCAGGGTTATAAGGAACCGACATGTCTGAACAACAACCGCAGAGCGCTGACGCCGCCGTTGAGTTAAATAACGAACTGAAAACGCGCCGCGAGAAGCTGAGCGCGCTGCGTGCCAATGGCGTGGCGTTTCCTAACGATTTCCGTCGTGACAGCCTCTCGAACCAGCTGCACGCCAGCTATGACGACAAGAGCAATGAAGAGCTGGAAGCGCTGGGCATTGAAGTCAGCGTCGCCGGCCGCATGATGACCCGCCGCATTATGGGTAAAGCCTCATTCGTGACCTTACAGGATGTGGGTGGCCAGATTCAGCTTTACGTCTCGCGTGATGACCTGGCGGAAGGCATCTACAACGAGCAGTTCAAGAAGTGGGACCTCGGCGATATTCTCGGCGCGCGTGGCAAACTGTTCCGAACCAAAACCGGCGAACTGTCGATTCACTGTTCAGAACTGCGCCTGCTGACCAAAGCGCTGCGTCCGCTGCCGGACAAGTTCCACGGTCTGGCCGATCAGGAAACCCGTTACCGTCAGCGTTATCTTGATCTGATCGCCAACGAAGAATCGCGCAAGACTTTTACAATCCGCTCACAGATTATGGCCGGTATCCGCCAGTTCATGGTAGGCCGTGACTTTATGGAAGTGGAAACCCCGATGATGCAGGTGATCCCGGGCGGCGCGTCGGCGCGTCCGTTCATCACCCATCACAATGCGCTGGATATTGATATGTATCTGCGTATTGCGCCAGAACTCTATCTGAAGCGTCTGGTGGTAGGTGGTTTTGATCGCGTGTTCGAGATCAACCGTAACTTCCGCAACGAAGGTATTTCGCCACGCCATAACCCAGAGTTCACCATGATGGAACTCTATATGGCCTATGCGGATTACAAAGATCTGATCGAGCTGACTGAAAGCCTGTTCCGCACGCTGGCGCAGGATGTGCTGGGCAGTACGGTGGTGCCTTACGGTGAGCAGCAGTTTGACTTCGGTAAGCCGTTTGAAAAACTGACCATGCGTGAAGCGATCAAGAAATATCGCCCGGAAACCGATCTGGCCGATCTGGAAGACTTTGATAAAGCAGTGGCGATTGCTCAATCCCTGCATATTAAAGTTGAGAAGAGCTGGGGCCTGGGCCGCGTTGTCACTGAGATCTTCGAAGAGACAGCGGAAGCGAACCTGATTCAGCCGACCTTTATCACCGAATATCCGGCGGAGGTCTCGCCGCTAGCGCGTCGTAACGATCAGAACCCGGAAATCACCGACCGCTTTGAGTTCTTCATTGGTGGCCGTGAAATCGGTAACGGCTTCTCGGAGCTGAACGATGCGGAAGATCAGGCGGAGCGTTTCCTGCAACAGGTGAATGCCAAAGATGCGGGTGACGACGAAGCGATGTTCTACGATGAAGATTACGTCACTGCGCTGGAACATGGCCTGCCGCCAACCGCTGGCCTGGGCATCGGTATCGACCGTATGGTAATGCTGTTTACCAACAGCCACACCATCCGCGATGTGATTCTGTTCCCGGCACTGCGTCCTGGCAGTAAATAAGCCGGACCGGTTCAGGTATAAGCTGCACCCCAAAGGTCTTTAACGGACTGAGTAGGGTGCAGTTTTTTTATTGTGTACAGCACTCTATCCCCTCTCAGTTCCGCTCTGTGGGTTTATCAGCAGGATAATATTGTTGATTCCCGTCAAAATATCGCGTCAGAAAAACAGTTGCTGATAGATCTGCGTCATTGAAAAGGCTCTGCAATAAAAGCTACAAAGCCCGCAGCGCAGGCATATAAAACATTTCAGAATTCGTTTATTAAAAATCAGTTATTCCCATCGTATTATTAATGCGTAAAACCGGAGTTTGTAGCCGTAAAATCATCCTGCTGGCTGGGAGTTGATAATTAACTGGCGAAATATTGTACGCAGGGATGATAAAAACAGGCTCATTTGGTCAACCAGCTTCCTGTTTTGTGATAATATTTTGATGGAATCAAATCTATTTTCATGGTGTCAGCGCAATTATATCGCTAAAATTAAATTGCTATTTAATGGCACAGGTTATAGAAAATGTTCTATAGAGGTTAAGGCCGGATTTATGAGTAAGCTGGCTTTGCATTTAACCGTATGATTTAAGCTGATAATTCTCATCCCTTGCTCATTCCCTGTATGACGATTATTCCTGAAAATAAAAATAACAATTCTATTTTGACAATTAATGTTGCTTTGTTAACAGCATTTTTTGCGCAATAAAATAAAATATAATAGTTATACGATACCCCGCGCATTAAGGTTGAATAGTCTATTTCATACCTCATATTTTTAATCATAATAATAAATGATTTACAGGGATAGTTATGATGAGTAATGAAATTTTCATTATTGGTAAAAATCATTTTTTGCATAATGGGCTTCGTGAAATAATAAGAGAAGGTTTTTCGGGGAAAAAGAGTCGTTTTACAATCAGACAGGTAAATCTGGTAGAATTGATGCAAATCGATGCCAGTTATAAAACCAAAAAGAGATACAGCATTGCTATCGTACCCGCTCACATGTATGAAACATTACATATCTTTGCGGGTATGGAGCAGATAAAAATGGTTCCGGGTAATCTCAGTTTAGCGGACATTAACGCATTACTCAGTGAGGTGGTCGCTTCAGATATCAGCCAGAGCAGGGTTAATGCTAACAACAGCCTTTGTCTGACAGCCAAAGAAAGGCGGTACTGTTATCTGGTATATAGCGGCATATCAAACAAAAAAATTGCGCGTTATTTTCAATGTACCGAGAAGAATGTCAGCTATCTGAAGAGAAAGATTATGTCCAAGTGGCAGTGTAAAAATAGTCTGGATTTTTATAAAACCATCAACTATTTCTACGCGGAAAGCGATGAGGTGCATGGCGAGAGCGCTGCTATCTAACCCATGTGGTAAGCGCTTACGTTCAGCATAAGCCGGATAACCAGAGTGGTGACAGAACCAGTCTGGTTATCCTTATGCCGGGCGACAGGCTCAAAGCGTAGTTTGTTCAGGTCTGGCTTCCCGCCTTTATATCTCCGATGTCGATAACTTCCACCCGGTAATCTTCCGCATGGGCATGTCCTATCCAGCCAGCTCCCATCTGGCACTGCGTAACTTCTCCAGTAGCACAGCGTAGCCTGAAGTTTTTAATCACAGCGGCATAGTCGCTTCACGTACTTCAGCCCGGTCGATAGCAGCTGGCTGCCTGTCAGCTTCATGTTTCTCCTCCGCCATCAGTTAAAACGCCGTCTTCTGATTACACCGCAACAGGCTAATCCTGACTGAACGACGTCGGGGTCGGGTGCATCGGGGCAGTTGAAGGGTTTTTGCTGCAACGTCCCCCTGCAAATAGGCTCAGGTTTGGTGATGGCATGACTCCGGCAGAACTATCGCGACTCCGCAGGTTTTACGGCACCACAAACCCAGGCAATCAGGTACTGCTGGATGTATTGCATGCTAATTATTATTCTGGTATCTATTGCGTGTCATAATAGGATGAATGATATTTACAGCTATCTCTCATTATAAAAATTAACTTCATTCAGCAAATGATTACTAAAGGGCAGGTTTTAGCGGGTTAATCGTGGGTTAATCAACAAAGTATTAATTAATGGTCTTTTTTAGCAGGTTTAACAGCCTGGTTTTATACTATTCCTCGCTGTTGGATGAATTTTGAAAATGGATAGGCGTCCTTTGTGGCGCTGAGTTGCCACTATTTTCTGATCAGGACTGCCCAATAAGCCAAATTCACCTGCGGTATAAGCACTGTCCATAAGGATTATTTAGGGGGCTGTGCAGAATTTTTCAAAAAAATCTCATTCTGGCGGCGCGAAATATCTTAAAAAGAAACATGGTTAATTTAATAACTGGTTAACATTCCAATCGAATGGAAATAGGGCGAGAGCGCTGCTTTATCCTCATTTGACTATGTGGTGTTTAATTCAGGTTTTTCCATCTGGATAATTCCTATATGAAATCTGTTTTGAATATTTTCAGCAGGAGGGTATAAATGCCGCCGTTAGCAAGAAGGTAAGGAAAGGTATAGATATGTATACAAGGCCCCTTACCTTCATACTGAATATAGAAAGTATGATCCAAAGATAAATGGGTCAGCCTTTTATGTAACGACGAGCAGTTTGCCTCGAGCAAACAATTTAATTTAAGGATGATATAAATGAAAAAGATTCAACTGGCTGTGGTTCTGGGTATGGCACTGGCAAGCGGCAGCGCATTAGCAGCAGGTCAGGGCAGCGGTACTGTTCACTTTACTGGCGAAATCATTGATGCACCTTGCTCAATCACTGCGGATACCGTTGAGCAGACTGTTGACCTGGGCCAGGTTTCAAGCTCAGCGCTGAAAGCAGGCGGTAAATCTACTCCTAAACCTTTCAGCATCAAACTGGAAGATTGCGACGTATCCAGCCTGACTAAAAAGACTGTAACTGCAACCTTCACCGGTAAAGCAGCCACCTTTGATACCACCTCTACTCTGCTGGCTATCGCTGGTACCGCTTCAGGTGCAGCTGTTGCTATCACTGATGATAACAGCGCCAATATCAAATTTGGTACCCCTTCTTTAGCATACACCTTCAGCAGCGATTCTAAAGAAGCTGAGTTGCAGTACTCTGCTTACCTGCAGGGTGCCGCTGATAACTCTACTTACCCAATTGTTGCCGGCGCATTCACCAGCACCGCAAACTTCACCCTGGCGTACGAGTAACAGTACCCCTAAGAAACAGGCGGTAACACGCCTGTTTCTTTTCCTCTAAAGCGACGTTTGCATTTCTAGCACCGGGTAATAATAAAATGAGATTTTTTCTCGTCTATTTAATTCCCCTGGCTGTGTTAAGCCTGGTTTCGTCTGCCAGCGCAGCCGATCAGGGACACGGAACTGTTCATGTGCAAGGTTCAATCATGGATACGCCGTGCGCAATTGCATCAGGTAGTCGCTATCAAAGCGTTGATCTTTCAGCTCTTCCTGTCAGTACCATTATCAGTGATGGGGTAGGGCCATCGAAACCCTTCACGATTAATTTATCGAACTGTTTGCTGCAACGCTCCTTAAAAGACGGTAATGACTGGTCGACATTCGCAATAACTTTTGATGGGAAAGTGACGGGGAACGGTCTCTTCGGCGTTGAAGGAGAAGCCAGCGGCGTAGGTATTGAAATTACTGATAAAGCCGGAAATATCGCAGCGCCTGGTAAAGTTATGCCTGAATATGCGCTGGAGCCAGACAGCATGGACCTGGGCTTCAACCTGCGTTTAAAGGCAAATCAAAAAGCGGTACGGCCGGGAAATTACCAGAGTACCATCAGATTTAAAATGGATTATTACTGATGAATGGAAAACGTAAAAAAACCGGTTCGCGGTATATGAGATGTCAATTAAGACCTCTGTTCATCAGTATTTTATTTGCGTTAAGCGGGAGTTATTTTGCTAACGCTTCAGAGGGTTCTGATTCACAGGATATTCAGTTCAATACTGACGTTCTGGATGTGAAAGATCGCCAGCATATTGACCTGAGTCACTTTGCCCGTGCCGGTTATGTTATGCCGGGAAAGTATCATATGAAGCTGCGCGTTAACCACCACGAATTAAATGAAGTAGACGTGGTTTTCCGTGCACCAGTTGACGATCCAAAAGGAAGTGAACCTTGTATCACCGCAGATATTGCAGAACAAATCGGCCTGAAAGATAAAATGAAGAGCCAGCTGGTCTGGCAGAAAGATGGGACCTGTATTGACCTCTCCTCGTTGCCTGGCTCAAAGGCCACAGGCAATCTGGCCGATAATATACTGGATGTCTCCATTCCTCAGGCTTATATCGAATATATTGCGGATAACTGGGATCCACCTTCACGCTGGGATGAGGGCATCCCTGGCGTCATACTCGACTATAACATCAATGCGCGTAACAACACCCGGGCTGATGATAATAAGAATGAACAAAACGTCAGCGGTAATGGTGTTGTGGGAATGAACGCCGGTCCCTGGCGATTACGCGGTGACTGGCAGGGAAATTACTACCATGTAACCGGTGTTCCGCAACCTTCGCAGCATAGTTTGCGCATGAGTCGCTACTATATGTATCGCGCGATAGGTGCGCTTCGCGCCAAGCTGACCCTGGGCGAAAACTATCTCTATTCAGATATCTTCGACAGCTTTCGTTTTATCGGGGCGAGTCTGATATCGGATGACAGCATGTTGCCACCCAACCTGCGTGGTTATGCGCCTGAAGTCAGCGGTGTTGCCAAAACCGATGCTAAAGTGACGGTCATGCAACAGGGGCGGGTACTGTATGAAACCCAGGTGCCCGCAGGGCCTTTCCGCATCCAGGATCTGAGTTCAGCGGTATCCGGTGCCCTCGATGTACAAATCAGGGAGCAGGATGGGAGCGTTCGGACCTTTCAGGTTAACACGGCAAACATTCCTTACCTGACCCGACCGGGCCTGGTGCGTTATAAAATGGCGGTGGGTCAGCCATCAGACTATCTGCGGCAAACCCGCGGTCCAGGTTTTGCCAATGGCGAATTTTCCTGGGGTGTGAATAACGGCTGGTCACTGTATGGCGGCGCAATCCTGGGCGGTAATTATAATGCGTTTTCCGGCGGTATAGGACGGGACTTACTGGCGTTTGGTGCGCTCTCTTTTGACGCCACACAGTCACGTGCCCGCCTGCCAAAGCAGGGAAACAAAACGGGTGAGTCCTATAAGCTCAGCTACTCAAAGCGTTTTGAGGAAATCAATAGCCAGGTGACGTTTGCCGGTTATCGCTTCTCGGAACGCAATTATTTAAGCATGAGTCAGTACCTCGAATTGCGTTACAGAGGGGCAAATTATGGCCAAGGTAAAGAACTTTATACCATTACCGTTAACAAGCAATTTGAGTCACTGGGGCTGAGCAGCTATTTAAATTACAGCCATCAGACCTATTGGGACCGGCCAGCAAATGATAACTATACGTTTTCACTGGCTAAATATTTCGACTTTATGCGGTTGAAAAACCTTAGCTTCAACCTGACAGCTTTTCGTTCGGTTTATAACAATACTCACGATGATGGTGCTTATATGACAATAAGCGTCCCGTGGGGTAACTCAGGATCGGTGAACTATGATGGCCAGTATTATAAAAGTGGCTCTTCACATTCTGTCAGCCTGAATGACCGTATCGATAGTAACAGTAACTACCAGGTGAGCGCGGGTATGGACTCCGGCGGCCATTCTAACGTAAGCGGTTTTTATACCCGGGATGGTGATTTAACCAGTATGACCGCTAACGCCAGCTATAACTCCAGCCAGTATAGCGCCATTGGTATGTCACTACAGGGTGGGATGACTGCAACAGCGAAAGGTGTGGCACTACATCGTGTCAGCACGGTAGGCGCAACCCGTATGATGCTCGATACCGATGGGGTGGCAGACGTCCCTCTGGTGGGGAATGGCGGCGTCAGTCGTAGTAACATTTTTGGTAAAGCAGTTATCGGTGATTTAAATAACTATTACCGCAGCAGCGTCCGTGTCGATCTCGACAAGCTCTCTGACAATGTCGATGCACCGCGTTCCGTCGTTCAGAGTTCGCTGACCGAAGGGGCGATTGGTTATCGTAAACTCGGTGTTGTCGCGGGTGAAAAGGCCATGGCTGTAATTAAATTAGTGGATGGCTCATCACCTCCATTTGGTGCAGTGGTTGAAAACAGTCGCGGGTATCAGACCGGTATTATCAGTGATGATGGTAGCGTATGGCTGACCGGCATAAACGCCGGTGAAAAAATGAATGTCAAATGGAACGAAAAAATTAATTGCAGCATCACGTTGCCGACACCTTTGCCACCATTAACCAGCGGACTGCTTTTACCCTGCGAAAAAGTATCAGGAAAGTAGACTTTTCTCTGGCAATATTAAGTGAGATTCGTAATGAAACTGAAATTTTTACCGTCTGTATTTGTTGGATTGTTTTTTGGCAGTTTTTTAGTTCAGCAGGCCAGTGCTGCGATTGCCTTAGATCGTACGCGCGTCATTTTTGATGGTGGCAGCAAATCAATAAGTCTGAATATCAGTAATAAAAATAAAGAACTGCCCTATCTGGCTCAGGGATGGATTGAAGATGCGCAGGGCAATAAAATTGAGTCGCCGTTGATTCTGCTGCCGCCTTTGCAGCGGGTTGAACCTATGGCCAAAAGCCAGATAAAGGTTCAGTCACTTCCAGCGATTAACCTGCTGGCGCAGGACAAAGAGACACTTTTCTACTTTAACCTGCGGGAGATCCCACCGCGCAGCGATAAGCCCAATACTTTACAGATTGCGCTGCAAACCCGGGTGAAACTCTTTTACCGTCCGCATGCGTTAGTCAAGTCTTCAACAGATATGATCAACACATTTAAGGACAACATCACCCTGACCCGCGAGAACGGGAAATATCGGGTGAATAACAAAACGCCTTATTTCTTCACATTAGTAACCGCCAGCGTTGCGAATAAAGATATTGCTGAATTAAAACCAGTGATGATTTCGCCGCAGAGTAGCACCGTGCTGCCGGTCAGCGCAGAAAGAATGGGCAATGCTCCTGAGATTACATTCATTAACGACTATGGTGGTCGGCCGAAGCTCATCTTCCGCTGCGGCGGTGCCGAGTGTACCGTAAGCCAATATAAAGAAGGTTAATGCCGCGCAGGATAAGCGTTGTTAATAAAAAACCAGGAATAGCATATGGATATCGCAGCTTCTTGTTCTACAAAAAAATATGTCTCCCAAAAAGTACTGAGAGGCTCTGGTATTACCGCTGGTCTCTTCATTCTTTGTTCACTGCTGAGCGCATCTTCCGCCTGGGCGAAAGACTTTAGCCAGGTTGATGGCGAGACGGGAGTGCTCCATGTCACTGGCTCGTTAACGCAGGGAGCGTGTCGGCTTGAGATGCAGAGTGCCTGGCAGCAGATTGATCTTGGTAACTTAGTGACCGGTGATTTTACTGCCGCCGATCAGCGCGGAGAGCCGGTACCTTTTCAGTTAATCCTGCGTGATTGTTTGTTGACCGGTGGTCGTCTGCGGGATGCGATTAAAGGCGGAACCGTGTGGGACAGCAAACAACCGGTGGTGTCAGTCTCGTTTGTGGCGCCCGCGGATCGCTATTCGCCTGAACTGGTGAAAGTGGATGGCGCACAGGGTGTGGGATTACGTCTGCTCGACAGCCAGCATCGCAATGTGCGGCTGGGCTATCGCAGTGAGCCCGTTTTTGTGGCGCCTTATCATGATGTGCTGACCTGGTATGTCGTGCCTGAGCGAACCTCAGCGCCGCTAGTGGCAGGTGCTTTTGCCGCGACGGTTAGTTTTCGCCTGAATTATGACTGAGGGTAATGATATGCCTGCAAAATACAGCACAGAAAAGCCCGGAGTTTCTGGCGTACGAGCATTCCTGAAGAACAGTTTCACGCTGTTGGGCTGCATGGTGATCTACCCCTTGTGTGCCCAGGGTGCCATTACGATTGATCCCGTCCCTATTACTATCAGTGGCACGGTGATTGCGACCGCATCCTGTACTTTCGGCAGCGACAAAACTATCGAGATCGAATTCGGCGACGTCTATATCAGCCAAATCATTGGTGATACCTACAAAAAACCGGTGGATTACACGCTGAGTTGTGAAGGCGATGCGGACGGTAAAACTGTCTACATGGAGTGGGTGGGCGATCAATCCTCCTTTGACAGCACGCTGTTAACCACCGATGTTACCGGTCTGGGCGTTAAGTTATTACAGAATAATACCCAGGTGAGTCCCAATACCCGGTTCACTATTGATGCGGCCTCTCCGCCTTCGCTGGATGTCGTGCTGGTTAAAAACAGCGGCGCGTCTTTTACTAACGGGCAGGAATTTAATGCATCGGCAACGCTGAAAGTGGATTATCAATAAGGATGAATGATGATGAGCACCCGGCTATATACGCTGCTAAGACCACTGCTCGGGGTAATAGTACTGCAATTTTTTACAATCCCACTCTCTTTTGCTGCTGAGACATATGCCACTCAGACAGGGGATACCGTTAACGTGACCATTCATGGCACACTGAAGCGCAAGCCCTGCTATATCAATAATGATGGTATTATCGCCATTGATTTCGGCAATGTGGGTGTCAATAAAATCGATGGTAAAAATTATATTAAGACCATTGATTACACCCTTGAGTGTGAAGATCCTGATGAAACGGCAAATCTGAAAATGACGCTGGCAGGCACGCAGACCACTTATGACAAGGGTGCTATTACCACCAGTGTTGATGGATTAGGTATAGAACTGCTGCAAAATGGTACGGCGGTAGTAATTAATCAGTCTTTTGTTATCGATTATAACAAACCACCTGTGCTTCAGGCGGTACCCGTTACGTCAGGCGCGTCATTAAGCGAAGGCGCTTTTACCGCGACGGCAACGTTACTGGCGGAGTATGAATAATGTCAAAATTTAAAAAGCCGGTTTTTCAGCAGCTAATAGCAACGTTGTCGATGCTGTTTATTTTCTCATTGTTTTTTATTCATCTGAGCGCCAGTGCAGTAACCAATAACTTGCAGTTCTCTGGCAATCTTGTCGCTGACCCCTGTGAACTGGATCCGACCACGCAAAATATTGAAGTCGATTTTGGTGAGATCGTTGATAAATATTTTTATATCAACCAGCGGGTGCACAGTAAGCCCTTTGTTGTGCGTTTACTGGAGTGTGATCTCTCGCTGGGGTCCACGGTCTCGCTGACCTTTACGGGGACAGCTGACAGTGAACTGAACGATATGTTAGCCGTAACCGGCAGCGCGAGTGGTGTTGCCATTGGTATGGAAGACATAGAAGGTAAAATATTGCCTTTTAATCAGCCGACCCCGGTTTTTGCGCTCACTGCCGGTACCACCGAACTGACATTAATGGCTTACGTACAGGCACGGCCCAGTGCAATTCAGAATCACACCATTGTCAGAGGTGAATTTAACGCCACCGCTAATTTTACACTTAATTATGAATAGATGGTTATTCCAGGGTAGGTAAAGTTTATCGGGTTCAGGGTTCAGTAAGGCTGAATTCAATAATTAATGAATAGCCATGCCGATTCCCGCGGCAATAAGCTATATGAGAGAAATAATGATGAAGTTAAGAAAAACAGGCTGCTTGTTTTTACCAAAATTATTGCTGGCGGGTTTGATGCTCTGGTTGTGGAGCGCTAATGTCAGCGCCTATGATTTTGTCGTACGTTGTGATGGCGTCGATACTAAAGGCAGCTGCGGCCCGGGTGCCTCTTTCGTAATGGAAAAGATAAGCAATGCCCATGATGCTACTGCAACGCCCTTTGCACTCAACTGGATGCAAATATATCTTGCCAACTGCTCTTCAGATACCAGCTGTACAAAATTAGTCGGGCCGATTTTTGAGAAAGCAGCGGGAAGTGGTATCTGGAGTTGGGGACCATTTGCAACGGCATTCCAGAATATGCCCTGGTCCAATAAGCTGACGGGAACGATCGTCTCCAGCATTAACGCGGGTACATTAGAACCCACCTGGAATGGAAATATTTATAAGGGACTCTGCTTTAGCATCATGGGCGGATCAGCCACGGGTGCCACTGGCGGAAAATGGGCATTATGGGGATCGTCGTCCAGTTTTCCGGCAGGGGCCGTACAGTGTGATGCGCCTATCAACCGTTCAGCCATAGACACTTGTAGCGTTTCGACACCGAGTATTGATGTGGCCTTTGGCGAGATTGAACGTTCCGATATTGGTTGGGTGGAAGGCGCAACCAAACACGACGTAACGAAAAGCCTGACGATTAACTGTACGGGCACCACTGCACATAATTTTTCGGTAAAACTGAGTATGAACCCCGTCGCCTGGTCGGACTCGCAAATCTTTACCAGTAACAGCGCGCTGGGGGTCGCAATCACCGAGAATGGCACGATTCTGAAGGCGAATGACTCTTTTACTGTGGAAGTCCCGGGGGGAGGCTCATCACTACCCACCAACCTGGTTTTCAGTCTGTTGAGAAACCCCTCAGTGCCTGCCACCAGCATCACGACGGGTCTCTTTACCGCTTCTGCCACCTTTATTGTGACAGAGTTATAACTGACTTCCATCCCTACTTAACATGCCTGCTGCCAAAGGCGATTATCTCCTCAGGATTTAATCGCCTGATGCAGCCAGGTTTCAAACCGTGCATAGGGCACATAGAGCGCGACATCCTTATAGAGGGTTTTGCCGCTTGTGTTGTCATTGATACGGCTGCTGTAACCCACAATCACCCCAGCCAGCGTATCGTCAGAGGCGTTATAGACCGCGCCACCTGACATGCCTTTCACCACGCCCGCGTTCGCCGCCACCACTACGCAATCTGATTTGTTCCAGCTGTTCGCCAGCGTGGTATTAATCAGGTTCTGCCCGCTGGAACTCACCGGCATCGCCGAAATAAAGCTATAGCCGTAGAGATTCACCTTGTCACCGATGTGACTATTGCGAAAGCTGGGAGGCAGATTCATTTCACTGTTCTTATGATAGACCACCGCCAGATCGCATTCAGGATGCCAGGCTTTAATGCGATAGAGCGAAAACTTCGCCACGTGTGCCGCGGTCAGGCTGTATTCCGGGGTGAGCGGTATGGTGGTACCCAGCGTGCCCAGACCCAGCACGGTAGGGATACCGGTCACGGTCATATCAACCCGCTTTTCCGCTTCTTTACTGTACTCATAGTGGCCAACCGAGCAGCCGGTTAAAGCCAGAACCATCAAAGCCATGAGCCGTTGCATTCTCTCTCCCCGCGTCTGGAACAGGTCACATCACCTGGCGATTTATGAGGGATATATCGGCAATCGTGGAATTTTATTGAGTGAGTACCTATTAAAAAGGGTAATAGGTTACTGAAAAATGGCAACCCGATGGCTGGCAGGGCGCGCCCCTGGCGGGTTTTTCAGCGTGCTATGGCGAAAAGAGATTTTCCAGAATCGCGATATTGTTGCTGGCGCAGCAATAATCCTTTGCTGCTTTCAGGCTATATGGCGTTCGGGCGCTATGCTGTAATACCTCGCAGTGACGCAGATCAAATTTTAATAAGCGTCGATAGGCTGCGCCCCTGCGCGGTTCACCTGCAAAATATATTGGGAGAGGGCTATGCCTGTAGCATTACTGGCGCTGGCGTTAAGTGCGTTCGCCATCGGAACCACCGAGTTTGTGATTATGGGGCTGCTGCCGGAGGTGGCGCGCGACCTCCAGGTCTCGATTCCATCCGCCGGCTGGCTGATCAGCGGCTATGCGCTGGGAGTAGCGATTGGTGCGCCGATTATGGCGCTGCTGACCGCCAGCCTGCCGCGTAAAAAAACGCTGATCCTGCTGATGGTGATATTTATTATCGGCAATCTGCTCTGCGCGCTGGCCTACAGCTATAACCTGCTGATGCTGGCGCGCATTGTCACCGCGCTGTGTCACGGGGCGTTCTTCGGCATTGGCGCGGTGGTGGCGGCCAGCCTGGTCGCACCAGGGCGTCAGGCCTCCGCGGTGGCGCTGATGTTTACCGGACTCACTCTGGCTAACGTGCTGGGCGTCCCGCTGGGGACCAGCTTCGGCCAGATGTTTGGCTGGCGCGCCACCTTCTGGGGCGTGGCGGTGATCGGCGTACTGGCTTTTATCGCCCTGATCGTCAGCCTGCCCAATAATAAGCAGGAGAAGCCGGTTCACCTGGCGAGTGAAGTGGGGGCGCTGGCGAACGGCAAGCTGTGGCTCTCGCTGTTGATGACGGTGTTCTTTGCGGCGGCGATGTTTGCACTGTTCAGCTACATTGCACCGCTGCTGTTGCAGGTTACCGGCATCAGCGATCGTGGTGTCAGCTGGACGCTGTTCCTGATTGGTGCGGGCCTGACGGTCGGCAATATTCTTGGCGGTAAGCTGGCTGACTGGAAAGTCTCATTCAGCCTGATCCTCAGCTTCTCGCTGATCGCCATCTTCTCCCTGCTGTTCAGCTGGACCAGCCATGCGTTGTGGCTGGCGGAGATCACCCTGTTTCTCTGGGCGATGGCGACCTTCGCCACGGTGCCGGGCTTGCAGATTAATGTGGTACGACACGGTAAAGAGGCACCCAACCTGGTTTCAACCCTGAACATTTCGGCGTTTAACGTCGGCAACGCGCTGGGAGCCTGGGTCGGTGGCGCGGTGATTGGCCGCGGTTTCAGCCTGACCGCGGTCCCGGTTGCCGCCGCCGCGCTGGCGGCTATCGGTTTGCTGGTCTGCCTGATCACCTTCCGTCGATCAGGGGGCGCGGTGGCCAGGGTTCGCGCCTAAGCCAGACGGGCGGCGATGCGCGCCGGAAAGTCAGCCACCTGGTGTTGCAGGTGGCTGACAAAGGCATCGACCAGCGCCGAAGCCGGGCGGTGAAGCGGTCTGACCAGGCTGACGGTAAACGGCACCGCCACGCTGAACTTACGCATCACCACGCCGCTGTCGGCGTAATCAAGCGCCGTCAGCGGATTAACAATCGAAATGCCAACGCCCGCTTTCACCATAGCGCACACCGACGCGGCGCTGTGCGTCTCCAGCACCAGCCGCCGCTCCACCCCCTGCTCATGAAACAGCGCATCCAGCAGCTGACGATAACTGTCGGTGCGCGACAGGCTGACATACTTTTCACCGGCAAAATCGTGCGGCGTCAACGCTGCGCGCTGGCTCAGGGGGTGGCCGTGCGGCAGCACGCACACTTCATCGCAGGTCAGCAGGGGATGGCACTCCGTTCCGGCCGGGGCATGCCGGGTCTCGGTTAAGCCGAGATCGTAGCGTTGCGCCGACAGCCACTCCTCCAGCAGCGGCGACTCCTGCGGGATCACATTCAGGCTCACATCGGGGTAACGCTGTAAAAAAGGCTGGCAGAGCGGCGGCAGCAGCGACTGCGAAAAGACCGGCAGACAGGCGATCGACAGTTCGCCCTGGCGAAACTGGCGCAGCCCTTCAGCCGCCTCCATAATGCGATCCAGCCCATACCAGGAGCGCTGCACCTCTTCGAACAACCGCAGACCCTGGACCGTGGGTTGCAGCCGTCCCCGTACCCGCCCGAACAGTTCTAATCCCAGCTGCTGCTCCAGCCGCGCCAGCTCACGGCTCACCGTGGGTTGAGAGGTATGCAGCAGCGTCGCCGCCTGCGTCAGGTTGCCGCTGGTCATCACCGCGTGAAAGATCTCAATGTGTCGCCAGTTAATCTTAGCCATCTCTTACCCCATATCTATTTTGCATAAATGCCATTAAAACAGATATTTTTCGCTATAGCACGATTCTGGCTTAATGCGGTGAAGACCACAGGAGAATTGCTATGCCACGTTCCTTACAGAGTACCGAAACCGCACTCAACGCCGCCAGTCTGCTGCCGCTGGCACGCCGCTACGCCGGCCCCTTCTGGGCCTATGACGCACAGATCATTCAGGCGCGCATTGCCCAGCTTCAGGCGTTTGATGTGGTGCGTTTTGCGCAGAAGGCCTGCTCCAATATTCATATTCTGCGCCTGATGCGCGCGGCGGGCGTGAAGGTCGATTCGGTATCGCTGGGGGAGATTGAACGGGCGCTGGTGGCGGGCTATCAGCCGGGCGGGGAGGATATTGTCTTTACCGCTGATCTGTTCGATCAGCCGACGCTGGCGCGGGTCGCGGCGCTGAAAGTGCCGGTCAACGCCGGATCGATCGATATGCTGCATCAGCTGGGTGCCGTTTCCCCCGGTCATGCGGTGTGGCTGCGGGTGAATCCAGGCTTTGGTCACGGTCACAGCCAGAAAACCAACACCGGCGGCGAAAACAGCAAGCACGGTATCTGGCATGCTGATTTAGCTCAGGCGCTGGCCGCCATTGAGCAGCACGGCCTGAAACTGGTCGGCATCCATATGCATATTGGCTCGGGCGTGGACTATGCGCATCTGCAACAGGTCTGTGATGCGATGGTCGATCTGGTGGTGGCATCGGGTCAGGATCTGGCGGCTATCTCCGCTGGCGGTGGTCTCTCCATTCCCTATCGCTATGGCGAAGAGGCGATCGATACCAGCCACTATTTCGGCCTGTGGGATGCCGCCCGCCAGCGTATTGCTCAGCATCTGGGGCATGCGGTGAAGCTGGAGATCGAACCGGGCCGTTTTCTGGTGGCGGAGGCGGGAGTTCTGGTCTCTCAGGTGCGTGCGGTGAAAGCGATGGGCAGCCGTCACTTTGTGCTGGTCGACGCCGGTTTCAGCGACCTGATGCGGCCCTCGATGTATGGCAGCTATCACCATATTTCGCTGATGGCGGGTGATGAGCGGGTGATTGATGAGCAGCAGACGATCGATACGGTGGTGGCCGGTCCGCTGTGTGAATCGGGCGATGTCTTTACCCAGCTGGAGGGGGGCATGGTTGCACCGCGCGCTCTGCCAGCGGCCAGAGTCGGGGATTATCTGGTGTTCCACGACACCGGCGCTTACGGTGCCTCGATGTCCTCCAACTACAACAGCCGCCCGCTGATCCCGGAAGTGCTGTTTGAACAGGGCGAGCCACGCGAAATCCGCCGCGCGCAGACCATTCAGTCGTTACTGGCGCTGGAAACTGACTAACGGCCTCGCTCAGGCCAGAAACTTTACCGCGCCCCTCTGTTTCAGGAGAGATAACACATGAAAATAGTGCCGCTGAGTGAGGTGCCGCAGTTTGCCGATCAGATTACCGAGTGGCAGTGGCGGGCGTTTGGCGAACCAGCCAGCCGTGACTTCTTCGCCTCTGTAGTAACCAGCAGTCTGAGCGGAGCCGATTTTCCGGTGACCTTTGTCGCGCTGGAGGCGGGCAGGGCGATTGGCACCGTGGGCTTCTGGCGCTGTGATTTGATCAGCCGTCAGGATCTCTTTCCCTGGCTGGCGGCGCTCTATGTGGATGAGGCGGCGCGCGGCAAAGGCGTCAGCGCGGCGTTGCAGCAGCACGTTACCCGCTATGCGCAGGCCCGGGGCTATTCACGGCTATGGCTATGGTCAGCGTTTGGCGGTTACTACGAACGGTTCGGCTGGCAGCCGCAGGGCGAGGCGCTGGAGTATCCTGACAAGCGGGTCAGACTCTACTCGCGCGATCTCTGAGGTGTGCCAGCCGCCGCACAGGCAGCTGGCACCAGACGGCTCACGGAGCCGGATAGGTATAACGACGATGGATCGCTTCTATGCCTTCCAGAATCTCGGCGTTTAAGGTCAGATTGAAGCTGTCGATATTGATCTGCAACTGCTCAAGTGTGGTGGCACCCAGCAGCGTGCTGGCGACAAACGGCTGCTGACGCACATACGCCAGCGCCATCTGCGATGGGTCGATCTGATGCTGACGGGCCAGCGCCACATATTCCGCAATCGCCTGCTGTGACTGTTCACCGCTGTAGCGGGTAAAGCGGCTGAACAGGGTGTTGCGTGCGCCCGCAGGCTGTGCGCCATTCAAATATTTACCGCTCAGCGTGCCAAACGCCAGGCTGGAATAGGCCAGCAGCTCTACCCCTTCATGCTGGCTGATTTCGGCCAGACCCACTTCAAAGCTGCGGTTCAGCAGGCTGTAGGGATTCTGAATGCTGACAATGCGTGGCAGTTCATGTTTCTCCGCCAGTTGCAGGTAGCGCATCACCCCCCAGGCCGTTTCGTTCGAGACCCCGATATAGCGAATTTTACCGGCGCGTACCTGTTCAGTCAGCGCTTCCAGCGTCTCCAGCAGCGTCACCTGCGCCGTGGTCTCGCTGTACTGATAGCCCAGCTTGCCGAAATAGTTGGTCTGACGCTGGGGCCAGTGCAGCTGATAGAGATCGAGATAGTCGGTGTTCAGGCGTTTCAGGCTGGCGTCGAGCGCGGCACGGATATTTTTACGATCCAGCGCCATATCGGGACGAATCGAAGCGTCATTGCCGCGTGAAGGCCCGGCGACTTTGCTGGCCAGAATGATCTTGTCGCGGCTGCCGCGTTGTTTAAGCCAGCTGCCAATGTACTGTTCGGTCAGGCCCTGGGTTTCCGGGCGCGGTGGCACCGGATACATTTCGGCGGTATCAATAAAGTTGATGCCGCAACGGAGCGCTAAATCGAGCTGAGCATGGGCGTCGGCTTCGCTGTTCTGTTCGCCAAACGTCATGGTGCCCAACCCCAGCTGACTCACTTCCAGCGTGCTATGGGGAATACGATGATAGTGCATTGCCAGCTTCCTTTTCTTAATGGAATGGAATGTTGTGTCCTCAGGGACTATAGCGCGAGCAATGGCGGGGAAGGAAGGGGGAAAAGTCGGGGAAATCACCTGCCAGCGGGGAATCTGTGGCAGGTGAGTCAATCTGGCACTTAACGTTCAATGATGGTCGAGACCTCATCGCTGTTAATCTGTACTGCGTGACCGGATTGATCGATGTACTCGACCAGTCCGGTCTCTTTATCAATGGCTGGCTTGCCTTTGGTCATAATCATCTGACCATCTTTAGTCGCCATCACATAATCCGAACTGCATCCGCTTAGCGTTGCTGCGGCGACCATCAAAATTACTACTCCCGCCCATCCTTTCATTACGCCTTATCCTCACAAATCATCAACTGCAAAAGTGTAGTAATAAATCGTTTTGCCGGCGGGGTTAAATCGCAGGAATCTGAAAATCACCGGCCGCGCAGCTTCGCTCTTGACATTATCAGCTCTGCTTTTTCTTGCTGCGCATCAGATTAAGGCACTCAACCGCCATTGAGAAGAACATCGCGAAATAAATGTAACCTTTTGGTACGTGGACCGCAAAACTCTCCAGAATCAGGGTAAAACCGACCAGAATCAGGAACGAGAGCGCCAGCATTTTCACCGAAGGATGACGTTCGACAAACTCTCCGATCGCGCGGGCGGCAAACATCATCAGCAGCACCGCAATCACCACCGCCGCCATCATAATAAACAGATGATCGGAGAGGCCGATGGCGGTGATCACCGAGTCGAGACTGAAGATAATGTCGAGCATCATGATCTGCACAATCGCGCCGAGGAACGAGTGCACTTTGGTGTTGTGTTCCCCTTCACTGCCTTCAATGGTTTCATGGATCTCCATGCTCGATTTCCACAGCAGGAACAGTCCACCAAACAGCAGGATCAGATCGCGCGCCGAGAAGGGATGATCCATCAGGGTAAACAGCGGGTTGGTCAGCCGGGCGACCCACGCAATCGACGCCAGCAGGGCAAGGCGCATTAACATCGCGCCCATCAGACCGATACGACGTGCGCTGGCCTGTTGTTGCTTTGGCAGTTTAGCGACCACCAGCGACAGGAAAATAATATTATCAATACCCAGCACCACCTCAAGGATGGTCAGGGTGCCCAGCGCCAGCCAGGCGTTGGGATCCACAATCCACTCAAACATACCGACATTCAATCCTAAACGAAAAGTAAACGAGGATTATACGCATTGAATTCGCCTGGCTCCCACAAAATTGCGCCGTGGCCGTACAGCAGGAGGAGAGTCACAGCAAAAAGTGGCGTGCCAGCAGCGGTCCGGTGAAACTTTTCTTCAGGTAGAAGCCGCGCGGCAGTGTCATGATCGGCTGGCCCTGATCGCCAATGCCCTCGGTCAGCGCTTTGCTGTTGGCGGCTTTGGGGCGGATTTGCAGCCAGGCACCATGCCGGGCGGTGATCTGTTCTACCCGGCCCAGCACAATCATATCCATCAGCTCTTCCCAGTCCTGACGCAGCATCTCATCTTCTTGCGCATCGGGGCTCCACAACAGCGGCGCGCCCACCCGGCGTTCGCGCAGCGGGATCGCCCGCTCGCCCTCCACCGGTATCCACAACACCCGCGACAGCTTGTGCCGCACATGACTGGTCCGCCAGGTGACACCGCTGTTGCCGGTCAGCGGCGCAACGCAGACAAAGGTGGTTTCCAGTGGTTTACCCTGGGCATCAATCGGGATGGTTTTCAGTTCAATCCCCAGGTGGGCGAAATCCTGCTCCGCTTTGCTGCCTGCGCTGGCACCCAGATGCAGCTCCAGCAGCATCCCGACCCAGCCCTTATCGCGTCTGAGATCGGCAGGCACTGGCAGACCGGCGCGTACCGCCAGCGTTTCCAGGGTTAACCCGGCTAAATTCTGCGCCCGTGCCAGCAGGCTGGCTTCATCTTCTGGCGGTCCTGGCAGATGATTCATGTTGATAACTCGCGTTGCTTAAATTTTGTACAGTAAACGGCAGGCTCACTTTTCCGGCAGAAATAAACCGCACCGCTGACGGATAATAACATGATAGATCGTGCTTTTTTTATCGGCCCGGCACAACGCTCCCCACAGCGACGCGAGGTTATCCCAACTTACTCGCAACAATGAACAGGAACTCCAGCGTAGTTATCCACAGAAAAATGGGATAACCGCTGCTTCTGTGCGGTACTGGTTCCATTTACAGCCTTGACTTTCCCGCTTTTGACCACAATCTGCTCACACTGGCCTAAGCCTGAACAATTTGCTGTGGATAAAAAGCGTGGTGGTTAAATTTCATCCAAACGTAAAGCGGCGCGATAAGAATCCGCATTTCTGCCAGCAGGGAATCTGGCGGTTTTGATTATTTTTGTATTAAAATTAAAGGGATAATCTTTTCGCACTTTGCGGGGTGTCAGACGCGGCATTCAGGGTTATTCAGTTAACTCCCGCGTTCTGCACAAAGCTATCCACAGAAAAGGTGAATAAGATCGATCTTTTTGGCGGTTATTGTTTATAACTCCGGGCCCGGCTGTGAGTTATCCCGGCATCAGTGGCTTAACACCCCGTGAATCCAGTGGTTTACCGCCTGTAAGGAGTGTGAAACAATCAGGCCATTCAAATTTAGCTTTGAGGTAGTCCGGTGATCGATGATGATGGCTACCGCCCGAATGTTGGTATCGTAATCTGTAACCGGCAGGGACAAGTGTTATGGGCCAGGCGCTTTGGACAGCACTCCTGGCAATTTCCTCAGGGAGGCATCAACCCCGGTGAAACCGCAGAGCAGGCGATGTATCGCGAACTGTTCGAAGAGGTGGGATTACACCGGAAAGATGTCCGAATACTTGCATCTACCCGTAACTGGTTGCGCTACAAGTTGCCAAAACGTTTGGTGCGTTGGGACACAAAGCCGGTATGTATCGGCCAGAAACAAAAGTGGTTTCTTCTGCAATTAATGTGTAATGACGCGGACATCAATGTGCAGCACAGCAGCACGCCGGAGTTTGATGGCTGGCGCTGGGTCAGCTTCTGGTATCCGGTGCGTCAGGTTGTCTCCTTCAAGCGCGATGTCTACCGGCGGGTGATGAAGGAATTCGCTGGCGTGGTGATGTCTATGCAGGAGAGTGCGGGGCAGCGGAATAACCCTGCCCATCGACGTAAGAGAGGATAGGCCACGCCCTTTATGCTCACTCAGTTGCGCGAAATTGTAGAAAAAGTGGCGAGTGCGCCGCGTCTCAATGAAGCACTCGACATTCTGGTCAATGAGATCTGTCTGGCGATGGAAACGGAGGTCTGTTCCGTTTATCTCGCCGACCACGATCGCCACTGTTATTACCTGATGGCGACGCGCGGCCTTAAAAAGCCGCGTGGCCGTACTGTGACGCTGGCGTTTGATGAGGGTATTGTCGGTTTGGTCGGTCGTCTGGCTGAGCCGATCAACCTCGCAGACGCACAGAGTCATCCCAGCTTTAAATATATCCCTTCGGTAAAAGAGGAGCGCTATCGCTCCTTCCTCGGCGTACCCATTATCAGCCGTCGTCAGCTGCTTGGCGTGCTGGTGGTGCAGCAGCGCGAACACCGTCAGTTTGATGAAAGCGAAGAGTCGTTTCTGGTCACGCTGGCTACCCAGATGGCGGCGCTGCTGTCGCAGTCTCAGATGGCGCAGCTATTTGGCCAGTTCCGGCAGACGCGGGTGCGCGCCATTGCCGCTGCACCGGGCGTCGCCGTCGCCCCTGGCTGGGTCGATGAGACGCAGCCGCTGCTCGATCAGGTCTCCGCCGCTTCGACGCTGGATGTGCAGCGCGAACGCGAACGGCTGTCACTCGCCATGAGTGAAGCGGCCAGCGAGTTTCGTCGCTTCAGCAAGCGTTTCAGCGCCAGCGCGCAGAAAGAGAGCGCGGCGATTTTCGACCTCTACTCCCACCTGTTAACCGATGCCCGGCTGAAGAAAGATCTGTTCGATGAGATCGAACGCGGCTCGGTCGCCGAGTGGGCGGTGAAACAGGTGATTGAGAAGTTCGCGGCCCAGTTTGCCAGCCTGACCGACAACTATCTGCGCGAGCGCGCCGGCGATTTGCGGGTGCTGGGGCAGCGACTGCTGTTTCACCTCGACGACACCCTGGTCGGCACCAACGCCTGGCCGGAACGCTTTGTGCTGGTGGCCGATGAGCTGACCGCCACCACCCTGGCCGAGCTGCCGCAGGAGCGGCTGGCGGGCATCGTGGTACGTGACGGCGCGGCTAACTCCCATGCGGCCATTCTGACCCGGGCGATGGGGATCCCGACCGTGATGGGGGCGGACATTCTGCCCCATCAGCTCAACAAGCGGCTGCTGATCGTCGATGGCTATCGCGGTGAGCTGCTGATTGATCCTGAGCCGGTGCTGGTCCAGGAGTATCAGCGGCTGATCAGCGAAGAGAACGCGCTGAGCAAAATGGCTGAAGGTGTGGTCGATCAGCCCGGCGAGCTGAAAAGCGGCCAGCGCGTACAGGTGATGCTGAATGCGGGCTTGAGCCCGGAACATGAGCAGGCGCTGGACAGCTGGGTTGACGGCATTGGTCTCTACCGTACCGAAATCCCCTTTATGTTGCAGAACGGCTTCCCGTCGGAAGAGGAGCAGGTGGCGCAGTATCAGGGCATGTTGCAGCTGTTTCACAATAAGCCGGTGACGCTGCGTACCCTGGATGTCGGGGCCGATAAGCAGCTGCCCTATATGCCGATCAGCGAAGAGAATCCCTGCCTGGGCTGGCGAGGTATCCGCCTGACGCTCGATCAGCCGGAGATCTTTCTGGTGCAGGTCCGCGCCATGCTGCGCGCCAACGCCGCCTCCGGCAATCTCAGCATTCTGCTGCCGATGATCAGCCATATCGACGAGATCGACGAGGCGAAGCGGCTGATCGATCGTGCCGGGCGTGAAGTGGAGGAGATGCTGGGCTACGCGATCCCGCTGCCGCGCGTCGGCATTATGATTGAAGTGCCGTCAATGCTGTTTATGATCCCGCATCTGGCCTCTCGGGTCGATTTTGTCTCGGTCGGCACCAACGATCTCACCCAGTATCTGCTGGCGGTCGATCGCAACAATACCCGCGTCGCCAACCTCTATGACTCCCTGCATCCGGCGATGCTGCGTGCGCTGCACGCTATCGCCCGCGAAGCCCAGATGGCGAAGCTGGAGTTGTGCCTGTGTGGTGAAATGGCGGGCGATCCGATGTGCGTCGCGCTGCTGGTGGGACTGGGGTATCACCATCTCAGCATGAACGGTAAAAATGTGCCGCGCGTGAAATATCTGCTGCGCCATCTCGATTATGAAGAGGTGCAGAAATTAGCGGAGCAGGGGATGAATGCCCACACCGCCACCGAGGTCCGCCATCTGGTTTCAGCCTTTATGGAGCGGCGCGGGCTGGGCGGTCTGATCCGCGGCGGTCGCTAAGGGCCATTCCGCCAGGCGGGCTGCGCAACACCGACCTGTGGCGCGAGGGGCGTTATCCGCATTTACATTTGCGTGACAACTCACAAAACCGGCTGTGCTATCATGCGCAGCCTTAATTTATGTGCCTGACAACACCCCTTTTCAGGGTTGAAAAATAGACGGTGAATGATGAATAACGGCTATATTGCATTTCCGCAGTTCGATCCGGTGATCTTCTCGATCGGACCGGTTTCGCTTCACTGGTACGGTCTGATGTATCTGGTGGGCTTTGTTTTCGCCATGTGGCTGGCGGTACGCCGGGCAAACCAGCCGGGCAGCGGCTGGAAAAAAGAGGAAGTTGAGAACCTGCTCTATGCCGGTTTCCTGGGGGTCTTCCTCGGCGGACGTATCGGCTATGTGCTGTTCTACAACCTGCCGCTGTTTCTGGAAAATCCCCTCTACCTGTTCAAGGTCTGGGATGGCGGCATGTCGTTCCACGGCGGCCTGATTGGGGTGATTGTGGTGATGCTGATCTTCGCCCGCCGCACCAGACGGACCTTCTTCCAGGTCTCTGATTTCATTGCGCCGCTGATCCCTTTTGGTCTGGGTGCCGGTCGTCTCGGCAACTTCATTAATGGTGAACTCTGGGGCCGGGTCGATCCGGGCTTCCGCTTTGCCATGCTGTTTCCAGGCTCCCGCAGCGAAGATGTGGCGCTGGCCGCCACCAACCCGCAATACCAGGCGCTGCTCAACACCTACGGCGTGCTGCCGCGTCACCCTTCACAGCTCTATGAGCTGATTCTGGAAGGGGTGGTGCTGTTCATTATTCTGAACCTGTTTATCCGTAAACCGCGCCCGATGGGCAGCGTCTCCGGTCTGTTCCTGATCGGCTATGGTGCCTTCCGCATCATCGTTGAGTTCTTTCGCCAGCCGGATGCCCAGCTTGGCCTGTTTGAAGGCGGTATCAGCATGGGGCAGATCCTCTCCGTGCCGATGATTATTGCCGGAATTATTATGATGATCTGGGCGTATCGTCGTCGCCCGCAGCCACAATTTCGCGAGGAAAAATGAAACAGTATCTGGATTTAATGCAACATGTGCTGAACGAAGGCACACCAAAAGCTGACCGTACCGGCACCGGTACGCTCTCAATTTTTGGTCACCAGATGCGTTTCAATTTGCAGGATGGTTTTCCGCTGGTTACGACCAAAAAATGTCACATCCGCTCAATTATTCATGAGCTGCTGTGGTTCCTGAAAGGTGACACCAACATCGGTTATCTCAAAGAGAACAAGGTCTCTATCTGGGATGAGTGGGCCGATGAGCAGGGCAATCTTGGCCCGGTCTATGGCAAACAGTGGCGCAGCTGGGGCACGGCCAGCGGTCAGGAGATCGACCAGCTGAGTCAGGTTATCGAGCAGCTGAAACGCGATCCCGACTCGCGCCGGATTATCGTTTCCGCCTGGAACGTCGGCGAACTCAGCGAGATGGCGCTGGCTCCCTGCCATGCCTTTTTCCAGTTCTATGTGGCGGACGGCAAGCTCTCCTGCCAGCTTTATCAGCGCTCCTGCGACATCTTCCTTGGCCTGCCGTTTAACATCGCCAGCTATGCGCTGCTGGTGCATATGGTGGCGCAGCAGTGCGACCTGGAGGTAGGGGATTTTGTCTGGACCGGGGGAGATACGCACCTCTACAGCAACCATCTGGAACAGGCGCGCCTGCAACTGACCCGTGAACCGCGGCCGCTGCCATCGCTGGTTATCAAACGCAAACCCGCGTCACTGTTTGACTATCAGTTCGACGATTTTGAGATTGAAGGCTACGATCCGCATCCGGCGATCAAAGCCCCTGTCGCGATCTGATTCGTCATCACCGATCATGCCCCGGCGCACAGTGCAGCGCCGGGGCTTTTTTTTGCCCGCAGCCGGTCATTTGCAGCACGGCTCGCACGCTTTTGAAAGGGTCTCGCTTGCGGGCCAGATTCCCTGCGATCGTCTTTCCAGCCTGTCACCTTCCCGCTTGTTCCCGCACTCAGTAACCCGCAGGCTGATGCCATGAAAACAGCATCCTTACGGGGTTTTACCCTGCCGGAACTGCTGCTGGTGATGGTGATTGCCGGCATGCTGGCACTTGCCGGAGTGCATGGCTGGCAGCGCTGGCAACAGCGGCAGCAACTGCGCGACACGGCTCAGCAACTTCAGGGATTCCTGCTGCGGCTGCGCGCCCAGGCTAACCGGCAAAATCGCGACCTGGTTCTATGGACGCGGCCCGGCAATCCCTGGTGCCTCGGTGCCGGCCCTCTTCCCGTTGCGGAGTGTGACGGTCGCAAAGGTCTGCATTTCCTGGTGCCGCATCCTGATGTCGATCTCTATGGCATCCGCGGTGAACCGGGCTTTTATGGCCGCCGTAACGTCGCCAGAGCGGGCAGCATTGAGCTGGGGAATAGCGCCGGGCGACTGCGGCTGATCATCTCCGCCAGATCCCGCATCCGCGTCTGCGCCACGGACGATGAGGGCTGCCGATGAAAACCGCCGGATTCAGCCTGCTGGAGATGCTGATTGCCATGGCGATCAGCGCGGTGCTGATGTTAAGCGCCGGGCGCTTCTTACCGCTGCTGCTGGCAGAGAACGCCGCGCTGCTGCAACGGGCGCAGCTGCGTCAGGAGTTGCAGCAGATAATGGCGACGCTGGAAAAAGCGGTACGGCGTGCCGGCTACTGTCACGGCGACTGTGGCACTGGCGCGTTGCAAATCAGTGAAAACTGCCTGCTGCTGCGCTGGGATGAGAACAGCAACGGCCGATGGGAGGGGGTGAACCAGCCAGAGAGTGATTACTACGGCTATCGCCTGCGGCGGCAACAGCTTGAGATGCAGCGTGGCGTTGATCAGTGCGGTTCGGCTGGCTGGGAACGGCTCTCCGATCCCGCTTTTATGACGCTGGAGCAGTTTAACGTCAGCCGGCAGGGAATGCAGATCCGGCTACAGCTTCAGGGGCGCGCCGGGCGCTGGCTGGAAAGCGTCGAAAGCTGGGTTGAAGGAGATAACCTGTGAAGCAGCAAGGCAGCAGTGCGCTGGGCATGGTACTGATGGTGCTGGTGATGGGCAGCCTGACGCTGCACGCCAGCCGGAAGATGGCAGAGCAGGGAGTGAGAACGCTGGCTGACGAGCAGCGCTTTATTCAGGATTTCTGGCGGGCGCAGTCTGCGCTGCAATGGGGCCTGACGCTCAACTGGCCCGCCGGTGAGGCGATCGGCTGTCAGCAGGATGCCCGTCAGGGCTGGCGCAGTTGTTTACAGCGAGGTGAAAAGGATGAAGGCCTGCTTAAAGGCGAAGCCAGCGACAGCGACATGGCGGTCTGGCACTGGGTCCGCTTACAGCAAAATCACGTTACGGCGCTGCCGCACGGCTGGATCGACTACTGTCCGCTCACGCCGCCCGCCAGCTGCCGGTAACGCGGGCGGGTTCAGCCTGCCGGAAGCGCTGTTTGCCCTGCTGCTGATGGCTCTCAGCAGCGGCACGCTGCTGAATTATCATCGCGCACTGGCGCTGGGATTCAGCCAGCAGTGGAATCAGCGTGAGGCGTGGCGTGTGGCGGAACAGCGCCTGGTGGGGCATGAAACCGCGGGCTGGCGTTCAACGCTGCAACGTCAGAGCCTGACCTCTGGCTGCATTCTGGAACGCGCGGAGGTGACAGGGCCACAGCAGCGACATGCGGCGCTGACAAGGTTACGATGTTAATCACCCTTCAGCCTCGCCGGACCCCCTTTTGATGGGCTTCAATCGCGATACGCGGTAGAGTGTCAGGGCCGCAACATCGCTGTAATGTTCAGAGTTCTCACAGGAGTTTTCATGTTTCACGTTTATCACTCAAATCAGCTTGATGTGCTGAAGATTCTGGCGGCTGAGGTGATTAAACGCGATCCGCTGGATGATCCTTTCGCCTCAGAAATGGTGCTGGTACAGAGCCCGGGTATGGCGCAGTGGTTGCAGATGGAGCTGGCGCAAGCCTTTGGAATTGCGGCCAATATTGAATTTCCGCTGCCCGCCAGCTTTATCTGGGAGATGTTCGTCCGGGTCCTGCCCGATATTCCACCGGAAAGCGCCTTCAGCAAAGCCAGCATGAGCTGGAAGCTGATGCACCGTCTGCCGGTGATGCTGGAACAGGACGAGTTTATCTCGCTGCGCCACTACCTTCATGACGACGGCGACAAGCGGAAACTGTTTCAGCTTAGCTCCCGCGTGGCCGACCTTTTCGACCAGTATCTGGTCTATCGCGCCGACTGGCTCAACAGCTGGGAGCGCGGTGAAACCATTGAGGGGCTGGGTGACGCACAACACTGGCAGGCGGCGCTGTGGCGCGATCTGGTGAGCTATACCCGCAGCCTGCGCCAGCCTGAATGGCACCGTGCCAATCTCTATGCGCGCTTTATCCAGACGCTGGAGCAGGCGCGGATTACGCCGGAAAATCTGCCAAAGCGGGTCTTTATCTGCGGCATCTCCGCGCTGCCGCCGGTCTATTTACAGGCGTTGCAGGCGCTGGGACGCCATATCGACATCTATCTGCTGTTCACCAACCCCTGCCGCGACTACTGGGGGGATATTCAGGATTATGCGTTTCTGGCGAAGCTGCAAAGTCGTCAGCGCCGACGCTACGATGCTGAGGAGTCTCGCGCTCTGTTCCGCGAACCGCAGCAGGCAGCGGCGCTGTTTAACGATGCCGGTGAGCAGCAGCTGACCAACCCGCTGCTCGCCTCCTGGGGCAAGCTGGGGCGCGACAATCTATTTCTGCTCAGCCAGATGGAATCCAATAACGAGGTCGACGCCTTTGTGGACGTGGAGCAGGATAATCTGCTGCACTGTATGCAGCATGACCTGCTCAATCTCCAGGACAACGCCATCATCGGCCTGAACGCCGCGGAGCTGGCACACAGCGATCGGAAACGCTGCCTCGATCCTGACGACCGTTCGATCGCGATACAGGTCTGTCACAGTGCCCAGCGTGAGGTGGAAGTGTTGCAGGATCATCTGCTGGCGCTGATGGAGGCCGATCCCACACTCAAGGCGCGCGACATCATTGTGATGGTGGCGGACATCGACGCCTACGCGCCGTTTATTCAGGCGGTTTTCGCCAACGCGCCCGCCGATCGCTATCTGCCTTTCGCCATCTCGGATCGCCGTGCCAGCCAGGCGCACCCGGCTATCGTGGCGTTTCTGCATCTGCTGGCGCTACCGGACAGCCGCTTTGTCTCGGAGGATGTGCTGGCACTGCTGGATGTTCCGGCGCTCGCCTCACACTTCTCGATTGATGAAAGCGGCCTGCGGTTGCTGCGGCGCTGGGTCAGCGAGTCGGGCGTGCGCTGGGGACTGGATGATGCCAGCGTCGAAGCGCTCTCGCTACCGATTACCGGCCAGCACACCTGGCGTTTTGGCCTGCAACGTATGCTGCTGGGCTATGCGATGGAGAGCCACAACGGTGACTGGGAGGGCATTCTGCCCTATGACGAGTCGAGTGGTCTGGCAGGGGAGCTGGCCGGTCATCTGGCCGAGCTGCTCTCCCGCCTTAATCACTGGCGCGAGCTGCTGGCGGAACCACGGCCGCTGACCGCATGGCTGCCCATGTGCCGGGAACTGCTCAACGCCTTTTTCAGTCCCGATGCGGAAACCGAGGCGGCGTTGCTGCTGGTGGAAGAGCAGTGGCAGCAATTGATTGAATATGGCATGGATGCGCGGTTTGAGGAGGCGATTCCGGTGGCGCTGTTGCGGGATGATCTCCGCAGCCGGCTCGATCAACAGCGCATCAGTCAGCGCTTCCTGGCGGGGCAGATCAATTTCTGTACCCTGATGCCGATGCGCTCCATTCCCTTTCAGGTGGTCTGCTTGCTGGGGATGAACGATGGCGTCTACCCGCGCACCTTAGCGCCGTTAGGCTTTGACCTGATGCAGCAGCAGTCGCGCAAAGGGGATCGCAGCCGCCGCGATGATGACCGTTATCTGTTCCTTGAGGCGATGATCTCGGCACAGCAGCAGCTCTATATCAGCTATATCGGCCGGGCGATTCAGGACAATACGGAACGCTACCCCTCGGTGCTGGTCACAGAACTGCTGGATTACATCGGCCAGAGTTTTTATCTGGCGGGCGATGGCGATCTTGAACTGGATGAGAGTGCCGAACGGGTGAAAATGCATCTGCAACATCTGCACAGCCGGATGCCGTTTGCCGCCGGAAACTTCCAGCCTGCCGCCAGACTGCACAGTTTCGCCCGCGAATGGTTACCGGCGGCACAGGGCGCGGGCCAGCCACAGCCCGCTTTTGTCCAGCCGCTGGAAGCGCCGACGATTGAAGCGCTGACGCTGGAGGCGTTTCTGCGCTTCTGGCGACACCCGGTGCGCGCCTGGTTTCATCAGCGGCTTGGGGTCAGTTTCTGGCTGGAGGAGAACGAACTGCCCGACAGCGAGCCTTTTGCCCTCGACAACCTGGAGCGTTACCAGATCAACGCCCAGCTGCTGAATGCGCTGGTGGAGGGGGAGGATACCGAGCGGCTCTACCTGCACCACCGCGCGGCGGGTAATCTGCCCTATGGTGCCTTTGGCGAGCTGTTCTGGCAGGCGCAGCGCGATGAGATGCAGGAGGTGGCCGCAGAAGTGGTGACCCAGCGCAGCGAGGGGGAGAGCTGGGAAGTGAACCTGCAACTGGAGCAGGTCAGCCTGACCGGCTGGCTGACGCAGGTACAGAGTGATGGCTTACTGCGCTGGCGGCCCGGCGTGCTCAACATGAACGACGGCCTGTTACTCTGGCTGGAGCATCTGATTTACTGTGCGCTGGGCGGCACCGGCCGCAGCCGGATGTTTGGCCGCCAGCAGAGTCAGTGGTGCTTCCTGGCGGTGTCACAGCCGCAGGCTATCGCCGCGCTGAATGAGTATGTCGCCGGCTATCTCGCCGGGATGCAACAGCCGCTGATGCTGCTCAACAAAAGTGGCGGCGCGTGGCTGACCGCCAGCTACGACAAAAAGAGTAAGCAGTTACTGACCGATGAGGCGACGCAGCTCAAGGCGCGTAATCGTCTGCTCACCGCCTGGTCGGGCAACTATCAGCTTGAGGGTGAAGGCGGCGATCCCTATCTGCAACGCCTTTGCCGGGTACTGGATGAGGCGCACATAGCGCAGATAACTGAGGCGGCACAGCGCTGGTATTTACCGGTGCTGGCGGCACATCAGGATGATGAATAGCAGGCCAGAGAGCAGCACTGCTGACTGGCTAATGACACAGCAAAATTGTTCTGCTTTGAGCCGCCGCGTCAGTGATTGGCGGCTTACCGGGGAATGTAAGGGGTTTAGATGCGGATATATGTACGCTGGATAGTGACGCTGGTGATAAGTCTGGTGGCCTGTACCGCGCTGGCGCAGGGTGACGCGGGCTGGCAGCCAATCAACGACACCATTCGCAAAAGTGAAAAGGATCCTCGCCACTACCAGGCGATTCGGCTCGATAATGGCATGACGGTGTTACTGGTCTCCGATCCGGTGGCGCCTAAATCGCTGGCCGCCCTGACGCTGCCGATTGGGTCGCTGGACGATCCCGATCAGCAGGCGGGTCTGGCGCACTATCTTGAACACATGGTGTTAATGGGTTCGAAACGCTATCCCCAGCCTGATAACCTGGCGGAGTTTCTGAAAAAGCATGGCGGCAGCCACAACGCCAGCACGGCCGCATACCGCACCGCTTTTTATCTGGAAGTGGAAAATGATTCGCTGGAACCGGCGGCCGACCGCCTGGCGGATGCGGTGGCAGAGCCGCTTCTCGATCCGGTTAACGCTGACCGCGAACGCCACGCCGTGAACGCCGAGCTGACCATGGCGCGCGCGCGTGATGGTCTGCGAATGGCGCAGGTTGGGGCAGAAACCCTGAACCCGGCCCACCCGGCGTCACGCTTCTCCGGCGGCAACCTGGAGACCCTGAAAGATAAGCCGGGCAGCAAGCTGCATCAGGCGCTGCTCGATTTTTATCACACCCACTACTCGGCCAACCTGATGAAGGCGGTCATCTATAGCAACAAACCATTGCCGGAGATGGCGGCGATGGCAGCCCGAACCTTTGGCCGGGTCGCTAACCACAACGCCAGCGTGCCGGTGATTAACGTGCCGGTGGTGACCGACGCCCAGCAGGGCATCATCATTCATTACGTGCCAGCTCAGCCGCGCAAACAGCTCAAAGTGGAATTCCGCATCGCCAACAACAGCGATCGGTTCCGCAGTAAAACCGACACGCTGATCAGCTACTTAATCAGTAACCGCAGCAAAAATACCCTGACCGACTGGCTGCAAAAGCAGGGGCTGGCCGATGGGGTCAACGCGGGGGCGGACCCGATGACCGAGCGTAACAGCGGCGTGTTTGCCATCACCGTGTCGCTGACCGACAAAGGGCTGGCGCAGCGTGACGAAGTGGTGGCGGCCATTTTCAGCTACCTCCATCTGCTGCGGCAGCAGGGTGACGATAAGCGCTATTTCGATGAAGTCTCGCACGTGCTGGCGCTCGATTTTCGCTATCCCTCCATCACCCGCGACATGGATTACATCGAATGGCTGGCTGATACCCTGCTGCGTGTGCCGGTTGAACATGCGCTGGATGCGCCCTATCTGGCGGACCAGTATGATGGTGACGCCATCAAGGCTCGGCTGGATGAGATGACGCCGCAGCATGCGCGCATCTGGAGCATCAGCCCGCAGGAGCCGCATAATAAAACCGCCTATTTTGTCGATGCGCCTTATCAGGTGGAGAAGATCACGCCGCAGACCTTTGCGGAGTGGCAACAGCGCGCCAGCCAGATTAGCCTGGCGATGCCGACGCTGAATCCTTACATCCCGGATGACTTCACCCTGGTGCCGTCTGACGGTAAATCCTATCGCCATCCGATTCGGCTGGATAACGATGCCGGTATGCGCATCTACTGGATGCCCAGCCAGGCTTACGCCAGCGAACCGAAAGCCACGATTACCCTGGCGTTACGCAATAAACAGGCGATCAGCGATGCCCGCCAGCAGGTGCTGTTCGGCCTCAACGACTACCTCTCCAGCCTGGCGCTGGACGAGCTTAACTCGCAGGCTTCGGTGGGAGGCATCAGCTTCTCCACCGGTGAGGATGAGGGATTGGTGTTCAGCGCCAGCGGCTTCACCCAGCGCCTGCCGATGCTGCTGAAAAAACTGGTAGAGGGTTATGCCCACTTTCAGCCCACTCCACAGCAGCTGGCGCAGGCAAAATCCTGGTATCTGGAGCGGCTGGAGGCGGCGGAAAAAGGCAAGGCGTTTGAACAGGCGATTCAGCCGATGCAGCTGCTGTCGCAGTTGCCTTATACCCAGCGCGAAACGCGGCGCAGGTTAGTCAGTACTATCTCACTTGAAGAGGTGACCGCCTACCGCGATGCGCTGTTCCGCGACGCGACCCCTGAAATGATGGTGGTGGGCAACCTCAGTGCGGACCACGTGACGCAGCTGGGCAGCGAACTTAAACAACAGATGCAGAGTAACGCCACCCGCGACTGGCACAGCAAATATGTGGCCTTTAAAAAACCGTTTAAAGCCAACCTGCAACAGCAGGGCAGCAGCAGCGATTCGGCGTTAGCCGCGCTCTATGTGCCGCTGGGATACAGTGAATATCAGAGCATGGCCAACAGCTCAATGCTGAGCCAGATTGTGCAGCCCTGGTTCTATAACCAGCTGCGTACTAAAGAGCAGCTCGGCTATGCGGTGTTCGCCTTCCAGATGCCGGTCGGCCGACAGTGGGGCATTGGCTTTCTGTTGCAGAGTAACAGCCGGCAGCCAGCCTGGCTGCTGCAACGTTATCAGGCCTTCTATCCCGAGGCGGAAAAGCGTTTGCGCAGCATGAGCCAGGCTGATTTTGCGCAGTACCAGCAGGCGATGATTAACGACCTGCAACAGCGCCCGCAGACGCTGGATGAGGAGGCGGATCGCTTTAGCCGCGATTTTGATCGTCAGAACGATCAATTTAATACCCGGCAGAAGGTGATAGAGCAGATCCAGCGATTAACCCCGACCAGCCTGGCGGACTTTTTCCGGCGGGCGGTCATAGAACATAACGGCATGGTGATGACATCGCAGGTGGCGGGCAACAACAGTGGCAAAGCGGGCTTTGCCCGGCAGCCCGGCGCGAAAACCTGGGATGAACTGGCGAAACTACAGCAGTCCCTGCCGGTAAAGAGTGAGACCCAATGACGCAGTTACCTTCCGTATCGCTGAATCCTTTAACGCTGCCGCTCAGAGGTGAACGGCTGATTGAGGCGTCAGCGGGCACCGGAAAAACCTTTACCATCGGATTGCTCTACCTGCGCCTGCTGCTGGGGCTGGGTGGCGACAATGCCTATAGCCGACCGCTATCGGTAGAGGAGATCCTGGTGGTGACCTTTACCGAGGCCGCCACCGCCGAGTTGCGCGGCCGCATCCGCGAGAATATCCATCAGCTGCGGCTGGCCTGTATTCGGGGTAAAAGCAGCAACCCGATGCATCAGCAGCTGCTGGAGCAGATGCCTGATCGCTCCCAGGCGGCCTCGCAACTGCTGGCCGCCGAACGCCAGATGGATGAGGCGGCGATCTTCACCATCCACGGCTTCTGCCAGCGGATGCTCAATCTCAACGCCTTTGAGTCGGGCATGCTGTTTGACCAGGAGCTGATTGAAGATGAGCAGGCGCTGCTGAAACAGTCGGCGGCAGATTTCTGGCGTCGTCAGTGCTATCCGCTGTCGCTGGATGTGGCGCGGATCATTGCCGCGGAGTGGAGCGGGCCAGATAGCCTGCTGACCACACTGCGCCCCTGGCTCCAGGGAGAATCGCCCAGCCTGAAGCGTCCACCAGCCGCCGATGAGACGCTGGCGTCCCGCCATGCCCGCAACCTGACGCGCATCGAAGCCATCAAGCAGCAGTGGCAGGCTCTGAGCGCTGATATTGAAGGCATCATCAGCGCATCCGGGGTCGATAAACGCAGCTACAGCAGTAAAAATCTGCCCAACTGGGTCGCCAGAGTGACGCAGTGGGCCAGCAGCGAGACGCTGGATTATCAGCTGCCCAAAGAGCTGGAGCGGTTTGGGCAGCAGCAGCTGGATGAGAAAACCAAAAAGGGCGAGCCACCGCGTCACGCGCTGTTTGCGGCGATCGATCAGTTTCTGGCGGAGCCGCTGTCGCTGAGGGATGTGATCATTGCCCAGGCGCTGACCGACGTGCGCGCTACGGTGCAGCGTGAGAAGCGGTTACGCGCGCTGTTAGGCTTTGACGATCTGCTCAGTAAGCTGGATGAGGCCTTGCAGCAGCCGGGCGGCGGTCTGCTGGCGGAAACCATCCGGGCGCGTTTCCCGGTCGCCCTGATTGATGAATTTCAGGATACCGATCCGCAGCAGTATCGTATCTTCCGCACGCTCTACGTTAACCAGCCGGAGCAGGCGCTGTTTCTGATTGGCGACCCCAAGCAGGCGATCTATGCCTTTCGCGGCGCAGATATATTCACCTACCTGCGGGCCAGAAATGAAGTTAGCGCTCACTACACGCTTGATACCAACTGGCGCTCCTCTCCTGAGATGGTGGAGAGCGTCAACCGTCTCTTTACCCAGCTCGATTCCCCTTTCCTGTTCTCGGCGATCCCCTTTCTGCCGGTTAAACCCGCCGCGCCCAATCAGGCACTGAAGCTGGTTTACGAGGGGCAGCAGCAGCCCGCGTTACGTTTCTGGTTGCAGCCTGGCGCGGGCGTCGGCAACAGTGACTATCAGCAGTTTATGGCGCAGCAGTGTGCGGCTGATATAAGTCGCTGGCTGGCGGCGGGACAGCAGGGGCGCGCCTTTTTGGGCAAAGGGGAGTCGCTGCAACCGGTAAAGGCGTCCGATATTACCGTGCTGGTACGTAGCCGCAATGAAGCGGGCTTAATCCGCGAAGCGCTGAATGCGCTGTCGATTCCCTCGGTCTACCTTTCCAGCCGCGACAGTGTTTACACTACCCCGGAAGCCCGGGAATTACTCTGGCTGCTCCAGGCGATACAGGCACCGGAACAGGAGCGGCTGCTGCGCAGCGCGCTGGCGACCTCGGTTTTTGCTATCGACGCGGCGACGCTGGATGCGCTGAGCCAGAATGAACGCGAGTGGGATGCGCTGGTGGAGCAGTTTGCCCGCTGGCAGCAGCTATGGCATCAGCGCGGCGTACTGCCGATGCTGCGTGACGTGATGATCAAGCGGCAGCTGGCGGAGAATATGCTGGCCTCGGAAAACGGGGAGCGCCGGCTTACCGATCTGATGCATCTGGGCGAACTGTTGCAGGAGGCCTCGGTGCAGCTGGAGAGTCCGCACGCGCTGGTGCGCTTCCTCGCCCAGCAGATTGCCCGTCCGAACAGCCAGGCCTCCAGCCAGCAGCTGCGTCTGGAGAGCGACCGCCATCTGGTGCAGATCATCACCATTCACAAATCCAAAGGGCTGCAATATCCGCTGGTCTGGCTGCCGTTTGCAGCCGGATTCCGCGAGGCGGCCAGCGCGCTCTATCACGATCGCGAGGACTTTACTGCGCTGCTTGATGTGCAGGGCGACGCGCAGAGCCTGGCGCTGGCGGAAGAGGAGCGTCTGGCGGAGGATTTACGTCTGCTCTATGTGGCGCTGACCCGTTCGGTCTACCACTGTAGCGTCGGCATTGCCCCGCTGATCAAAGGCACGCGCAAAAAAGAGGGCGACAGCGATCTGCATAAGAGTGCGCTGGGCTATCTGGTGCAGCAGGGAAAGGCGGCTGACGCTCAACAGCTTAGCCAGCGGCTGCATGCGCTGACCGGCGCCGGTATTGCGCTGGTGGAGGCCGATCTGCTGCCGGGCGAAACATGGCGGGATGCGCCGCAGAGCGACCAGGCGTTAAGCAGCCGCGAGGTGACGCGGGCGCTGGCTGACGCCTGGCGCGTCACCAGTTACTCCGGCCTGCAACAGCACCACAGCTCGCCGCTGCTGGATGTGCTGCCAAACTTCGATATTGATGCCGCAGGCGAAGAGGAGAGCGATGAAGAGGCCGCCCTGACGCCGCACCATTTTCCGCGCGGCGCGGCACCAGGTACCTTTCTGCATGGCCTGTTTGAGTCGCTTGATTTTACCGAACCGCCAGAGCGCATCTGGCTGGAAGATCAGTTGCAGCAGCACGGTTATCCGCTGAGCTGGCTGCCGGTGATGGAGCAGTGGATCGGACGGGTATTACAGACGCCGCTGAACGCTGAAGGGCTGACGCTCTCCGCGATAAAAAGCAGCGAACGGCTGATCGAGATGGAGTTTTATCTGCCGATCGATCAGATGCTGACCGCCGCTGAGCTTGATAAGCTGCTGCGCCGACACGATAGTCTGTCACAGCAGGCTGGCGCCCTCGATTTTCGTCAGGTGCGCGGCATGCTGAAAGGCTTTATCGATTTGGTGTTTCGCTGGCAGGGTAAATATTACCTGCTCGACTACAAATCAAACTGGCTGGGGGAGAGTCACGCCGCTTATACGCCGCAGGCGATGACGCAGGCGATGATCGACCACCGCTACGATCTGCAATATCAGCTCTATACCCTGGCGTTGCATCGCTATCTGCGGCATCGCTTGCCCGATTACCGCTATCAGCGTGACTTTGGCGGGGTATTTTATCTGTTCCTGCGCGGGATGGATGGCAGCTCAGCGGATAACGGGATTTTTGCCACCCGTCCCAGCGAGGCCTTTGTGGAAGAGATGGATGCACTATTTATGGGTGAAACCGGGGAGAGAGAATGAGTGACATGCTGAGTTTGCTGCTTCAGGCGGCAGAGAAGCGTCTCCTGCGGCCGCTGGATATTCAGTTTGCCCGTCTGGTCGCGCCTGAATCCCAGCCAGCGCTGCTGCTGGCCGCCGCCTGCGTCAGCGCGGAAGCGGGTGAGGGGCACGTCTGTTTACCGCTAAGCAACCTGAGTGAAGCGCACCTGTTTGCCGGTCGCCAGCCAGCGCTGGCGCAGGCGATCTGGCAGGCGGCTGGCGCACCGGATAACTGGGCGTCACGCTTTACCGACTGGTCAGCCGTCAGTGATGGCAGCCTGATTACGCCGCTGGTGCTGAGCAACCAGCGCCTCTATCTGCATCGGCTGTGGCACAGTGAAGGGCTGGTCGCGGATTTCTTTGCCATGCAGGAGTTCAAATCCGCCTTTGACGCCGCCGCCGCCGGCGAGGTGCTGAACAACCTGTTCGGCGACCAGCCGGAAAACTGGCAAAAAATTGCCGCGGCGGTCGCGCTGACCCGTAAGACCGCGGTGATTTCCGGCGGACCGGGCACCGGTAAAACCACCACGGTAGCGAAATTACTCGCCGCGCTAATTCGTCTCAATCCCGGCGCGCTGCGGATTCAGTTAGCGGCACCGACCGGTAAAGCGGCGGCGCGGCTGACCGAGTCGCTGGGGAAAGCCCTGCGCGATCTGGCGGTAAGCGACGAGGAGCGTCGGCGTTTCCCCGCCGAAGCCACCACGCTGCATCGCCTGCTGGGCGCACAGCCCGATACCCAGCGTCTGCGCTACCACGCGGGTAATCCGCTGCATCTGGATGTACTGGTGGTCGATGAAGCCTCGATGGTTGACCTGTCGATGATGGCGCGACTGATCGCCGCACTGCCCGCCCATGCGCGCGTGGTATTCCTCGGCGACCGCGATCAGCTCGCTTCCGTCGAAGCGGGGGCGGTGCTGGGCGATATTTGCCGCTGCACCGAAAGCGGCTACAGCCTGGCACGGGCAGAGCAGCTCGCGCAGCTGACCGGCTGCGCACTTCAGGGCAGTGACGATGCCCAGGCTCCGGTGGTGCGCGACAGTATCTGCCTGCTACAGAAAAGTTACCGTTTTGACGCCTCATCAGGCATTGGCCAGCTGGCGCGCGCCATCAATCGCGGCGATGCACAGCAGGTCAGGGCGGTATTTGCCGCCAGCTATGAGGATATTTGCTATCAGCCGCTGGACAGCGGCGAAGCCTATCAGGCGATGCTGGATGAGGTGGCGCAGGGCTATCAGCCTTTTCTGCAACGCATCAGAGAGCAGGCACCGCCCGCAGAGATCATTGCCGCCTTTGGCCAGTATCAGCTGTTGTGCGCGTTACGGGATGGGCCGTTTGGTGTGCAGGGGCTCAACCAGCGCATTGAGCAGCGGCTGATGCAGCTGCAACGCATCCGGCGTCCGGGCATGGGCAGCCGCTGGTATGCGGGGCGTCCGGTAATGATCACCCGTAATGACAGCGCGCTGGGCCTGTTTAATGGCGATATTGGCATTACGCTGCGCGACGAAGAGGGGAATCTGAAGGTCTTTTTCCCGCTGCCGGATGGGTCGATCAAGGCGATCCAGCCGAGCCGGTTGCCTTCCCATGAGACCGCCTGGGTGATGACGGTGCATAAGTCTCAGGGATCGGAGTTTGACCACACCGCGCTGGTGCTGCCGACCCAGTTCCTGCCGGTCCTGACCCGGGAGCTGGTCTACACCGCGATTACGCGGGCGCGCAGCCAGCTGACCATCTACAGTGAGCCGGGCGTGTTTCAGCGCGCGGTGCAGCTGCAAACCCAGCGACGCAGCGGTCTGGTTGAGCGATTGAGTCAGGCAGGCTGAGAAGCGGGCAGGGAGCGCCGATGGTGATGCGGCGTCTCCCTGCGGGCAAAACGGGTGGGTCAGGTAAGGTCGGCCATCAGCACTTTTGAGCGGCGCTGATAGTTATACATCTCTTTTTTACTCTCCGGCAGCGACTCAATATCGACCGGGGTAAAGCCACGCTCCTGGAACCAGTGGATGCTGCGGGTGGTGAGCACAAACAGCTTTTTCAGCCCCATCTGCCGCGCCTGAAGCGCCACGCGCTGGAGTAACATCTCACCGCGCGAGGAGCTGCGGTAGTCAGGATGCACCGCCACGCAGGCCATTTCGCCAATCTTCTCATCCATAAACGGATAGAGCGCCGCACAGGCGATAGTCAGGTTGTCGCGCTGAATAATAGTGAACTTATCAATCTCCATCTCCAGCTGCTCGCGGGAGCGACGCACCAGAATTCCCTGCTGCTCCAGCGGGCGGATCAGTTCGAGGATGCCACCAATATCGTTGATATTGGCGCGGCGGATCTGCTCGGCGGACTCCATCACAATTTGGGTACCGATACCGTCGCGGGAGAAGAGCTCCTGCAACAGTGCGCCATCCTCCTGATAGCTGATTAAGTGGCTGCGACGGACGCCGCTGCGGCAGGCTTTAACGGCTCCCCGCAGAAAGCGCACCGTACCCGAAAGGTAGTCGCCTTCGCTTTCAATCTCGTCGATGCGCGCCTGCGCATCGTTCGGGAACAGTTCGGAGATGATCTCCCCCTCGCTGTTCAGCACGCCCTGCTCGGAGCAGAAACCGATCATTTTTTCCGCTTTGAGTTTGATTGCCAGCTGGGTCGCCACCTCTTCCGAGGTGAGGTTAAAGCTCTCGCCGGTCACCGAAACCGCCACCGGCCCCAGCAGCACAATGGCGTCATTATCCAGCTGGCGATGAATCGCCTCTTCATCGATACGCCGGATCCGGCCGCTGTGACAGTAATCCACGCCATCATCCACCCCCAGCGGCTGGGCAATAATGAAGTTGCCGCTGACGACATTGATATGCGCGCCCTGAAGCGGCGTGTTGTTAAGACTCATTGAGAGGCGGGCGGTAATATCAAGCTGCAACCGGCCGGCGGCCTGCTTCACTAACTCCAGCGACTGGGCATCGGTGACGCGGGTAAATTTATGATAAACCGGCTCCAGCTGGTGCTGAGCCAGGCTGGCATCAATCTGCGGACGCGCCCCATACACCACCACCAGGCGAATCCCGAGGCTGTGCAGCAGGCCAATATCATTAACGATGCCAGAGAAGTTCTCATGCTCAATCGCTTCGCCACCCAGCATGATGACAAAGGTTTTACCCCGGTGGGCATTGATATAGGGAACGGTATGGCGAAAACCCTGAACCAGTTCAGTACTACGTTCCTTCACGGCCAACCCTCAGTGAATGTTTATTCGTATTTTTTGTATTTTTATGCTTTTACCGGCCTTTTTGCAAGCCTTAATCCTGACGAAAATTTACGTTTTTTCGGGTGCCAGCGCCGCTAACAGCCTGCATTATTTAGGGTTTCCGGGGTGACATCATGCTGCGGATTGGATAAAGTTTTCGCCGCCATTTTATTAACTGGCGCTTTTTTAGACATTACACAGCAGCTGGAGCGGCATGTCGGACGTTAATTCCCAATTTTCACGCAGACGATTTTTACTGGGGACGGGCGCCTTACTGCTGTTAAGCGTCAGCCGGGTCGGTATGGCGGCTAACAGCCACATTGTGGCGGTGCGTATCTGGCCCTCCTCCACCTACTCGCGTATGACGCTGGAATCCAATGTCGCGCTGAAGTACAAGCAGTTTGCCCTGAGCAATCCCGAACGACTGGTGATCGATATTGAGGGCCTGCACCTTAATCCGGTACTGAAAGGGGTGAATAAGCAGGTCCGTGTCGACGATCCCTTTATCAAAAACGCGCGTGTCGGCCAGTTCGACAGCAACACGGTGCGGGTGGTGCTGGAGTTAAAGCGCAACGTCGCACCGAAGATCTTCAATCTCTCCCCGGTCGCCGGGATCAACCATCGTCTGGTGGTGGATCTCTATCCGAGTCAGAACCAGGTGGAAGACGATCCGCTGCTGGCGCTGCTGAAAGATTATAACCAGGGCGATCTGGAGAAAGATGAGGGGGTGCAGGCGCCGCTGCCGGGTAAAGCCGGGCGCGATCGTCCGATCATCATCATGATCGATCCCGGTCACGGCGGGGAAGATCCGGGGGCGCATGGTAAACATAAGACCCGCGAGAAAGATATTGTGCTGAAGATCGGGCGGCGGCTGAAAGCGTTGATCGACAAAGAGCCCAACATGAAAGCCTATATGACGCGCAATGAAGATGTCTTTATCCCGCTGCGCGTCCGGGTCGCCAAAGCCCGGAAACAGCGCGCCGATCTCTTTGTTTCGATCCATGCGGATGCCTTTACCAGCCGTGCGGCGCGCGGCTCCTCGGTCTTTGCTTTATCAACCAGCGGGGCAACCTCAGCGGCGGCCCGTTTCCTGGCCCAGACCCAGAATGAGTCCGATCTGATTGGTGGCGTCAGCAAAAGCGGCGACCGTTACCTTGATCACACCATGTTCGATATGGTGCAGCGCCAGACGATTCACGACAGCCTGAAGTTCGGCAAGGAGGTGCTGCATCGCATGGGACGGATTAACCATCTGCACAAGCGCACCGTGGATCAGGCCGGTTTTGCCGTGCTGAAAGCGCCCGATATTCCCTCGATTCTGGTAGAGACCGCCTTTATCAGTAATGTGGAAGAGGAGCGTAAGCTGCGAACCACGCGCTACCAGCATCAGGTGGCCGAGGCGATTCTGGACGGTATCCGGGCCTATGTGAAGAGTGGGGCGGCGCTGGCCCATCGCTAGAGGTGTGCGGGTAGCCGGGCTATCCGCGCGCTTTTCAGGGCGGAGAGAAGCTGAAGAGAGGTCTGGCAACGACAGAAACAAAAAAACACCCTTTCAGGTGTTTAAATGATTGGTTGCGGGGGCCGGATTTGAACCGACGACCTTCGGGTTATGAGCCCGACGAGCTACCAGGCTGCTCCACCCCGCG